>CABUSH010000065.1 GCA_902494195.1 uncultured Collinsella sp. | reverse complement strand
GTTCATGAGGTACTCGAGCTGCATGAGCTCGTCCCAGGTGCCGCCGACGCCCATCAGGAACACGGCGTCGTAGCCCTCGTCGGCGACCTTGTCGGCGAGCGCGGTCATCTTCTTGCCGGCCTCGTAGACGTTCTTGCCGTCCTCGACGTAGCCCTCCTGGCTAAAGTGCATGATCTCGATCTTCTCGGTTTCCTTCATGGCTTTTCCTTTCTGTCCTGCACGCGAATCTATACATCGCGTTTCTTTTCGATACCAATTATAGACATACACCCAACGTGTTTTTAATACCACTTTTCAATCTGTTCCAATCCTCGGTGAACGGTCGAAATTCTCTGGTGAGTGGTATTAAATTAGGATTTGATGTATAGCTAACGCCCCCGGCGTCTCCCTTGTGTGACAAAGAACAGCGTTCCTACCAGCGCAATAATGGTCGATGCCCCAAACAGTACCGTCTGGACGCCCAGAGCCTCCGCCAAAAACGGAGCTGCCAGCAGCGGCACCACGCCGGCGCTCATCAGGCCAAAACGCACAAAGCCGGTAATGCGCCCCAGGTATTTGATGTCGGCGCGCTCCTGAATCAAGATCATCTGCAGCGGCTCCAGGAACCCCCAGGCCAGACCGTTAATCGCCTGACCGATAATCGCGACCCCCAGCATATCGGTGCCCACGTACACCATGGACCCAATGCCCACGGCCATGAGCGCGCCGAGCAGCAATCGTAGGTTGACATGGCGAGCAGAAAGCTTGGTCAGGATGAACGCGCCCACCGAGGAAGTGAGGCCCACGACCGAGGACAGCCAGCCCAGCCAGACGATATCCACGTTGAGCACATCACGGTAGAACAACGACTCAAGCGAATCAAACGCGCCAAACGCAAAGAATCCCAAAAAGCCCGAGATAAAGATGAGGCGCAGGTCGTGGTCGCGAAACGTAAGTCGCGCACCCTCGGCCATGCCGCCCAGAATACCGCCCTTCGGCTTTTCCCCTTTTGCGGGAACAACGCACTCGTGACAGCCCAAGGAGAGCACGGCCGCCACACCCATCATGCCCGCCATGAGCAGGTAGACCGATTGCGTGGCAAAACAGCTCACGATGGCACCGCCGAGCAGCGGGCCAGCGGTATAGGCGATATTGCTGTAGAACACCATGAGACCGTTCACGCGGGTACGGCCCTCGGTGGTCGACTCCAGGTATCCCGGAAACGCATGCGTGCAGGTGTTGATAAAGCCGCCCGCAAGCCCCAAGACGCACGCGGCAAACACAAGCCCGGGGACAGACAGCGGCGCCAACCCCACGCCAAGCGATAGCACAGCCGTAATCACGCACGTCACAAATGACGTCCGGCGCGGTCCAAAGCGATCGATGACCGAACCCGACACCATATTGCCCGCCGACGTCATAAGATTGCGCACGAGCGTAATGGCGGCAACCAAAAAGGCCGTACCGGCCAGATCATACGTGGCCGCACCGATAAGCCCCAAAAAGTAGACCGCGTTGTTGGCGCACCACTGCAGGGACTCAATAAGAATCAGCCTGACCTCCGCCGGCGTCAGGCGCATTGCTTCGCGATCCTTCGCGAACATACGAACTCCTTCTATACAAAAAGGGGATGGAGGGCATAGGCCTGCTCCATCCCCTTTCCAGGTTGCAACGAAAATCTATGCAGCCGGGCCCTTACGCCAGCACGCCGAAGAACGCGCCGATGATGCCCACGACCATGGTGGCCACGATCAGCACCATGGGGTTGATCTTCTTGGACAGCAGCCAGTAGTACAGCCAGAAGGCGATCATGCC
>CABUSH010000064.1 GCA_902494195.1 uncultured Collinsella sp. | reverse complement strand
GGCATGATCGCCTTCTGGCTGTACTACTGGCTGCTGTCCAAGAAGATCAACCCCATGGTGCTGATCGTGGCCACCATGGTCGTGGGCATCATCGGCGCGTTCTTCGGCGTGCTGGCGTAGGCTCCTGCGTTCTATTCTGCCCCCAAGGGAAACGGCGACCCATTGCGGTCGCCGTTTTTTATTACCGAAAGCTAGCTGGAGGTGCTTCGTGATTCGATCTGACAATCCACCCGATAATGGCGTGAGCGGGGCGATGTATCTATTTGGCACGGCGCTCTTGTGGAGTTTTATCGGCATCCTCGTTCGCGCCAATTCGCAGTCAGCTCTTTTGATCGGTGCCGTCACGGCAATATTTATGGCGCTCTTTATCCTGCTCGTCGGCAGGCCCGTCCTCCGCGTCAGTCGTCTTATTGTCCTTGTGGCCGTCTGTAACTTCGTAACGGGCACCACGTTTAACTTTGCCAACCAGCTCACGACGGTCGGCAACGCGATCGTTCTGCAGTACACTTCGATGATTTTCGTTATCGTGTATCAATCGCTCGCAACTCGCACGTTGCCCTCGCCTGCGAAGATTGCCTCCGTGGTGGTTGCTTTTACGGGTATGGGACTTTTCTTTTTAGGCGATTTGAGTGCCGAGGGCATGCTCGGCAACCTGCTTGCCGTCATTTCGGGCGCCACCTTTGGGCTGTGTTTCTTTTTGAACTCTCGCCCCGATGCGTCGCCCATGGTGTCCTCGCTCATCTCCTGCGGTATCTCGATGCTGCCGATCGTCTATTTTGCCGGCGCTCTAGACTCCGTGAGACCCTTTGAGTGGGGGCTCATGCTGGTGCATGGCCTTTTTTGCAGTGGCCTTGCGAGCGTGCTGTATGCCAAGGGGATTGCGCGCACCAACGCGTTTGCGGCCAACTTGGTTTGCATGAGTGAGGTCGTGCTCGCTCCCTGCTGGTCGGCGCTCCTCTTTGGCGAGGTCTTTCGCTGGAACGAGTTTTTGGGCGCGGCGATTATCGTTTTGGTGATTGTGGCCAACTTGGCATCCGATGCCTTTGGCGATGGCTTTCTGGTGACGCTTGTCCGCCATCGAAACAAAGAGCGCGCCTGATGGGATACGTCTGCCGTTTACGGTAAAAAACACCCCGCTGAGCGAGTGGTATTAAATAGTAAGAACCTGCATACCTATAATTGGTATCAAATCATTTGTGCCTGGCATGGGTGTTAGCAGCACACCAGGTGCGCTTCGAGCCATGTGATCGAACTCCCGGAATTGATATCAGCCGCGCGCGCGACGGGAGTGACGACGGTTCGAGATTCTTAATTGGGAGGAACTATGCTTGTCCAAGCAATCCTCGTCGGCTTAGTCGGAGCGTTTGGATGCCTCGACTACCAGCTCGGCACCCTTTACGCGTTCCGCCCCATCGTCCTGTGCCCGCTCGTGGGCCTGGTGCTGGGGGACCTGCAGACTGGCCTTGCCGTTGGCGCCAGCCTGGAGCTGCTGTTCATGGGTTCGGTTTCCATCGGCGCCTACGTGCCGCCTAACGAAACCATCGGCGGCGTACTCGCCTGCGCGTTTGCCATTCAGCTCGGTCAGGGTACCGAGACGGCCATCGCGCTCGCCATGCCCATCGCCGTCCTTTCGCTGACGTTCGACAACATTACCAGTGCCTTGTTCCCCGTGTTTGTCGATATGGCAGACAAGTTCGCCCTCAAGGGAAATCTCAAAGGCATTTACGCCGTCCATTGGGGACTTGGAATCTGGGGCTGCGTCGAGTACTTCTTGCTGTGCGGCGGCGCATTCTACTTGGGGTCTGACGCCATCCAGGGCCTACTCGACTTTATCCCGTCTTTTGTGATCGATGGTTGCGGCGTGGCCGCCAACATCCTGCCGGCCATGGGCTTCGCCATGCTCGGCCGCCTGGTGCTCACCAAGCAGCTCGTGCCCTTCTACTTCCTGGGCTTCCTGCTGTGCTCCTACGCCAACGTGCCCGTCCTGGGCGTCGCCCTGAT
>CABUSH010000063.1 GCA_902494195.1 uncultured Collinsella sp. | reverse complement strand
TCGGGCGGCAGGTTGAGGAGCTCGTCGCCGGGACGGTGCAGGCAGACCTTCCTGAGCTTGCCGATCTCGGAAGGCACGTGCAGACCTTTCGTCATGGCCTCCTACCTTTCTTTCGGGCCCTTGTCAGGGCCGATTCGTTAGCGCCCCTCCGTGTGAGGCGTTATTGCTGACGACATATTTATATCCAAAATCAGCTCATACTTCCACCTTGCCCCCGAACGGTTTTTTATAGGGGGTGAACGGCATACACATATACTTCACGCATGGCACACTTCATCTTAATAAAGCGTATTTACGTGCTTAAACGCGTTTTCAATCCAGAAATCAAATGGAACTAAACTTTGTTAAACCACCCTCAAATTGTATATTTCCAATAAAGCTATGAATAGAATTAGCGATTCGTACCACGTCTCAACCATTTTCATTTTTATTCAGAAAAAAGTTTGTCCTATTCATTTCTGGTAAACAAATTACCGTTTACCAGACGCTTGATACCGTTCACCGGAAGCTCAGTATAAGGCCCGGCGGATACCGACTCGCTTTACGGCCCCATTTGTAACAACTTGACTTCTCGGTATGGAAAAACGGATCCGCTTCCCCTAGGGAAACGGATCCGTTTTCGATTATCTTCGACCAATTTGGATAAGGCCCTCGAAGATCATCGGAATCCTAGCGATCAAACTCCGCCAGTGCCTCGCCCAACAGCCTCAGGCCCTCGCGCAGAACGTCCTCGCTCGCGCAGTAGCCCAGGCGTGCGCCGCAGGGAAGCTCAAAACGGCTACCGGGTACCAGCAGCACTCCCCTCTCGGACAGCAGGCGCCTGCAGAACTCCTCGTCATCCTCGGGAATATCCAGCTGGATAAACGAGGTGGACACGCCCTGCGGGGCCGTCCAGGAAACGCGATGCTGCGTATCGATCCAAGCCTGCGCGATATCGCGGTTGCCAAACACGATCTTGCGATTGCGCTCGAGAATCTTATCCTTGTGCTCAAGCACATAGGTCGCCAGGTCATCGTTGAACACTCCGCCGCAGATCATGGTGTAATCGCGATAGGTACGGATGCGGTTGGACACCTCTTCGTCGGCCACGACCCAGCCCACGCGGGCCGCAGGCGTCGAATAGGTCTTCGACAACGAGTTGGTGACAATGGCCCTCTCGTACACGTCGACCATCGACATAAAGGACTCAGTATTTTCGAGAGGCAGATACACCTCGTCACTCAGCACGTAGGCGCCCACCGAACGGGCGATCTCGGCAATCTGGCCGAGCATATCGGCATCGAGCACCGTACCGATGGGGTTCGATGCGTTGTTGATGCAGATGAGCTTGGTGTCGGGGCGCACCAAGCGCTTGAGTTCCTCGATATCGGGCTTCCAGCCGAGCTCTTCGCGTAGCTCCCAATACTCGACCTCGGCGCCCAGCGTGCGCGGAATCTCGTAGAGCGGCGCATAGGTGGGCCACTCGGCGATAACGTGGTCTCCGGGTTCGACCACAGCCATGATGGCGTTGAGGTTAGCGCCCGTGCAGCCATTGGTCTGCAGAATGTGATCGGGATTGACCTCGCGACGATACAGCTTGGCAACCTCGGCCTTAAACTCCGGCGAGCCCTCGATCCAGCCGTAGTTCATCTTCTCGCGGTCCAGGCGCTCGTAGAACGTGGCGCCGCCCTGCTCATCGAGCGCGCGCAGCTCGCCCATGGTGAGCGACGAGATCGTCGACTGGGCGATGTCCCACGTGGCGCTCTTCTCCCAAACGTTGAGCCATTCCTCAACGCCAATCGTCTTGATGTCCATGGCCAAGCTCCTTACAAAAGCAGTCATCCAATCGTGTTGACGTTCCTCATACAAGATTGGGGCGGTGCGAAAACCCGCACCGCCCCAATGGGAGACATCTAATGGCAGCTAGATGTATATATTATGACCTGTACGGGTCCTTGAAGACCCTAGAGGTCCTCGCGCCAGAAGGGCATGCTCATGCAGCGCGGGCCGCCGCGGCCGCGGGAGAGCTCGGCGGAGGGCACGACGAGAAGGTCCAGGCCCTCCTTGTACAGCACGTCGTTGGT
>CABUSH010000062.1 GCA_902494195.1 uncultured Collinsella sp. | reverse complement strand
TCATCGCGCTCCACAAGCATCTCGTAAAAGCGCTGGTGATCGATGTCGACGCCATCCATGTACACATCGGTGCCAAAGGTGACGGACAGCGGCAGAACACGCAGAGCGGGGTGCTCAGCCGGCGTCATATCGCTCGCGGAATCGGTAATAATACGAATGGACATAGTGAATCCTTTCTTGCGCGGACCCCGCGCGGGGAATTTCGACAGCAATGCCCCGGCACGGCATACGCGCTCAAACGGGACTATGCAGTTGTTAATTGGAAGCAAATGCCTTGGCGGCCTTAGATCTCGCGCAAGGTGTTGAGAATCGTACGCAGCGACGCATACATCTGCTCGCGCTGCTCCACGCCCATGGCCTTACCGGTGGTGTCGAGCACTTCGCGAATGATGCGATCGGCCTCGCTCATGCTCTCGCCGCCCAGGGCAGTCAGGCGCACCGGAGCACGATACTTGACGGCCGCATCACCCGAGTCGTCAACCTCGACGTAGCCGCCCTCCTCCAGATGAGCCAGTGTGCGCGAAACGGCGGCACGGGTAACGCCGGCCATGCGGGCGAGGTCGGCGCCAGTCAGGCCGTCCTTGCTGCGCTCAAGATAGTACAGGCACATGACGTCGGAGCCTTTGAGGCCCAGCCTTGCACCTTCGGACGTCTTGATGCGCTGAATCTCCTTGTAGAGGCCGCTGATCAGTCCGACAAAGTCCTCAAAACGTGTCTCGTCGTTCTGCTGCATGGTGACGACCGCCTTTCGCTTACATGATGCTAACGGGTAAACATCTTAGCCGCACAAGGCAACACCCGTACCCAAATATCCCATTTGTTAACCCATCAACATAAAAACCACCACAAAGGGGACAGGCACCTTTGTGGTGGTTTGAACCTCAATAAGTTTTAGGCGTTGCTATAACTCCACGCAAGGATTGTCGCGGGTCACAAGCGTCTTAACGACAACCGTCGCTCCCAAATACCGCTCGAGCAGCTCAGCGAGGCGATCGATCGCAGCCTGGCAATCCCCCATGCGCTCGGGCTCTACGCACTCAATCGCCAGGAACGCATCGGCCGAATCGTCGGACAGCGCCGTACGAACGCCGTCGCGCCAGTTCCAGCAACGGCACACGGCGCCTGCATCGTCGATATAGGCAAGCTCGTCGGGCAGCGTCGGATCATCCGCCTCCTCGCCAAGTGGCAAGAACGCGTCGCCGCCGTCGGTCACCGTCAGGCGCAGATTGCCCTCAATAGCATGCAAATCCTCACCGCCAACGGGCAGCGCATAAGTCAACGAAATCGTGTTGTAGATATCCACCGCCGGCGTGATGTGGCCGACCGGCTTGCCTTTGAGCACGCGCTTGAGCAGGTTCTCAACTGAGCAACGCGCGCCCTTCTTGGTCTTGAACAGGCGATAGGCCTCGCGCCATGCCTTGACCGGCGCGTTCTCGCTGATGGTATCGCTGGTCAGATGGCGCTCCGCATCGATGTTGGCGCGGTCAAGCAGCGCGGCGATTGCACCCACGTCCTCCTGGGGAATCTGAGCCGCGGGCTTCATGCCCTTTACGACCACGACGCCGATAGCCGCCTGCGGAAACAGCTCCCAAAACGAATCCTCGGCAACGAAACTCTTCATGTGCTCTCCCTTCATAGCATGCGCCCGAGCCCGGGTGCCTAAACAAAAAGCGCCCTCACAGCGGCCACCTTCAAAGTCCTACGGTGCCGCCACAAGAACGCTTACGCTGCCCCCATCCGGAGAAGGGGGCGATATGTCAGGCGTATTGTAACCCGAGTCATTCGCGTGAGTAAAACCACCACAAAGGCGCCCGTCCCCTTTGTGGTGGTTTTGGGCCTGAGGCGACGCTAGTGGCGGAGTCCCAGCAGGCCGCGGCCGCGATGACGGGCCTCAGCGGGCACCTGGGCGTGCGGGCCGGCGGCCTTGACGGACTCGGGCAGGTGCGAGTACTTCTTCTCGAAGTTCTCCTCGAACATCACGGCCAGGTTGTGCGCTGCCTCGTCGTAGCGAGCGGTGCTCTGCCAGTACTGGCGCGGCACCAGAATGCCGTCGGGCACACCGTGGCACGTGGTGGGAATGTCGACGTTAAAGATATCGTCATGCACGAACTCGCTGTCCTCGATGGTACCGTCGAGGGCACGGGCCACCAGGGCGCGCGTGTAGGCAAGCTCGATGCGATGGCCCACGCCATAACCGCCGCCGATCCAGCCGGTGTTGACCAGATAGACGCGGGTGCGACCGTCGGCGATGCGCTCGCCGAGCATCTTGGCGTAGACCATGGGATCGAGCGGCATAAACGGCTCGCCGAACAGCGAAGAGAACGTGGGCGTGGGCTCGGTGACGCCGACCTCGGTGCC
>CABUSH010000061.1 GCA_902494195.1 uncultured Collinsella sp. | reverse complement strand
GCCGCCGCCGCGCACGAGCTCGCGCAGCTCGCCGCCCCTGACCTGCGCGGGGAGGCTTCCCTCTACTGCGACGAGGCCCGCTTCTCGCTGCCTCTCTTGGCGTCGGGGCTGGTCGCGATACTCACCAACTATGTGCCGCAGTTCGCTATCCGCTCCCTCATAGGCTTCTCCAACATCAGCGTGTTCACGGCGGCCCTCACCGTGTCACTGGCCGTCAACCTCATCCAGAGCGGCTTCAACGCCTTCTGGGCTCCCTACGTCTACCAGCATGCGCGCGACGAGCAGGGGAAAATCATGCGCGTACACGAGGCCGTGGTCATGGTGGCGGTGAGCGCCTGCATGCTGCTCGCCATGATCGTCGACCTCGCGTTCCTGCTGTTCAAGCCGAACTACGCCGCGGGGGCGCGCCTTGTACCGTTCCTAGCGCTGGGGCCTCTGTGCTACACCATCGGCGAGACGGCGGGGGTGGGCATCAACCTCAAGATGAAGTCGGGGCTGAATCTGCTGATCTCTGCCGCCACGCTCGCCTCGAGCGTGGCGCTCTCGCTGGCGCTCGTGCCCGTGCTCGGGCTGGGCGGCGGAGCCGTCTCGGTCGGGGGCGCGGCGGCCGTGGGCCTCGCGCTCAAGACGGCGATAGGCGAGCACTACTACCAGAGCATACGCGACCGCTCGTTCATGCTCAGGGGGCTTCTGCCCTACGTCGCAGTCTGCGTCGTCGCACTCGCGCTGCCCGATCGACTGGCCCTTCGGCTCGCTATCGATGCTGCGCTGCTCGTCCTCTCACTCGCGCTGTATGGCCCGTCTAGGCTGCGCGCGCTCGCAGGCTACCTCAAGTCCTTCGTCGGGAGATGATTCGCATGCTGCTTCGCGCCCTCGGCTGGCTCTTCTACAACCTCGAGAGACTCCGCATGAGGTGCCTAGGGACCTACAAGACCTCGCTGTGCCGCTGCGGGGAGAATAGTTACGTGGGGGGGGGTGTCTCGCTGAGCCATCCTGAGAACATAACAATTGGACGCAATTCCTACGTGAACGGTGGCATGCTGTGCGCCTCGCCCGGGGCTAAGATCGTCATCGGCGACGACTGCCTCGTGTCCTACGCCGTGCACCTGCGCACCGACATGCACCGCCACTCCGACCCCGACGTCCCCGTGAACCGCCAAGGGCACGACGAGGCGGACATCGTACTCGGCGACAACGTGTGGGTGGGCTACGGTGCGCAGGTCATGAGCGGGGTCACGGTGGGGTCGAACTCCATCGTGGGCGCAGGCGCGGTCATCACGCGCGACGTACCCGAGGGCGTGGTCGTCGCGGGCGTGCCTGCGAAGGTGATCAAGAAGCGATAGAGGTTCCATCTTCAATGAAACCGTACCAACGACAATCCTCGTCAGCGGGGGCACCGGGGGACGTTATGTTCGGTAGCGCCTGAACTCAAGGGCTCGGCGCTCCTCCGCTTGCGCTGCAGTCCGCTTCGCATGCTGGGTTCGTCGTTGTTGACTTAGACAGAAGCGTGCATGGATCGCCGCTCACCTGGTTATCGCTCAAAAGCTTGGCATGTCGTTCGATTATTTCGCTGAAAGAAACAGCAGATGAACGCTGTGCTTTTTTCGTCTGGAATTATTGATCCTTCCTTTCACCGACTGGCAAAACGATTTACACCTAATTGTGGACATCGTCCACGCGATTTCTCTTTGCCCCCTCATCGATCTCGCTAAACTAATAGTCGCTGCCACCAGGGCATTTTCTGGTGCACATTCTATTGGCTCCTGCGAAGATCGGAGCGGGTATGTTTGCCGCCGAGTCCTACATCAGCCGTCATTACATTGCGATCGTCGCTATGGCCTGCCTATGCGTCTTGCTGGGCGGGCCTTCCTGTGCCGCGGGCGCGGAGAGCCTGTTCATCGCGGGCGCGACGTACCGCGAGCCGGGCGTGTCGGGCCCCGGTTGGTCCTGGACCGATGCCGGCCATCTGGAGCTCGACGGCTACGCGGGCGATGCTATCGGCGCCGGCGGCGACCTGGTCGTGACGCTTGTGGGGCAGAACTCGGTGACGGAGTCGCATGCGCCCGATGCGGACATCACGCAGTGCGGCATGGAGGTGTGGGGCGACCTGACGCTCCGCGGCACCGGGTCCCTGGCGGCATCGGGCTCGCAGTGCGCGATCCACGTCTCGCGAGCGCTCGTTGTGGACGGCTGCACCGTCGATGCCCGGGCGGACGGGGCAAACGTCACGGACGAGGCCGTGGCCGGCTTGATCGCCGGCGGCATGGCCGTGCGCGGCGGCGGGATGGCCCCGGAGGCATCCACAACGCCGCCGGCACCGAAGGCCCCGCCCGCAGGCGTCACAAAGCGCGCATGCACAAGCGACCCGCTCGTGCATGCAACACCGCCATCGGTACCGGTCGCATCGAGCCACGAGGCGTCGACGGAAAGCGTGCACCCGGCCGAGCCAACTCCCGCGCCCGCTCCCTGCAGGTACACGCCGTAGGCACGCGCGCCGGCGGCGGGCGCGGTCCCGACGGCGG
>CABUSH010000060.1 GCA_902494195.1 uncultured Collinsella sp. | reverse complement strand
CCGGCAAGAAGATGACCGCGCTCGCCGACAAGGTCGCCGACGAGGGCTACGACGCCGTGTTCCTGATGGGCGTCGGCGGCACCTGGGACGAGCTCATGCAGCTCGAGTACCTCATGAACAAGTTCGGCGATCGCGACCTCGAGGTCTACCTGATCCACGCCGCCGAGTGGAACGCCATGGGCCACAAGCGCATGACCGAGAAGTCCGTCGTGCTCACCGCCTCCGAGTCCGGCACCACCCCCGAGGTCCTCGAGGCCGTCAAGAAGATGAAGGACATGGGCATTCGTGTCTACGCCATGACCAAGCCCGAGGGCCCCATCGGCCAGGCTGTGGGTGCCGAGAACTGCGTCGCCATGGCTTCTGACCATGGTTCGGGCGGCTGCGAGAAGGGCTACTACCTCGCCGACTGCTTCGGCCTGCGCCTGCTCAACCGCCGTGGCTGCTTCCCCAAGTTTGACCTGTTTATCGAGCAGACCAAGGACATCTGGAAGGACATGCTCGATATCCGCAAGCGCTTCGAGCCGCGCGCCGAGGAGCTCGCCAAGAAGTACGCCCTGGCCCCCTACACCATGTTCATCGGCTCGGGCGCCCTGTGGGGCGAGACGATCCTGTTCTCGATGTGCATCCTGGAGGAGATGCAGTGGAAGCGCACCCGCTACATCACCTCGGCCGACTTCTTCCACGGCACCCTCGAGCTCGTGGAGCCGGGCGTCCCGGTCTTCCTGTTCATGGGCGAGGACGAGAACCGCAAGCTCGACGAGCGCGTCCGCGCGTTCCTGACCCGCGGCGTGACCGGCGACACCGACATCAACATCATCGACACCGCCGAGTTCGCGATCCCCGGCCTTGACGACGAGTTCCGCGTCATCGTCTCCCCGTGGATTTTGACGGTGCTTGTGACCGACCGCCTGGCTCGCTACTACGAGACGGTCACCAAGCACAACCTCAAGTATCGTCGCTACTATCACCAGTTCGACTACTAAAGAAAACGGGTGCGGGAACGTGCCGGGCTATTGAGAGGAACACAGAATGAGACAGTACATCATCGCCAGCCATGCGCACTTCGCTACCGGCATCAAGGAGAGCGTCGAACTGCTCTCGGGCGCTCGCGACAACGTCCACGATCTTTCGATGTTCGTCGATGGCCGCATGGACGTGGCCGAGGAGGCCCAAAAACTGCTGGCAGGCATGTCTGCTGACGATGATGTCGTTGTCTGCACCGACCTCTTTGGCGGCAGCGTCAACAACGAGTTCACCAAGATCGTCCAGACACGTCCCCGCACGTACCTCGTTACCAACATGAACCTTCCTCTCCTCATCCAGCTGCTGTTCTCTGACGAGTCGGCGCCGGTTGAGGAGACGATTCGCGCCATCGTCGCTGCGGACGATACGCGCGTGAAGTTTGTCAACGATCTTTTGGTCGATGGCGACGAGGAAGAAGAGTTCTAATCCGCAGCACCTACTGACACGCCGTAAGACGGCACAAGACCTTTGGGGGGTCACATTATGATTCAGCTACTTCGCGTTGACCATCGCCTGCTTCATGGCCAGGTCGCAGTTTCCTGGGTTCAGGGCCTTGGCTCCAACTGCATCTTCTGCGTGGGCGATAAGGTCGCTAACGACCCGGTGTGGAAGACGACGCTCAAGATGGGCAAGCCTGCCGGCTGCAAGCTCGTCATCAAAGATATGGAGCATGCAATCGAAGCTATCAACTCGGGCGTGACCGACAAGTACAAGATGATCATCTGTGTCGCCACTATTGCTGAGGCAAAGCAGCTTGTTGAGGGCTGCCCGCAGATCAAGTCGGTCAACCTGGGCAACACCAAGCCAAAGGACGAGAAGCGTCCCGATGCTCGTCAGGTCTCTCGTCAGATCTTCCTGACCGCGGCCGAGGAAGCCGATGTGCGCGAGATGCTGGATCGTGGCGTCGAGGTCGAGATTCGACCCCTGGCCGACGACCCCAAGGTCGACTGCGCCAGCGTGCTCTAGGCGTTCAATTTCGAAGAGTCTGAGCTCTTCGTAGTGTCCTATTAGGAAAGGGGGATATATGCTTACCCAAGCAATCCTCATCGGACTTATCGCCGCATTTGGTAAGTTCGACTGCCAGCTCGGTACGCTCTATGCGTTCCGCCCCATCGTCCTGTGCCCGCTCGTGGGCCTGGTGCTGGGGGACCTGCAGTCCGGCCTCGCGATCGGTGCGAGTCTGGAGCTGCTGTTCATGGGCTCGATCTCCATCGGCGCCTACGTGCCGCCTGATGAGACGATCGGCGGCGTGCTCGCCTGCGCCTTCGCTATCCAGCTGGGCCAGAGCACTGAGGCAGCCATCGCGCTCGCTATGCCCATCGCCACGCTGTGCCTTGCCATCAAGAACATCCTTAACGCCGCCCTGCCGATCCTGGTTGACCGCGCTGATGTCTTCTCCGGCCAGGGCAACCTTAAGGGCGTCTATGCGATGCACTTCCTGATCGGTTTGACCGGTATCATCATGGCGTTCCTGCTGTGCTCGCTGTCGTTCTATCTGGGTGCTGACGCCATCCAGGGCCTGCTCGACTTCATCCCGCCCTTTGTCCTTGCTGGCTTCGGCGTTGCAGCCAACATCCTGCCTGCCATGGGCTTCGCCATGCTCGGCCGCCTGGTGCTCACCAAGCAGCTCGTGCCCTTCTACTTCCTGGGCTTCCTGCTGTGCTCCTACGCCAACGTGCCCGTCCTGGGCGTCGCCCTGAT
>CABUSH010000059.1 GCA_902494195.1 uncultured Collinsella sp. | reverse complement strand
TCGGATCGTGCAGGCCGAGCCTGCATCGTATTGCATAGGAAAAGTATCGTTTTGAGTATACCCGCGCGTGCGGACAGACGACCGAACGGTCTGTAAAGTGGCGCAAAAGCGGGAGGAATATCTGGGCGGGCCCGAGATGGCGCGCCGAGATGTACATATGCGCCGGAAGTAGGCGGCCGGAAAGCGCATCCCGTTTTTCGCAAAAGACTGGGATGCATTTTCCGTTCGAGGCCTCAATCGGAAAATGCATCCCGTTCTGAGCGCGAGATCTGGGACGCAGTTTCCGCCAAAGGCCGCAAAAGGAAAGCACGTCCCATTCTGACGCCGGATTCCGGGTCGCGCTTTCCCAAGCGACATCAAAGCGGAAAGCGCATCCCACTCTGAAGCCAAATTCCGGGACGCAATTTCCGCAGAGCCCTCGATAAAAGAAAAGGACCCCTTTGCAGAGGTCCTAGTCAATTCAAGGTGGCGGGGAAGGGAATCGCGTCCGCGCGCTGCGCGGACGGACCGCTGTGGCGCTTACGCGCCTTGCGAGCTGCGCTGGCAAACGCTTACGCGTTTACTCAGCTCCGCGCCCTCACGGGGTTCGATTCCATGTGGGGGCTGCATAAAAGAAAAGGACCCCTTTGCAGAGGTCCTAGTCAATTCAAGGTGGCGGGGAAGGGAATCGAACCCCTGACACGAGGATTTTCAGTCCTCTGCTCTACCAACTGAGCTACCCAGCCATTTGAGGTGTGCCTTGTTTCAAGGCTTGATTAGTATAACCAAGGACGCGTTCCGGTCAACCGAGAATTTTAAAAAAGTTTTTGAGCACAGCCTCGGTTCTATAAATCGGCACGTCAGAGGCATCAGCCGGCAGCAAGAAGTTTTTCACTCAGAGCCGCACGGGCAAACTCACTTGGCGTCATCCCCTCGGCAGCCGCCCGTCGACGAATGGCCTCCTTCATTCCCAGAGGAATCTTGACCGACAGCGTTGCCGTCCCCTCACCTGAGAGCGGGGGCCGTCCATGCACGATCCCACCAACGGTGTGTTCGCCATCCGGAAACTCTCCGCGCTCGTACGACTCGCACCACGCGTCAATCATTTCATCCGTTACAACCTGACCATTAGCGGCCGTATACGTCTTGCCCATCATCGACCCCTTTGCCGAGCCTGTTCAATCTCCTGCCAAAATTTCTTCTGGACTGGAGACAAGGCATGAATGATAAGCCACCCACGGACAAGCTCGACCGCGACAAGCTCCACGCTTCGTCCGTCTGGGAGCCATCCAATCGCAAGCCATCTCGGCGGCTCGTCCTTCGACTCGCGACGAATGCACTCAGTAACCGCAAGCCAAGCGCTAAGCACCTGCTTTTCCGTCAGGTGCTTTTTAGCGTTGGGGTGAATCTCAACATCCATGCATCTTCTCCTCCATCTTACCCAATTTCGTATGACGAAAGTCCACTGTCGCCAATTCTTAAGCCGGCACGCGTTGGAGAGCAGGGGTCGAAACAATGATTGAAGGACGCTCTAGTACGGCCCAGGCGCCGGGGCAGGAGCACATACGCCAAGGGCGGACGTTTTCGTAGCGCGCGAGGATATTGCCGTCGCGATCGATGAAGGCGATGTCGATGGGATAGGCCATAAAACACGTATGGACCGAAGAGCAGCGTGGAAACGCCATGACGAGCGGCAGGCCGTTGGCGGCAACCGGACGCCGTCCCAGCATGCCGCGCAGGCGCACGACAAACGACTCCGCCACCACAAACTCGGCCGGCGTCCAACCCAGCCTATTGAGTGCCCGCGCGTAGGCGATGTAGGACGAGACCGCGGTCACATGACCACCCCCGGGCGCCACGGATCGACCGTCACCGCGCGCTCGTGCGACAACGTTGTCGGCGCCCCCAGCGGAACGCCAGCGATGCTGAGAGAAGTCGGCCACGGCTCATAGTGCATGGTGCAGGTGTAGGTCCTAAACGTACCGGATAGGGAGAGCAGGCCACCATCCGATGCCTTCGCGCCTTGCTCGCTCGACACTTCGATCTGTAAGTCATAGCCTTCCATGGCATTCAGAATTTGAGTCTGAACCGTCGCCGAGGCATCGGCAGAGCTTTCGTCGCCCTCCCCCTCCGACGCCACGGCATGCGCTAGCACGATGTCGGGCACCACGCGGTCGAAGCGCGCGACAGCGCTGGCAAAGATCATGACGTTGTACACAATGAGTGCCAGCACCAGCAAAACGGGCGTAACCACTGCCATCTCCACCGTCGCTTGGGCGCGCTCCTCGCGCAGACGCATGCGGATACTCATTACGACCCACCGCCCAGAGCGCCAACCAGCGTGGCGACATCGACGGTGAGCGGGATGGAGCCGCCGCCGGGCAGAGGAATCTCCGCAAGTGTGAACACCGTACCGTTAATGGTGCGTTCGACTTGATATTCCAACGCCTCGCAAAGCGCCTTGGGATCGGTCACGCCCAACGGAATACTTCGCAGTTTGTCTTGCGCTTGAGAGAGACCCGCAATGTCAGACCCCGGACTCTTAATGATATTGGCGGAATCGGTCAGCACCGGCTTTCGCAGGCGCAAGTCGCACGGTTCCAAACCCAGCGCCGCCACGGACGCCGAAACGGTATCGCCGAGCCACGATGCGATGGAGCCCAACGCGCCGCTGCCCCCTCCTAGGCCTTTAATCATCTCGTCCATAAGTTCGTCGGCTGAGCCTTGGATATCACCGTATCCCACGAGTAGCCGTCCCCAAACATCCATGACGCCGTCGAGCACGCCGGCAACGCCGCCCGAGCGTTCCTTCAATGTCGAGAAAAATCGCGAAAGCACGTTGTTTTGCGCCGTCG
>CABUSH010000058.1 GCA_902494195.1 uncultured Collinsella sp. | reverse complement strand
TACTGGCGGAGAGCTGGGGATTCGAACCCCAGATGCCCTTTTGGGGCATACTCGCTTAGCAGGCGAGCACCTTCGGCCTCTCGGTCAGCTCTCCGTAACAGCCGTTCTATAGTAACCAAACAGCCAAGGATGGGCAAGAGGAAATTTTCTAATTGCCTAGCATCCTTTCCCCCTTGGAGGCTTCGCCTACCCCAGCGAGCGGTTGAGGGAGCCGAGCTCGTCGTTGCCCATGGTGCGCCACATTTGGAAGATGCAACCGCGTGCCAGGAAAAAGAAGCCGCTGTCGACCAGTTGCACAGCGGCATCTGCCAGCTGATTCGTCACGGCGGACACTGGCGGCAGCTCGAGTCCAGCCTTGCGGATGGTCTCGACCGCTTCCTCGAACGTCGGAGGCTCGCTGACGCCCATCTCGTTCATAAGGCCCTGCATTTCTTCCAGCGCGCTGCTGCCCGACTCCTCGCCGCGCGGCACCAGACGGTAACAAGCCAGCGCCAGGTCGAGCTGATCGCAATTCCAATAGGCAAACGCCAAGCGATAGAACAGGTAGCCGATTGCAGAACGATCGCTGGCAATACGTAGGCCGTGGCGCGCCACCTCGATAATCTCGTCGAAGCGCTCCAGACGCGCAAGCACGTTGATGAGCGCAAAGTGCGACTGCATGGACGAGCGCGCCAGATCGTAAAGATGGCGCACCTCGGGCAGTGCTCGTTCAAAGTCCTCTTGCTCGGCGTAAAAGCTGCAAATCTCGTGCTGGGCAAAGTACAGCGCATCGGGCGCACGAAGGATCCGCACAGAGCGGTCTTCTTCCAACACCGGTAGCACCATGCGCACCAGCTGGTTATCGCAAAACTGCGTTTGAACCGGACCTGTCGCTAAAAGCTCGGCGACGGCGCACTTAGCCTCCAACTCCTCGACAAGACGAGAAAAGCCTTCAAAAGCACCTGTACGGTCGACTTTTGCCTGCTCGCGCAATTCAACAACACGGGCCACGTATGGGTCGTCGTCCTCTTCCATGACCTCCAACTCGTCAGCCGTATCGGCAAGCAGCAAATCGCGCAGCGCCGGCGGAAGCGTGCGATGGTCATCACGCGGACGAGCATGAACCTCCGCAGGCTCAATCGTCTCCGGAGCGGTTGACTCATACGCCTCAAGCACACGCTTGCACGGCATATCGTCCATGTCCATGCTCTCAAGATCCTTGGCAACAGGCACGCAATCGGCCAGATAGGCCGCGCGCCCAAAGAAATACGTTGCAACAACGCGCTCGCCCTGCTCACTGTCGGGAGCAGCAATCTGCACATAGCAGCGCGTGATGCAGGTGCCCGCGGCAAAACACGCTGCCGCAAGCGTGAGTGCCACGCGCGCATCGTGCTCCGCGGCCCAGATCGCGCGCGTGTCCTCGTCCAGCTCGCGCCAGGCGTCATCTTGAGCGTCGTATTCACGTTGCGGCATGGCATCAACGACAGACTGCCCAAACCGAACGAGCATAATCCCCTCGGCAACGTTTACTCGATAGGTATAGTCGAGCCGCGTGACCACGTTGAGCGCCTCAACGATTCGCGCAAAACGGGTGCGCACGTCCCACTCGCCGCCCGGCTGGCAAGCCACCGTACCCGGTTTGCCCCACGGGTTATCGCTCGAGGCCGTATCGAGCAGTCGAGGAACATCGTTGGTCGTCTTAGCGATATGCCACGCATCAAAGAGCGCGCAGCCCTCAAGGCTCGGCGAGGATGCCGCAGGGGCCAATCCGGCCCCGATGCGCTCGAGGATGCCGGAGAGGCGGTTGAGACGGCACTCGATGGCAAGCAGCATGTCAATCTCGTCCTGGTCCAGCAAGCTACGATCAAAATTGAGATAAAACAGCTTTGACCGGTCGATGCGCGCCAGGCTCATTTCGGACTTGGCGGCAATGGTGCGCAGACGGGGCAAGTCAATTTCGCTCATAAGGGTGGCGGCATAGCGCTCGATACCGCTCGGATTCTCGGCATGGTCAACGCGGTAAAGCAGCGTCTCGATAGCATCGGGGAGCGGTGACGTGTTAAAGCCCAAAAACACCTCGACCGGCTCGGGCAACTTTACGAGCTTGATCTTGTCGACAACGTTTTGCATGTCCGCATCGAGACCGTCGACGCCCGCCGTGTTCGCAATAGCGCTTTCGGAGTTGGCAAATATCACGTAGCGCAGGAACATCGACGCCATGAACTCGCCGTAAGGAAGGGAGCGGGCCGAATTCCATGTCTCGTGATCGGACTGCTCGCGCATGGGGCCTTCGGGAGAGCCGATGACTCGCGCCCGGGAGCGCATCGTCCCATCGGTACCCCTGACTGCAATCTCACCGATGTTGGAATCGGACTCGTCAAGAATCAGCTGCATGTCGGGATCGTCGGGCAGCGATACTTCGTTAACGGGACGGTCCACCTTATAGGCCTCACCCGAAACGCTCACGTAGCCCAAAAGCGACACATGGCTTTTGCCGACAAATTCGACGACATAGCATGATTCATGCGGGTCCTCGCCAAAGAGTTTCCAGACCACGCCATATGAGCGCCCCGCAGGCTGCTCGGGCATCGCCGGAAAGCGCTTCTTGGGATCGAGAAACCTGAGCTTGTATGTCGGACGCTCTGCCACGAAGTATCACCCTGATCGGTCGCTTGAAGAAGGAGTGGTCACGGATGGGCCGCGACACCTACTCGAAATCTTACACGAGTCGACAGGAAATAGTCCGCTTTACGCCCGCGCCTCGACCGAGGTTCGAATCCATGCGGTGCTTACGTAAAAGAAAAGCCCCCGTTGCCGGGAGCTTCAATCTCAAATGGTGCGGCGTATAGGATTCCGCGCATCCGCTGCGCGGATCCGCACCGGCTTCGCCCG
>CABUSH010000057.1 GCA_902494195.1 uncultured Collinsella sp. | reverse complement strand
GGCAAATACGATAGGAATACCAGCATGAAGCGCATCCTTCTCATCGCCACGGGCGGCACCATCGCATCGACCGAGGACGGCAACGGCCTCTCCCCCGCCCTGACCGGTGAGGAGCTCGCTCAGAGCGTCCCCGAGATCTCGGGCCTCTGCGAGCTCGACGTCATGCAGCCCATGAACATCGACAGCACCAATATGCGCCCGAGTGACTGGATGCGTATCCGCGACGTCATCGTCGAGGGTTATGCCGACCACGACGGCTTTGTGGTCCTGCACGGCACAGACACCATGAGCTACACCGCGGCAGCGCTTTCCTATCTGATTCAGGACAGCCCCAAGCCCATCGTGCTCACCGGCTCGCAAAAGCCCATGGGCAACCCCTTTACCGATGCCAAGCTCAATCTGTACCAGAGCCTGCTCTATGCGGTCGACGAGCACTCGCACGACGTCTCAATCGTGTTTGGCGGTGTGGCCATTGCCGGCACGCGCGCCCGCAAGCAGCGCACCATGAGCTTCAACGCGTTCATTAGCGTCAACTATCCGCCCATCGCCTATATCCGCAACGACCGCATCGTGCGCAACGGGCTTCACGGCACGCATCAGAATGAGAGCCCGGTTCGTTTCTACGACAGTATCGACCCGCGCGTGTTTGTCCTTAAGCTCACGCCCGGCGTGAATCCGGGCATTCTCGACGCCCTTGCCGATAGCTACGACGCCGTGATTCTGGAGACCTTTGGCATTGGCGGTATTCCCGAGTTTGGCGAGTCCGGTGAGTCATTCCAGGAGACAATTTTCCGGTGGGTCGATTCGGGCCGCACCGTCGTTATGACCACGCAGGTCCCCGAAGAGGGCCTCGACCTGGGCGTTTATGAGGTCGGCCGTGCCTACGCCGACCATCCGGGTATTTTACGCGGCGACGACATGACCACCGAGACGCTCGTGGCCAAAACTATGTGGGCACTCGGCCAGTCACGCGATGCGGCCGAGATTCAGCGCCTGTTCTACAGCCAAGTCAACCACGACCGCGTCCCGATGGCGTAGTTCAGTTGTCGACGGGTATCCCCTATTCGATACCATCGAGAAGTTCTGACACCGTCATGCCGAGTGCGGGCGCAATCTTAAATAGAACCTTGAGCGTGAAATTTGCCGTCCCATCTTCGATTCGGTCGAGGTAGGGTCGGCTGATTCCTGCTGCCACACAAAAATCGACCTTGGAGATACCAAGGGCCTTGCGCGTCTCTTCGACCCGCCTACCAAGAATCTGTTTCGCACGTTCGTCCATGCAGCCGAGTTTGAAATGGAGCCGAACATAAACGTAAACTATAGTTTACGTTTTTCCGAATACACAGGAGTTTTCTATGTCGGGTTCTTCGGTCCGCATGTACCGAGCCACGCTTCGCACAAACAGCGCGCCGCCCAAGCTCGTCGTCGTTGAAGCAGAATGCTTTTCGCCCGATGAGCGCACAGCATTTGCATTGCTATCGAGTCGAGTCGCCGCCGTTCTGGTCCCTTGCCCGGCGCAAGGTGAACTTGCCATCCAATGCCAAGCGCACGGCTGCTCGCTCAATCAGGCTGCCGTAATCGCAACCAGTCAACGCGGCCTGCCGCTCCTTTTAGAAGCCGGCATAGCGCTCGCCCTTCGCGGCGCCGGATACGAAAACGAGGCCGCCGCCGATGTGGTCTTTCAACCACGATCGAGCGGCGGCCTCGCAGCGGCCATCGAATATGCTTGCAGGCTCGCTGCCTAAAGGGGCGAGCTAAAAGCCCAGACCAAAGCCCGTGCCGGTAATCGCTGAATAAATAAAGTAGACGTTGATCACATTTAGGAACACGCCTGTGATGCAGCCGTTGCGCAGGTAGCGCTCGCACACGATGCGCGCCATGGCGGCGGACTCCTCGTTGTTCTTTGCTTGACGACCGGCAGTAAAATACGTCGCCACGCCGAGCAGTAGATTGAGCACCGGCAACGCCAGCAGCTCGTAACTCTTGCCCCAACGCGTCACTTCGCCGGCTGCGTTAAACTTCGTTGCCACCTCGGGACCAATGTTGGGGATCACAAACGCCGCTACCACCAGCGGAAGCACCGCAAGCACCAGCAGCGCGATGCCCATGTAGCCGGCTTTTTTTCCAAATTTAAACATGTGCGTCGTCCTTACACGTTAAAGCGGAAGTGCACGACGTCGCCATCGGACATGACATACTCTTTGCCCTCGATGCGCAACTTGCCGGCAGCCTTGGCGCCCTGCTCGCCACCGAGCTCGATGTAGTCGTCGTAGCCAATGACCTCGGCCTTAATAAAGCCGCGCTCAAAGTCGGTGTGGATGACGCCGGCGGCCTGCGGGGCGGTCGCGCCCTGGCGCACCGTCCAGGCCTTGACCTCCATCTTGCCGGCCGTAAAGAACGACTGCAGGCCGAGCAGCTTGTAGGCAGCCTGAGCGAGCACGTCCAGGCCGGGCTGCTCCAGGCCCAGGCTCTCCAGATAATCGGCAGCGTCCTCGGGGTCGAGCTCGGAAAGCTCGGCCTCGATCTTGGCGCAGATGGGCAGCGGCTTAACACCATCGATGGGCGCCAGGTCTTCGTTGAGCATATCCTCGTCCACGTTGGCCACGTACAGGATGGGCTTCATAGTGAGCAGGAACAGGCCCTTGGCGGCGGTACGCTCCTCGTCGGTCATCTCCATGGATGCGGCGCGCTTGCCCTCGTTGAGCCAGGCAAGCAGACGCTTGGCGACCTCGAACTTGGGCATGAGTTCCTTGTCGCGCTTGGCCTCCTTCTCGAGCTTGGGCAGCTGCTTCTCGAGCGTGCCCATGTCGGCCAGGATGAGCTCGGTCATGATGGTGTCGGCATCGCCGGCGGGATCGACGAACTCGCCCGTGCGGCCCACCTCACGCATGACGTTGGGGTCCTTAAAGTAGCGCACGACCTCGCAGATGGCATCGGTCTCGCGGATGTTTGCCAAGAACTGGTTGCCCAGGCCCTCGCCCTCGTTAGCGCCCTTCACCAGACCTGCAATGTCGACAAACTCGACCGTCGCCGGCACAATGCGACCGGGGTTGACGATGTCGGCGAGCTTTTGCAGGCGGCTATCGGGCACATCGACGATACCCACGTTGGGGTCGATCGTGGCAAACGGGTAGTTGGCGGCAAGGCCGGTCTTTTTGGTAAGCGCGGTGAACAGCGTCGACTTGCCCACGTTGGGCAGGCCCACGATACCGATGGAAAG
>CABUSH010000056.1 GCA_902494195.1 uncultured Collinsella sp. | reverse complement strand
GCACAGAACAATAACCGCAATGTCGATGCCGCGCTTTAGCTTGCTCGATGCCACCTCCTCGCGCGCGAACGCGAGCACGAACGCAATCGGCACCACCCAAAACAGCGGATGATAAGCGACGCTTTGCTCTAGCCAGGTTGTTATGGGTGGGCGTGACGGCTACTCGCTATGCTTCTCCTCGTGGCGAGCAGCGGCACGGGCATCGTGAATGCCCTTGATGGCGGCATGGCGGGCGGTGCGGGCGTCGTGCATGGCGTCGCGGGCCTCGGCGGCCGTTGCCTTGGCAGAGCGCAACTTGGCGGCCAGGTCGGGATTGGTCTCGGCAACCGCGGCGATCGTGGGGCCGTCGAGCTCTTCTTGCGTGGGCTCGGCCAAAAAGTCGATGGCATACTGAGCGGCTACCATGGAGCCCTTGGCGAGCACACTCTCGTCGATCTTGTAGAAGCAGGAGTGCTGGGCATAGGTGGCACCGATTTGGGGATTGCGCGCGCCGACAAAGGCGAGCACGCCTGGCACGCGACGCAGGTACTCCGAGAAGTCTTCGCCCGAAAGCGTGCCGCGGTAATGGCCCTCGCCCGCGGGGCCCAGGCACTTGAGCACAGCTTGGCGGCAGCGCTCGCTCGAGGCGGCATCGTTTTCGACCTTGTAGTTGGCGATGGTGTAGTCGGTGAGTTCGGCCTCGGCGCCTAGTGCCGCTGCGGTGTGCTCAACGATGCGGCGCATGAGCTCGGGCATCTCCTCATGCGTCTTGTCGCCATAGGTGCGCACCGTGCCGGCGAGGTACGCCGTGCCGGCGATAACGTTGCGCGCGGTGCCGCCGTGCAGTTCGCCGACGGTGATGACGGCGGGTTCGTAGGGGCTAATCTCGCGCGAGACGATGGTCTGCAGGGCGTTGACGATCTCTGCCGCCACCATAACGGCGTCGTGGCCGCGCTGGGGCATGGCGCCATGGCACGAGGTGCCGCGGACGTCGATGCGGAACCAGTCGGTGTTTGCCATGCGCGGACCGGGCTCGCAGCTCACGGTGCCGGCGTCGACCTCGCTCCAGATGTGCGCGGCATAGGCGCCGTCGACGCCATCGAGTACGCCCGTGCCGATCATGAGCTTGGCGCCCTGGCCGTTTTCCTCGCTGGGCTGGAATACGATGCGAATCTCGCCGTGGATGTCATCGGTCATGTGGCGCAGAATCTGCAGCGTGCCGAGCATCATGGCGATATGGCAGTCGTGGCCGCAGGCGTGCATGCAGCCCTCATTGACGCTGGCGAACTCCTCGCCGGTCTGCTCAGTGACGGGCAGGGCGTCGATATCGGCGCGCAGCAGGATGCGGCGGCGCGGCGTGCCGTCCTCGCGGTAGGCATCCGGCGCGGTGCCGCGAAGCGTCGCCACGAGGCCCGTCTTGAGCGGACGCTCGTAGGGGATATTCATGGCGTCGAGCTGGTTGGCAATGTCGGAAGTCGTGCGCTCCTCGGCAAGGCTCAACTCCGGGTGCTTATGGAAGTGCCGGCGCTGCTTGATGATGTAGGGTTCAAACTCGGCGGCGATATCCTGGATGGCCGCGGTGACGTCGTCTGCCGCGCGAACCTCGGTTGCCGCCATAATTTGCTGTGCCTTGGTCTTCGTCATGGTCGATTTGCTCCTTGCTGGGTTGATCGCAAAATCGTACAGGCTTTCTCCAGTATGCCACCTGCCGCTAGGGCTGGTAAAGTTGCCGTTTGCCGCTTGGGGTTTTGTTACAAGGGCGGGGGAGTACACTCGGGGGTGTTGAATTACCTGCCAGAGATGGGGATGCCCATGCGACATATCGATCGGATTATTCGCTCCAAGAACGTCTTTACCGCGCAAGACGGCATCGATACCGCCCGCGAGTTGGCGATCGCCATCGCGGGCGATCGCATCGTCGCTGTCGGCGCGCCCGATGACGTGATTGCCGCCGCACCTGCCGCCACGCCGGTGGTCGATTACGGCGAGCAGTTTGTCTGCCCCGGTTTCCATGACGCTCATCTGCACTTCTTCCATACTTCGGTTGGCTCCTCTCCGTATATGCTCATGGATATGGGCACGTCCGAGGCGGCACTGGTGCAGCATGCGCTCGAGTTTTCCCAGGGCCTGCCCAATGACGCCTGGGTCGTGACCCAGGGCTGGCGCGATTACCGCTGGGATCCGCCCGAGCATCCTACCAAGGCCTCCCTCGACGCCGCCTTCCCCGGTCGCCCCTGTGTTATGTATTCGGGCGATGGGCATACCCTGTGGCTCAACAGCCGCGCGCTCGAAGCCCTCGGCGTGACGCGCGACAGCGAGCCTCCGGCGGGTGGCAGCTATGACAAAGACTCAAACGGTGAACTTACGGGTATCGCCCACGAGGCAGCTGCTATGCAGCTGCTGCCGCGCTGCCTGGAGTGGCTGGGCGAGGACCGCATCGCGAGCGCTTACGCCGACCAGATGAAGCGTATGGCCGAACAAGGCATCACCTCAATCTGCGATATGTCGCTCATGCCCATGCCGGGCTGCGACTTTATTCGCGACGATGTTTACGACAAGCTGCAGGCCGCCGGCAAGCTGGGCATCCGCGCCCATCTGTTTCCCACGCTGCTGGATGACCAATCGCGCTTGGAAGAACTCCAGACCCGATACGCGAACAACGCGCTGCTCTCGGCGCCAGGCTTTAAACAGTTCTTCGACGGCGTGTCGAGCGAGCATACCGCATACCTCACTGAGCCCTATACTAACCCGCGCTTCCCGGGTGACCAGGGTCGCCTGACGGTTCCTGTCGAGCGCATGCGCAAGTTGGTTCTGGCGGCAGCCGAGCGCGGCCACACCGTGCGTATTCACGTTATCGGCGACGGTGCCATCCATGCTGCGCTCGATATCTTTGAGGAGGCGGCAGGGCTCTACGGTCTGCCGCCGCACGGTCATAACACGCTCGAGCATCTGGAGAATCTGCTGCCTGAGGACATCGATCGTCTGCGCAAGCTCAACGTCATTGCCTCGAGCCAGCCTTGCCACATCACGCTCGACCCGGGTGGCCCGGAGCGCGACCTGGGCCTGGAACGCAGCCGCATCATGTGGCCGTTTGCGACCTATAAGCAGCGCGGCATCCGCCAAGCTTTCGGTACCGATAGCCCCATCACAGCCGTTACCAGCATGAACGTGCTCTACACGGCCATCACGCGCCAAGACCCCCGCAGCCACTGGCCCGAGGGCGGCTGGCTTCCCAGCGAGCGCATCGACGCGGCAACTGCCCTGCGCAACTACACCCTGGGCAGCGCCTACGCGGCAGGCGACGAGCGAAACCTCGGCAGCCTGGAACCCGGCAAATACGCCGACCTGGTAGTCCTGGATCAAAACCCGCTCACCATCGACCCCCAAGAGCTGCAAGCCACCAAGGTCCAGGCCACCTACCTGGCAGGCAACTTAATCTACGAGCGCTAGTCCCATACCCCACCCATAAGGGGCACGTTTCAGCAACGTGCCCCTTTCTTGTTCACACCATCTGCATCGCCATTTTGCTGCACTGACTTTTCTGAATGTCGGGCCCGAATTGGTCAACCTGGCTCCCGGGGCGGACCGGAGGGCATGAAGTTTGTCGCGAGTTCCGCACGCAAAGGAAAGCACTTAATGTGCTTTCCGTCTTGCGCAGGACTGTAGAGCAGCAAACT
>CABUSH010000055.1 GCA_902494195.1 uncultured Collinsella sp. | reverse complement strand
TGTCTGGTTAACGCGCGTCGCTCCAATACGGGTCGCAAACGACTCGCCGGTTACGAACGCGCGCTGCGCGAGGGACATGCAGCCAAAAGCATGCTCCGCGAGGACACCGGGGTCCTGCTCAATCGCGGTCAGCGCCGGCTCAAAGAGAGGGCGAGCCATAGACGCCGCGTACCGATAGGGTAAGGCGGCGGCTTGAAATTGGTGCTATATTCAGCTTGAGTTGTTTAATGCTAGTACGGGAGGCTGATATGGGGCTGTTCAAGAAGATAAACCCGCAGGATGCCTTTGATCCCGATGTGTTTACCATCACGGATACGATTTTGGACCCGCCGCGGTTTACGTTTTTGCCGGCTATCTACCAGGATGCCACGCGTCGCAAGTGGGCCGTGCATCAGCGCGGCGGCGAGCCGAAGATTTTTGACTATGCGGACGTGTTGCAGTGCGAAGTAGCCGAGGCGGGCGATCCGGAGGCCGATGAAGCGGTCTCTAAACAGGAATTTGCCCAGCGCATTCTGGCAAATCCCGCTAAGGCGGCAAAAATGAACGCTGCCAAACGTAATATGTGTCTTGGTATGGGCGTTGTTGTGGCGGTTCAGACGGGAAAAGACGAGGTTTCCAAATTAGAGATTCCCGTTATGACCGACGAAGTCAAACGCGATTCAAGTCTATATAAGTCGTATCGGAATGTCGCCGAGAGGATTAAGGCCGAATTTGATGCCATGGGAGGGCTGGCCTAATTTTGGCGGCATACGTTTCTGAATGAGGAGTCTGTGCAATGGCAGGCGAATCTTATGCAATTCCCCCCAAAGATCGTGCTGTTGAGGGAATACTTTGGTATATCCAGCACCATCAGCTTGCCGGCGGCGATCGCCTGCCGGCCGAGCGCGTGCTGTGCGAAGAGATCGGCGTTTCGCGTACGGCGTTGCGCGCTGGTATCACGCGGCTCATCTCGTGTGGAACGCTCGAGAGCCGTCGCGGATCGGGTACGTATGTGTGTCCTCCCAAGCCGCTGAATATCTTCCAGGAAACGTATAACTTTTCCGATGCTGTGCGGACTGCCGGCCTATACCCCTCTTCTCGTCTGGTTTCCACCGGGACCATCGAGGCGGATGAGGCGCTTGCCGACAAGCTTGGGGTGGCTGTAGGCGCTCCTTTACTCCGCATGCAGCGCATTCGACTTATAGAGGGCGAGCCGGCGTCAATCGAGACCGCTCACGTTAACCTGTCCCTGTGCCCCGCGCTTCCCGAGCACGATTTTGAGTGTGAGAGCCTTTACGATGTCCTGCTCAAAGAAGGTGGCGTGCGCGTTGAGCATGGACGTGAGCATATCTCCATCTCGCGTTTGAACGCCGAAGAGGCCGAGCTGCTCCAGCAAGAAGAGGGAACGCCGGTGTTCTATGAGAGCACGATCGAATTTGATAAGGACATGCGTTTTGTGGAGCATTGCAAATCGGTGATTTTGCCCACAAAGTTCCGCTTTGCCGATAACGGCGAAGAGAACGGCATGAGGAGCGTGGCAGGTGAACAATGGCTGAAACAGTAGTTGCCACCCCGGTTTATATGCGCATTCGACGCCGCATCGAGGAGCGTATCGAGCGCGGAATATATCCCACGGGTTCCATGATTCCGTCCGAAAAAGACCTCGCCGAGGAATTTGGTACGACACGCTTGACCATCCGAAGTGCTGTCGATGAGTTGGTTCGGCGTGGGCAGATTCGACGCGTCCGCGGAAAGGGCGCGTTTGTGGCACAGAAAGTGCCCGTTGCGTACGAGCGAACAGGAGGCTTTCGCGAATCGGTTCGTGCTTCGGGTGGCGAGCCGTCCGTCCGTATCCTCGCGCGTTCCAAGCGTTATGCGGGCCCATATTATGCCAACCTGTTTGGCATTGCCGAGGACGATTTGCTGTATTCGATTCGGCGTTTGAACTGCGTCAACGGCGACCCCGTATCGATTGAGACGGCGTTCATCCCGTGCCTGCTGTTTCCCACAATCGAAGATATTGACGTGTCGGTCTTCAGTTTGTACGAGACATATGAGATGTTGGGCCGAAAGCCGGTCATGGCACAGGAAAAGCTCGATATCGAAGCGCTGGGCGCGCGAGATGCCGGCCTGCTTGGACTGGAGCAGGGCGATCTTGCCTTGACGCTTGAGTGCGTGAGCTTCGATGCGAGCGGCCAGGCGATCGAGTACGTCAAGTCGTTTAACCGCGGTGATGCGGGTGGATATACCTATACGTACTAGCTGGTTTTTTTGCATAACGGGCTGAAAAGCTGACGGAATTTTGATTCGTTGGGTCAGCTGTATATACAACCTTACAGGGCTCAAAATCGACCGTTCGCCGAAGGGAATAAATTAATCGACAAAGAGGTATCAAAAAGCCGTAACCTGTAATCGTGATTGGTATCAAATACTAATGATTTGTTGCGAGGTGAGACGATGAAGATGCTCGATTACGTTCAACTCGCCCATGTGCGTATGGGAGAGAACCTCGAGCGTTCGTCTGAGCTGGTAGCGCAGCTCGTTGATATTTTCCAGTCCGGTTCTTTTGACGCGCTGCGCATCGTTGCTTCGGGTTCGTCGCGTCATGCCGCCGATTGCGCCCGCGATTACCTGCAAGATGCGCTGCAGATGCAGGTGTCCGTTGTGACGCCCGAGGCCTTCGTCGATTTTGAACACACCTATCCGCAGCATGCGCTCAACATCGCCGTCTCGCAGAGTGGCTATTCGACCAATACGATTGCGGCGCTCGATTACATGCGCGCACACGATATGGCTGCAGTTGCGCTCACGGCGAACGTCGAGGCGCCCATCAAGGAGCACACTGACATCGTTCTTGACTACGGTGTGGGCGTCGAGTCGGTGGATTTTGTGACTCTGGGCGTCGAGGTTCTCGTTGAGTACCTGGTGCTCTTTGGTATTTTCGGCGGTCAGGCGCGCGGAACGATTGACGCCAAAGGCGTCACCCAGCGTCTTGACGACCTGCGCGAGGCTATCCATGCCAATGCCGTGATGTGCAAGACCGCCGAGGCATATGTCCAAGACCGCATGCTCGAGCTTTCTGAGCACATGCCCGCCATGGTCGTCGGCAACGGCCCCAACTACGGTGTTGCCGAGGAGGCGGCCCTCAAGCTGAGCGAGACCATCAAGATTCCTGCCATGCATCACGAAGGCGAGGAGTTCGTCCACGGTCCCGAGATGCAGATTGTTCCGGGCTATCTGGTGTTTATTGTCGACGATCCGCAGGGGTCGGAGCGTCTTGCGAATATCGCCGATGCGCTATCGAACGTTACGACAAAAACGGTGCTGCTCACGGCCCATCCCAAGGGCAAGGCTCACGAGGTTGCGGTGCCTCAGGTGGCTCCGCTGCTCAGCGCAATTCCCAATCTTGTGTTCTTCCAAACGATTGCGGCAATGATCGCCGAGCGTCTGAAGTCATGGGACGTGCACCCGTATCTCGATGCCGTCTCCAAGCAAATGGAGGTCAAGGCAGAGGGCTACGAAGAGTCAGTCAATGCGCTTAAGGCCAAAGCGGCCGAGTGTTACGGAATGTAAGCGGGTTTTGATGCCCGTTGGCATGGGGGATGTGGAAACAACCCCAGAAAGGAGAGACAAATGAAGGAAACCGAGAAGATCGAGATCATGCATTTCGACCAGGAGGGCTATCTCGAGGACGGTAAGGCGCTCTACGAGACCGGCAAGAAGATGACCGCGCTCGCCGACAAGGTCGCCGACGAGGGCTACGACGCCGTGTTCCTGATGGGCGTCGGCGGCACCTGGGACGAGCTCATGCAGCTCGAGTACCTCATGAAC
>CABUSH010000054.1 GCA_902494195.1 uncultured Collinsella sp. | reverse complement strand
GTATCCCACGAGTAGCCGTCCCCAAACATCCATGACGCCGTCGAGCACGCCGGCAACGCCGCCCGAGCGTTCCTTCAATGTCGAGAAAAATCGCGAAAGCACGTTGTTTTGCGCCGTCGCCTCATCGGGCGCCAGCACCGCGGCAGAGATAGCACCGCGATCGCCAAGCCTGACTGCCGCGTTAAACGAGGAGTTAAGTTGATCGGGGCTGGTAATGTCACCCGAAACTGCAAAGGCGACCACGCCGTTGCGACCAGGTGGGGCGATACGCGGGCGCTCGCCGGAAAGCGCTTTAATGGCCTGGTCAAACGCATTGCCCGCACGGTCGGCCTCATCCTCGGTCTGACGCTCAAGTTCGAGTTCTTTGTTGCGGCATTCGACGTAGTCTTCCAGAGCCTCTTTGAACTTATCGAAGTGGTACTCGAAGCCCCTTTCGACAGAAGTCGTTGCAATCGCAACGTACCCTAAAGACGACACACCGAAATGGCATTCGCTACACGTTTCGTGACCGTCAAAATCTGCGACGGATGCCAGCCCACCCGGCTTTCCTTTTTTGTAATTTGGACAGTCAGTCCCATAATGCAAATAGGTAACTTTATCTACTTCACTCGTGGGCCAACGTGCATCGGTATAGAGTTCAGTCGTCCGCGCCTCATCTGGATTTCGCGGAAGGAAAGGGATGCGGGCGGAAACTTTGCCGTCCTTTTCAGTTATATATGCCCGCTCGACTTCTTCGCTCGCATACGCGAAGAACACCTTTCGTGCAGCAGAATCTGCCTGTTTTTCCGGACCTTCGCCAAGCGGCTTCTCATTTGCCAGGCGCTGGCGATAGTAGGCCTTCGCGCGATCGAGCGCCACTTGCGGCTCCCACGTAACGCTCGAAGCGTAATGTGGATTTTGAGCACCAGAGAGATCCGCTAGGCTTTTCGCACGCTCCCACATGCAAGAACAGCTGCTGACCGAGCCCTTGTCCGACCCGCCACAATCCGCCAGCCAAGCGCGCTCTTTAGCCTTCGCCGTGTCCTCAGAAGCCTTCCGCAGCTCCTCGGCCGCACGCTCTAAATCATCTGAAGTGTCTTTAATGGTATCGGTTGAGATCTCTGACCCTTTGAGCGCAGCGAAGTCCGACTCGGATGTCCTGGGCACGGCAAGCGCCGTACCGGTATAGGTCACACTATCGGTATCCTGCGCCGACACCGCCTGCGTGGCACGCGCGGCGATCAGATACGGCAGAGCCGTCTCGATTTTCTGTAAGCCTTCCGATGCGCTTTTGGCAAACTTGTTGCGCGTTTTAATGATTTCAATCCCGGTGTCGACCATATTGCCGGCAACTGGCTCGGCACCCGGGATGAGGATGGCGACCAGTCCCGTCCCGATCGTGGCAAACCCCGCCAGCCCCAGACTCAAGATGCTCGCATCCACCACCGTCGCAGCCGTATGGTAGGACGACACCACATTGGCGCCTGCCAGCGCGCCGCTATCGGCAGCCACCTGGGTATCCCCAGCACGCGACATGCTCCATATCGCCGCGGTCGACGAAAACAGCAACGTGAGCACCACTAGGATGACCACGGCAGAGGAAAGCGTGGTGTAGGCACCGTCTTCGATAAACAGGTCGATACCGGCTCGACCCATAAAGCCGCCTCGCTTGCGATGGCAGCTCGGACGGCGCGTCAAAACGCGTCTAGACCAGAAACGCTTAATCCCATGCAGCAATCCACGAACCATAATCTCCCTCCAGCCATTCGGGACGTGATTGATACGAGACATCGACCTTGAGCTCAACGTAGCCGCCCTCGGCGGTACCACCCATAGCCTGCGCAAACGCACCGATCACAGGTAACGGCTTGACCTCGCCGGAAACGGACACGGACGAGACGCCACCCGCATCGGCCCGACCAAGCTCGATATCCCACGACAACGGCCCGCCGGCATGAAAGATCGAAACGTTGGGCACTGCGGCAAGCCGGCGGCGGGTGAACTCCTTAAGATCGTCGTCCTCCGCCGTCGTCGTGGTCATGAGCCGCGCGGTCTCGGCGGCGGCAGACTCCATGACCGCGTGCGTATAAAGCAGACACACCGGTTGCAATGCGAGAAGGATGAGCGTCAGAAACGTCGGCAGCAAAAAAGCGGCCTCGACCGTAGACTGCGCCCGGTCCTCGCGCGCGATATCAATACAACGCGATGTCCTTAGCACCCGCAGCGGCGTCGATAACCGACGTCGAGGCAACGCCATGGGATGCCGCCCGCTCGACCAGCGCCGCCAAGCGCCCATCGGCACCGGCACGCCAAAGCCCCGCGATTGCCAGCACGATGGAAAGCAGCGCCACCGTGACGATGGCGTATTCCACAGTCGCTTGGGCAACCTCTTCACGCAGAACGTCATGCATTTCACGATCCCTCCTTTGAGCTTATTGTTTGCGGGACCAGACGCACGGCGCGCAGACGACACGAAGCATCGCCGGTATCCGCGGCAACCGTCACCATATCGACCCAGCCGCGCCCATCGCGCACGATGGCGCCCCATACGTTGCCCTTAATATCGAGATAGCCGCTCAGGGCGAGCTGGGCCGTTGGCACCTCGCGGTAGGCGCGTAACATATCCGCCGCTGCCTCGGTCATCGGTCGGTCCTCGGACCATGCAAGCCGGACCGCAATCGCGTTGTCCTCAGGCGAATCCGTCGCAGTGCCAGACCGCTTGTCGAGCGTCCGCAGAAAGGTTTGCGCCGTGACAGCGACATCCGAATCGTCCGCATCTCGCATCTCATCTTTTTGAGACGCCACCGCCGAATCTGAGCCCGAATCGAAGGCGGCCCCAGGACGCTGCTGCCGCGCGGCGTTAAGCCCCCAAAGCACCGCCGCTATCGCCACGGTCAGGCAAGCAAACACCAGCAGCACCCCGATGGGGCGCTCGCCCTCTACAGGCTGTTGATGCCCTCGCTGATAGCGTTCCATAGATCTTGGACCTTACCTTTAAATGCAACGATGGCAATAATCGCGATCACCACGAGCACGCCCACCAAAATGGCGTACTCGGTGGTACCCTGCGCGCTCTCCTCCTGCAACAGCTCCTTGGCATGCTGGCGAGCGCGGATCGCCCGGCAAAAAGCCCAGCTCCAAGCCTTGTCAGCAACTTCGACCATCGTGTTCATGTATTCCTCCCTACATCATCCCGCCTGCTCCCAGCAGCGGGCCCAATATGGACAGAAGCAACGCCGGCAAGATGAGCGTGCCGGTGGGAATCAGCAGCTTGACGGGCGCACGCTCAATCTCGCGCTCGACCGCGGCGCGATGAGCCGCACGGATCTCGCGACTTTGAGCGGCCAGCGTCTCGGCAAGTGGGGCACCCAGGGCGAGCGCCTGCCCCACCGTGATGGCAAAGGTCTCGAGCGCTCGCACGTCCAGGTCGCGCGCGGCGGCCAACAACTCGTCCTCACGCGTGCCCACGCCCACCTGCCACGCCATGCAGGCCCGCTCAAGGCGAAGAGCCAGCACTGACCGGCGGTTGGCGCAGAAAATCTCAAGCGCCGCATCAAACGAAAGACCGGCCGAAAGACCCAAACGCACAACATCGATCATCTCGGACACTTCGCCGAGCGAAACTCGCGCCGGGCCGCCCGCTCCAACCGCGCCCTTCACTCGCGCGGTCAGGGCATCGACCACCGAGCGACCCGCGGCAGCGACCAGCACCGCCTCGCGCTTGCAGGCCCCTGCGATCTTGCGCGCATCCGCCCGATCCAAACCCGTCGCGACAAATACACTCAGGGCGCACAGGCAAGCCGCAACTGCAACCGGGGCGCTCATAGCTCCACCCTCATAATGCGCCGGATAACCACCAGGGCAACGGCGTTGAGGGCAAGACCCAGCACCACAGCGCCCGCGCCGGCAGGCGTCGCAAGACCGCGACGAAAATCTGCCGAAAGCAGCGCCAACACCGCGCACATGCCTGCCGGCATCGCCGCGACCATATGCGCCGACATGCGAGCCTGCGACGTCTTAACATCCAGGCGGCGCTTGAGCTCAATGCGCTCCCCCACCATGCTCGACGCCTCGGACAGTAAGTCGGCAAGCGGAGCACCGGTGCGCTGAGACACCTTAAGCGCCAAGGTCACAAGCGAAAG
>CABUSH010000053.1 GCA_902494195.1 uncultured Collinsella sp. | reverse complement strand
GGCCACGGCCGCTACGAGTACCTGGCGGGGCTGTTTGTCGCCGTTCTCGTTTGCGCCGTCGGCATCAACCTGGCGCTCGAATCCATTACCAAGATCATCAAGCCTTCCCCCACCGCGTATTCGGCGCTCTCCATGGCAGCCCTTGTCCTGTCCATGCTCGTCAAGTTTTGGATGGCGGCGTTCAACCGCACGCTGGGCAACCGCATCGATTCCGAGACGCTTATCGCCACGGCGCAGGATTCCAAAAACGACGTCATTGCCTCGGCCTCGGTCCTGGCCGCAGCGCTTATTTCGCAGACGACCGGCTTTGACCTCGATGGCTGGGCAGGCCTGGGCGTGGGCATCTTCATCTGCATCAGCGGCATGGGCCTGGTGCGCGACGCTATCAGCCCGCTATTGGGGCAAGCGCCCGACCCCAAGCTCGTCCAGGCAATCCGCGACAAGATCATGTCGTACCCCCAGGTCTTGGGCACACACGACCTCATGGTGCACGACTACGGCCCCGGCCGCCAGTTTGCCAGCGCACACGTGGAGATGCCCGGCGAGGGCGACGCGTTTGAACATCACGAGATCCTGGACACCATCGAGCACGATATCAAACGGCAGATGGGCATCGGTATCACGCTGCACTGCGACCCCATCGCCACCACCGGCGACGACCTGCGCGGCTGGGTCAAGCGCGGCGTCATGCAGATCGATCCCGCGCTCTCCATCCACGACCTGCACGAGCACGACGGGTTCGTTTCGTTTGACCTGGTGCGCCCCGACGGCTTTGACATATCCGACGAGGAGCTGCTGGAGCTCGTCACGCGCATCGTGCACGAGCGCCGACCCGATGTCTCGTGCGTCGTCACATTTGACTCGGGCTTCAGCTCGCCCGACCGTCCGGCCGAGCAGCTGTAATCGACAGCAAAACGGGACGCGGGACCGCCGACCAACGCGCCTATGCGCCCGGTCACGCGATCCTGCGTCCCGTTTTTGTTCGCACCGCTAAGGCTCTAGCCGCTCAACCGCTAGTTCCCCTGCGCGCCCGAAATGCCGTTTTGCAGGGCATCCCAGGCGCTCGTTGCCATATCGCCCAGATTCTGCGCAGTATCGCCGAGATTCTGAGCGGTGTCACCCAACTGCTGGGCCTTATCTCCCAGCTCCTGCGCCTTGTCGCTCAGGTCCCCCAGCGTGTTGGAGCTCGAACTGTCCGTAGTGCCCTGATCGCCGGATACATTGCCCGACGAGCTGTCCTTGCGCGTGAGCTGAATCTCGAGGTTACCGTCGTCGTTATAGTAGGCAGACGTCACGACCCAGTTGGCATCGACGACAGGTGTTGAGCCATCATCGGTCAGGATCACGGCGTTCGAAAGATCGGCCCCGCGCGACTTGAGGAGCTTTTTGGCGTTGGACCAGTACTGACCCGGGATATCGCTCAGGTCGACGGTGCCGGACTGAGTAGTCTCGGTCTGCTCGGCCGTGGTATCAGTCGTGGCGCCCCGCTTGTTGAGCATGCCCGACACGATGGCAAACACAACCGACAGGGCAAAGAAGACCGCCAGCACGATCAGGATTTTCTTGATCACGCTCGACGAACGCGAAGGCTTCTTCTCCTCGTCCTCGCCATACTGAGGGATGGACTTGGGATACTCACGATACGGCTCACGCGCATATCGGTCGCGCGACTCGTAGCGCGGCTGTGCCGTGCGCGGCATATAGGTCGTCTGCTGAGGTTGCGGAATGGGATTTTGCAGCAGGTCATCATAAGGGTCTGCCGCCGCATTGCCGTAGGGGCTCTGCGACGAGGCACCATACGGGTCCTGCGTTGCGTTCCCGTAATTTACAACGCGTGTGGGATCGGCCGACGCCTGCGTCGTATCGGGGGCAGCGTAGCCGGGATTCGGCACGACGCGGGTCTCATCGGCGCCATTACCCGTCCGCGGGGAGCCGTAGCCACCCATTACGGTCGTCTTATCCTGGTCCATGCAACGATTCCTTTCCGTCGCCCGTAAGCATCAAGTTATCCATGCATTCTACCCGCGCAAAAGCCTATGATGGGCAAAGCCCGCCGGTATCTACAAGACATGCGCGGCCGACGGTCACAAGCGAATCGAGGAACGTCATGGCAAAAAGCAAGCTCATCAAAGACACAACGCGCGCCGAACGCGAGGAGATCATTAAGCTGGCGCTCGCTGGCTGCGGCAACGGCAGCTGCGACAACTGCGGCAGTTGCAGCTTGGGAGCAGGCGATCCATATGGCACCTACCAGCCCTACATTGACGGCGAGATGGAGATCGCCGATATCAACATGATGGTCGCCGAGCGCAACGCCAAACTCTTCGGCCTCCAGCGCGGCTAACGATCTCTTCTTGGGCCGTGCACCAAAAAATGCGCCCATCTACTACGTTTAACCCAAGGGTGCCAACCATAGCCATATTTGTGTTAACAAAACCGCAGGTAAACGTCTTGCTGCATTGTTAAAAAACGCTCCATGGTCGGTCCAAACCTGGTAAACGTAGTAGATGGGCGCTTTTCGTGGCGCGGCTGGCCCAGATAGCTTGTTTCGGAGCCAATTTGCATCAAAAAAAATCCCCGGTGGCGCTGCGTTTTGCGTCACCGGGGACTGTTCAGATTACTCCCTGCCGCTTTGCTCTACTCGTTGGGCACGTACGTGGCCTTGGCTCGGTCGGGCGTTACATCCTGACCGCAGGAATAGCTCGAGTCGAAGGCGTGCGCAACCAAGTCGTGGGTATCCCATGCCATGCAGTCAAACTCGCCAGTATCGAGGACGATAATGTAGCCTTTGCCGTCGTAGTAGAAATGATCCTCGGTGTAGTTATCGTCATCGTCGATGTTGTCTTCGGACACGGAGTCTATATCCGGCTTTGCTGTCTTAATTGCCTGCTTGGCCTCGCTCTTGAGGGTGTCAAACGAGAGCCCATGCTGCGCAAGCGAGTCCTCGAGCGAAACCTGCTCGCCCGTCTTGAGGTTGTAGTACGCCGACCTTGTCACTCGCTCCGATCGATACGGAGGCTGATAGCTATCGGTGTAGGTTCGCACGCAGGCGATATCGCCATCGATCGAGACGATCTCGGCGGTGTACATCATGGTCACGCGGCTGTCCTCGTCATCCATCGAGGCCTGCTTGCTCGCATCGAGCGTATCCGCGACCAGCTGGACCATATCTTTGTTGAACTTGGCGACACCCACGCCCTGGCCCTTTACCTGAGGATAGGTCCACGTAGCCGTGATCTGGCACGTGTCATCGGGGGACGGATCCAGCGGGCCTTCGCCAACCGCAGCCGTAAAGTCGACATCCTGCGTGGCAGAGACTGCCTCATAGCTCGTCTGCGCATCATCGCCAGCGTCCTTCGACTTTAGCTGCTCCAGCGTCGTGGCAACCGTTGCGATGCTTTTGTTTACTACGGACTCGCCGTAATACAAGGTTGCGTTTTCTTCCAGCGAGGCGGCTTTGACCTCGTTTGGAGCAATTAGATCAGTCATAGCTTTGAATGACTGGCCATCATATCCTATGAACTTAACTTGGTATTCATGAGCAGATGGGCCGCTCTCACCAGAGACATCGCTTTGCTTAATTGCCGTTCCGTGGTCGAACCACTGTGAAAAACCAATCTTGCCCTCGTATTCTTCAAGCCAAATGGACACAGATGCTTCTTGGTGAGACACGGTGACTTCCGGTGTATAAACCTTCTTAATCTCGCCGTCTTGATATGCCCAAACCTCAGCCCGCGCGGCAGTTGCATTATCTTCACGGTCCACTGGCTCATCGGAATACTCAATCAGCAGTTCGTCCCGCCCGTCCCCATCAAAGTCAATGAGCTTGGCATAGCCCACACCCTGAGCGCCGTAAAGCGAATTGCCCATTTCGACAGCCTTGCCCTCGCCGTACTTCTTTTGGTACTCGAGGATTTTGTCGCTGAACAGCTCGTTTGCCGTCTCGACCGCCGCCTTGGCAGAAGCTTTGGCCTCCTTCTTGGACTGCGTGAGCTCAACGCTCTTAGGGGCGTCCGAACCTTCCTTGGTATAGTCGACCTTCATGGTGGTCGTGCTCTTCTTTTTGCCCTTGCCTGAGGTGATGGTCATCTGGTACTTCTGGTCGGGCAGCTCGCCAAAGTCCTCCATGGCAAAGCCGTC
>CABUSH010000052.1 GCA_902494195.1 uncultured Collinsella sp. | reverse complement strand
AGCCCGGCATCGGCATATTTAAAGTCGGTGAGCCACACATCGACCAGGTCACCCAGGGCAGCCACGGCACTCGCCCGCTCATAGCCGCTCGTGTTGTAGACGATCGGGATGTCCAGCCCGCGCTCCCGCGCTGCGTCAATCACGGCCGGCAGCAGGTGAGCATAATGCGTCGCAGTCACCAGGTTGATGTTGTTGGCGCCTTGGTCCTGCAGCTCCAGCATAATCTCGACCAGGCGCTCGGGCGAAATCTCGAGCCCAAAATTGCCCGTCGAGATCTCGTGGTTTTGGCAGTAGACGCATTTGAGCGAACAGCCACTAAAGAAAATCGTGCCCGAGCCGGCCTCACCCGAAATGGGCGGCTCCTCCCACATATGGAGCGCCGCGCGGGCGACCTTAAGCGTGTCATCGGCGCCGCACACGCCATGCGCGCCCTCGTCGCGTGCCGCGCCGCAACGGCGCGGACACAAATGGCAGGCGGGCGAAAAAAGTTCGGTCAACGACGTCGGCATAAAAACATGCTCCAAAACAACGATTCAGCAGCTCAAACGCAAAGGCCCGGACCGCACAGACGGTTCCAAGCCCAAGGCGCCGTAATCGTCCGACACGAATTTTGTAATGTCAAGACTGGAATCAACAAAGTGCCGCTTTATGATGTAGATATTCCGCCCCCCGCGGAGCAACTGGGTGAACCGTCGCGTTTATTTAGGGAGCCCACACAGTCGTACTTAGTACAGGTATCCTTCGTTGTTAAGGACGCTGGAACGGTCGATGAGGGCACCCACCTGTTTTAGGTGGGTTCATTTTCGTAACGTGGGGGGTGGTTTTCTTTTGCCGATTTTGCCAAGAATTGCCATCGCAGATCCCGTATGACACCCAACAACGGTACTCGGCAGAACCTCCGCCAACATCCCAATATCTGGTAAGCGCGTGATAATCGCACGGCGCAAACCTCCGCGCCCCCTCGGTCGAGTATCATGGGTCAGCTATGCCCTTTTGCGCGTAGCGCCCTTTGACCTTTTCCTTCGACGCTTGGCGGTTTTCGATTCATGGCTTCATCCCCGAGCTACATACCGTATCTATGCGTGGCAGCGGCGGCCTTTATCACGACCTTCCTCACGGTGCCCCTGGTCAAGCGCCTGGCAATTAAGCTCGACGCCGTCGACTATCCTTCTAAGCGCCGCATCAACACCAAGCCCATCCCGCGTTTGGGCGGAACGGCGGTGTTTTTGGGCCTGGTCGTTGCCTGTATTGTGCAAATCCTAGGCACCTGGTACCTGGGTTGGCCGCCCGTTTTGGTGCCCCACCCCCGTCTGCACATCAGCTACCCCATACTTGCGCTTTCTTTTACCGTTATCTTTGCGACCGGCGCCATCGACGACGTCTTCCAGCTCACGCCCAAGCAAAAGCTGGCCGGACAGGTCCTCGCCGCGCTTATCGCCTGTATCGGCGGCCTACGGATCGGCGTCATCGTCAACCCGTTTGCCCCCGGCGAGATCATGCTCGGATGGCTCGCCTACCCCATCACCGTGATCTATCTGGTGGCATTCACCAACATCATTAACCTCATCGACGGCCTCGACGGCTTGGCCACGGGCATCTGCGGCATCGCGTCGTTCACCATGTTTTCGATGGCCGTTCTCTCGGGCCGCATCGACGCCGCCGCGCTCTCCATTGCGCTCTTTGGCGCCTGTCTGGCCTTTTTGCGCTACAACTTCAACCCCGCAAGCATCTTCTTGGGCGACTCGGGGTCGCTGCTTCTGGGCTTTGCGCTGGGCTCCATCTCGCTGCTCAACGTGAGCCGCACCGCCGCGCTCACCTCGCTTATCATTCCGCTCATCGTTGCCGGCGTGCCCATCATCGACACGTTTAGCGCCATCGTGCGCCGCAAGCGCGCCCACATTAGCATCGGGCAGGCCGACAAGGGCCACATCCACCACCGCCTGATCCAAGAAGGCTACAACCAAAAACAGGCAGTGCTCCTCATCTACGCCTGGTGCATCATGCTTTCGGCCGGCGCCGCCGCGATTAACCAGGTCGAGGTGCCCATGCGCGTGCTCATCTTTACCGTGCTCGCCATTGGTTCGGCGGCCTTTGCCAAGCATCTACATCTGTTTGAGCCCGTGCTGCGCCACCATTACAACAAGCGCACACACGAGGATGAGCTCGTCACCCCCGACGACCCCGCCTTTAAGCAGGAGGAGCAGGCAGCCGAGGAACGTAAGGAAGAGCGCCACCACAAGCTCTAGGGTAAGCTGCCGAGGAAGCGCCCAGGCGCCGCCGGCCAAACGCGCAGCCATGCCGCGCCCATCGCACATGCCGCCGATCTCCCGCCCCTCGCCTACTTACGACCCGCCCCTCCAATAAACGCGTTATCATCTTGACCAATGAACATACGTTAGGAGCAATCATGCCAAACGAGAACAGCTACGAAGTCGCGCTGCAAAAGAGCAACGCCATTCGCGAGGGCCTGGCAAAAACGCCCGAGAAGTTCACCATGCTTACCGGCGACCGCCCCACCGGCCGCCTGCACCTGGGTCACTACTTCGGCACCCTCAAGGGCCGTGTGGAGCTGCAGAACATGGGTGCCAAGACCAACGTACTCATCGCCGACTACCAGGTCATCACCGACCGCGACACGACCGAGCACATCCAGGACAACGTGTACAACATGGTCATGGACTACCTTGCCTGCGGCATCAACCCCGACAAAACCATGATCTACGCGCACTCCGCCGTGCCCGCCGCCAACCAGCTCATGCTGCCGTTCCTGTCGCTAGTCTCCGAGGCCGAGCTGGCGCGCAACCCCACGGTCAAGGCCGAGATGGAGGCCTCGGGCCACGAGCTCACCGGCCTTCTGCTCACCTACCCGGTGCACCAGGCCTGCGACATCCTGTTCTGCAAGGGCAATGTGGTGCCCGTCGGTCGCGACCAGCTGCCGCACATCGAGCTCACCCGCACCATCGCCCGCCGCTTTAACAACCGCTACGGCAAGGTGTTCCCCGAGGTCGAGGCGCTGCTGTCCGAGACCCCGCTACTGCCCGGACTTGACGGTCGCAAGATGAGCAAGAGCTACGGCAACGCCATCAACATCTCGATGACCGCTGAGGAGACGGCCAAGCGCATCAAGAAGAGCCAGACCGACTCCGAGCGCATGATCACGTTTGATCCCGAGAACCGCCCCGGCGTGTCCGGCCTGCTTTCGACGGCCGCCATCTGCACCGGTCGTTCCGAGGTCGAGATTGCCGAGGAGATTGGTATGGGCGGCTCCGGCCAGCTCAAGAAGTACGTGACCGAGGCCGTCAACGAGTACTTCGCGCCGATCCGCGAGCGTCGTCAGCGCTACGAAAACGACCTGGACTATGTGAAGGACGTGCTGCACGAGGGCAACCGTCGCGCCAACGAGATTGCCGAGCAGACCCTGGCCGAGGTTCAGGACGCCATGGGCATGGTGTACTAGATCGATCTGCTGGCTAGAACTTTCGATTGCTATAGGGCGGGCGCTAGTGCGTCCGCCTTTTTTGGTGCCCGACCGGTTCGGCTCTGCCCATTGCACTCCCCCGAAAAACAGGAACAGGCCCGCTGGCAGTTAGTTGCCAGCGGGCCTGTTCCCGAAGTACACCGTTGAATCGCACAGAGGGGAGGAATGCGAATCAAACTCAACAGGGCAGGCTTTTTCATCGCCTATTGCCTGCTCCGTTGCTGAATACAATATAGTTCACCGTGGTTTACTTTGTAGCGTCAATATGTTCCCCCATAGCTTCTCCATAAGTTAGCTCAGGTAAACTAGAACCACCACAAAGGGGACAGGCACCTTTGTGGTGGTTTTAACCACGGCAGAGCCGCTAGAGCCCTGCAGGCCAGCGACAGGCGGCCAAGTCGACGTGCATGTCGTCCTTAAACGCCACACCCTCCCCTAGCAAAAGCTCACGTTGAGCATCGGGACCGCCAAAAGCAAAACCATCGCATATGCGGCCATCGGCAAACACCACGCGGTGACAGGGAATCTCGCCGGGGCGCGGATTGCCATGCAGGGCATACCCCACGTACCGCGCACTTCGTGGACGTCCAGCAAGCAGCGCCACCTGACCATACGTGGCGACCATCCCCTCGGGAATCTGCTCGACCACCTCGTACACCCGCTCAAAAAAGCCCTCAGACGCCATTGCTCGCTCCCTTCCACCCGGAAAAGCATAAACCACCACAAAGGTGCCTGTCCCCTTTGTGGTGGTTTTGACCGGAAAGTTAGTTGGCAGGCTGGAAGAAGGCTACGGCTACGGCGCCGGGGCCTACATGGGTGCCGATGGTGGCGCCGATGGTGTGGACGGGCAGCTCGCCCTCGGTGTGGCCAGCCCACAGCGCCGCACTGTCCTCGATATACTTCTTGAGCACCGCATCCGAAAGGCCCGTATAGCCGAGCGCCAGCGGCATGGAAAAGTCGATGCCGCCCGCCTTTT
>CABUSH010000051.1 GCA_902494195.1 uncultured Collinsella sp. | reverse complement strand
GATGGCCGCCTACGGCTTCACCCTCGTGTCGACGCTCATCACCAAAATCGCACTGCCGACCGAGGTTGAGAACTCCATGAACGACATCAACGCTGCCCAGCGCAAGCGCGCTGCCGCGCAGGAGCTCGCCGAGGCAGACCGTATCAAGCGCGTCACCGAGGCGACCGCCGAGGCCGAGGCTATGGAAAAGGCGGGCGAGGGCATCGCCAACCAGCGCAAGGCCATCGCGCTGGGTATCAAAGATTCGCTCGAGATCATCCAGGAGACGGGTGTCGGCAATGACGAGGCCAACCAACTGTTCATGTTTACGCAGTGGTCCGAGATGATGACGGAGTTCGCTCGCACGGGTAAAACCTCGACGGTCGTGCTGCCGAGCGACTTTTCGCAGTCGGCCTCGATGTTCGAGCAGATGCTGGCCGCCGGCAAAGTTCAAAACGATTCGAAGGAGTAGACGCGCGTGAAATACACCGTCGTTTGCGTCGGTAAGCTCAAGGAGCGCTTTTGGAAGGACGCGTGCGCTGAGTACACCAAGCGCTTAGGTGCCTATGCCAAGGTGGATATCCGCGAGGTGGCCGATATCGACCCGGCTAAGGCGGGCGGCGTGGATGCCGCGCGCGACAAGGAGGGGGCGGCAATTCTTGCTGCATTGCCGTCTCGGGCGCATGTGATCCTGCTGGCTATCGAGGGCAAGGAGCGTTCGAGTGAGGAGCTCTCGGCGCGGCTCGACGATCTTATGCTGCGAGGCAGCAGCGACATTGCCTTTGTAATCGGCGGTTCGGACGGCGTGAGTGATGAGGTGCGCGCCCGCGCCGACGAGATGCTCAGCTTTGGACGCATTACCTTGCCGCATAACCTGGCGCGTGTGGTGCTGCTAGAGCAGATTTACCGTGCCTGCAAGATCAGCCGTGGCGAGCCGTATCACAAATAGGTCGGCAATACGAAACAATGGCGTGGGACAATACCTTTCGTTTTGAGGAATGTGTCTGAAAGGACTATGAGATATGAAGATTGGATTTGTCGGTTTTGGCAATATGGCGAGCGCTATGGCCGATGGCTGGATCGCTGCCGGTGTAGCTGCGAGCGACATGTGCGCCTGCGCGGGTCGCTACGACGCACTGGTTGAGCGCTGCGAGGCGCGCGGCATGGTCGCCTGCCACGATGCCGCCGAGGTTGTCGCCGCATCCGATATCGTGGTCGCTGCGGTCAAACCGTACATGATCGAGAAGGTATTCGCCCCGCTCAAGGATGCTCTTGCCAAAAAGGTCGTTCTGTCGGTTGCCTGGACCTGGGACAGTGCCAAGTGGGAGCAGGTCCTGCCGGGCGTCGCGCATATCTCGACGGTGCCCAACACACCGGTTTCGGTGGGCGAGGGCGTCATCGCTTGCGAGAAGGCTTCCACGCTTAGTGATGAGCAGAGCGCCGTGGTGCTTGATCTGCTTGGCAAACTCGGTGCGGTGGTCGAGCTCGATACGAGTCTGCTGTTTGTGGGAGGCACGGTGGGTGGTTGCGCTCCGGCATTTGTCGCCATGGCAATCGAGGCCCTGGGCGATGCGGCGGTCAAGCACGGTATCCCGCGTGCGGATGCTTATCGCATTGTGAGCCAGATGGTGCTGGGTACGGCAAAGCTGCAGCTTGCAACTGGCCAGCATCCTGCGGCGATGAAGGATGCCGTATGCTCGCCCGGTGGTGCCACCATCAAGGGCGTCGTTGCGCTCGAGGACGCCGGCATGCGCAGCGCCCTGGTCAAGGCAATCGACGCAACTCTCCAGTAAAACCGACCAAAAAAAGGACGGGTTTATTTTTGGCAGGTATTTTCTGCGGTTTTGTCCTTTTAGCGAAAAGCGCCCCGCAACTGGCTCAATTCCAGTTGCGGGGCGCTTGCGTTTGCCCAGATAAAACAGACCAAAATAAACCTGTCCCTTTTTGGCAGGTTAGTCCCAGAAGCTGTCTTCCTCATCCTCGGACTTGGGTCCGCGGTCGACGTACATCTTATGGGTACGCTTCTCCATTACAAAGGCAAGAATCGCAAATAACAGGATGCCGCCGGCGAAAAGGATGGCAAAACCGGTGCGGGTGCCAAACAAAAAGGAAAAAACTGCGTCCATTGGGTGCCTTCTTGCGTAGTTGAGTTGGGTCGTAAACGCTCATAAGTATATACTTGCCCATACATGTACAAGGTTGCAACCTAAATGGAATGTATATCGCCGGAGGATCTAATGCTTGATATCAAGTTTGTTCGCGAGAATCCCGATGCCATCGATGTCGCCATGGCTAACCGCCAGACGTCTTGGGATCGCGAGAAGTTCTTTGAGCTCGACGACGAGCGCCGTGCCGTCATCACCGAGGTCGAGGAACTCCAGGCTACGCGCAATGCCGAGTCCAAGAAGATCGGCGCCCTGATGAAGGAGGGCAAGAAGGAGGAGGCCGAGGCCGCCAAGGAGGCCGTGCGCGCCGTCAACGAGAAGATTGACGGTCTGGCCGAGCGTCGTACTGCCCTCGAGCAGGAGCAGTACGACTTCATGGCTCACCTGCCCAACATTCCTTGCGAGGCCACGCCGTACGGCAAGGACGAGGACGAGAACATCGAGCGTCGCCGCTGGGGCACCCCGCGCGAGTTCGACTTCGACTTTAAGCCGCACTGGGATCTGGGCACCGACCTCGACATTCTTGACTTCGAGCGCGGCAACAAGCTCTCCGGCAGCCGTTTCACCGTTCTCGGTGGCGCCGGTGCCCGCCTGGAGCGTGCCCTCATCAACTTCTTCCTCGATACGCACACCAGCCGTGGCTTCAAGGAGTGGTGGCCGCCTATCGTCGTCAAGCGTCAGACCATGTTTGGCACGGGCCAGCTGCCCAAGTTCGAGGACGACGCCTATCACGTCTCGGGCGACAACTTCCTGATCCCCACCGCCGAGGTCGTGCTTACCAACCTGCACGCCGGCGAGGTCCTCGATGCCGACACCCTGCCGCGCCGCTACACCGCCTTCACCCCCTGCTTCCGCGAGGAGGCCGGTTCCGCCGGTCGCGACACCCGCGGCATCATCCGTCAGCACGAGTTCGACAAGGTCGAGATGGTCAAGTTCGCTAAGCCGGAGGAGTCCGACGAGGAGCTCGAGAGCATGACCGCCGAGGCCGAGTACCTGCTGCAGCAGCTGGGCCTTCCGTATCGCGTGATTAGCCTGTGCACCGGCGACTTGGGCTTCTCTGCCCGTCAGACCTACGACGTCGAGGTTTGGCTGCCGAGCTACAACGCCTACAAGGAGATCAGCTCCTGCTCCAACTGCGGTGACTTCCAGGCTCGCCGCGCCAACATCAAGTATCGCGACCCCGAGAACTTCAAGGGTTCGCGCTACCTGCACACCCTCAATGGTTCCGGCCTGCCGGCCGGCCGCACCATGGCCGCCATTCTGGAGAACTACCAGAACGCCGACGGCACCATCACGATTCCCGAGGTTCTGCGTCCTTACATGGGCGGCCTCGAGAAGATCGAGCCGGTCGCGTAACTTGCCTGCATAGGGGATATGCAAGGGCGCTCCTTCGGGGGCGCCCTATTTCGTGCGTAGGTCCATACCATGCCGTGCGGACAGCTCAATAGAAAATACACGAACAACTGTTCTGTATACAGCCATCTACCTGCTATGCTTTTGCTAAATAAGAGCGAGAGAAGGGGGACGCGATGGAGCTGTTTGATGATCGGGTGGTTTTGTTTGAGAGCGACGAGGGCGGGGAGTACCTGCTTGTAACGTGTGAGCCGTCTGGCATGGGTGGCCTGGTGCTTCGGCAGACGAGTGAGGGTCCGTTGACCCAATGGTGCTTTGAGGAGTCGCCGCATGTGGTCGAGACCTTTGTGACGCACGAGGGGCTTGTGGCGCTGGAGCACTTCTATGGAGTTGGGACTTCCAACCAGGTCGCGCGCATGCTGAGCATCTCGTTTGCCGATTATGATTGCGCCCAGCGGGTGAGATCGCTCCTGAGAGAACTTGATGCCAAGTTTGACGTGATCGAAAAGCCAATCAATCGTACGGGGAACGGCGGTATATGCGGAGCAGCATGACAAAACTGCGTTCCACAAAAAAGTTTGAGATTGTGCTTGACTCCAATAAGCTAAAGTGGTTTTATATGTCTTGCGCTGCGGCGTTACCTCAGCTGGATAGAGGGTCTGACTACGAATCAGAACGTCATAGGTTCGAATCCTATACGCCGCACCAATTAAAATCGAAAGCCTCCGGCAACGGGGGCTTTTCTTTTACGCCGGCACCGCACGGATTCGAACCTCGGTCGAGGTGCGAGCATCTTAATCATCACTTCGTAAAATTTTTCCAAATTGTCGCTTGACCCATCGAGGGGTCACGTGCATAATAATCCGTGCGTTGCGGCGTTACCTCAGCTGGATAGAGGGTCTGACTACGAATCAGAACGTCATAGGTTCGAATCCTATACGCCGCACCAATTGAGTT
>CABUSH010000050.1 GCA_902494195.1 uncultured Collinsella sp. | reverse complement strand
TCACACACCCCCGCCGTCGCTTCTATCGCATCGTTGAAAGGATGCAACCATGCTGCTACCCGATTCCAAGACCGAGCTCGTCCGCCGTGGCAACAAGGTCGTTTACGACCTGGGCGACAAGATCGTCAAGGTCTTTAACGAGACCAAGCCTGTCTCCGACGTGTTCAACGAGGCTTTGAATCTTGCCCGCATCAATGAGTGCGGCATCCGCAGCCCCAAGGCGCTCGAGGTTTCCCAGCTCGAGAACGCCAACGGCTGGGCGCTCGTGACCGAGAAGGTTCCGGGCACCACCCTCGCCGAGAAGATGACTGCCGAGCCCCAGCGCTTTGGTGAGTACCTCGAGATGTTCGTCGACCTCCAGATCGAGATCCACGGCTACACCTCCCCGCTGCTCAACCGTCAGCGCGACAAGTACGCCCGCATGATCGACAGCCTTGATCAGCTCAATGCCACCACGCGCTACAACCTTCAGGAGCGTCTGGACGGCATGACCAAGGAGTTCAAGGTCTGCCACGGCGACTTCAACCCCTCCAACGTCATCGTCGGCGACGACGGCCAGCTCTATGTGTGCGACTGGGCACACGCCACCCAGGGCTCCCCTGCTGCCGACGTTGCCACCACCTACCTGCTCTTTGCCCTCAACAGCAAGGATCAGGCTGAGGCCTACCTGGAGCTCTACTGCGACCGCGCCGACATGCCCATGCAGGTCGTGCGTCAGTGGACGAGCATCGTCGCCGCTTCCGAGCTCGCTCGTAAGCGCAACGTGAACGATGAGTTCCTGAAGAACTGGATCGACGTCGTCGATTATCAGTAATATCTGAGCGATTTATTTCGCATCGGAGGCACAAGGAAAACCCCGCAGCTCGCATGGGCTGTGGGGTTTTCCTTTTAGATATCGAGGATGCCACAAGATAAAAGGACGGCCCCACATCTCCCCGATCTGGAGAAATGCGGGGCCGTCCCGTATATCGAACTACAAGCGAAATCGTCGATTAACGGCGTGCTGCCTTCACAAGCTCGGCGACCTTGGCGACGACCTCGTCGATCGCCACATCCTCGCGCTCACCCGTGGCACGGTCCTTGAGCTCAACGGTGCCATTCTTAAGGCCACGCTTACCCAGAACGACCTGATACGGGAAGCCCATAAGGTCGTTGTCGGCAAACTTAAAGCCGGGACGCTCGTCGCGGTCGTCGACGACAACCTCGATACCCTCGGCGCACAGGCCATCAACGATCTGCTCGCAGACGGTAGCGCACTCCTCCTTCTTGGGATCGAGCGGAATCACCGCGACCTCGTACGGGGCAACGGAGACCGGCCAGACGATACCGTGCTCGTCGTTGTGCTGCTCCACGACGGCAGCGAGCGAGCGGGACACACCAACGCCGTAGCAGCCCATGATGAGCGGCTTCTCCTTGCCGTCCTCGTCCATAAAGGTGGCACCCATGGCCTCGGAATACTTGGTGCCCAGCTGGAAGACCTGAGAGACCTCGATGCCGCGGGCAGCGGAGAGCGGCTTGCCGCAGTGCGGGCAGGGGTCGCCGGCGACAACGGTGACCAGATCGGCCCACTCATCGACGGTAAAGTCGCGCTCGGGGCAGGCACCGGTAAAGTGATAATCGACCTCGTTGGCACCGCAGGCCCACTGCTTGGAATCGCGCAGGCTCTCGTCGCACACCAGACGAATACCATCGGGCAGGTTAACCGGTCCGATAAAGCCCTTGTGCAGACCGTTCGCCTGAAGCTCCTCGTCGGTCATCATGCGATAGCCCTTGCCAAAGACGTGCTCGGCCTTGCAATCGTTGAGCTCGTGATCGCCCGGAACAATGGCCACGACCGGCTTGCCCTCGGCGTCGATGAGTGCCAGCGACTTGCGCGTGCCGTTCTCGGGGAACCCAAAGAACTTAGCAACAGCCTCAATGGTGCCCATGCCCGGAGTCTCAACCTTGGTGAGCGTACCGTCACCAGGACCCTCGGTCACGACGACCTTGGTGCTTGCCGCCTCGTCATCGGCAGCAAAGCCGCAATCGTCGCAGTAGACGAGCGAAGCCTCGCCGGCGTCGGCCAAAGCCATGTACTCGACGGAGGTATCGCCACCGATCTCACCGGAGTCGGCAACAACGGGCAGGGCCTTGATATAGCAGCGCTCGCAGATGTTAGCGTAGGCCTGCTTCATCTTGTCATACTCCTCCTGCAGGCTCTCCTGCGTGGCGGAGAAGCTGTAGGCGTCCTTCATGATGAACTCGCGACCGCGCATCAGGCCAAAGCGGGGGCGGAACTCGTCGCGGAACTTATCCTGGATGTGGTAGAGGTTAACGGGTAGCTGCTTGTAGGAGCGCAGCTCATTGCGCACCAGGGCCGTGACGGTCTCCTCGTGCGTGGGGCCCAGGACGAACTCGCGACCGTGACGGTCGTCAAAGCGCACAAGCTCCTTGCCATAGGCGTCGATGCGGCCGGACTCACGCCACAACTCGGCATCGACCATGATAGGCATCATAAGCTCCTGGGCGCCGGCGGCGTCCATCTCGTCGCGCACGATGTTCTCGATCTTGCGAATCGAGCGCCAAGCAAGCGGCAGGTAGGAATATAGACCGGCGGCCTCCTTGCGGATCATGCCGGCACGGAGCAGCAGACGGTGGCTGGCGAGCTCAGCGTCCGCCGGATCCTCTTTAAGCGTCGGCGCATAAAGCTTAGACATATACATTGCTCGGGTCATTTATTTCTCCTCAATTAGCTTGTCGACCTCGGCCATAAGCGCGTCGACAATTTGGTCCTCAGCTACTTTACCAATGATCTGGCCATGCGAAAAGAGCAAGGCCTGACCACGTCCGCAAGCAACGCCCAGGTCGGCATCAGAAGCCTCACCGGGGCCATTAACGGCACATCCCATAACGGCAATCGAAAGCGGCGCGGCATAGTTCTTAAGCCGCTCGGTTACTTCCTCGGCGATGGGAATCAGGTTAACCTGGCAGCGGGCGCACGTGGGGCACGAGACAATCTCGGGACCACGGCGACGCAGGCCCAGCGACTGCAAAATTCCCCAGGCAACCGGCGGCTCCTCAACCGGATCGGCTGTGAGCGACACACGCATGGTGTCGCCAATGCCTTCGGAAAGCAAGATACCCAAGCCTACAGAGCTCTTGATGGTGCCCTGGAGCTTGGTCCCCGCCTCCGTCACGCCCAGGTGAAGCGGAACGTGGGGAATCTCACGCGACAGGGCTCGATAGGTATCAAGCGTCGTTTGCACGCTATGGGCCTTGGCCGAAAGCACAATGTTCGTAAAGCCGCGGTCCTCAAAGTGCTTGACGAAGCGCTCGCTCGACATCACGAGCTTTTCGGGCTGCGTGAGGTCTTCGCGCTCGGCGATATCCTGCTCAAGCGAGCCCGCGTTCACGCCAATGCGAATCGCGCACCCAGCGGCGCCCGCGGCATCGATCGCGGCATCGACCTTGGCCCAATCGCCAATGTTGCCGGGATTGATGCGGAGCTTGGCGGCACCGGCCTCCACAGCGCCAATGGCCAGCTTGTGGTTAAAGTGGATATCGGCAACGATTGGCACCGGAGACTCGGCACAGATGGTGCGGAAACCCTCAAGCGCGGCCTCAGTGGGCACGCTCACACGCACGATATCGCAGCCAGCCTGCGCCAACGCGCACACTTGCGCAAGCGTTGCCTGAGCATCAGCGGTATCGGTGCAGGTCATGGATTGGACCACCACCGGCGCGCCGCCGCCGATCTGCACACCGCCCACATGCACGGGGCGCGTCAACTCGCGCGGCAAAGGATGGGTTAAAGACAATCCAAACACTCCCCTACAGAACAAATCGAAGGATGTCGGAACGAAGCATATAGACAAACAGCAGCGCAAAGAGCGCGATGCCCACATAGCTCACAATCGTCTGGACCTTGAGCGGAAGCTCGCGGCCCGCAATCTTTTGAATGATCTCGATGACCAGTTTGCCGCCATCGAGTGGTGGGATGGGCAGCAGGTTCATAAAGCCAAGCGAGAACGAAATGAGGGCGGCAAACGAAAGGAACGTGGCAGGGCCGGCAGCAGCAGCCTGTGAGGACATAACGCTAATGCCCACGATCGAGGAGGACTGGTCGAGAATCTCCATCGTATGCTGCGGCTGGAGCAGGCGCATCACGCCCTCCGCTGTCTGCACGACATAGGAGAAAGACAGGCGAGCCGACGTGATGGGGTCTAAACGGACCACCTGCGTAGAGGCATACACACCTAGGCGCTCCTCCTCCTTGAGTGCAACCGTGGTCGAATGCTGCTTGCCGTCACGCTCGTACTCGATGGCGATATCGTCCTTACCGGCGGCCTTGCCGATGGCATCGTAAACGTCCATCCAGGTAGAGCACGATACTCCGTCAACCGAAAGGATCGCGTCGCCGCCCTCGATACCCGCCTTGGCGGCAATAGAACCCTCGTCAACCTGACCGATCACGTTGGTATCCATCGGCACGGTGACACCCGCAATAGAGTAGATGCTCATAAGCAGCAAAAAGCCCGTCAGGATATTGACGAGAATGCCCGCGAGCAGCATAAAGGCGCGCTTGAGAAAACCCTGGCCCAGATAGGTATGCGAACGCTCTTGCGCAAGGAACTCGGCTTCGCCGCACGGCAGCTCCCACACATCGCCCTCGGTAGTCGCATGCTCTCGATCGAAACGGCGGCCGTCAAAGGTGGTGTAACCCGCCGCATCTCGTGGCAGCGTCTGATACTTGGTGGGATAGTAGCTCGGCGAGGGCTTCTCCCCTTCCTCATACCAAGGCGCGATAGAGCCCCAACCCAAGAGCAAGGCGCATGCCTCGAGCACAACCTCCTCGGATAGCTCGAGCTCGACAGCAAGGTCGGCCACGGTCACGCGACCATGACGATAGATAGCCGCGAGCACGCGATCGGCACACGAGACGTCGGTCGGATCCATACCGCAGATGGCAGCGTAGCCACCCAGCAGCAGCGGGGTCACGCCAAACTTGGTTCCAATGCGACGCGACGTGTAATGTATGTCAAAGCGGCACGGCAGGCCCAAAAAGAACTCGGTCACACGGACGCCGCAGGCACGC
>CABUSH010000049.1 GCA_902494195.1 uncultured Collinsella sp. | reverse complement strand
TACCTGTGCCACGAACTTCAAACCGTTCGTTCGGTTGCCAAAAGAAAAGCCCGCACGACTTTGAACTGCCTCCCATTTCTTGGACATGAGAAATGGGAGGCTTTCTTTATGCGCGTTGATTTGAGGGTGAAGCATGATGTCGAGGCCAGGAAGGCGGCCATAGGGCTCTTCGAGCTCGGGCACGGGTATAAATCTGCCGCGATTGCCCTTTCGCTTCCCGCGGAAGCCGTGAGAAGATGGCAGGAGATATACCGCGCGTTCGGGAGCGAGGTGCTGCTGCGCATGGACGGAAAGCAGGGCAGGTACACATACGAGCAGAAGGTCGCCGCCGCCTCCGCCGTCGTCGACGGCGGCATGACGAAGACCGAGGCGATGGCGGCGTTCGGCATAATGTCGATGTCGCCGCTCAAGAAGTGGTGCGCGCTATACCGCCGGGGCGGCGCGGAGGCCCTGCGCCCGAGGCCCAAGGGCCGGCCGAGCGGTTCCAGGGCGAGGCCGCGGACCCGCGAGGAGGAGCTCGAGGAGCGGTGCCGTAGACTCGAGGCCGAGGTGGCCTACCTAAAAAAATTACGCGCCCTGGTCGAGAGGGACGGGCTCTGACCAGGGCGAAGGCCGAAGCGGTCGCGGCCCTGCGCGCCGAGGGGCACGCGCTCGGGCACCTGCTCGCATGCGCTGAGCTCAAGCGGTCGACCTACTACTACGCCCTCGCGCACCCGCCGAGGCCCACGCGCCCCGAGCTCCGGGAGGCGGCCGCCGAGATCTTCTCGCGCACCGCCAACGGCTGCGGGCACCGGCAGATAGCGATGTGCCTCAGGGCGGAAGAGGGGGCCGTGATAGCCGACAAGACCGTGCTCAAGATGATGCGCGAGATGGGGATTCGCTGCGGCATCAGACGCGAGACGGCCTACCACAGGTACAACTCGTACAAGGGCGTCGTCGGCAGGACGTTCGAGAACGTGATCGCGAGGGATTTCGACGCCGGGGCCCCGTGGCGGAAGCTGGGGACGGACGTCACCGAGTTCAAGGTGGCCGGCGGCAAGGCCTACTGGGCCCCGACGCTGGACTTCTGCACCAAGGAGATCGTGGCGAGCGACATATCGACCACGCCCGACATGGCCCAGCAGGCGAGGATGCTCGACGGGCTGCTGTCCAAGATCCCCGAGGGCGCCGCCCCGACCATGCACTCGGACCGGGGCTGGCAGTACCAGCACGCCTCGTACACATCCAGGCTCGAGGCCGCCGGCATCGTCCAGAGCATGTCCAGGAAGGCGAACTGCATCGACAATGCCGCCACCGAGCAGCTCTTCGGCCACGTCAAGGACGAGTTCTACAGGGGCCGCGAGTGGAAGACGTTCGAGGATTTCAAACGCGACCTGGAGGAATACATAGTCCACTGGAACACGAGCCGGAGGCAGGTAAGATTGAAGGGCCTGACCCCGGAGGAGTACCGGAATCAGGCCCTCGCGGCCTAGTCGCTATTTAGGGCGTCCAAGATTTGGGGCGCAGTTCACTTCGCGCGGGCTTTTCGCTAGACAAGCTAGAAGACAAGCTAGAAACACCAGGCGGGACAGACAACCTTTGAATATTTTGCGTTTTGAGCATTTGATGCCCAACCTCCTGAAAGGACATCAAGAAAATCCGTCGGATTATAGTAGGTCGGACGAAGAGAGCGCTCCCAAAAGGCGTCGCCGTTACTCAAAGAATTCCCAAGTTGACTTTTATTCTCGGGTGTTCTGAACACTTCGTACTGAGTCCCTTCTTTACTGAGCCAACTGTTCGGCGGCCATTTAGCGCCATTTTCGGTTACTTCGGGGTTATCAACTATTTCCGAATAGCTAAGCAGGAACAGTTTGTCGGTGGTAGCCGTCACGGCGGCGTCCTTGTTCTCGATACCGCTGTCAACGTTGTTCGTGAGCTTCCTGACGGATTTCACCTTGGACTGGAAATCTGAGGGCATGAGGTTCCAGATTTCACCCGAGTTCATTTTCCCGCGGAGCTCTGACTTCTCCCAACCGCCGATAGTCTTGCCATCGGGATTCATGCGTGAGGAGATATTCGTTGATGTTGTAAAGAATGTAAGACCTGCCTTGCCGGACCCGTCCGCGAGTTCGTCGTGGTTGATACCGATGATTCGGTAGGTCAGCGTCTTGCCGTCCGTCAGCTTCACCGAGAACTTCGTCCCAGCGTCCATCGCAGCCTTTGCCTTGGCATAGGCGAGAGACGAAGTCCCGTTTTTGGCGAGGTCTTTGGCAACCGCCTCCTGCTCGTCGAGTGTCCAGTCCTTCGCTTCCTTGGCGACGGCCGCCTGGACGGTCGCGGAATCGGCGCCTGTGGAGCCGCCGCCGGACGCGCCTCCCTCGGTGCCGCCGGTCGTCCCATTGTTCACCGTGTTGCCGACCAGGTTGAACTGGTTGCGGATGGCTCCGGCCACGCCTGGTACCGCCAACACGATGACCAGGCCGATTACCGCGATGATCAGGACATACTCGATGATAGATTGGGCTCGGAGGCGGGCACCTCTAGGAGATACCCCCCCCGAAGGTTCTGCGCCGCTGCATACATATGCGACACTCCCTTCGTATGGGGATTGATATTGCATGCAGGAGCGTACGTTAGAGCGAACCGATCAGCCCGTAACGTGCCGCTGCGGCAACGGTAGCGGCGGGGGAAAGAGTCAGGCGCTCTGAGAGCAGCCATGACGCCCGCTTCGGGCGTTGCCCGCATTCCTATCGAGTCAACCGCTTCATACCTTTAGACAGACGAATGAAAGCCATAGAAAAGCGGGATCCGGCTATAAGCCGGACCCCGCCCAAGGCCTCGTTGTAGGCCTCGGTGTCCGCCATGTCCTCAGCCTTCTCGAGCGCGGCCCTTCTCACGAACTCGGAAAAGGACATGCCCGCGGCGTCCGCATTATCCCGAATCGAAGCTCTTTCGTCCTCATCGAACTTGACCGCAATCTCGCACATCGCCATGGCCGCTCCCGTCAGCGCCGTCATCTGAGTGAGTCAATTATCCACCCACCGCGTACTTCCCGAACTCGAAACGCCAAGCAGGATGAGGCTCTACACGAGGACGCCGCAGAGGTACTGGCGGAGGAGCGCGGCAGGCGCTCTAAGAGCCACTGTATGACCCATTTTCTCCTCAACCCGATAACTATGCTTCAAGACGACAATCGTTCGCGCGGTTACCAAAAGAAACTAGAAACACCAGGCGGGGCAGACGTAACCATAGCTCGACGCAAAGATGTTGCTCGACGGAGTGCCGTGGTTGTCGACATAGAGGAAGCGCACAGAGTTGTCTGGAAGCACCGAACGCTCCCACGAACCGCCGCCTGTGGCAATGGCAGGGTTGCCCGAGTGGCTATTCATCACCTTGCCCTTGAAGGCCTCGTACTGGGTTCCCTCTTGTCCAATCCATGAATAGTCAGACCAATCGCTATATGGGGTCTCGACGATTTCGGAATAGCTGAGCAGGAAGAGCCTGTCGGAGGTCGCCGTCACGGCGGCATTCTTGTTTGCGCTGCCGCCGCCGACGTTGTTCGTGAGTTTCTTGACGGCCTTCACCTTGGACTGGAAATCGACGGGCATCAGGTTCCAGATCTCACCGGAGTTCATTTCCTTACGGAGCTCCGACTTCTCCCAGCCGCCGGCGTTGGTGTCCGTGGCGTTCACGCGGGAAGCAAAGCTATTCGAGGTGGTAAGGAACGTCAAGCCCGCCTTGCCGCTACCGTCGACAAGGTCGTCGTGGTTGATGCCGATAATGCGGTATCTGAGGGTCCGTCCATCGGTCAGTTCCATCGAGAACTTGATGCCGGCATCCATGGCGGCCTTCGCCTTGGCGTACGCAGGCGATGCCTCGCCCTTCGCGGCGATGTCCTCGGCCACGGCTTTCTGCTCACCGAGCGTCCAGTCCTTCGCGTCCTTGACGACGGCCGCCTGGACGGTCGCGGAATCGGCGCCTGTGGAGCCGCCGCCGGATGCACCGCCGCCCTCGGTGCCAGCGCCAGTCCCGCTGTTCACCGTGTTGCCGACCAGGTTGAACTGGTTGTGGATGGCCCCCGCCACGCCGGGTCCGGCGAACGCGATCACCAGGCCGATGACGGCGATGATTAGGACGTACTCGATGATTGATTGGCCTCGGAGAAGAGTACCTCTAGGAGATACCCCCCCCCGAAGGTTAATTGCCGCTGCATGCATATACGACACTCCCCTCGCTCAGGGTTTGTAGATACATTGCCGAGCGTAGGTCTATTCCATAATTCTGCTCCGGTCTTGCCGCAGCGGCAACCGCACCGCAAAAATAGCCAAAACGCCCATTCGAAACCAAACGCCCAGGTAAACGGCTTAACACAATCGCGAATACGACCCCAAAAAAAACCTACTTGGATACCCGCTAGGGGTACCTGTTTTCAGGCACCTTAAATCGCCTCTCGTTGCCTCGTTTTTTCGGCTACTCAGTAAAAAATAGGGGAGTACGCCAGTACTCCCTCTAAATCGTTTATATCCCGGTTGCTGCCTGCCAGTCTGCTCTCTCAAGCCTAGGCTTGAGCGCGGGGGGCTTAGGCCCCTAGGCTTGAACGTACTTGAGGTCAAGCTCTCCAGGCGCGTCCACGCACACCGCGCCGAACGTCAGGTTTACCAGCCGGGGCTGAGCTCCATAGGAGCAAAATCATTCTAGCGCTTACTATCAAGGATATCCGTCGTAGTGGCGGCTATCCGGCAAACGATCGTACTCTCGTGGTCCCGTTTCGAGTAATTCTTTGGCACGGTCAGGAGCATAGCGAACGGTTTCCGCTGTTCCGCTCATGTACATGGACGATGAATGAACTTCGATAGCAAACGCAATTTGGTTTTTGAAATATGGACGAATTCCTTGTCAGGAGGGTAGAATGGTGCCGACGGCAGCCCAAGTTGTAGAGAGCTGGGCAGAGCCGTTGCTTAATGAAGTTGGGTCATCGTCTTAGCGACGGTGGCCTTTCTTTTTGGGCTTCGAGCCCTGCTAATATGAGAAAGCCATTGTCAATAGGCGTGTTTGTTCGAGCCCGGTCTTAAACCGGGCTTTTTCGTTTCCCGTCGGGAGGGCCCGCGCACGCTGCACGTTTAGTCGACGCTTGCCTG
>CABUSH010000048.1 GCA_902494195.1 uncultured Collinsella sp. | reverse complement strand
CCATAACAAAAAAGCCCCCATTGCTGGGAGCTCTTTCAATCAATGGTGCGGGCGAAAGGACTTGAACCTTCATGGGGTTGCCCCCATACGGACCTGAACCGTACGCGTCTGCCAATTCCGCCACGCCCGCGTGCAGGAATTAGAATAACGGAGCGCCACCACGAACGCAAGAACTATTTTTGAAAAAGTTTGCAGGCATTCTCCCAAGCGGCTTGCACGATTGTTTCGGCGTCCTCACCCGTGCGATCGACACGGTCGTTAACCAGCGCGTTTGCCGTAATGGAGATCATTGCGGGCTCGCATTCAAGACCGCGGATGGGCTCTGGAGCCATATACGGGCAATCCGTCTCGAACAAAATTCGATCGAGTGGGGTTGCCGCAAATGCCTCGCGCACGTCGTCGTTGCGCTTAAAGGTGGCCGCACCACCATAGGCGATATAGCAGCCCAGCTCCACAAAGCGCTCCATCGTGGCGCGGTCCTCGCCAAAACAGTGCAGCACACAACCGGCCTGGGGCACGCCCACCTCACGAAGCACGTTGTACGCATCAACGTGCGAGGTGCGCTCCTGGTCCGTGTCCTCGTGACGCAGATGCAGCTCCACCGGCACGTTACGGCACACGGCAAGCTCGAGCTGGCGCGCCATGCAGTCAATCTGCACGCTATGGGGTGCCGGCGCGATATCGTCGTCATAGTCCATGTGGTAGTCCAGGCCGATTTCGCCAATACCGGCGCATAAGGGGTCATCGAGTGCGGCAACGACCTGTGCGTGAACGTCGTCGGTATAGTCCGGCGCGCCATACGGATGCACGCCGGCAAGATACTTGATCTGAGGGATATCCTGCATCGGCAGAATTTCGCGCACGAGCCAGTCGCTATAGTCCGTCACGCTGCGTTTGTCAGCGATGGGGTCGAACATCGTCACCAACAGGTCGACGCCCGCGGCTTTGGCGCGCACGAGCGTCTCGGGCACTTCTTTGCCCCAAAACGAAAGCAGATGCGCATGCGTGTCGGCAAGCGGCGCCAAGGGCACGGGACAAGCAACCGTCTTCTTTTTCTTGGTAAACGTCACGCGTTCGGCATTAAGCGTCATGGATTAGCTCCTGGGCCAGGCGGACAAAGTCGGCAACATCAAGCGTTTCGGCGCGCGTGGTGGATGCGATACCGCAAGCCTCAAAGGCGGCATCGAGCACGTCCTTGGCAAAGCCGTTGGCGCTCATGGAATTTCGGATGGTCTTGCGCCGCTGAGCAAATGCAGCGTCGATCACACGAGCCACGAACTCGCGATCGAGCCCCTCGGGCACCACGCCGTCAACACGGTCGATACGCACGACGGCCGAGTCCACGTGCGGCGCTGGCATAAAGCAACGCGGCGGCACCTCAAAGCGACCCGTCACCTGCGCATACAGGCCGAGCTTTGCCGTATAGCCGCCATAGGTCTTGTTGCCCGGCACTGCGGCAATGCGATCGGCAACCTCCTTTTGCACCATGACGACGGCACGCTTGAGCGCCGGCATCGTCTGGAAAAATTGCAAAATGATCGTCGCCGCCACGTTATAGGGCAAGTTCGCGACAAATACCGTGGGCTCGCCGCCGGCGGCCTGCTCAATCTGCTCCGGGCCCACCTTAAGCGCGTCGCCCATGATAAAGCGGAAGTTGGCATAGTCGGCGGCATGGGCGTCGAGCACCGGTTCGAGCTCGGGATCTGCTTCGATCGACGTGACGCACGCCGCCTCCTGCAACAGCGCAAGCGTGAGCGTGCCAACGCCCGGACCAACCTCGAGCACGCGCTCATCGCCCGCAAGCTCGGCAAGCTCGCAAATGCGCTCGATCACATGGTTGTCGATCAGGAAGTTCTGGCCCAGGCGATGCTTGGTCGCAAGGCCAAACTCCTCCAGCAGCTCCCTTGTTGCCGTGGGGTTTGCCAAAGGCGAAGTTGTCATGGTTGCCTCCTTAACATGGTGGCTGCATCGTAAAGCAAAAGGGCATGGACCGTTGCGGCCATGCCCTTACAGCTAAACAGCAAATTGCCGATATGGCGCGCAGCGGCTTAGCCCAGACGCGGGAACAGCGGATCGCCCTTCTCGACGGGTTGACCACCAGCAAGCAGGCCCCAAGCGCAAATGCCCTTGAGATCGTCGCTCGCGGCCTCGTCCTCGCAGGACAGGCGGCGCAGAGCCTCGGCAGAAGTCTGGGGCATGAGCGGCATCAGCAGGTGAGCGGCAATGCGGATGGCCTCGAGCAGGTTGTAGATCACAAACGCCAGCTCGTCAGCCTTGGCCTCGTCCTTGGCAAGTGCCCAAGGCTCGGAGTCCTCGATGTAGTGGTTGGCGGCGTGGATGAGCTCCATGACCTCGTCCTTGGCTCCACCGTAATCGAGCACGTCCATCTTGGCCATGTAGCGGTCGACCAGGCCATCGGCGATCTTTGCCAGCGGGTTGTCGAACGCATCGAACGATGCGGGCTTGGCGGGCGCGCAACCGTCAAAGTACTTGCCGCTCATGTTGAGCGAACGCGAGATAAGGTTGCCCCAGCTGTTGGCCAGGTCGGCGTTGTAGACCTGCTCCATGCGATCGAAGCTGATGGCACCGTCGGTACCGGGGACGACGTCGGTCATGAAGTAGTAGCGATAGCCCTCGACGCCCAACATGTCGATAACGTCCTGCGGAGCGATGGCGTTGCCGCGGCTCTTGGACATCTTCTCGGCCTTGCCGGTCTCGGCATTGCGCACGGTCAGGAAGCCGTGGGCAAAGACGTGCTCGGGCAGGGCCTCGCCGATGGCCATGAGCATGGCGGGCCAAATGACGCAGTGGAAGCGGATGATGTCCTTGCCCACGATGTGGAACTGCGCGGGCCAGCGATAGGCCAGCTCGGCACGCGCCTCGTCGGTGTCGACACCGTAGCCGACGGCCGTCATATAGTTGAGCAGCGCGTCAAACCATACATAGGTCACATGGCCCTCGTCAAACGGAACCTGGATGCCCCAGTCAAAGCTCGTGCGACTCACGGAAAGGTCGTTGAGGCCGCCCTCGACAAAGCTACGCACCTCGTTCATGCGGAACGCAGGCTCGACAAAGTCGGGGTGCTCGTCGTAAAGCTTGAGCAGCTTGTCCTGGAAAGCGGAAAGCTTAAAGAAGTAGGACTCCTCCTGCACGCGCTCAAGCGGACGGTGGCAGTCGGGGCACAGGTGCTGGCCGACGCTGCCGTACTCCTCGTCGCCCTTCTGGACCTGCGTATCGGTGAAGTAGGTCTCGTCAGGCACGCAATACCAACCGTCGTAGCTGCCCTTATACAGGTAGCCGGACTCCTTCATGCGCTCCCACAGGTACTGCACGGCATGATGCTGGCGCGGCTCGGTGGTGCGGATGAAGTCGTCGTTGGAGATCTCGAGCTTGCTCCAAAGCTCCTTGAAGTGCGGAGCCTGGCTGTCGGTCCACTCCTGCGGCGTCATGTTGTGCTTGGCTGCGGCCTCGGCGACCTTCTCGCCGTGCTCGTCCATGCCGGTCAGGAACTTGACGTTATAGCCGGCGGAGCGACGATAACGGGCCTGAACGTCGGCGATGATGGTGGAATAAGCCGTGCCCAGGTGCGGATCGGCGTTGACGTAGTAGATGGGCGTCGTGATAAAGAACGAAGGCTTGCTTTGATCCATGGGGTTTGTCCTCCAGAAAAACGTTGCATACAGGGGATGATTCTAGCGCAAGGGCTGGATATCCTCCATCTATTGCATATCGAGCACCATGGCATAGACATCGCGCTTGCGGCGCGAATACTTCTGAGACAGGCGCTTGGCCACCGCAGACGCGGGCTCTCCCTCCTCGAGCGCGGCGCGGATATCCTCGCGCAGAGCCTCGTCGGGATCCGCTGCCGCGGCGCCAACCGGCACGATACCGGCCTCCTCATCCTCGCTCGGCGGCGCGATGACCAGTGCAATCTCGCCCTTTACCTCGCCACGAGCACGCAGCTCCTCGGCGAGCTGGACAGCTGGCCCGCGCAAGACCTCCTCGTGCAGCTTGGTGAGTTCGCGGCAGACGGCAACCTCACGTTGGGGAAAGACCTCCGCCACGGCCTCGAGCGTCGCCACGATGCGATGTGGAGACTCGTAGAAGATGAGTGCGCCGGGCACCACGGCAAGGCGCTGTAAACGGCGCACGCGGTCGCCGTGCTTTCGGCCCAAAAAGCCCTCGAAGAAAAAATGCTCGCAGGGAATGCCGGACGAAACGAGCGCCGTGACACAAGCAGAGGGCCCGGGAATAACTTCTACGGGCACATCGGCCTCACGTGCCGCCTCGACCAGCGTCTGGCCGGGATCGGACACGCTCGGCATGCCGGCGTCCGAGGCAAAGGCGAGGGTCTCCCCCGCCAGCAGACGGTCGACCAGGCCGGCGGCGCGGCTGGCGATCACATTCTCGTCGCAACGGACAAGCGGCTTGGAAATGCCCAGGTGCATCAGCAGCTTTGACGTCACACGCGTGTCTTCGCAGCAGATGGCATCGGCGGCGGCAAACGCCTCGCCAACGCGCGGGGACAGGTCGCCCAGGTTGCCGATGGGCGTGCCGACCACATAGAGTTTGCCCGTATGGGCGCTGTTTTGCGTCATATCAACCTATTCAATCATGCCGCGCTCGAGCGTACCGAGCGCCGCGCGGGCGTCCCATGCTGCAATGCGCTTCTCGGTCTTCCACGTTTGGAAGAACCAACCGGCAGCCGGCGCAAACGAAGCCAGCTGATTGGCGATAAACACGCGCTCGTAGGCATTGCGGCCCTCGGGCGTAACCGACGAGTTGGCAAAGATCGCCGCGCCCGACCATTCGCCCACCAGCACGGGGAACCCAGTCGAAATCGCTTCTTTGAGCTCGCGCTTGTTGCGCGAAATCGCCGTCGTCAGCCCGCGGGGGTTCGTGATATCGAGCGCATACTCGTCACGGTAATGGTACAGGTGAAGGTCCATGTAGACGTTCTTGTACTTGGCGCCGCGCATAAAATGCTTCCACTCGCTGGGATGTCCCGAAGACGAAAAGACGACGATCTTATCCTCGGGCATATACGAACGGACGAGCTCGTAGGCATCGCGATAGAAATTGCGCAGGTAGTGGGCCGGAATGCCATCCGTCATGGCAAAGAGACTCTTGCGGACACTCATCTGCGGCGTATCCAGCAGCTCAATGCCCAGCAGGCTCTCGGCCTCGCCGTAACGCTCGGCCAAGCGCTCGAGCACGTCGAGTGCGACATGGCGGCCGTTAGTGGACGAATGCCACTCGGCAACAGCCTCCGGCGTGGCGGGCGAATCGTTGGAATCGCCCTGGCCACCGGGCACAGTTGCCAGGTCAAGCAGCACGCGGATGTCGTACTTGGCAGCCCACTCAATTGCACGGTCGATGTAGTCGACAACCGAGATGTAGGACGCATCGGACTCCTGCGAGCCAAAGGCATACCAGGGCACCGGCAGACGCACGGCGTTGAGGCCGATCTGCGCCATGCGACGGAAATCGTCCTCGCTCACAAACGTCTCGTAATGACGGCGCATGCGCTCGTTATAGGCGGCGGTGCCCATGGCCTCCTGCAGCTCGGCCGCGTTGGATGCACCGGTCGCCGCGTATAGCGACGGGGTCACCCAAGGCTCGGGAATAAACCAGCCAGAGAGATTAACGCCGAGTATCCTCTCCATCACTGCCCCCTTCGGATCGTGCAGGCCGAGCCTGCATCGTATTGCATAGGAAAAGTATCGTTTTGAGTATACCCGCGCGTGCGGACAGACGACCGAACGGTCTGTAAAGTGGCGCAAAAGCGGGAGGAAT
>CABUSH010000047.1 GCA_902494195.1 uncultured Collinsella sp. | reverse complement strand
GTTAAGCGGACGCGCAGCGTCCGTAGCGAGCCGGAGAGGGCGCCGACAGGCGGCCGAAGCCGGTGCGTATTTGCGCAGCAAATACGCAGACGTCCCACCGCCCCTACCACGTATTGTTTACGAGCTCGTGTCCCCCAGGGATGCGGGCTCGTTTCTTTTACACGCCGGCGAAGCTCTAAGTTGCGGTGGAATAGATCCTGTTTATACCGTTTACCAGCTTATTTAGGAACTATTTCACCGCAACTCAGAGGAAGACGGTTAAAGGGCGCTCAGGCTCGGGGTCCAGGCGATGGTGGGAGTCGCGCCGTCGAGAACCTCGTTGATGGTGGCGGCCATGCCGGCGAGGAGGCTGTTCTCGCTTACGGTGAGCATGTCGTAGCCGCCGGCTCGCATGAGCTCGCGAATCACCACGGCGCCGGCCAGAATCACGCCCGCGCGCTTGGGCTGCACGCCTGGCAACGCGGCAATGCTCTCCACGTCCAGCGTGGACATGCGCTCGATAGCGGCCGAGATCTGCTCCATCGAAAGCTCGCGCAGGTGCACAAAGCTCGAGTCGTACGGCTCCAGCTCGTGGACCAGCGCCACGAGCGTGGTGACGGTACCGCCCACCGCAACGAGGCGCTCAGCACGCTCAAAGTCACTGGGCAGGCCTTCAAAATAGGCGGAAAACTGCTCGCCCGCCCACGCGGCGGCAGCCGCAAGCTCGTTCGTCGACGGCGGCAGCGCAGAAAAAAACCGCTCCGTCACACGACGGCAACCAATGTCCAGCGAACGCGTTCCCTCCAACGCAAAGACCCCGCGCTCCGGAGCGTATACGCCCGTCGCGAGCTCCGTGGAGCCGCCGCCCGAATCGGCGACGATAATGCGCTCGCCGGCAAAGTCGTGTGCCACGCCAAAAAACGTCAGGCGCGCCTCGACCTCGCCCGGAATCACCTGCGGTTCGAGCCCCAGATCGCGCAGACCGTCCAGCAGCAACGCGGCATTGGACGCATCGCGCGCGGCACTCGTGCAGGTGGTGCAGACGCACGCGGCCCCAAAGGTACGGGCTTCGTCCACAAACATGCGGCACGCAGCGAGCACACGCTCGACAGCCGCCTCGCAAAAGCGACCCGTCGCGTCCACGCCCTCGCCCAGGTCGGTAATCTCGGTATGCTTGGACGATTCCACAATCGCTCCGCCCTCGACCTGGGCCAACACCAGTCGCGACGACACCGTTCCCAGGTCAATCGCGGCTACCTTATAGTGTTTGCAATTTGTCATTGCGGGCTCCCCTCCGGGCGCTATTTGCCGTTGGACACGACCGTCTGGCCCTCGACGCCGTTAAATCCAAACAGTATGTCGAGCGCCTGGATGTACCACGGCGCGTCCTTACCGACTTCTTCGATTTCCTTGGCAACTTCGCTGGCCTTCTTGGCGTTCGACGACTTCTGGCTCGACGAGGCATCCGAATCGCCGTCCAGGCCCTGCACTTCAATCCTCTTCTCGCCGGGCATCACCAGGCCCAGGTCCTCGGATGCCGCATCCTTGATACCCTCCTCCGAGAGCAGCTTGTCGACGCTTTTTTGCAGCCCATCATTGTATTGCTGGCGAATCTCGACCTGCTTGGCCAAGATATCGCTCGAACGCTTTGCCACGTACAGGTCGCGCACGGGGAAATACAGGCTCACGAGCACCAGGGCAACGACGATGCCGATGAATAGCCCTCGCTGAGGACCGTGGGTAAAGTCGTAGATCGCCTTGACCACCGCGTTGTCGTTGGCGTAGTGCATAAAGTCCGAGCCCGAAAAACGGTTCGAGGGCCTGCTCGACCTATCGTGCGTTTGAGCCGACGAGCGCTGAGCATGCGACGGACGTGCCGGGCGCACTGGTCCATCTGTCGAAGTATTCACTTGAGCATTGGGGCGCGAGGTACTTGTCGGTCGCTGCATGGAGCGGTCGGCGCCGGCGTAGGCGGACCCACCGAGCTGCACCGTGCGCGCACGGCGAGGCGACGGCTCACGCGAACCGGCGGAATAGTACCTGTTGTCGTAAATCTGATCCATGTGCGCCTTGTGCGGTTGAGGTTTGTTTGCGCTAAGTATTCTAGTTATAGCACGAGCGCCCGCACCGCCTTCGCCAGCCTTTGCTCGACATAAAAAAGGCGCTGAGCCATATGACCCAGCGCCCAATGGTGCTCAACAGCGCCCGGCTGGAGCAAGGCGAATCCGAGTCTTCCCCGCCCCCGCGAGCTCCGCGTGCCTAGCGAATGTTGTAGAACGCGGCCTTGCCGGCGTAGCGCGCGCTGCCCTCGAGCTCGTCCTCGATGCGGATGAGCTGGTTGTACTTGGCGATGCGGTCGCTGCGGCACGGGGCGCCCGACTTGATCTGGCCGGCGTTGACGCCCACGACCAGGTCGGCGATCGTGGAGTCCTCGGTCTCGCCGGAGCGGTGGCTCACGATGCAAGCGTAACCGGCCTCCTTGGCGGTCTCGATGGCCTCGAGCGACTCGGTGAGCGTGCCGATCTGGTTGACCTTGACCAGGATCGCGTTGGCGGCACCCAGCTCGATGCCCTTCTTGAGGCGCTCGGTGTTGGTGACGAACAGGTCGTCGCCCACCAGCTGCACCTTGTTGCCAATGCGACGGGTGAGCTCGACCCAGCCGTCCCAGTCCTCCTCGGCCATGCCGTCCTCGATGGAGATGATGGGGTAGGTGTCGACGAGCTTCTCCCAGTAATCAACCATCTGGGCGCTCGTATACTCAACGCCCTCGCCCTTGAGCTCGTACATGCCGGTCTCGGCGTTGTAGAACTCAGTCGAGGCGGGGTCCATGGCGTACATGAAGTCGACGCCGGGCTTAAAGCCGGCCTTCTCCACGGCCTTGGTGATGTACTCGAACGGCTCGGCATTGGTCTTAAGGTTGGGGGCAAAGCCGCCCTCGTCGCCCACGCCGCCGCCCAGGCCGGCCTCGTGCAGCACGCCCTTGAGGGTGTGGTAGACCTCGGCGCACCAGCGCAGGCCCTCGGCAAAGCTCGGGGCGCCCACCGGCATGATCATAAACTCCTGGAAGTCGACGTTATTGTCGGCATGCACGCCGCCGTTGAGGATGTTCATCATGGGCGTGGGCAGCAGATGGGCGTTGACGCCGCCCAGGTACTGGTACAGCGACAGGCCCGCCGACTCGGCAGCGGCGCGGGCGACGGCCAGCGACACGCCCAGGATGGCGTTGGCACCGAGCTTGGTCTTGTTGGGGGTACCGTCCGCGGCAATCAGCGCGGCATCGACGGCGCGCTGGTCGAAGGCGTCGAGACCCACGACGGCGTTGGCGCACTCGTTGTTGACGTGCTCGACGGCCTGCGAAACACCCTTGCCCAGGTAGCGACCCTTGTCGCCGTCGCGCAGCTCACATGCCTCAAAGGCGCCGGTCGAAGCACCCGAAGGCACCATCGCGCGACCGAAGCTGCCGTCCTCGAGCACGACCTCGACCTCGACGGTGGGGTTGCCGCGACTGTCGAGCACCTCGCGACCGTAGACATCCAAAATATCGCTCATGTTGTCTCCCTCTCACTTGGAAACGGGTTGAATGCTTGGCGACGCGGCTTACACGCTGCAGCGGCGCGCAGGTTCATAAGTTAGCCGTGTCGCACTTTTTGCATTATGCCCTAAGTTAGCCGAGGGATACAATCTTTTTAAAAAAATAATGGGAGCGATGGGACAAGTCCGTCCCATCGCTCCCGCGGTATTACTCCCCTGCCTTTGCGGCATCCCACAGGTCGTTGAGCCCGTGAGTCGAAAGCTCGGCCAGATCAACGTGGGCGTCGGCCGCCATCTGCTCCATCGCAGCCCAACGACGGCGGAACTTGGCCGTGCTGGCGCGTAGGGCGCTCTCGGCGTCGATACCCTCCTTGCGCGCGACGTTGACCAGGGCAAAGAGCAGATCGCCAAACTCCATTTCGCGCTCGGGCGTTCCGGGAGCCTCGGCCTCAAACTCGGTGCGCTCCTCGGCAACCTCGTCCCACACATCCTGGACCGTCTCCCACTCAAAGCCCACGGCAGCCGCCTTGCGCGACACCTTTTGCGCTTGCATCAGCGCCGGCAGATGCGTAGGCACGCCGTCGAGCAGTCCCTCGGGCGCGGCCTCGCCTGCCGCCACGGCCTTGTCCTTGGCGGCCTTCTCGGCAAGCTTGACTTCGTCCCAGATCTTGAGCACCTTGTCGGAGCTATCGGCATCAACATCGCCAAACACGTGCGGATGGCGGCGGATGAGCTTGGCGTCAATATCGCGCGCCACGTCGGCCAGCGTAAACTCGCCGGTGTCCGCCGCAATCTGTGCATGCAACACCACCTGCATGAGCACGTCGCCCAGCTCCTCGCGCAGATGCGTGGCATCGTCGGCCTCGATGCAGTCGAGCGCCTCGTAGGCCTCCTCGATCATGTTTTTGCCAATGCTGCGGTGCGTCTGCTCGCGGTCCCACGGACAGCCGTCGGGCTGACGCAGGCGCCAGATGGTCTGCACCAGATGCTGCAGCTCGGTCGATGCATCTACCAGCGTGGACAGGTCGCGCGAACCCTCGGTATTTTGCTGAGCCATATGCTCGGCCATGGCTAGTCCTCCTCCATGATCACGTGGCGGAACGCGCCGCCCTCGTAGATGCCATAGCTGTGCGAGCCGTCCTTGGGGATGCTCGCGCTGCCGGGGTTGAAGAGCCACAGGCCCGGGTGCGCGACGCTTTCCTCGTTAACCTTGATGTGCGTGTGGCCGTAGACGAGCGCGGAACCCTCGGGCAGCGCGGGCGCGTGGTCGACGCTGTTGTGCATACCGGCGCCAAAAACGTGGCCGTGCGTCAGGAACAGTTCACGGCCGGTCTCGTCAAACAACGTGGCGTAGTCGGCCATGACGGGGAAGTCGAGGACCATCTGGTCGACCTCGGCGTCGCAGTTGCCGCGGACGGCGATGATGCGGTCAGCCAGGGCGTTGAGCAGCGGAATCACGCGCTTGGGGGCGTAGTCGCGCGGCAGGTCGTTACGCGGGCCGTGGTAGAGCAGGTCGCCCAGCAGCACAATGCGGTCGGGCTGCTCGGATTCGATGGCAGTGCACAGGCGCTCGGCCCAGTATGCCGAGCCGTGGATGTCGGAAGCGATGAGGTATTTCATGGAGAGTCCTTTCGGAGTGGGGTTGATGGGAGCTGAATACGGGGTCCGGCGGATGTGGAGCCCATCTACCGTGTTACTCGAATCGCAGCGCCGCGCTCTGAGCCGCCTGCATCACGCGTTGGAGCGGCACGTCATGTTCGCGGGCAAGACGGGCGCAATCCTCGTACTCGGGAGCCGCGCGCTCGCTGCCGTCGGGCAGGGTCGCCACCTTAACGGACACCTCGCCCCAAGGCGTTGTCACCTGCTCGAATCGGCGCGGCAGGCAAACGCGTTCCATCACCTGGCGGCGAACGGCGTTGGTCGTGGTCTCCAAAAAGATAATCGTCTGTAGACGCTCGATATCCTCGTGCGAGCAGATCACCTGCAACTGCCATCCGGGGCGACCCTTTTTGCAGTAAAGCGGCAGCCAATGCACCTCGCGGGCGCCGGCCTCGCGCAGGCGGTCGGCGGCGTAGGCGAGCACCTCGGGCGACGCGTCGTCGATGTCGCACTCCAGCTTGACGATAGTTTCGGGCGCATCGGTCTCGCGAGACAGCGGGGATGTGCTATCGCATGGCATACGGTCCGGCTCCTTTCCGCATGGGCTCGTTTTATTCACCCAAACGCTAGCACATCGCGGGCTGCGCGAGTGTGACGGCACGTGATGAGCGCGATTTTCCTTGTCGGCAAGAAACCGACACTCCACCGCCTCAGCCAAACATGTACATCAGCCTCCAAACACGTCATTTTTTGCAGCTTTTGGAGGCTGATGTACACGTTTTAAGGCAGGGTCGATGTCGTGTGGCAGCCCTTGCGCGCCATCTGCCCTTTCCAGTCGGTTTCGACTTGCGGCGTTCCCGGCGCGCCAGGGGTCGCGCCATTACAATGGAGCGGATTCGCTTGACGCAAAGGAGCCGCCATGTCTGCTTGCCCGCTGATCGATTGCCATACTCATACCTCATTTTCGGACGGCCATGCCTCGTTTGAGAACAACGTCCGCGCTGCTGCCGCCGCCGGCTGCCGCGTCATGGTCTCGACCGATCACCTCACCCTGCCCGCCAGCATGGACGCCAACTGCGAAGTGCAGGTTGTCGAGGGCGACCTGACGGCGCATCGCCTGGCATTTGAGGACGCCCGCAAGCTCGCCGCGCAGATCACGCCGGAGCTCGAGCTTATCTATGGCTTTGAATGCGATTGGTACGAGGGCTGCGAGCCTTTGGTTGAGCGCTGGTCCGCGGGTGCCATAGTGCGCTTGGGCAGCGTGCATTGGATTGGCAACCCAGGCGATATCATGGCCGGCGCCGCGGGCACGGCGGGAACGGAAAACGTCGCTCGTCCCGATACGCCCGATTCGCGCTGCGGTTGGATCGACGACGACACCAACCTGCACGTTTGGGAAAACCTTGGCGTGCTCGGCGTGTGGGAGCGCTATGTCGACGACTGGTGCCGTGCTTGCGAAAGCTCACTCAACTTTGATGTGATGGCCCACCCCGACCTGGTCATGCGCTTTTCGAAGGAAGGCTTTGCGCCCGACTTTGACCCCGCGCCGTTCTGGCAGCAGATGGCCGAGTGCGCCCACGACACGGGCCGCCGCGTTGAGGTCTCGACAGCCGCACCGCGCAAGGGGCTCGACGATTACTACCCCACGACCGGCCTTTTGCGCTGCTTTGCCCACGCCGAGGTGCCGATCACTTTTGGCTCGGACGCACACCGCGCCTGCGACATCTGCTGGAACATCCGCGAGGCTCAGGCCCACGCCTACGACTGCGGCTACCGGGCCTTCGATATCCCCCACCCCACCGGCGAATGGCAACCCACACCCCTCGCCTAAGACTAGTCGTTGGGTGTTCCTATAGTTTTGTCAACCGTCGGGGCTACTCCCGGTAGGGCACCCGGTCGCGCATCACGGCGTATATCGCCCTGAGCCGCTTCCTCGCGACGGCCTTGAGCGCC
>CABUSH010000046.1 GCA_902494195.1 uncultured Collinsella sp. | reverse complement strand
TGGGGGGCACGCCCGGTCCCGTTCCGAACCCGGAAGCTAAGCCCCATCGCGCCGAGAGTACTGCGGGGTCAGCCCGTGGGAGGCCAGGGCGCCGCTGACCGGTGGACGGCACCGAGCCGCCATCGAACTTGGAAGGGGGAGGCCTCGCGGCCTCCCCCTTTTTTGCGTTTACCGGCTTTTGTCTCACATAGTAGCTGTGCTTTATAACCCTCGTTTGTCGCATCTTCTGTGAACGGGCTACAATAACTTAGTCTGTGCGATATGGAGGTGAACATGGCTGAAGCTGGTATCGGCGTTGATATCGTCGAGATTTCCCGCATGAAATCAATTCTTGAAAAGACGCCGTCGTTTGCTCGGCGTGTGTTTACCGAAGATGAGCGTGCGTATTGCGATGCATCATCGCGTCCCGCTGCTCACTATGCGAGCCGCTTTGCTTCGCGCGAGGCGGTGCTTAAAGCTCTCGGCACGGGTTTTAGTCAAGGCGTTGGTCGCAAGGATGTTTCGGTAACGCGTGATAAACTCGGCAAACCGAAGGCGCTGCTTTCGGGCCGTGCACTCGAGATCGCTCATGAGCTTGGTGTTGTTGAGGTCGCTCTTTCCATTACGCTTACAGGAGACTTGGCCGTTGCGAATGCCATCGCGATTACCGAAGATGCTCGGCCTAAGCCAAAAGATGAAAAGGTGAGCACCAAGAAACGCGTTGCGCAGACATTTAAAGAGGCTCGCTCTGTTTTAGATGAGCTTGAGCAGCTGCAGAATTCAGCATTGACGGAGCACCTGGGCGATGCTTCGCAAGATACGCTAGGAGCATAGATGAAACCGGTTTTGAGTACCGAAGAAGTCGTTCGTCTCGAGGATATCATCGAACGCGAAGGGACTTCGAAGGCCGAGCTTATGGAGCTAGCGGGTGAGTTTGCCGCCAACGAGGTCTTGAAGCTCAATCCCGATCGGGTTCTCGTTCTGGTCGGTTTTGGTAATAATGGCGGCGACGGTTGGGTTGCCGCCGATATCCTGAGCCATAAGGGTGTGGACGTGGATATCGTTTCTCCGGTTGAACCGGATGAGATTCCTGCTGCTCTGGCACGTCATGTTGCTCGTCGTACTGCCGGCCGCGATGTGCACGTTTGCGTCGGCCCCTCGCGTGATGAACTCGAGGTTTTGATCGATAAGGCCGATGTTGTTGTCGATGCCATTTTTGGTACCGGTTTTCACGGGAATCTGCGTGCGCCGTTCTCCATCTGGATTCCTACGGTCAATGAATGCGCCGACTGTGTCGTATCCATTGATGTCCCCTCGGGCCTGAATGCCGAGACGGGCGTTGTTGATGACGACTGCATTCGTGCCGAGCATACGGTGACGATGATTGCGCCCAAGATTGGTTTGTATAGCGCCGATGGCCCTGAGTATGCTGGCGATTTGATCTGCGGCAATCTTTACGACCGTCTTGACGAGGTCATCGATGATGTCGACCACGCCGCCGAGATTGTCGAGCCCGGTGACTTAGTTGATTACTTTGCTCCACTACCTACGAATATCGATAAGTATTCCCGTGGCTCTGTGCTTATTGTCGCCGGATCTGCGCAATATCCTGGTGCTGCCATTATGGCGGCCAAGTCTGCAGCTCGCGCGGGTGCTGGTTACGTGGCAGTCGCGGCTCCTGACGCCTGCGCCAATCTTATTCGCATGGCACTTCCTTCGATTCCCGTCTTTGCTATTCCGTCTGATTCCCGCGGCTCCTTTGGCGCCGCTGCGCGCATGACGGTGTGCGAGATTGCAAAGAAGTACAGCTGTGTACTGTGCGGTCCCGGTATGACGACATCTGCCGGCGCTATGCAGGTGGTTTCGGGCTTGCTCGAGCTTGATGTGCCGCTTATTTTGGACGCCGATGCACTCAACTGCCTTGCTAAGATTGCCATTGACGGTATTGATAGTAATCCCGAGATGTATCGTCGCGAGCAGCCGTTGGTTATGACGCCGCACTATCGTGAGCTTTCGCGTCTGGTTGCCGGTGACGAGGTGAACGACCTTGGTACCGCGATTGCGGCCGCGCAGAAGGTTGTCTGGGCTGCAGGCTCCGACAATCTGGTGGTCATTGCCAAGGGGCCGACGACGGCTATCTGTGGCGTTGAGCGTGTGCTGCTGCCGCTCTCGGGTCCGGCTTCTCTGGCAACTGCCGGTTCGGGTGATGTTCTCGCGGGTATTTTGGCCGGCACGCTTGCCACCATGCGCGACGAGATGGATCGTTGGGAGTTGCTGTATTCGTACGCCGTCGCACTTCACAGCTACGCCGGTTTTGCCGCGGCGACGGAGTATGGTGAGAAGAGCGTCATCGCGACCGATCTTATCGACTTGATCGGTCCTGCCATGGAACTGGCGGCAAAGGATGCGCTCGAAGATCTGGGAATCATGGACGAAGGGTCGGATGACTAATCATGAATAAAGCCGATTTGACGCGCTGGTCCTGGGTCGAGATCGACCGCGGGGCGCTCCGTCGCAACACGAGGGCCTATAAGAACTTGCTGAATCCACGTCAGCGCCTGTGCTGCGTGGTCAAGGCCGATGCTTACGGTCATGGAGCTGTTGAGTGCGCCAAGATCATGTATTCGGCCGGTGCCGACATGTTTGCCGTGGCGACGGTTAACGAGGGCGTTGAGCTCCGACAGGGCGGGATTACGAAACCCATCCTCATCCTAAGCGAGCCGCCTATCGAGGCCATTCCGACGTTGCTCGAGTTTGATATCATGCCCTCGGTCTATACGTCTGACTTTGCTCTTGCGTATGGCGAATGTGCCGTCGCGGCGGGCAAAGTGGGCAAGTATCATCTCGCCATCGAGACGGGCATGAATCGTATCGGCGTTCACTACACGCAGGTGCTCGACTTTGTCCGCGGTATAAATTTCCATCGCGGTATTCAGTGCGACGGCGTATTTACGCACTTCGCCACGGCCGATGAACCTTCGGGCTGGGACTACAAGCTGCAGTGTCAGCGCTTTACCGAGGCCGTTCAGGCCATTAAGGATGCGGGTTTTGAGTGCGGTATCGTGCACTGCGCCAACACGCCGTCCTCGATGCTCGACCCCTCGATGCATTTTGATATGATCCGCGCCGGCGTTGGCTTGTATGGCATGCAGCCGTGCGAGCTGAGTGGCCGCGTGATGCAGCTTGATCCCGTTATGAGCGTCCATGCGCGTGTGACGCGCGTGGCACACCCTGCGATGGGTGAGGGCGTGGGCTACGGTTTTACCTACCGCGTACCGCGTACGCGCGTTCAGATCTGCACGCTGCCGATCGGTTATGCCGACGGCCTATCGCGTACGCTTTCCAATCGTATGGATGTGCTGTATCGCGGCGAGCGCGTGCATCAGGTTGGCAATATCTGCATGGACCAGTTTATGGTCGCCATTCAGTCCAACCCGGCACACGAGATTCCCGAGGCCGAGTATGGTGACGAGATGATCATTGTCGGCCGCGATGGCGATGCCGAGATCACTATGGACGAGATGGCCCGACTGCGCGGAACGATTAACTACGAGGTCGCCTGCGGCTTTGGCATGCGTCTCGACAAGGTCTACGTGTAGGAGCCGCTATGGGCGTCATGCACATCCCCGGCCATACCCATCAGGCACCACGTGAGGTCGCACTCGAGGAAATTGAGGCCGTTCTGGGCGATTGTCACCTCTGCCAGCTCTACCAGTCGCGTCACAATATCGTGTTTGGCGTGGGAAACCCCCGCGCTCGCGTGATGTTTATTGGTGAGGCGCCGGGCCGCAATGAGGATTTGCAGGGCGAGCCCTTTGTGGGGGCGGCAGGCGAGGACCTCAACGGCATTTTGTCGCTGGCGGGGCTCAAACGCGAAGACGTCTACATTGCCAACGTGCTTAAGTGCCGCCCGCCGGGAAACCGCAATCCGCGTCCCGAGGAAGTGCTGGCTTGCTCGCCGTTTTTGCGTGAGCAGATTCGAAGCATCTGGCCTGATATTATCGTGACGCTCGGCAACCCCGCGACGCACTTTGTGCTTAAGACCGAGATTGGCATTACTAAGCTGCGCGGCAGGTTTCACCAGATGGGGCATTTTGTAGTAATGCCCACGTTCCATCCGGCAGCAGCGCTACGCAATCCGGCGTGGCAGGAGTTGCTGGAGGAAGACTTTAAGATGCTGGGCGACTATCTGGGGCGACATCCCGCACCAGAGGACGCCTCGGAATAATAAGGAGCATATATGTCCCTGGAGCGCCTGGGGGTAGGTACTTACAAAACGACTTGCGCTGCCGATACGGAGTACTTTGGCGAGCTAATTGCACCGTGCCTTGAGGACGGCGATGTGCTCATCCTGACCGGTGGCCTGGGAGTGGGCAAAACTCACTTTACCAAGGGCGTCTCGCGCGGGCTGGGCGATGGGCATATGGTTACGAGTCCTACGTTTGCGCTCATGGCCGTTCACGATCAAGGTCGTATTCCGCTGTTTCACTTTGATCTATACCGCCTGGAGCATGCCTACGAGCTCGAGGATACGGGCATTTTCGATGTGCTGGGCTATGAGGGTGCTTGCCTGCTGGAATGGGGCGAACAATTCCAGGACGAACTGACGGATGAGTATCTTTCGGTGACGCTCAAGCGTGATGAGGGCGACAGCGATGTGCGAACGATAACGCTTGAGGCGCACGGTGACCGCGCAATGGAGCTTTCCCATTTGATTGATAAGGCTGTACAAGATGAGCTTGCATAACGACAACGCGCTGGTGGTGGCGCTCGATACCTCGACCGACATGCTTGCCTGCGCGGCAAGCTGGATTGATGGGCGGACGGGCGAGACGAAGCTCGTGAGTGGCGACCACATGTGTCGCCGTCATGCCAACGTTGAGCTCGTGAATACCGTTGATGGCGTGCTGGCTCAAGCCGGTCTGGATCGCAGCGATGTTGGTTGCTATGTGGTCGGCCGCGGCCCGGGGTCCTTTACGGGTGTGCGCATCGGCATCTCCACTGCCAAGGGCCTCGCGCGTGGTGCCAATGTTCCGCTGCTGGGCGTGTCGACGCTCGACGCTTGCGCTTGGACGGCGTGGAAGGCTGGCGTGCGCGGCAAGCTTGGTATCTTGGCCGATGCTATGCGCGGTGAGGTATATCCGGCGCTGTATATGCTGGTCGATGAGGGTCCCGAGCGTCAATTTGAGCGCGAACACGTGGTCAAGGCCGCCGTGGCGCTCGATGAGTGGCGCCGAGCAGCGGACTGGGACCAGGTTCAGCTGACCGGTGACGGTCTCGTGCGCTATGGCAAGCTGCTGGGTGAGGACGAGACCGCCCGCTGCGTGGAGTGCGACCTGTGGTGGCCTTCGGGCGAGGGCTTGCTGCTCGCGCACGCTGCGGGTGACGGCGATCCGGCCCGCGTCCTGCCGATTTACACACGCCTTTCGGATGCCGAGGAAAACGAGCGCAAGCGTCTTGGTCTTGCCGAGAGTGCGCAGAGCGAAATTACGGGCGTTGCCGATGAGCTCGCCGGTCGTCATCTGCAGTTCCGTCCCATGGGCGCGGCGGATGCCGAGGGCGCGAGCGCGCTGGAGGCTGCCTGCTTTGAAGGTGCCGGACACGAGGCGTGGACGCCGGGCATGTTCCTGTCCGAACTGGGCGAGGACGTTGCTGCGCCGCGTAGTTGGTGGGTGGCACACGACGACGGCAAGCTACTGGGCCTTGCCGGCGGTATGGTCGTGGACGGTGATGTGCAGATTCTGGATGTCGCCGTCGACCCGGCACATCGCCGTGAGGGCATTGCCCGCAAGCTGCTGTCGCATGTGAGCTATGATGCCCAGATGCTCGGCTGCACCACGGCTTCGCTCGAGGTCGAGGACGGCAACGAGGGAGCGATTGCGCTCTATAACGCTCTGGGCTTTACCGAGGCTGGCCGTCGCCGCGGCTACTATGGTGCCGGCAAGGACGCCATCGTCATGACGGCCCCGCTGCCCCTGGTACTTCCGGTCGACAATGCTTCGCCCGAGCCGACGGCAGCCGAGCAGCGCGTATGGCCGCTGCCTGCGCCTGGGCGCTCCGAGGGGGAGCGCGCCGAAATTGAGCGCCGCCGCCTAGTGCTCGCTATCGAGAGTTCCTGCGACGAGACGGCCGTGGCGATTATCGATGCGGATGGCAATATGCTGGCCAACCAGGTGTCGACACAGATTGATTTTCACGCCCGCTTTGGCGGCGTGGTGCCCGAGATCGCCTCGCGCAAACACGTTGAGGTGATTGTGAGTGTCGTGGATGCGGCGCTCGAGGATGCCGCAGCATCGCTTGGTCTTGAGGGTGGAGCCATTGCCCCCAGCGAGCTTGCCGCCGTGGGTGTGACGCAGGGTCCGGGCCTGGTGGGCGCGCTCGTGGTTGGCGTCGCCTTCGCCAAGGGCTTTGCCTACGCTGCCGGCAAGCCGCTCGTGTGCGTCAACCATCTGGAGGGGCACCTGTTTGCCAACCTGCTGGCGCAACCCGACCTCAAACCGCCGTTTATCTTCACGCTTGTCTCGGGCGGGCACACCATGCTCGTGCACGTGAAGGCGTGGGGCGACTACGAGGTGCTCGGTGAGACGCTCGACGACGCTGTGGGCGAGGCCTTCGACAAGGTAGCCAAGGCGTTGGGTCTGGGCTATCCCGGTGGCCCCATCATTTCCAAGCTGGCCGAGACGGGCAACCCCAAGGCGATCGATTTCCCCCGTGCGCTTAACAGCAGAGGAGACTATCGCTTCTCGCTTTCGGGCCTTAAAACCGCTGTGACGCTCTACATCGAGCAAGAGACCAAGGCCGGACGCACGATTCACCTGCCCGATCTGGCGGCTTCGTTTGAGGCGGCGGTCTTTGACGTGCAGTACAAGAAGGCCAAAAACGCCCTGCACGCTACCGGGTGCAAGGAGTATTGCATCGGCGGCGGCGTCTCGGCCAATCCGCATCTGCGCGAGATGATGATCAAGAAGCTCGGGCGTCAGGGGATCCGCGTAACGGTGCCGCCCTTGTCTGCCTGCACCGATAACGCCGCCATGATCGCGGAGGTCGCTCGCCGTAAATTCGACCGAGGTGAAATCTCGCCGTTCGACGTCGACGCCGATCCGAACATGACGCTGTAGCTGGTACGGCGCGGTCCCCGGACGGAGGGGCCGGATATAAGGTTTCCTGCTCTACAGTCCTGCGCAAGACGAAGGCCACATTAAGTGGCCTTCTTTGCGTGCGGAACTCGCGATAAACCTTATATCCGGCCCCTCCGTCCGGGGACCTTTCTGTATCGATATAGCTTCTGAGCTGGTTTGGCGTCGACAACGTCCAGCAAGGTTAACAAGCCAGCGTCGAATTTCCAGCGTTCTTTAGCTGAAAGAAAAAGTTGGTGTGCGGAGCTTTGCTCCGCATTTGGGATGGGAGCCCCTCCCGCGCCGTACCAGCTACAGCGTCATGTTCGGATCGGCGTCGACGTCGAACGGCGAGATTTCACCTCGGTCGAATTTACGGCG
>CABUSH010000045.1 GCA_902494195.1 uncultured Collinsella sp. | reverse complement strand
CTTGATGAGCCCTTGCCCTTCTCCTGGGAATTATGATCGGGCATCAATCTGCTGAGTGGCCCGAATCCCAGGAGGGGACTCTATATGCAAAAGGAATACCTGTCCGCCGCGGCGGAGGTACTCAGCGACCAAGGTGTCGATGAGAACCTCGGCCTGAGCAACGACGAGGCGTCGTCGCGCCTCGCCAAGACAGGCCCTAACAAGCTCGAGGAAGCCGAGAAGACGCCGTTGTGGAAGCGCTTCTTTGAGCAGATGGCCGACCCCATGGTCATCATGCTGATCGTTGCCGCCGTCATCAGCGCGCTCACGGGCATGGTCAAGGGCGAGGCGGACTTTGCCGATGTCGCCATCATCATGTTCGTCGTTATCGTCAACTCGGTGCTGGGCGTGGTTCAGGAGGCCAAGAGCGAGGAAGCTCTCGAGGCCCTGCAGGAGATGAGCGCCGCGCAGTCCAAGGTTCTGCGCGACGGCAAGCTCGTGCACCTGCCGAGCGCCGAGCTCGTGCCCGGTGACGTGATCATGCTCGAGGCGGGCGACTCCGTCCCGGCCGACTGCCGCGTGCTCGAGAGCGCCACGATGAAGATCGAAGAGGCCGCGCTCACCGGCGAGTCCGTGCCCGTCGAGAAGCATGCCAACGTGATCGAGCTCGCCGCCGGCACCGACGACGTGCCGCTCGGCGACCGCAAGAACATGTGCTACATGGGCTCCACCGTGGTGTACGGCCGTGGCCGCGCCGTCGTAGTCGGTACCGGCATGAACACCGAGATGGGTAAGATCGCCGGCGCCCTGGCCGAGGCCAAGGAAGAGCTCACGCCGCTGCAGGTGAAGCTTGCCGAGCTCAGCCGCATCCTCACCATCATGGTTATCGTCATCTGCGTCGTCATCTTTGGCGTTGATATCATCCGCCACGGCGTGGGCAACGTTCTTACCGACCCGACCGCCCTGCTCGATACCTTTATGGTTGCCGTCTCGCTCGCCGTCGCTGCCATCCCCGAGGGCCTGGTCGCCGTCGTGACCATCGTGCTGTCGCTTGGCGTGACCAAGATGGCCAAGCGCCAGGCAATCATCCGCAAGCTCTCTGCCGTCGAGACGCTCGGCTGCACGCAGACCATCTGCTCCGACAAGACCGGTACCCTTACCCAAAACAAGATGACCGTCGTCAAGCACGAGCTCGCCGCACCTAAGGAGAAGTTCCTGGCCGGCATGGCGCTGTGCTCCGATGCCCAGTGGGACGAGGAGCTGGGCGAGGCCGTGGGCGAGCCGACTGAGTGCGCGCTCGTCAACGACGCCGGCAAGGCGGGCCTCACTGGCCTGACTGCCGAGCACCCGCGCGTGGGCGAGGCCCCGTTCGACTCGGGCCGCAAGATGATGTCCGTGGTCGTCGAGACCCTGGACGGCGAGTATGAGCAGTACACCAAGGGCGCGCCCGACGTGGTGATCGGCCTGTGCACCCACATCTACGAGGGCGATAAGGTCGTTCCGCTGACCGAGGAGCGTCGTGCCGAGCTCGTGGCCGCCAACAAGGCCATGGCCGACGAGGCCCTGCGCGTGCTGGCGCTGGCAAGCCGCACCTACACCGAGGTTCCCGCCGACTGCAGTCCCGCCGCGCTCGAGCATGACCTGGTCTTCTGCGGCCTGTCCGGCATGATTGACCCGGTTCGCCCCGAGGTCGCCGACGCCATCCGCGAGGCGCATGACGCCGGTATCCGCACCGTCATGATCACGGGCGACCACATCGACACCGCCGTGGCCATCGCCAAGCAGCTGGGCATCGTCGCCGATCGCAGCCAGGCCATTACCGGTGCCGACCTCGACCGCATGAGCGACGAGGAGCTCGACGCGCACATCGAGGACTACGGCGTGTACGCCCGCGTCCAGCCCGAGCACAAGACACGCATCGTCGAGGCTTGGAAGTCGCGCGACCAGATCGTGGCCATGACGGGCGATGGCGTCAACGACGCCCCGTCCATCAAGCGCGCCGACATCGGCGTCGGTATGGGCATCACCGGCACCGACGTCACCAAGAACGTTGCCGACATGGTGCTTGCCGACGACAACTTCGCCACCATCATCGGTGCCTGCGAAGAGGGCCGTCGCATCTACGACAACATCCGCAAGGTCATCCAGTTCCTGCTTTCGGCCAACCTTGCTGAGGTGTTCTCGGTGTTTATCGCCACGCTCATCGGCTTTACCATCTTCCAGCCGGTGCAGCTGCTGTGGGTGAACCTGGTCACCGACTGCTTCCCCGCGCTCGCGCTGGGCATGGAGGACGCCGAGGGTGACATCATGAAGCGCAAGCCGCGCAACGCCAAGGACGGTGTCTTTGCCGGTCACATGGGCCTGGACTGCGTGGTCCAGGGTCTGATCATCACCGTGCTGGTGCTGGCGAGCTTCTTTGTGGGCGTGTACTTTGACATGGGCTACATCCACATCGCCGATATGATCGCCGGCAATGCCGACGAGGAAGGCGTGATGATGGCGTTCATCACGCTCAACATGGTCGAGATTTTCCACTGCTTCAATATGCGCAGTCGTCGTGCGTCGCTGTTCACCATGAAGAAGCAGAACAAGTGGCTGTGGGCTTCCGCCGCGCTGGCATTGGTGCTGACGGTGATCGTGACCGTGCAGCCGACGCTTGCCGAGATGTTCTTTGGCCCCGTGACGCTTGAGCTCAAGGGCGTTCTTGCCGCGCTGGGCCTGGCCTTCCTGATCATCCCGCTGATGGAGATCTACAAGGCGATCATGCGCGCGGTCGAGAAGGAGTAACGTACCTGTCCGGGCCCTACCGCCTGCGGGGTTTCCACGGGCACGTCCTCGCCGCTTTGCGGCTGCGGGATGTGCCCTTAGGAAACCCCTCCCGGCGGGCGGGCCCTGCGGTATCCTTGCTGGCTTTTCTCCCGTGCGGATGAAAAGGGCTGAGGGAAAGTTTGTGAGCTGGTCGGGCTTTGCCCGGCCAGCTCTTTTTGATTTAAAATACCTGCTCAGTTGTGATTTGTGGTGCTGGGAGGCGTTTGTGGGCAAGGCTAAGGCGAAGGCGAAGAAAAAGACGACGGGGGCGCGGGCTAAGCGCGATCGTCGTCGGAAGCTTGCGACCGAGGCCCCCGCATCTGCCGAGGAGCTGCTGGCAAACGTGCCGGGACTCGACGCGCTGCAGGATGTTCCGGCGTTCGATGACCTGCCGGTCGATGAAGCTCAGCAGGCGGCATTTGACGACTTTTGCGCACATGCCGAGGAGCCCGAGCAGATGCAGCTTGGCGCCGTGGTGCGCTTAGATCGCGGGTTTCCGCTGGTGGCGACTGCCGACGACACCTTTCGCGCCGAGCATGCCGTGGGGTTTGCCAAGTCGCGCGGCGAGGACGAGGTCCTGCTGCCTGCCGTGGGCGACCGTGTGGCGGTGCGCCGCGCTCCCGGGCACGATATGGGCGTGATTGAGTGCGTGCTGCCGCGCCGTACGAGCTTTGAGCGTTGGCGCGGCCGTGCCCGTGGGGAGCGCCAGGTGCTCTGCTCCAACGTGGATAGCGTGCTAATCGTGCAGGCGCTCGGTGCCGGTGAGGTGCTGCTCGACCGCGTGGCACGCTCGCTGGTGTTGGCGCTCGACTGCGATGCCGAGCCGGTGGTGGTGCTCACCAAAGCTGACCGCTGCGATGCCGAGGAGCTCGAGCGCGATCTGGACCGCGTGCGCCGCCTGGTGGGTCCGAACGTGCGCGTGATTGTGACGTCCTCTGCCGAGGGCCGCGGCCTGGACGAGGTCCGTGCCTGCGTGCCCGCCGGGAGCTGCGCCATGATTCTGGGCGAGTCGGGTGCCGGCAAGTCGACGCTGCTCAATGCACTGCTGGGCCACGATACGTTGGCGACCGGCGGTGTGCGCGAACGCGACGACCAGGGCCGTCACACTACCGTCGCGCGTGTGATGGTGGCGCTACCGGGCGACGCTGGCGTGATCGCCGATGCCCCGGGCCTGCGCAGCCTACCGCTCGTGGGTCACGAACGGGGTCTGGCGCGCGCCTTCCCCGAGATTGTCGAGGCATCGCGTGCGTGCCGGTTTGGCGATTGCACGCATACCCATGAGCCGGGCTGCGCCGTTCGCGAGGCCGAGGACGCCGGGCAGATCGACAGTCTGCGTCTGGAAACGTTCCAAAACTTGGCGTCATCCATGCGCGTGAGCGCTCAAATGCTCGATCCCGATGTTCATCTGTAATTGATTTTTCCTATGACAGCCGTTTCCCAACTGTTCGGGAGACGGCTTTTTGCTGCGGAAAAGCCTCGAAACATGCAGTTTGCTGACGTGCTGACCAAAACCTTGCCACGAGCTTGACGGGCTGGTCAGCTTTTGGTCAGCGATTGGTTTGACATCGAAAACCAAGATTGCGATTGCGCCGCTTTGCACTCTGACCGCCCAGACAATGGTGGTACGGGCATTCGCCCGGCACTGCCATGAGAGGAGCGGCCGTGAACAAGAGCAAACGCATCGCCATCAGTCTGGTCGCGGGCGTGCTCGCTGCTCTGCTCTGCATGGTTTACGGCTCGTCGATCCGCTCGCAAGCCGAACAGGTCCAGGCTGAGACCTTGGCCAAGTACGGTGGCGATCGCGTCGAGGTATGCGTCGCGGCGCGCGATATCGATGTGGGCGAGACCCTCGATGAGACCAATGTCATAACCCAGGAATGGCTGACGAGTCTGCTGCCGCGTGACGCGGCGACCGAGCTGCGCCAGGTGCGCGGCGACGTGACGACTTCGCGTATTCCCAAAAACGCCGTGATCTGCAATGTCTACACCAAGGCCGAGAGCCACAAGCTCGAGGTGCCTAAGGGCAAGGTCGCCGTTTCGGTGGCGGTCGATGCCGAGCACTCGGTCGGCGGTGCTACGGGCGTGGGCAGCTACGTGGATGTGTATGTGCAAAAAGACGGCGTAACCGATCGACTGTGCGGCGCGCACGTGATCGATACCAGTGAGGATTCCGGTGCCACGCGCGAGGGCAAGATCGAATGGGTGACGCTGGCGGCTGACCCCGAAGACGTCAAGGAACTGCTGGGAGCCTCGGGCAAGGGAACGGTCAGCTTGACGATTCCCGCCACGGCGCGCGGCAAAAAGAGCGGAGGCGACGAGTGATGAAGGCGATCTGGCTTGCGTGCTGCGCGTGCGGCGATTACGGGCTGTTGCAGCAGGAAGTCGAGGGCCGTGATGCGGGTGCACAGGTGCTTCGCGTGGGTGACCTGGACGGGCTGGTTTCCATGGCGCGGGCGTTTCCGTCGCGCCGCGGGGCTGCCATCATCGCGGCGTCTCTGTTTGATACCGAAGATGTGCGCAAGACTGTTGCGCGCCTGACGGCCGAAGGCCGCGTGAGTCGCGTGGTCGTGTTGATAGAAGCGCTCGATCCGTCGGATATCGAGGGGCTGTTTCGCGCGGGGGCGACCGAGGTCATCGCTGCGCACAGTATATGCGGCAACGGGCGCGCGGGCGAGGGAGCGGTTGATTCCGATCGGCGCATGACGATTGAGCCCGATGCTTTTGTTGATAGGGAACCCGGGGCGCCTCGCGCTACAAGAGGCCCGCGTGTTGATGATTATGGAAAAGCGGAAGCCGAGCATGGTCGGCGCCCCCGGAACCCCCTTGTATACGATGACGCTGGAGGGCCGGCGCAGCATGCTGGCGACTCCCCGGCTGTAGATATGGGATACGTGCACGGCGTGAATCTGGCGGATGAACTCGACGAAGTTGAGGGCCTTGCCGGGTGCGGCGAGTTGTCGCTGATGCAGCATGAGCAGATTGCGCAGAACGAGCCTGCCTCGCAGACCGAACAAGCTGCCATGCCGGCTTGGACGCAGCGTGTGGTTGCGGCGGGGGAGACGGGGACGCTGTCACCGACGCCCGCCCCGCCGCCTCCGATGCCGCCGGCAGACGCTGCCGCTCCGCAGCATCGAGCTCCGGTCATCTGCGCCATTTCGGGTTCGGGCGGTTGCGGCAAGTCGACGATCGTTGCCACCATGGCACACACATCGTCGCTGTTGGGCTTGCGTGCCGCCGTGCTCGACCTGGACTTGATGTTTGGAAACCTTTACGACTTGTTAGGCGTCGATGCTCCGCGCGATATGGCGGCACTTATCGAGCCGTCGGCGGCGGGCGCGCTCACCGAGCCGGATATCGTAGCCACATCGATGCGCGTGGCGCCGGGCGTTACGCTCTGGGGTCCCGTCGCGGCGCCCGAGCAAGCCGAGCTCATGGCACGTCCGGTGGAGTTACTGCTTGATGTCCTGCGTCGCGAATCCGACGTGGTCTTTATCGATACCTCGGTCTTTTGGGGCGACGCCGTGGCGGCTGCGGTGGCGGCGAGCGACCGTTGCCTGGTCGTTGGCGATGCGGCGGTGTCGTCCGCGACATCGGCGTCGCGCGTCATTGAACTGGCAAGTCGAGTGGGTGTGCCGCGCACGCGCATGAGCGCCGTGTTCAACCGGCTCGGTGCGCGCGGGGCAGACGAAGACGTCGCCATGCGCTTTGAGATTGCCTGTGCGTTGAGCTCCAAGATTCGTATCGCCGATGGCGGGCAGGATCTCGCCGCGCTCATGGCGTTTGGGCGCGCTGACGAGGCAGTGGGGCAGACCAGCGCTTTTGCGACCAGCGTGCGCGAGGCCACGCGCGAGATGCTCGTGGAACTGGGGTGCGCCGTCGGCCCTTGGAGCGATATGGTCGCCGACCGTGCAACGCGCACCGAGCGCCCGCGTATCCGCCTTCCCTGGTCGCGCGAGGGTGATCAGCGATGAGCCTGCAAACGAGGATTAAGGCTGCCGGCGCTGCAGCGGCGGCAGCGCCTGTAGATGCGGGGCGTCGCCGCGCGGTGAAACGACGCACCAAGCGCGCCGTGATGGACCGCATGGGTTACGACGAAGTGGCGCGTATCAGTGCCTATATCGACCCGGCACTTGCCCGCTCGGAATTGCGTCCCGCGGTGGAGGCGGCGCTCAATGTTGAGGAGCCGACCGATCTCGCGACGCCCGAGCGCGAGACCATCATCGACGAGATTTTGGATGACGTGGTGGGCCTGGGGCCGTTGCAGCCGCTCATCGAGGACGACACCGTTACCGAGATCATGATCAACGGCTGCCGCTCGGCTTTCTTTGAACGCGGCGGCGTCTTGTACCCCATCGAGCATGCGTTTGAGGATGATGAGCAGATCCGTGTGCTTATCGACCGCATCATCTCGCCACTTGGCCGCCGTATCGACGAGCGCAGCCCCATCGTCAACGCCCGCCTCAAAACGGGCTATCGCGTCAACGCGGTGATTCCGCCTGTGGCGATTGACGGACCGATTCTCACCATCCGAAAGTTCTCGGACCGCATCTGCTCGCTGGACGAGCTTGTGGGGCTGGGGTCGCTGCCGCTTTGGTATGCGCAGCTGTTGTCGTGCGCGGTGTCGCTGCGACAGGACCTGGCGGTTGCGGGAGGCACGGGATCTGGCAAGACCACCCTGCTCAACGCGTTATCATGCGAGATTTCCACTGGCGAGCGCATCGTGACGATCGAGGACTCTGCCGAGCTCAAGTTTGCGCATCATCCGCACGTGGTGCGCCTGGAGGCGCGCGAGGCTTCAATTGAGGGCGAGGGCGCGGTGACGATTCGCGACCTGGTGACCAATGCCCTGCGCATGCGCCCCGACCGCATCGTGGTGGGCGAGGTGCGCGGTGCCGAGTGCTGCGACATGTTGCAGGCCATGAACACGGGCCACGACGGGTCGCTCACCACACTTCATGCGGGTTCAGAACAGGAGACCGTGGTGCGTCTGACGTTGCTTGCACGTTATGGCATCGATCTGCCGAGCGAGCTCATCGAGGAGCAGATTGCCATGGCGCTCGACGGCATCGTGATGTCCGAGCGCCACGCCGATGGCAGGCGTTTCGTCTCCTCGTATTCGGGGGTGCGCCGCGCCGCGTCGGGCGGCGTAGAGCTCGAGCGCTATGTGACTTTCGATGCCGCCGAGCGCACCTGGACGCTTGACCGCGAGCCGCCGTTTATTGCAGAAGGCCTGCGGTCGGGGACGCTCACACAAGAGGAGGTGGACGAATGGAGGTCGCTGTGCCCCTCGTCGTAGGGGGTTTGGCAGGGTTTTCTGTTGCGACGGCGTGCGGGGCGGAACCTCGTGTGCCGCAGGTGCCGCCGGCGGCGGGCGGCGCCAACGGCAAACGGAGCAACAAGTCCCAAGGCAAATCCGAGGGGCGATAACGACACTATCGTTAGTAAAACGCAGCAGACACCGCTCGATAGCAGCAGAAACGCCAAACGCCCCGAAGCATCTTCGATCACGAGGCCAAGGCGATGCGCCGGAGCCAGCGATGCCCACGAACGGGCGATCTTTTTCAGCAGATCGTTTTCCACCAGCTCG
>CABUSH010000044.1 GCA_902494195.1 uncultured Collinsella sp. | reverse complement strand
GCGGGCGCTCAAGGCCGTCGCGAGGAAGCGGCTCAGGGCGATATACGCCGTGATGCGCGACCGGGTGCCCTACCGGGAGTAGCCCCGACGGTTGACAAAACTATAGGAACACCCAATGACTAGTCGAACTGCTAGTTTGTGCGGGTTGTGGTTTTGGGAGCTGCGGGAATTTAAGATACTGTACATCTGTACGTTAACTCATCTTCGTAGTATATTGCTACCCGCAAAACTCAGCACCATTGTGCCGCGAGACGCTAAAGTGCCTCCGTACAATGGTTGTTAATAGCATGATTCGGCTAAACGATAGGATGGATGGTCCAAGCGTGAGTCTCGGCAGCAAACTATCCGATGCAAAGGTTTCCTTTGCAATCTTTAAACGCGACATCAAGCGATTGATCGTGAACCCCGTCGCCCTGGTGGTTACCCTGGGCGTGTGCGTCATTCCCTCGCTGTATGCCTGGTACAACATCGTTGCCAACTGGGATCCGTACGGAAATACCCAGGGCATTAAAATCGCCATCGCCAACAACGATCAGGGCACCCAGAACGACCTGGTGGGCGAGCTTAACGCAGGCGATAAGGTGGTCGACCGGCTCAAGGAGAACGACCAGCTTGGCTGGACCTTCGTCGACTCGGCGGCAGATGCCAAAGAGGGCGTCGAAAGTGGCGAATACTATGCTGCCATCGTGATTCCCAAGAACTTCTCCGACAATCTCGTCTCGATGCTCGACGGCAATTACCATCAGCCGAAGCTCACCTATTACGTCAACGAGAAAAAGAGCGCCATTGCGCCCAAGGTCACCGATACCGGTGCCAACACCATCGAGGAGCAGATCAACTCGGAATTTGTCTCCACGGTGGGCGAGACCGTCGCGGGCATTGCCAAAGATGCTGGCATCGACCTTAAAGACAAGGCAACCCAGACCCAGGATTCGCTGGCGGGCTCGGTGTCCGAGGCGTCTGATACCCTGGGCGAAGTACGTGATTCCATCGGCGACATGAATGCCGCCATCGACAAGACAAGTAACTCGATTGCTTCGGCCGATGCTGCGCTGGCGGGCCTGCAGGGACAGGCGCCTTCGCTAACGCAGGCAATCGCTCAGGGTAATGATCTGCTGGGCGAAGCTCGCGCCACGGCTGGCAAGTCCATCACCTCGCTCTCCAAGGCACTTTCGGAGGGCAGCATCGTGCTGAGTAAGACATCGGCTTCTGCGAACGCCGCGATTGGCAGACTTACCGGTACGGTTACGTCCACGACCACTCGAATCGACAACTCGCTCGAATCCCTTCAGGCGACGATTGACCACAACAGCGCTGTCATCGAGCGCCTGCAGATTCTCGTTAACGATACGTCGACGGGATCGGAGAACGCCGATGCGCTCATCGCGTCGACCATCAATTCGCTTCGCGAGCAAAACCAGAAGCTGCAGAGCATTAAGGATGGCCTTTCTGCACAGTCGAGCGCCATGGCAAACGACGCTAAGGCAATCTCGAACGCGAGCAAGGCACTCAACGCGGCAATTCAGACCGGTACGGCTAACCTCGGTCAGGCTCAGACCGATCTGGGGCAGAACGCGCTGCCGAAGGCTTCGAGCGCGCTTGACTCCTTTGCCGCCGTTTCGGGCGATTTGACCGGCATTGTATCGGGTATGACCCCCACGATAGCGAGCGCGCGCGGCACGCTGGCGCAGCTCGACGCCACGCTCAAGCAGGCAAAGACCACGCTGTCCCAAACCGATGCCTCCCTTGCCAAGGTTCAGGACAAGCTCGCGACCGCCGCTAATGACATTGCGGCGCTGCAGACCTCTGAGTCTATGGGCGAGTTAGCCGACCTCATGGACGTCGACGTCAATGACGTGGCAGATTTCATGGCATCTCCGGTTGAGCTGACGTCCAAGTCAATCTATCCGGTCAAGAGCTTTGGCTCGGGCATCGCTCCCTTCTACACCAATCTGGCGCTGTGGGTAGGCGGCTATGTGCTCATCGCTATCTACAAACTCGAGGTCGACCGCGAGGGCATCGGTAGCTTTACGGCGCGTCAGGGCTACTTTGGCCGCTGGCTGCTGCTGGTGATCCTGGGCGCGTTCCAGGCCATTATCGTTACGGTGGGCGACCTGGTCATTGGCGTTCAGTGCGTCAATCCGCTGCTCTTTGTGCTGGGCGGCATCGCTATCTCGTTCACTTACGTCAACATCATCTATGCGCTGTCCACCACCTTTAAGCATATCGGTAAAGCCATTGGCGTCATCCTCGTCATTGTGCAGATCCCCGGCTCGTCGGGCATGTATCCCATCGAGATGATGCCCGGCTTCTTCCAATGGCTGCATCCGCTGCTGCCCTTCACCTATGGCATCAACCTGCTGCGCGAGACTGTCGGTGGCATGTATTCGTTCAACTACCTGTTCAACCTGTGCATCCTGGGCGTGTTCCTTATCATCGCGCTCTTTATCGGTCTGCAGCTGCGCCCGTTGCTGCTCAACCTCAACCTGCTCTTTGATAAGCAGCTTTCCACGACGGGCCTCATGATCTGCGAGTCCAACGACCTGCCGCGCCAGCGCTATTCGCTGCGCACGGCCATGCGCGTCATGCTCGATTCTGATTCGTACCGTCGCGAGCTACTCGATCATGCCGTGGCGTTTGAGCATCGCTACCCGTACTACATCAAGGGCGGTTTTGCCGCCGTGGTAGGCGTGCAGGTTCTGCTCTTTGTGCTTTCGACGGTGCTCGATATCGACAATAACGGCAAGATCATCCTGCTCGTTATCTGGATCATTTCGGTTATCGCCATCTGTGGCTGGCTCATCAACATCGAGTACATCCGTGCGAGCCTCAATACCCAGATGCGTATCTCGGCGCTTTCGGACGAGGACCTGCGCCGCGAGATGCGCGAGCACACGGCTGCCATCCCTGCCGCCCGTCGCATGTTTGGTCTCAACGCCAGCGAGCGGGGCACCAAGGACAGCGAACAGCCCACGAGCCGTCTGCCGCATATCGGTGCGCATCGTAAGGCTCAAGATGCCGACGGCGTTGACAACGTAAACGGAAACGACGGGGACACCACCCCGCTTGGCAAGCACTCCAAAGGAGGTGAGGCATAAATGAAAAACATCCTGCACCTGTTTAAGCGCGATGTCCAAAACGTGTCTCGCTCCGTGATTGGCTTGATTGTCGTGATGGGTCTCATTATCGTGCCGTGCCTGTACGCGTGGTTTAACATCGCCGGAAGCTGGGATCCGTATGGCAACACCGGCAATCTCAAGATCGCCGTGGTCAACACCGACGAGGGCTACGAGAGCGATCTGATTCCCGTCGAGGTCAACGTGGGCGAAAACGTAACCTCCACCCTGCGCGGCAACGAGAACTTCGACTGGGTCGTCCTCAACGACCGCGATAAGGCGATTGAGGGCGTTAAGTCGGGCGCGTACTACGCTGCCGTCGTTATCCCTAAAACGTTTAGCGCCGACATGATGACGCTTTTCTCGACCGAGGTGAAGCACGCCGATATCGAGTTCTATGAGAATCAGAAGGCCAACGCCATCGCGCAGATCGTGACTGAAAAGGGTTCGAGCGCCGTCCAGAGTCAGGTCAACGAGACCTTTACCAAGACCATCACGACCATCGGCCTTAAGACCGTGTCCAGCCTGCTCGACTATATGAGCACCGACCAGGTGAGCAACTTTATCGCCAATCTGTCCTCGACGCTGGGCGATTCGGTCCAGGACCTGCAGGACGTTCAGGCCAGTGCAACGTCGCTTGCGGGCATTTTGAGTTCTACGTCCGATTCACTGACATCGGCGAGCGGCATGCTCAAGCAGACGGGCACCGTCGATGAGTCGACGAAGCAGCTGATGGAGCACGCCAAGAGCGGCATCAATGATTCCAAGGAAGCGCTCAAGGCCGCCAACGATGCCGTTGACGCGGCGATTGACGGAAGCGCGGGCTCGTTCGACAACGTGTCCGCCGAGCTTGCGAAGGCATTCGATGCCGCGAATCAGCATGTTGACCTTACGGTGTCTCAGCTCAACGAAGCCGCAGCGGCGCTCAATACGCGTGCTGACGATATCGATGCGATGGCCGATCGGCTCCGCAACCTTGCCGACCAGATGAGCGATGACAAGCTCAAAGACGGTCTCAAGTCCGCTGCGACGTCGCTGGGCAGAATTGCCGTGGAGTACCGCAACAATGCGAAGGACCTGACGGCGACCGCAAAGTCCCTTTCGGACAGCATGGCGGAGGTCAACAACTCGCGTGCCGAGGTCGACCAGGCCATCGCCGATGCCAAGGCGGGTATCTCGGGTGCCAAGACTGACTACGACTCTACGTTTTCGGTCAAGGCCAAGGAGCTCAAGAAGACCATTTCGGGCGTTCTGGATTCCCTGAACGGTATCTCGGGCGACTTGGATAGCGCCGTGAGCGGTCTGACCGACGCTTCTGGTTCGCTCGCTAAGGGTCTCTCCAAGGCTGCAAAGCTCGTCAACAAGGCTTCCGATCAGCTGGGCGAGGCGTCGGACAAGATCAGTGCCTTTAAGGACGAGCTTGATAGCGCTCTGATCTCGGGTGACCTGGCCACAATCAAGACGATGATCGGCAACGACCCCGAGGGTCTGGCCGTGTCGCTTTCCGGTCCCGTCGCGCTCGACCGCAAGCCGGTCTATCCGATCCGCAACTACGGCTCGGCCATGGCGCCGTTCTATACGATTTTGTCGCTGTGGGTGGGCTCGATTGTTCTGGCGGCCATGATGAAGGTCTCGGTTGACGATGAGCTTATCAACGAGCTCATTCCCGTGCGCCTGCACGAGATCTACTTGGGTCGCTACCTGTTCTTTGGCGGTCTGGCCTTGCTGCAGGCGACGCTCGTGTGCGCGGGCGACATTCTGTTCTTTGGCATCCAGTGCGACAACCCGTTGCAGTTTGTGCTGGCGGGCTGGGTTGCGAGTCTCGTGTTCTCCAATATCGTCTACACGCTTACGGTTTCGTTTGGCGATATCGGCAAAGCGCTCGCTGTCGTGCTGTTGGTCATGCAGGTCGGCGGTTCGGGCGGCACGTTCCCCATCGAGATGACCGGTCCCGTGTTCCAGGCGATCTACCCGTTCCTGCCGTTTACCCACGGCATCAACGCCATGCACGCCGCTATGGCCGGTGCCTACCATATGGAGTACTGGGTTGAGCTGGGTATTCTGGCGAGCTACCTGATTCCGTCGCTGGCCCTGGGCGTCGTCTTCCGCCGCCCGGTCATCAAAGCCAACGACTGGATCATCGAAAAGCTGGAGAGTACTAAATTGATTTAATACAGCAACGTAAACGCCGTCGGAACATCGAGGTCTTCCAACCCGATGCTTTAGCGTAGTGAATTGCACGGGCTGCTTGGTTATTGCTACAGTAGCGGGGCGTGCCGGGGGTCCGGTGCGTCCCGTTTTTATTTGACCATGAGGCGGCACGCAGCCATACGCGTGCGGACACCACGCCCAGATTGAGTGCGAGGATGTTCCATGGCCCAATACGCTGCCAACGAAATCGAAAACTTGCCCGATAGCCCAGTAGCCCGTGAGGATTTGGGCGCGGGCGGTATTCCCCGGGGCGCCGGCGCACGCTCTCCGCTGTTCTGGAAGGTTTTGCTCCTTTCGGTGGCGGTCATCTGGGGCTACTCCTTTACCACTATGAAGGACGCACTCGGCACCATTCCGGTGTTCGCGCTGCTCTATGTACGCTTTCTGCCTGCAGCGTTGGTCATGTTTGCCGTCTTCCACAAGCGCATCATCGCGCACCTCAACGCTCGCAACCTGATCGTTGGCCTGAGTATGGGCGTGCTCATGTGGGCGGCCTATGCGTTGCAGACGGTCGGTCTGGCACATACTACGGCGGGCAAGAATGCTTTTTTGACGGGCACGTATTGCATCCTTGTACCGTTCGCGAGCTATTTCCTGAGCGGCGAAAAGCTCACGCGCTACAACTTGGGTGCCGCGCTGCTGTGCCTAGCGGGCATTGGCCTCGTCGCACTCGATAGCGTTGAATTCAACATTGGTGACGTCATTACGCTGGCGGGTGCGGCCTTTTTCGCCATTCAGATGGCGGTGACTGCCAAGTACGGTCGCAAAATGGACATCAACGTCATCACGTTTTGGATGTTTGTGGGCAACGGCGTGCTGAGCCTGGCAACGTCGCTGCTATTCGAGACCCAAGCGCCTCTGTCCGTGTGGACGCCGAGCTTTATCAGTGCGATGGCGTTTCTCTCGGTGGGCTGCACATGCGCGGCTCTGCTCATCCAAAACGTCGGCCTGGCGCATGTCCCGGCCTCGACGGGCTCGCTGCTCCTTTCGATGGAGTCGCCTTCGGGTGTGCTGTTCTCGGTGCTGCTGATGGGGGAGGCGCTCACCTCGCGCCTGCTCGCCGGCTTCGCGCTCATCTTCCTGTCGATTATCTTGAGCGAGACTCACTTCGATTTTTTGCGTCGAAAGCCGCGCCCGCAATTGTAAACAACTTGTTGCGCCGCCCTCCCGGGGCGGCATTTTTTATGTCTCGCCCTTAAAGTAGTACCTTGCACTTTACGCTATCAAAGTGCTTGCTGCAAAAACGATACTGGAGGGCATCTATGGCATCAGCTTTGTCCGATCTTCAACCGCAATCAGCGCCCAAGGCCACCGCAGCGGCGCAGACCGCTATCGGTGACGGTCTTGTTGCAGAAGCTCAGGCTTTTGCAGACGAACTCGCTGCGTGGCGACACGATTTACACCAGATGCCCGAGCTGGGTAATAGCCTCCCGCAGACCTCTGCGTATATCCAAGCACGCCTGACCGAGATGGACATCCCATTTGCCACGCTCGTCGATGGTTCCTGCGTTGTGGGCCTTGTCGGCGCCGGTGCCGCCGCGGCCCGGGGCAATGGCGTTTGCACGGACGAACAGGCCGGTACGGTCATCATGCTCCGTGGCGATATGGATGCCCTGCCTGTTGCCGAGGAGTCGGGCGAGCCCTTTGCATCCACCAACGGCTGCATGCACGCTTGCGGTCACGATATGCACGCGACGGCGCTGCTTGGTGCGGCTCGTATGCTCAAAGCGCGCGAGGCAGAGCTTGTTGATGCCAACGCCACGGTTAAGTTGCTGTTCCAGCCGGGCGAGGAAACCTTTGAGGGTGCCCGCGCCGCTATCGTCGACGGTCTGCTGCAGAACCCGCGTCCTCAGGTCGCCTTTGCCATGCATGTCAATAGCCAGTCGCCGCTTGGCCTGGTACTCTACGGCAGCCCGGCGCTCTCGGGCGTGTACGGTTTCCGTATCACGCTGCAGGGCAAGGGCGGCCATGGCTCGAGCCCCGAGATCTGCATCGACCCCATCACGGCCGGCGTCCATGTGCACCTGGCACTTCAGGAGCTCATCTCCCGCGAGGTGCCGGCGGCCAAGGAGGTCGCGCTTACTGTGGGTAAGTTCGCCGGCGGTCAGGCCGCAAATGTCATCCCCGACACTTGTGTGCTCGAGGGAACGCTGCGTGGCTTCGATGTCGAGCTCATGGAGCACCTCAAGGAGCGTATCGCCGAGGTCGTCAACGGCGTTGCCACGACCTATCGCACGCCGGCGACCCTCGAGACGCTTTCGGATGTTCCCCCGCTCGTACTCGATGACGACATGACCCAGGCGTCGCTTGGCTACGTGGGCGCGGTGCTGCCCAAGGCCGCCTTCCTGCCGCTGTTCCACGCCATGGCGAGTGAGGACTTCGCGCTGATTTCGAGCGAGATTCCGAGTGCGTACTTTACCGTGGGCGCTGCCGTGACTGATACTGACGAGCATTTTGCTCAGCATCATCCCAAGGCACGTTTTAGCGATGCCGAGCTTCCCCTTGGCGCCGCGGCTTATGCCGCCGTCGCTTTGGGCTACATCGCCGACCACCGGTAGCACCCAATCTTGCTACTCGTTTGTTTAAAAAAGAACAGTATGTCCCAGCAACGTAAGTTCTTCCCCGGCTGGCTCGTGGTGGCCTCCGGCTTTGTGATCATGGCCACGTGCTACACCATTTTCGTCAACTGCATGAGCCTGTTCCAGCCGCTCATCGTAAGCGACCTCGGGATTACGCTTGCGCAGTACAACATCTCCAACGCCATCTCCACCGTGGTGAGCGTTGTGGGCTCCTTGGTCCCATCGTGGCTGCTGTGAGCTTTGGTATCGGAACGTGCATGGGTACCATCACGCCTACCATTGCCGCGTCCAAGCAGTTTGGCATGGCCGACCTGGGCAAGGTCACGGGCACCATTACCTCGCTCGAGATGGTCGGCGGCACCGTGGGCGCCATTGTCTCGGGCGTGCTGTTCGATGCCGCGGGCTCCTTTGCGAGCGCCTGGATTGTGTGCCTGGCGTGCTCCGTGGTCATGCTCGTGTTCCTGCTGGCATCCGAGCCCATCGCCGCCAAGCTGCGCGC
>CABUSH010000043.1 GCA_902494195.1 uncultured Collinsella sp. | reverse complement strand
CTAGCACGCCCCCTCGTTGGGCATCGACCAGGCGTGATGGTCGGTATGCAGCAGCTTCTCGGCCAGCGGCGAGAGCGGCTCGCCCAAGAACTCGCGGTAGCACGCCTGAACATCGGGGTGGCGGGGCTGCCGGTGCCGGGTCCGCCGCGGGCTCGGCTGCCACGGACGGCGCCGGTGCTGCTGCCGAGCCGGTCGAGGTGCACGTCGCCTCGCTCAAGGGACCGACCTCGATCGGTCTGGTGCAGTTTATGGACCGGGCGGCCGATGGCGAGACGGACAATGAGTTCGACTTTGCGATTAACACTGCCGCCGACGAGATTGTGCCCAAGGTCATTCAGGGCGATATCGACATTGCCCTGGTGCCCGCCAATGTGGCGAGCGTGCTCTACAACAAGACCGAGGGCGCGGTGCAGGTCATCGACATCAACACGCTGGGTGTGCTGAATGTGGTGACGGGCGACGCGAGTGTGGCCTCGTTTGGCGATCTGGCGGGTCGCGCCGTCTACATGACGGGCAAGGGCACCACGCCAGAGTACGTCATGAACTTCCTGCTGGAGCGCGCGGGCCTGACCGGCCAGGTGACGCTTGAGTTTAAGAGCGAGCCCACCGAGGTGCTGTCGGCCCTGCTTGCCGATCCGTCTGCCGTGGGTGTGCTGCCGGAGCCGTTCAAGACCGCTGCCATCGCCAAGAGCGAGGGCAAGCTGTCGGCACCGGTGAGCCTGACTGATGTGTGGGACGAGCTGGCGGGTGACACGGGCTCGCGCCTGCTGACGGGTGTGACCGTGGTGCGCCGCGCGTTTGCCGAGGAACATCCCGAGGCTGTGGCGGAGTTCTTGAGCTGCCATGCGGCGAGCGTTAAGGCTGTCAATGCGGCGCCGGCAGACTGGGCGCAGGCCGTGGTCGATGCCGGCATCGTGGACAACGCCAAGATCGCCGAGAAGGCGATTCCCGGGTGCATGCTTGTCTGCCAGACGGGCAAGGATATGAGGGCGGCACTTAGCGGGTATCTGCAGGTGCTGTCCGACGCGGACGCGAGTGCCGTGGGTGGTAAACTTCCGGCTGACGATTTCTACTACATGGAGTAGCCCGTGCGTGCGTTTGCTCGACAAATGACAGAGCGTATGAAGGCGGTGGCGGCAGCAGGTGCCGTCGCCGCCTTTTGGCTTGCCGTGTGGGTCTTCGCGGCGGCGCTGGTGGCGCAGCCACTGATCTTGCCGGGGCCGGGTGCTGTTGCCTTGGCGCTGCTGCGCCTGGTGTGCGATGGCGGTACCTGGGCGATTTTGGTGGGCTCGGGCGCGCGGATACTGGGCGGGCTGGCGCTTGCCGCGGTGTGCGGTGGCGTGCTTGCCGGGATCTCGTCACGGTTGCGGGCGTTTGCGCGCCTGGTGGCTCCGGCACTTTCGTTTGTTAAGGCGACGCCGGTTGCCTGCGTGGTGGTCCTGCTGCTTATTTGGCTGGGGTCGGCGCGCGTGAGCATTGCGGCGGTCTTTTTGATGGCACTGCCGGGCGTGTATTTCTCGCTGGTCGAGGGCTTGGCACAAGTGGATAAGCCGCTGGAGCAGATGTTTCGCCTGCACGGTGTGCGGGGCTGGCGCCTGTTTTGCGCCCACATCTGGCGCGAGGTGCTGCCGTTTGTGCTTTCGTGCGCCCGCGCCGTGATCGGCATGAGCTGGAAGGCCGGCGTGGCGGCGGAGCTGATCGGCATGGCGGTGGGCACCGTGGGTGAGCGCATCTATCAGGCAAAGCTTTTGATTGAGACGGCTGATCTGCTGGCGTGGACCGTGCTGGTCGTTGCCGCCTCGTGGGCGTGTGAGCGCGTACTGGTGTGGCTGCTGCAGGTTTCGGGACCCGTGGCGTGGCGCGCGGCCGTGCGGGCACATGGGCGCGGCGCTCGCGGTTGTGTGGGGGCTGCGAGCGATGGCGCTGCAGCGGAGCTTGCGCTTGCTGTGGGCGATCGCGCGCCCTGGGCGCCGGCGCTGGATGGTCTGGTGCTCAACGTGCCCGCGGGCGGGCGTATCTGTGTGATGGGCGCTTCGGGCATGGGCAAGTCGACGCTGCTTTCGTTGGCAGCGGGGGAGTGCGCGCCGTGCTCGATGGTGTTTCAGGATACACGCTTGATCGAGTCCGCCTCGGCGCTGGATAACGTGCTGGTGTGCGCCGATGCACGCGTGGACGCCTCGAGTGCTGCGGCCCTGTTGCGACTGCTGGTGCCGGGGGTCGATGTGCATGCTCGCGCGGCCGAGCTTTCGGGCGGGCAGCGCCGTCGTGTCGAGATCGCCCGCGCCCTGCTGTGTGGCGGCTGCGCCGTCATTCTGGATGAGCCCTTTACCGGCCTGGATGCCGCCGCGCGCGATGCGACGGCCGAGGTCGTGCTCGACCTGCTCGACAGCCGCACGCTCTTGCTTGCCACGCACGATGTCGCCGACGCTCAGGCCCTCGATATCTCGGACATCATCACGCTCTAGCTACTAACTCAGCAACAAAATGATCCGTTTTTCTCTGTCCCCATGGGGTCGGGTGTGGTATTCTGTCCGCGGGGTAATACTTAGGAATACCAAGTAATACCAACGCCGCAGAAACAAACTCCGGATGCGGGCCAATCGGGTTGCCTTCACAGCCCGTCGCCCAGCCGCGTGGCCCGCATCTATCCGCACTACCGTCGTTTCAAAAAGGAAGCGCCATGGCAGAACACATGACCCCCGTAGTCGCGAAGGTCTTGCCCGAGGAGAAGGCAGCCTTCGCGGCGGCAACCCAGCTCGTGGGCACCACGCCGTCCAACGCCATCCGCATGTTTATCGCCGCGTTCAATCGCTGCGGCACCTTCCCGTTTGACATCTCGCCCAACGGGGCTTTTGGCACTGCGCCCGATTCTCATCAATAAGTGATCCGTTTTCCTCCGTCCCCATGGGATCAGCTCTCTGCCGAGTTGTGGTAGAACTAGGGAACGGTTTTGAGGAGGTTGGCATGCTCAATGCGATGATTTGGGCGCTTGCCTGTTTTGGCGTCGTCGCTGCCGATATTGCCCTGAGCGTCGTTTTGTTCTCCGCCCTTGGCGTCGCATCGGTGTTCATGGGCTTTTCGATTGATGACCTCGACATTCAATTGCTTCAGGCCGTCGCGCAGACGGCATCGTTTTTGATGGCGCTGCTGTGGTGGCGTTATCTGTGGCCGCGTTCGTTTATGGCACGCCGGCAAAGCGCGCATCCGCTCGGCGGGGGAGCGCGTGGGGCGTGGAAACGCATCGCCTGCGTTATCGTGATTGGCCTGGCCCTGCAGGTGGTCGTTGGCTACGTGACCGACGCCGTGCTGTCGCTGTTGCCCGAGGCTGCGGCCGATTACAGCGAGCTTGTCGAGGAAACAGGCATGGGCGACACCAGCTATCTCGCCGTCCTGACTACGGTGCTCGGTGCCCCATTTTGTGAAGAGCTGCTGGTGCGCGGCATCATTTTTGAGTTTTCGCTCCGAGCGTTTAACCCGCAGTGCCGCCCACTTTGGAAGCGCCGGCGTCGTGCGAACGCGCAGGACGGCGCCATGGTGCCCTGGGCGGCCCCGAGTACCTGGGGCATCGCTGCGGCTATCGTGCTGCAGGCTGCCATCTTTGGTTTTATGCACATGAACTGGGTACAGGGCTGCTATGCGGGCGCCGCCGGCCTCATTTTTGGTTGGGTGCTCGTGACGACCGGAAAGCTCCGCTACACGATTCTGCTGCACTTTGCCTTTAATGCCGGGTCGTATCTCATGACGTTGCTCTGGTTTGTGAACACGCCGTTCGACGTGGCAATTACGGTCGCTATCGCCGGCGTCATCCTCGTTGAGGCAATGCGCTCGCTGCGCCACGCGTGTGGGATGGACGCAGCGAGCGCACCGCTGCCCTAGTTGCGACGTCCGCCTCCGTTGGCGCCCTGCCGTCCCTGGGCCGCGCGATTGCGGCCTGCGGTGTTTTGCGCGCGCGACATGCCGCCGTGTCCCTTGCTGCCCTTGGGCCCTTTGCCAGCGCCGCCGCCATGCGGTTTGCCGCCCTTCTTGCCGGTGCCATGCCCACCGCCAGCAGATGTCTCGCCCGGGCGCGGGGGCACGGGGCGAATCAGGCAATGCTTGGTGTAGCCGATCAGGTCGCGGCGGCCGGCCTTCTCCAGTGCCTCGCGCACGAGCTTGTAGTTCTCGGGCTTGCGATATTGGATGAGCGCGCGCTGCATGGCCTTTTCGTGCGGGTCGCGGGCCACATAGATCGGCTGCATGGTGCGCGGATCCACGCCAGTGTAGTACATACAGGTCGACATGGTGGACGGGGTGGGGTAGAAATCCTGCACCTGTTCGGGCATGTAGCCCATGTCGCGCACGGCCTCGGCAAGGTCCACAGCTTCCTTCATCGTTGAACCGGGGTGGCTCGAGATCAGGTATGGCACCACATACTGCTTGAGTCCGTATTCGCGGTTCAGGCGCTCAAATTTACGGCAGAACGCGTCGTAGACGGCGCGGCTCGGCTTGCCCATCACGGACAGCACCGCGTCGCTTACGTGCTCGGGCGCTACGCGCAGCTGGCCCGAGACATGGTGCTCCAGCAGCTCGCGCAAAAACTCGTCCGAGGCGTCGGCCATGGTGTAGTCAAAGCGGATGCCGCTGCGGACGAAGACCTTTTTGACGCCCGGCAGCTGGCGCAGGTCGCGCAACAGCTGCGTGTAGCCGCTCTCGTCGACCACCATGTTCTTGCACACACTCGGCCACAGGCAGCGCTTGTTCTTGCACACGCCGTGCTTGAGCTGCTTGTCGCAGGCCGGGCGGCTAAAGTTTGCCGTCGGGCCGCCCACGTCGTTGATATAGCCCTTAAACTCAGGATCGCGCGTGAGCAGCTCGGCTTCGCGCATGATCGAGTCGTGGCTGCGCATCTGCAACACGCGGCCCTGGTGGAAGGTCAGCGCGCAAAACGAGCACTCGCCAAAACAGCCGCGGTTGGAGCTAATGGAAAACTTGATCTCGGCAAAGGCCGGCACGCCGCCTGCCGCGTCGTAGTCAGGATGCCAATCGCGTGCGTAGGGGAGCTCGGCCACCTCGTCCATCTCGTCCGTGGTGAGCGTCGCCGACGGCGGGTTCTGCACCACATAGACGCTGTTGGGGTAGGGTTCTACCAGGCGATGCCCGGTGATGGGGTCCATGTTTTGCTGCTGCACGTTAAAGCTACGCGCGTAGTTGAGCTTATCGGCGGCAAGGTCGTCCCAGCTGGGCAGCAGATCGTAATCGTAGACCTCGTCGAGCGAGCCGGTGCGGTAGACGGTGCCGTTGATATAGGTGATCTGATCGACGGGCAGTCCCGCGTCGAGCGCGTCGGCGATCTCGACGATCGCGTGCTCGCCCATGCCGTAGATGAGGATGTCGGCGCCCGAGTCGAGCAGTACCGAGCGCTTGAGCTTGTCCTGCCAGTAGTCGTAGTGGGCCAGACGGCGCAGGCTCGCCTCGATGCCGCCGATGATGATGGGAGCGTCCTTGAACGTCTGGCGGATGAGGTTGCCGTAGACCGTGACGGCACGATTGGGGCGGTGCCCCTCCTCGCCACCGGGAGTATAGGCGTCGGTGTGGCGGCGGTGCTTGGTCACCGAATAGTGGTTGACCATGGAGTCCATGTTGCCGGCGCTGACGAGAAAGCCCAGGCGCGGCTCGCCGAGTACGCTGATGCTGGCGGGGTCGGTCCAGTCGGGCTGACAGATGATGCCCACTTTGTAGCCGTGCGCGTCGAGTATGCGGCTGATGATGGCCATGCCAAAGCTGGGGTGGTCCACGTAGGCGTCGCCGCAGATGTAGACGAAGTCGCACTGGTCCCAACCGCGTGCATCCATGTCGGCGCGGCTGACGGGGAGGAACTTGTCGCGGCCCGGACGCCAGGGGCGGGCGGGTGCTGCCGGGGTATGAGTGGCGTGGCCACCCTGGGCCTTGCCGCCACGCTTTTGCTGCTGGCCGCGCTGGGCATGCTTGCCGTGCTGGTTGTGCTGAGCGTCCTGGGGCTTTTTTGCCACGATTCCTCCCGTTGTTAGTATGCTGCACGTAATTGTAACCAGTCTTTTTGGGACGGGGCTAAAAAGACTGGTGGAGTACACGAGGCGTCGGGCGTCGGCGCCGAGCCCGCCGTTTGTTTCCAGACTGTGTATCTGCGCGCTGGGGAAGCCGTCTCGCGCGCACGCCATGTTGTCAATGGGTTACAGTATGAACGGCGGCTATGTTTCCGCCAACGCACGAGAGAGTCGTCAACAAGGAGGATGCACGACGATGCAGCGTGCCAAACAGATATCGGAGTCTATTGAGCTGGGCATCATCTTGGCGCTCGCCGGTGGCTTTATGGACGTGTATTCGTACATTGGGCGCGACCATGTTTTCGCCAACGCACAGACGGGCAACATCCTGCTCGTGGGCGTGAGCATCTCGGAGGGCAACTGGGCACTTGCGGGGCGCTACTTCTTCCCTGTGGTGTCGTTTGCCGTGGGTATCATGCTTGCCGATCTGGTACACGAGCGGTTTGGCAGCGTGATCCACTGGCGTCAGGTGACGGTGTTCTTTGAAGCCGTCATCTTGCTGGGCGTGAGCTTTATCCCGGGCGGCAATTTCAACCTGCTCGCCAACTGCCTCACCTCGTTTGCCTGCGGCATGCAGGTCGAGAGCTTCCGCAAGATCCACGGTCACGGCATCGCTACGACCATGTGCATCGGCAACTTGCGCAACGCGCTGCAAAACGTGGACGATTACATCATCACCCATAGGCGTGGCTTTTTGGAAAACGGCCTGCTGTACTTTGGCGTGATCTTTACCTTTGTGTTTGGCGCCGTGTTGGGCAACTGGTGTATTGAGCGCATGGGCCTGCACGCCATCGTCGTGGCGAGCTTGCTGCTGTTTGTCGCGTTTGCCATCATGTTCATCGACCGTGAACGCGACTTGCGCTTACGCTGGAAGGTTGCGGCCGAGGCTTGGAAAGAGGGCTGCCGAAAGTAACCGAATGCGGCAAAGGGGCTGTCCCTTTGCCGCAATATTTTTCATCATCTGTTGAAACGCTTTAACACTTTTGATGTTCTCACGTGTTTTTTGTTTCAAAAGCGTTAGGATGGGACTCATAGCGTGGGGCGTAATGGGTGCCCCGCACACGATGGGAGGCTATCAATGGCTAATCGTTTCGTTCTCAATACCATCTCTTATCATGGTTCCGGCGCCATCAAGGAGATCCCCGGTGAGCTCCAGCGTCGCGGCTACAAGAAGATCTTCGTCTGCTCCGACCCCGACCTGGTCAAGTTTGGCGTTACCGCCAAAGTGACCGACGAGCTCGACGCCGCCGGCATCGCTTGGAGCCTCTACTCCGAGATTAAGCCCAACCCCACGATCCAGAACGTCAAGGACGGCGTCGAGGCCTTCAAGGCCGCCGAAGCTGACGCTATCGTGACCATCGGTGGCGGCTCCTCCATGGACACCGCCAAGGCCATCGGCATCATCATCAACAACCCCGAGTTCGCCGATGTCCGTAGCCTCGAGGGCGTTGCTCCGACTAAGAACCACGCCGTGTTCACCATCGCCGTGCCGACGACCGCCGGTACCGCCGCTGAGGTGACCATCAACTACGTCATCACCGACCCCGAGAAGGTCCGCAAGTTCGTGTGCGTCGACACCAACGACGCCCCCGAGGTCGCCGTCGTCGACCCCGACATGATGGCTTCCATGCCCGCCGGCCTGACCGCTTCCACTGGCATGGACGCTCTGACCCACGCTATCGAGGGCTACACCACCAAGGGCGCCTGGGAGCTCTCCGACATGTTCCACTTTGAGGCCATTAAGCTGATCAGCGAGAACCTGCGCGACTCCGTCGCCGAGGCCAAGTCCGGTAAACCCGGCTCCGGCCGCGAGGGCATGGCTCTTGGCCAGTATGTCGCCGGCATGGGCTTCTCCAATGTTGGCTTGGGCATCGACCACGCCATGGCTCACACCCTGTCCGCTCACTACGACACCCCGCACGGCGTCGCCTGCGCCATGCTGCTGCCGATCGCCATGGAGTTCAACAAGCCGGTTTGCGCCGAGCGCCTGGCCAAGGTCGCCGTCGCCATGGGCGTTGACACCACGGGCATGAGCACCGACGAGGCTGCCGATGCCGCCATCGCCGCCGTCAAGCAGCTCTCTGCCGACGTGAACATCCCGCACGTCTGCGAGGCCATGAAGGCCGACGAGATCGAGGTCCTGGCTAAGGACGCCATGGCCGACGCCTGCTTCCCGGGCAACCCGCGCGAGGCGACGCTCGACGACGTCATCGAGCTCTTCAAGAAAATCTGCCCGGCTGCCTAACTGGTTCGGCGGGCCCCTGCCCGTTAGCCCCACAATCGTCCTCGGACATGTCGGAGGCCCCGCTGCGCACTACGTGCGGCGGGGCCTCCTTCTGTCCTGCGGAAAGATTGTGGGGCTAACGGGCAGGGGCCCGCCG
>CABUSH010000042.1 GCA_902494195.1 uncultured Collinsella sp. | reverse complement strand
GCCGGGGCGTGACGACGGCCGTGTGCCCGCCGTCGCAGGCCTCCATAAGGCCAGGGATGTCCGATATGATAAGTGGGGTTCCGCTCGCCTGCGCCTCGACCGCGGAGACGCCAAAGCTTTCGCTTTCGCTTTCGCTTTCTACTATTGCGATGTCGAGGCCCGCCCACTCCCGCGCGGCCTCCTCCTGCGGGATGAAGCCGAGCCAGTCGAGGTACCCGTCCATGCCGAGCCTCGTGGCGAGTGCCTTCAGCTCGGCCTCCATGGTGCCCTTGCCCGCGATGCGCACGCGCACGCCCAGGTCTGGCCTGCGGTCATGCAGGAGCGCGCAGCCGCGCAGCAGCGTGTCGATGCCGTACTTGCGTTCAAGCGCCTTCACGGTGCCCACCACGAGGCCCTCGTGGGGCTCACGCTTGCGAGGCGAGAAAAGCTCCATGTCCACGCCAAAGGGCGTTATCTCGAAGTCGCGCCCCGTGTACTTGGCACACTCCTCGGCCATAGCGCGGCTCGTGGACATGAGCCAGGCAGGCTTGGCGAGCGAGCGCCGGACGACGGCGCGGTGCAGTGGGGACTTGCGCGGGAAATCGTAGACGTCGGAGCCCCAGACCGAGAGGTAGTACGGGCGCCTGCACGCGAGCGACGCCACAAGCCCGTAGCTCGAGGCATAGTGAGCGTGCACGACGTCGGGGTCCAGCTCCTCGATGAGGCGGCGCGCCACGCCGACGGTGGAGAGGTAGCCGAGCTTCTGCAACTCCGAACCCTGGCGGGCGCTGGGGTTTTGCAGGTAGTGGACGGTGACGTTTTTCAGTTCGCGGATGGCTTCGGAGCGGCACTCCTCAAGGGAGAGGACGTGAACCCCGTAGCCCCGGAGCGAAAACTGGGACGCCCACTTGTAGGTGTGGTAGTTGTCGGCATTCGCTAAGTAACATATCGTCGTGGTCTTCTGCCGCACTACAGCCTCCAGTACCGGTACCCAGCGAACTCCGCCTTAGGCAGGACGCTCTTCACGTCCACGAGCACCTTCTCGGCGTCGGGCTTGTCGGCGAAGAGGGCCTTCACGTCGTCGCTGCTCATATCGCGGAACTGGCGGTGCGCCACCGCGACGATGAGGCAGTCGAGGTCGCGCAGCTCCTCCATGGGAACAAGGTCAACCCCGTAGGCAGCCTTGGCGTCAGCCGGGTCAGCCCAGGGGTCGCAGACCTGGGGCGCGATGCCGTACTGGCGCAGGCGAGCGAGAATGTCGTCCACCTTGGAGTTGCGCACGTCGGGACAATCCTCCTTGAAGGTGAGTCCAAGCACGGCCACGCGCGACTTCGCGGGGGCAAGCCCGGCCTGTACCATCTCGCGGATGGCCGCGTCGGCCACGAATCCGCCCATGCCGTCGTTCACCTTGCGGCCGGAAAGGATAATCTGGCTGTGGTAGCCGAGCTTCTCGGCCTCGTAGGTGAAGTAGTAGGGGTCGACGCCGATGCAGTGCCCGCCCACCAGGCCCGGTCGGAAGCCCAAGGCGTTCCACTTGGTGTTCATGCCCTCGATGACCTCGGAGGTGTCGATGCCCATGCGGTCGAACACCATCGCGAGCTCGTTCATGAAGGCAATGTTTATGTCGCGCTGCGAGTTCTCGACGACCTTCACGGCCTCGGCGGTCTTGATGGTCGAGACCGGGAAGGTCCCAGCGGCGATCACGATGTCGTAGACCCTGCGGATGAGCTCGGCGGACTCGTCGTCCATGCCCGAGACCACCTTGCGGATGGTCGTAAGGGTATGCACGCGGTCGCCGGGGTTGATGCGTTCGGGGCTGTAGCCCACCTTGAAGTCCTCTCCGCACCTGAGGCCGGATTCACGCTCGAGAATCGGCACGCAGACGTCCTCGGTGACGCCCGGGTAGACGGTGGACTCGTAGACCACGATGCTGCCGGGCTTCAGGTGCTTGCCCAGCGTCTCCGACGCGCCGATGACGGGCGTTAGGTCGGGCGTCTTGTCCTGGTTCACGGGCGTGGGCACGGCCACGATGTGGAAGCGGGCCTCCTCTAGGCGCGTCGGGTCGGCCGTGAAGTCCACGGTCGTGTGAGCCAGGGCCTCGTCGCCTACCTCATTGGTGGCATCGTGGCCCTGCTTGTACTGCTCGACCTTGGCCTCGTTGATGTCGAAGCCGATGACGGGGACGTGCTTGGCGAACTCGACGGCGATGGGCATGCCAACGTAGCCGAGGCCTACGAGCGAGAGCTTGGCGTCACCTGCGAGCAGATCTTCGTAAAGGGTTGTGAACATTTAAATACTTCCTATTCTCTTGAGGGTTGCGTGGAACATCTGCCAGAACAGACAGTAGGCGGCGTACGGTAGCCACAGCCGCTCGATCTGTCTGTAGAGCATCCATGTGTTGCGGACGGCGGAGAGCTTGTTCGAACTGAGCGAGCCCGCCCGCTTACGGTTCGCCGCGAGTACTTCGTCGAGGCCGTGCAGCCTGTGGCCCGCCTTGATGACCTGGAGCCATGTGGCGGCGTCCTGCCTTTTGCGGATGTCGGGCATCACGAGAAGCGCCCGGTCCACGACGGCGGTGTCGAACATGACGGTGTGGCTGCACGTGGGCGGCTTGGTGAGGAAGCGGTGGTAGCCCACCTCGGCGTCCACGTGGACGTAGTTGCGATGATCCCCGTCCTCGTTCACCGTCTCGTAGGAGGTAAAGCACGCGCCTATGCGGCGGTCGCGCATGAAGCCGAGCTGGCGGTCGAGCTTCTCCGGCATCCAGTAATCGTCGGAGTCGAGGTAGGCGATGAAGCGGCCGCGCGCGTTCTCGAGGGCTCTGTTGCGGGCCTTGGCAGCGCCGCCGTTCTCGGGCTGTCGAAAAACGCGGAAGCGCGGGTCGCGGGCGGCGTAGGCGTCGGCCATCGCCGCGGAGCCGTCCGCGGAGCAGTCGTCCACGAGGATGGCCTCCCAGTCAGGCACCGTCTGCGCGACGAGCGAGTCCAAGGCCTCGGGAAGATACTTCTCGCAGTTGTAGAGCGGGATGATCACGCTCACCAAGGGCTTTGCATCCATGGTCATCGCCCAGTCCTCCTTTTTCCAAACATGGCACCGAAAGTGCCTGTAAAACATTTCCAGTCCATTCCGAAGCAACGGTTCCGCACGTAATGGAGCTCGATCTTCTGGCGCAGGCCACTCTCAAAGGTCGCGCCGTTGCGCTCAGTGGCCTGCCATAGGCCCGTGATGCCCGGGGCAACGCTCAACAGCTCTTCCTTCTCCTCGTCGGAGAAGTGCTGTTCCAGCTCATCACGTGTGATGGGACGTGGTCCGATAACGGACAAATCGCCCTTGAGCACGTTGAGGAACTGCGGCACCTCGTCGATGGAGCACTTACGGATGAACCTGCCCACCCTGGTGATGCGCGGGTCATCGTCGACCTTGCGCTCAACTTCCCACTGGTGCAGCTGCTCGGGACTAAGGTACTTGTGTACGTCGCTGGCGTCTGCCACCATGCTGCGGAGCTTAAGCACGCGGATCACCCGGCCTCCCCTGCCCACGCGCTCCTGCGTGTAGACCGGGCAGCCCGGCGACTCCGCGCAGATCGCGGCGCAGACGCAGGCCATGGGAATCGTCAGCACCACGGTGCACCCGGCGCTGAAGGCTATGTCGAACGCTCTCTTGCATATGCGGTAGAAGAGGGTCCCCGTCGGTTTCCTAGGCACGGGCTAGCACCCCACCAAGGAAATAGTCGTGGGAAATGCCTCTAGCAGGCACCCCCACGGGCGTATTACTTTCTGTTACTTCTTTAGCAGCCACAATAAAACTTACGTTCCTGTCCCCAGGAACCCCCCCCCATCCACGGATTCAAAAACCAAATAAATTGCGAGTGCAACGTCTCCCCTACGTTTTGCTGGGGACGTCCAGCGCAAGCAGCTCCCTAAATGCGGAGTCGCCTTCGCCAAAGTCGACCAGGCACCAGCGCTTATGACGGTCGATCTTTTTAACGCGGGCCTCTTGCCCCACCAAGGGACCCTGCTCTATGTGCAGCACGCCGTCTTCTATGCGGGCGACGCTGTTGCGCACCACGCCGTCGTCGTCGAGCACGCTGCAATACCAGTCCTGTGCGTCGTCCGGCATGGGCATGTACGCCCGCTCCCTACTACCGGCGATGCGGCAGCCAAAGCTCAGTTGTGCCAAAGCCCTATCGAGCGCTGCGGCATCGTGCGTGGCAACGAAGAAATATTCCTTGTACATGGGTTTGGTTTGGAGCGACCATGCGCCGTCCCGCTTAAACCAGAACTCCTTTTGCATCACAAAAGCGTCCTGCATCAGCTCGTGCGGGATAATGCGGCGGACCTTTTCGCAGGTCTCGCGCTCTTTACCATTGGGGGTGTGGACCAGATACCAGCGGACGCGGCCGTGCTGGCTGTTGGTAGTAGTGCCACTAAAGGCACCGGGCAGCTGCTCTTGGCGCCGCATTGTCTGTTCCATCTCTCGCCCCCTTTTCTTGCATCCGCGACACACACGGATGCAGGGGCGTTAAGAACAGGCTTCTCGCTCGCAGCTAGGCGCAGTCGCAAAAGTACAGGTTTTTGTAGAGGCGTATGGAGATGCACCCATTCGCGGCACATTTTGTGCAATCTGGGAAAACGCGAGCAGTTTGCTCGTATAATGAAGCCCGTCGAAAGATACAAAAACCTGTACCTTTTTGCACAACAAAAAAGCCGCTCTAACCAGCGGCTTTTCTTCTATAGACAACAAAAAAGGCGACCGCCCGCGAGGACGATCGCCTTTGTTAATTCTTGTATTGTTTGTGCTAGGCGCGAGTCTTGATCTCCTCGGTCACCTTGGCAACAAACTCATCGACGCTCATCTGAACGGTCTCGTTGGAGCGATCGCGAACGGAGATGTTGCCGGCCTCGACCTCCTTCTCGCCCAGGATGAGCATGTAGGGCACGCGATCGATGCTGCGGGCCTCGCGGATCTTGTAGCCGATCTTCTCGTCGCGGTCGTCGCAGACCACGCGAATGCCGGCCTCTTCCAGCTTGGCGCACACCTCGTGGGCGTAGTCGCGGCTCTTCTCGGAGACGGGAAGCGCCTTGACCTGCACGGGAGCCAGCCAGGTGGGGAACTTACCCGCAAAGTGCTCAATCAGAATGCCGATGAAGCGCTCGATGGAGCCAAAGCACACGCGGTGCAGCATGATGGGGCGCTTCTTGGTGCCGTCGGCGTCCACGTACTCCAGGTCAAAGTTGAGCGGCATCTGGAAATCGAGCTGCACGGTACCACACTGCCAGGTACGGCCGAGCGAGTCCTCCAGGTGGAAGTCGATCTTAGGACCGTAGAAAGCGCCGTCGCCCTCGTTGACCTCGTAGTCCATGCCTAGCTTCTCCAGAGCGGTGCGCAGGCCCTCCTCGGCGCGTGCCCAGTCCTCGTCGGAGCCCATGGAGTCCTCGGGGCGGGTGGAAAGCTCAACGTGGTACTTAAAGCCAAACTTCTGGTACACGGAGTCGATCAGGTTTACCACACCCACGATCTCGTCGGTCAGCTGGTCGGGACGTACAAACAGGTGGGCGTCGTCCTGGTTAAAGCAGCGCACGCGGAACAGGCCGTGCAGGGCGCCGCGCAGCTCGTGGCGGTGCACCAGGCCGATCTCGCCGGCGCGGATGGGCAGCTCGCGGTAAGAGTGCGGCTTGGAGGCGTACACAAGCACGCCGCCCGGACAGTTCATGGGCTTAATGCAGTACTCTTCGTCGTCGATGACGGTGGAGTACATGTTGTCCTTGTAGTGGTCCCAGTGGCCCGAGGTCTTCCAAAGCTGCTTGTTCATGATGAGCGGCGTGGAGATCTCCACGTAGCCGGCCTTGTGGTGGATCTCGCGCCAGTAGTCCAGCAGCGTGTTCTTAAGGATCATGCCGTTGGGCAGGAAGAACGGGAAGCCGGGGGCCTCGTCGCGCATCATAAAGAGGTCCATCTCGCGGCCGATCTTGCGGTGGTCGCGCTTCTTGGCCTCCTCCAGCATGTGCATGTGCTCGTCGAGCTCTTCCTTGGTGGCAAAGGCGACGCCGTTGATGCGGGTGAGCATCTTGTTGTCCTTGTCGCCCTTCCAGTAGGCGCCAGAGACGCCGGTGAGCTTAAAGGCCTTCAGAGCCTTGGTGTAGCAGATGTGGGGGCCAACGCACATGTCGATGTAGTCGCCCTGCTGGTAGAAGGTGATGCGAGCGTCGTCGTCCAGGTCGCCAATGTGCTCGACCTTGTACTTCTCGCCGCGCTCCTCCATAAGGGCGATGGCCTCGGCGCGGGGCTTCTCGTACACGGAAAACTTGAGGTTCTCCTTGACGATCTTTTTCATCTCGGCCTCGATCGCGGGGAAGTCGTCCTCGCTGATCTTGACGCCCTCGGGCAGGTCGACGTCGTAGTAGAAGCCGTTGTCGGTCGCGGGCCCGTAGGCAAAGTCGGCCTCGGGGTACAGGCGCTTGATGGCCTGCGCCATGATGTGCGCGGCGGAGTGGCGGATGACGTGCGTGACCTCGTCCTGCGGGAGCTCGGCCACCGAACCGTCATTGTAGAGTGCCTTCATGGGTATGTTTTCTCCTCTCGGATGCCTGATGCAAGTGCGTGCGATGCGCTCGGCGTTTTTGACTTGCATCATTATAGGCAGGTTGCCTTGGTATACAAGCGCCCGCCGCACCTTAATGGAACGGCGGGCGATTTTCTACGCATGCTTCATCGCGTGGGGCGGGATGTGGGGCGCGCGTGGCTTGCGGTGTGCCCGTGGCTTGCGACCGGCCCGGCGATGGATGCGTTACTGGATGCGAGTTCGGCAGTAGGGGCAAACCTTCCAGTGCGCATCGAGCGGGCGATGGCAGCTGGGGCAGACGTTACGAACCTGGGTATCGCACACCGGGCAGACGACGAAGTCCTTCTCGATGGGCGCGCCGCACTGCGGGCAGGTGCCGTACTGGGCAAGCTGGCGCTCGCGCAGGGCCATGTCCAGCTCCTGCTCCTCGCGATCGGACGCGTAGGAGTGCGGGCGCAGGACCAGGTAGGCGATGAGGCCCACAAACGGGATGAGGGCGATGATGCCCCATGCCACGTAGGCGCTGGCGCCGCGGCGGCGAGCGTCGATGAACACATAAACGACCGACAGCACATACAGGGCGATGATAAAGCCAACAAAGGCATAGACGACGCCCATAAGCTGCGGCGACATGAGCTCGGAGATGTACTTGGACATTACGGATACCTTTCGGAATATTAACAGTCCGGTCAAGTTTACCACGGGGTTTATTTATATGGGACCACGGCTAGGAGCGGGGCTGGCGCGGACACAAACATCTCAATCTGTAACAGGTGGGAGCTGAATCCAGGTCTAGATGTTACAGATCGAGACAAACGGAGGACCCGCATGGCAAATGTCTCAATCTGTAACATCTGGAACCCAAATCCTCGTCTAACTGTTACAGATCGAGACGAACGGTTGCCGTAGTTGTCGGCAGACGAGGTTGTCGACATTGCCGGGTCTCCCCTCGCCTGCCGTTGGCGGGTGCTGCGGGGCTGTTCGCCGCATTGCCACCGCGCTGGGAGGTGTGCAGACCGTAGGATAGTCTTATTGACAGCCTGTCAACTCGTCTGGGAGGCACTGTGACAGAAACGTTTGATATCGCGATTGTCGGCGCGGGCATCACCGGGTGCGCCATCGCGCGGCAGCTCGCGAGGTTTGACCTTTCCATTTGCGTGGTCGAGGCGGCTAACGATATTGCGCTAGGCGCGTCGAAGGCCAACGGCGGCCTGGTGCACACCGGCTACGATCCTGCGCCGGGCACGGTAAAGGCGCAGGTCAACGCCCGTGGTTGCGAGCTATATGGCACATGGGCCCAGGAGCTGGGCTTTCTGTTCTGCCGCACCGGGTCGATGGTGTTGGGCTTTAACGACGAGGACCGCGCGCAGCTGGAGAAGCTGCGGTGCAACGGCCTTGCCAACGGTGTGCCCGAGCTGTCGATCGTCGGACCCGACCGCATCCACGAACTGGAGCCGCGTGCCAGTGCCGATGCAACGTGCGCGTTGTGGTGCCCCTCCACTGGGTTTGTCGACCCGTTTGAGGTTGCCATCGCCGCGCTGGAGAACGCCGTGGCCAACGGGGTGACGTTTATGCGGTCCGCGCCGGTGGAGGCGATTGAAGTCGCGGGATCGGGCGACGACATGCGCTTTACGCTGGCGACCCCCGCTGGCAACGTTCGCTGCCGCTACCTGATCAACGCCGCGGGCAACGGCGCCGCTGACATCTCGCATATGGCGGGCGCCGAGGAGTTTCAGATGGTCTGGCGTCAGGGCAACATCGTGGTGCTGGACAGGGAGCCGCGCACGCTTATGCCGCTCTACCCCGTACCGACGCCGATATCGAAGGGCGTTATCGTGACGGGCACCGTGCATGGCAACACCGTGATAACCGCCACGGCCGCCGTGCGCGAGGCAGGCGATACGCAGACCTATGCGAGCGATGTGAACGCGCTGCTGACCGGCGCGCGAAAGCTGGTGCCCGATCTGGATACGCGCCGAGTAGTACGCGCATTTGCCGGCGGGCGTCCGGTCATTCAGGGAACGAACGACTTCTTTATTGGACAGTCGGCCGTGGTGCCAGGGCTTTTCCAGGCGGCGGGCATTCAGTCGCCGGGCGTGGCAAGCGCGCCGGCCATTGCCGAGCGCATGGAGCGTGTGATGCGTGAGGCGGGCGTGGAGCTGCACGAGCGAGCGGACTGGAACCCAATTCGCCGCGCACCGGACGACTTTGACCGCGCACCGCTGGCTCGCAAGGAAGAACTCATTGAGTCCGATCCCGCGTGGGGACAGATTGTCTGCCGCTGCGAGACGGTGCCCGAGGCCGAGATTGTGGCCGCGATCCGACGCCAGCCGGGCGCGGTTTCGGTCGAAGGCGTCAAGCGCCGCTGTCGCGCCGGCATGGGTCGGTGCCAAAGTGGCTTTTGCCAGAGCCGCGTGGTGGCGATCCTGGCGCGCGAGTTGGGCTGCGACCCCAGCGAGGTATTGTTGGAGGATGCCGGATCTTGGCTGGTTGAGGGACCACTGAAGGGGGTGCGCTAGGATGGCGGAATTCAAATCGAGTGCGATTGATTGCGGCGTAGTAGAAGCCGTACAAACGCAAGCCTTCGACGTGGTCGTTATCGGCGGCGGACCTGCCGGCATGGCGGCCGCGATGGCCGCGCATAAGGCAGGCGCACGCGTGGCCATCGTGGAACGCGAGCGGCACCTGGGAGGAATCCTCCGCCAGTGCATCCACCCCGGCTTTGGCCTGTCGCACTTTAAGCAGGAGCTCACCGGTCCCGAGTACGCGCAGCGCTTTATCGACCAGGTGCACGCAACCGACATTGCGCTGTTCCTGAACAGCATGGTGCTTGGGATCGATTCAGGCGAGGGCGCGGAAGCCGCCGCGTTCCATACCGTCACGCTCATGAGCCGTGCCGGCATGCTGCAGCTCACCGGACGTGCGGTCGTCCTTGCAATGGGATGCCGCGAGCGCACCCGCAGCGAGATCAAGATCCCTGGCAGCCGCCCCGCCGGCGTGTTTACGGCAGGTTTGGCGCAGCGATACATCAATATCGAAAATCTCAAGCCCGGTTCGCGTGCCGTCATTTTGGGCTCGGGCGACATCGGGCTCATCATGGCGCGCCGCTGCACGCTCGAGGGAATATCAGTCGAGGGCGTGTACGAGCTCATGCCGTACGCCAACGGCCTGCGCCGCAACGTCAAGAACTGCCTGGACGACTTTGGCATTCCGCTGCACCTGTCCACCACCGTCACGCGCGTGATCGGACACGACCGCGTGGAAGCCGTCGAGGTGAGTCAGGTCGACGAGCACCTGGCACCCATTCCAGGGACCGAGCGCGTTGTTCCGTGCGACACGCTGCTGCTTTCGGTGGGCCTGATTCCCGAGAACGAGCTTTCGGTGGGCGCGGGCGTTGAGCTTGACCCGCGCACGCGCGGCGCCGTGGTTGACCAGAGCCTGCAGACGGGCGTGCCGGGCATCTTTGCCTGCGGCAACGTGCTGCACGTGCACGACCTGGCCGACAACGTAACGACCGAGTCCGAGCGCGCTGGTGAGGCTGCGGCAGCATACGCGCTGGGGAGCGGCGGGGGCGCCGTTCCGGACTGCAAGCTCACCGTCTCCCCTGCCGGCATTGCAGGATACGCGCTGCCGGGACGCATTACGGCCGTGGCACTCACCAAACTTAACTTCCGCGTACGCCGACCGGTCGACGCCGCCCGCGTGCGCATTCTCGCTGGCGGCGAGGAATTGTTCGCAGGCAAGGTACGTGCATTTAAGCCGAGCGTCATGGAAAGCTTTCCACTGCCGGCAAAGGTGATTCAACGCGCACTCAACCTGGGCGTCAGCGAGATTGTCCTATCCGTCGATCCCATCGAGGAGGCATAAGCTATGAGCGACAACGTGATTGAAACGCTGTGGTTCAACTGCACGACCTGCCCATCCGAATGCCTTCTGACCGTAGAGGTGGAGCGCGAAGCCAATGGCGCCGTGGTGGAAGTGCACTCCGTAACCGGCAACAACTGCCCGCGCGGTGATAAATTCGCGCATCAGGAGCTCACCTGCCCCATGCGCGTGCTCACGACGACCGTAGCAGTATCTGGCGGCGACGAAGCCCTGCTCCCCGTGCGCACCGCCGAAGCCATCCCACTGGCACTCCACGCCCAGGCCATGGACCTCTTACGCGGTCTAGTCGTCAACGCCCCCATCCACATGGGCGACATCGTGCTGGAAGACCTTCTCAACACGGGCATCGACCTCATCGCCAGCATGGACATCGACCCAGCCTAAGCAGCTAATTTAGGACGGGGCTCTTTTAGCTACCCCACCATCCACCCCCCCTCCTCAATTGCGGTGAAATAGTTCCTGATTTCCGCCAAAACCCCGGCATCCAGGAACTATTCCACCGCAACTATCCTTGGAATCGGTATTTAGCTTGTGCCTACTTTAGTGCCATTTCAAAACTATGCCGGATTACGGGGCTAATTCGGAGACCCCCATCCATACCGGCCATTTTCAATTTTTGACAAGCCATCTACCTGCGGTTTTAATTTCGCAATTTTCCCATGGTCAAGTAATACAGGTCCAGCCCCGTAAT
>CABUSH010000041.1 GCA_902494195.1 uncultured Collinsella sp. | reverse complement strand
TCGATGGTCGTGCCCTTCCAGATGCTCATGTTCACGCTGTCCAATTTGGCGGACCGCATCGGCTTCAACACGCCGTTCAACATCTGCTTTATCTATCTTGGCTTTGGCGCGGGCCTGGCGGTCTTTATGTTCGCCGGCTTTGTAAAGAACATCCCGCTCGAGATCGAGGAGGCGGCCATGATCGACGGCTGCAACCCGGTCCAGGTGTTCTTTAAGATTGTCCTCCCCATCATGAAGCCCACCTATCTTTCGGTCGGCATTCTCGAGACCATGTGGGTCTGGAACGACTACCTGCTGCCCTACCTTACGCTCGACTCCACCAAGTACAAGACCATTCCTATTTTGATCCAGTACTTCCGCGGTGGCTACGGCCACGTCGAGCTCGGCCCCATGATGGCCTGCATCATGATGGTCGTTATCCCCATCGTCATCATGTACATCCTCTGCCAGAAGTACATCATCGACGGCGTGGTGGCAGGTGCCGTCAAGGGCTGATGCCGTAACTGTTTTGCAAGTTTCTGCGGCGCCCCTCAGCGTGGCGCCGCATATCGAAAGGTAGAGACATGGCCGAGATCGTTCTCAAACATGTTCAGAAGGTGTATCCCAACAACGAGTCCAAAAAGAAGGGCTTCTTTGGCAAAAAGAAGAAGACCGAGGAGAAGAAGCACAACCTCAAGGTTACCGAGGACGGCGTGCTCGCGGTGGAGGACTTTAACCTCACCGTGCATGACCAGGAATTTATCGTTCTCGTTGGCCCGTCTGGCTGCGGTAAGTCCACGACGATGCGCATGGTTGCTGGCCTGGAGGACATCACCTCGGGCGACGTGTTCATCGACGGCAAGCGCGTCAACGACGTGGCACCCAAGGACCGCGACATCGCCATGGTGTTCCAGAGCTATGCTCTGTACCCCAATATGACGGTGTACGAGAACATGGCGTTTACGCTTGAGCTCAAGAAGGTCCCCAAGGACGAGATCGACCGCAAGGTTCGCTCTGCTGCCGAGATCCTGGGCATTACCGAGTACCTCGACCGTAAGCCCAAAGCGCTTTCGGGCGGCCAGCGCCAGCGCGTCGCCATCGGCCGCGCCATCGTGCGTGATCCTAAGGTCTTCCTGATGGACGAGCCGCTGTCCAACCTGGACGCCAAGCTGCGTAACCAGATGCGTGCCGAGCTCATCAAGCTGCGCCACGAGATCAAGGGCACGTTCATCTACGTCACTCACGACCAGACCGAGGCCATGACCCTCGGCGATCGCATCGTGGTCATGAAGGACGGCGTCGTCCAGCAGATTGCCACCCCGCAGGAGGTCTTCAACCATCCCGCGAACATCTTCGTCGCCGGCTTTATCGGCGTGCCGCAGATGAACTTCTTCGATGCCCAGCTGGTGCGCTCGGGCAACGGCTTCACCGTCAAGACCGAGGATATGAACGTGGCGCTCGCCCCCGAGACCTGCGCTCAGCTTGCTCTCAACTGGGACGGCGGCGACGTGAAGGAGATTACGGCCGGCGTGCGCCCCGAGCAGATTCTGCTTGCCGACAAGGGCGAGGAGGGCGCGCTCCAGGGTACCGTCGAGGTGACCGAGCTCATGGGTTCGACCGAGCATGTCCACGTGACCGCTCCCGATGGCCAGTTCGTCCTGATCATTCCCGTTGTCGACCTTGAGGCCAAGGGCGCGCTCAAGGCGGGCGACTCCATCTGGTTTAAGTTCGAGAAGAACGCGACCCATCTCTTCGATAAGGTGTCTGGCAAGAACCTTATCTAGGCCCGGTGCATCCAGGCCCTCCCTTTGGGCGACTGCGGTATTGCCATCCTTTTGCCGCGGTCACATATAAGGCTCCCCTCCCGTCCACTGGGCGAGAGGGGAGCCTTTCTTTGTGCCGGGTTGTCTATCTGTCAGTTTGTCTTGATCTGTAACAGGAGGAGGGCCAAATTGGGTCTGGATGTTACAGGTTGAGACAGCGTCGAGTTGCCTGTCCTTTCATCTCGACCTGTAACACGAAGGACTGATTTCGGCAGTTACCTGTTACAGTTCGAGATTGCTTTAGCCGCTTTGCCCGTCTGTCTCATTCTGTAACAGGTAGACCCGATTCCGGCGGTTATCTGTTACAGATTGAGACAGTTCATCGGGGCAATTTCGTTTATCTAGATTTGTAACAGGTAGACTCACTTTTGCCGGCTAGATGTTACAGACCGAGATTGTTTGGTCGAGGCAGGCCACGGGCAACACAGGGACACAAAAAACGGAGCCGCGTTGCCGTGACTCCGTTTTCAAGAGGATGGGTAAGGGAAGCGAATTAGCTCAGGTGCCAGATCTCGTCGTTGTACTGGGAGATCGTGCGGTCAGACGAGAAGGTGCCGGCGTTGGCGATGTTAATCAGTGCCTTGCGCATCCAAGCGTCCTGGTCCTCGTAGTCGGCTAGCACGCGCTCCTTGGTCTGGATGTACTCCTCAATGTCGAGCAGGGCCATAAACCAGTCCTTGCCCTTAATGTCGTCGTGCAGGCGCTGCAGGCGCTCGGCGTTGCCGGTCGCCATAAAGGCCGGGTTAGTGATGAAGTCCACCAGCAGTTTAATGCCGGGCTTGCGGTAGAGCGCACCGGCGTTGTAGGTGCCGTCGGCGTAGAGCTGCTCGACCTGTTTGGACGAGGCGCCAAAGGTATAGATGTTCTCGTCGCCCACGAGCTCGGCAATCTCCACGTTGGCGCCGTCGAGTGTGCACAGGGTCAAAGCGCCGTTGAGCATGAACTTCATGTTAGAAGTGCCGCTCGCCTCCTTGGAGGCCAGGCTGATCTGTTCGGAGATGTCGGCGGCGGGAATCACGCGCTCGGCGGCGGTGACGTTGTAGTTCTCGATCATGACGACCTGCAGGTAGGGAGCCACGTCGGGGTCGTTGGCAATCCACTGGGAAAGCGTCAGGATCAGATGGATGATGTCCTGGGCGATAGTGTAGGCAGGCGCTGCCTTGCCGCCAAAGATGATGGTGACGGGGTGCTTAGGTCTGTTACCGTTCTTGATGTCGAGGTACTTCCAGATGATGTAGAGCGCGAGCATCTGCTGGCGCTTGTACTCGTGGATACGCTTGACCTGAACATCGATGATGGCGTTGGAGGGGATCGTCACACCCTGCTCGAGCGCCATGAACTGGCGCATGATGGTCTTTGCCTCGGTCTTGGTGGCGGCCAGGCGCTCAAGAATACTCTTATCGTCGGCGAAGTCGGCGAGCTTGCTCAAGTCGCCGGTGCTGCGCCAATCGGTACCGATCACATCGTCGAGCAGGCTGGCGAGCGCGGGATTGGCTCCCTGGATCCAGCGGCGGAAGGTGATGCCGTTGGTCTTGTTGGAGAACTTCTCGGGGTAGATTTCGTAGAACGGATGAAGCTCGGTGTCCTCCAGGATTTTGGTGTGGAGTGCAGCGACGCCGTTGATGGAGAAGCCAAAGTGGATGTCCATGTGGGCCATGTGGACGGTGTCGTATTCGTCGATGATGGCAACGCGCGGGTCGTCGTGCTCGGCCTTTGCGATCTCATCGAGCTTGACGATAATGTCGGCGATGGCAGGGGAGACCTTTTGCAGGCTGGTGAGCGGCCACTTCTCGAGCGCCTCGGCAAGAATCGTGTGGTTAGTGTAGGCGACCATGGAGCGTACGATGGTCACGGCCTCGTCAAACTCGATGTCGTGCTCGGTGGTGAGCAAGCGAATGAGCTCGGGGATGACCATGGTGGGGTGCGTGTCGTTAATCTGGACCACGGCGTAGTCGGCCAGATCGTGTAGGTTGCTGCCGCGCTCGATGGCCTCGTCGATCAGGAGCTGGGCGGCGTTGCTCACCATGAAGTATTCCTGGTAGATGCGAAGCAAGCGGCCCTGCTCGTCGGAATCGTCGGGGTAGAGGAACAAGGTGAGGTTCTTGGCGATCTCGGTCTTGTCGAAGTCGATGGAGCTGCCGGGGACCAGGCCGTCGTCGACGCTCGCCAGGTCGAACAGGCGCAGGCGGTTCTTGGTGGGCTGGCCGTAGCCAGGCACGTCGATGTTGACGAGCTTGGAGGTAACGGCAAAATCGCCGAACTCAACAGTGTAGGAGCGGTCGTCATCGATCAGGATATCCTGCTCGCCGAGCCACTCGTCGGGGACGGCCTTCTGCTGATTGTCGACAAAGCGCTGACGGAACAGGCCGTAGTGGTAGTTGAGGCCCACGCCGTCGCCGGTCAGGCCCAGCGTGGCGATGGAATCCAGGAAGCACGCGGCCAGGCGGCCCAAGCCGCCGTTGCCGAGCGACGGCTCGACCTCAAACTCCTCAATCTTATTGAGGTCGTGGCCCGCGGCGGTGAGCTGGCCCTTAACCTCGTCATAGATACCGAGGTCGATCATGTTGTTGATGAGCAGCTTGCCGATCAAGAATTCGGCGGAGATGTAATAGAGCTTTTTTTTGCCATTGTTGAGCGGGCAGGCGGCTGAGCGCTCCTGCACGAGCTTAACGAGCAGTTTGTAAATGCGACGGTCATCGAGCTGCTCGAGCGAGATGCCAAAAGACTGCTCGGCGAGTTCTGCGAGATTGATACGGGGCATGTTTCCTCCTGTGATGGGTTGATTACATGTCTGCAATTCATAAGAAGCCCGCGCGAGGGGATTGGGGTGGCCTCGCGCGGGTAAGCAAGCGCGTCCGCACGGTGTGGTGGGGTCGGGCGCGGTGGCTCCTATTGGGGAAGCTCGATTTCGGCTTCCGATGGGATGCGGAAGTAGGTCTCGGTCCAGTCGGTTAGCTTGTGCTCGAGCTCGCGGGTGATGGCGCCATCGAGCATGCGCCAGGTCCAGTTGCCGCCCAGCGTGGCAGGGGTGTTGATGCGCGCCTCGTTGCCCAAGTTGAGCAGGTCCTGCATGGTGTAGATGCAGGTATCGCTCACGCTGGCGGCGATGGTGCGGTTGAGTGCGTCGGCTATGGACTCGCCTACCTGCTGGTGGGTGTACAGGGCTGCCTGCTCGCGTTGACGCGGAGTGGCCGTACCCTCGAACCAACCGCGCGCCGTCTCGTTGTCGTGCGTGCCTACATAGGCGACGGTATTGGCGATGTAGTTATGCGGCAGGTAATACGAGTTGGTGCCCTCAAAGGCAAACTGCAAGATCTTCATGCCGGGGAAGCCCGAGGTGTCGCGCATATCGATGACGCCGGGGGTAAGGAATCCCAGGTCCTCGGCGATAATAGGCAGCGTGCCGAGCTTTTCCTCGAGCGTCTTGAAGAGTTTGAGGCCGGGACCCTGTGTCCACGAACCGTAGGACGAGTCGGGCGAGGAGAACGGCACCTCCCAGTAGGCCTCGAAGCCACGGAAGTGGTCCAGACGGATAACGTCGTACATGTTGAGTGCGGCGCGGATGCGGCCTTCCCACCAGGAGAAGCCGTCTGCCTCCATGGCGTCCCAGTCATAGATGGGATTGCCCCAGTACTGGCCAGTGGCGGAGAACTGATCGGGCGGTGTGCCGGCGACACTGACGGGGTTGCCGGCGGCGTCGATCTTAAAGAGCTCGGGGCTTGCCCACATCTCGACGGAGTCGCGCGAGACGTAGATGGGCAGGTCACCGATGATCAGGATGTCGCGCTCGTTGGCGTATGCCTTGAGGCGGCTCCACTGACGATCGAAGAAGTACTGCGTCATCTGGTGGTAGAGCATGCGCGCGGGATGGGCGGCGCAGACCTTGGCAGATGCTTCGCCGCGGGTGCGCAGTTCTGCGGGCCACTCCCAAAAGGCCTTGAGTCCGCACTCCTCTTTGACGGTCATGAACTCACAGTAGGGGATGAGCCAGTCCTCGTTGGCTTGGATAAAGTCATCGAAATCGGCCGGCTTGTCGGCGGCAAAGCGCTCAGCGGCGCGGTCGAGAATCTGACGGCGGCCGCCAAAGATAGCACCGTAGTCGACATTGCTGGGGTCGGATCCCAGATACACGCCATCGATATCGCGCTGCTCCAGATACCCTGCCTCGATAAGCTCGGCAAAGTCGATAAAGTTGGGGTTGCCAGCGCGGGCCGAGAACGACTGATAGGGCGAATCGCCATAGCTGGTCGTCGTAAGGGGCAGAATCTGCCAGTAATGTTGTTTGCACGAGGCGAGAAAATCGACGAAGTCGTAGGCATTCCAGCCAAAGCCGCCGATTCCGTATGGTCCGGGCAGAGATGAGACGGGCATGAGGACGCCGCTTGCACGCTCCATGAATGCGCTCACCAACCTTCTTGTTGTGGGGTCGGCCTGCCGATGGATGTGCAGTCCGCCTCCGATGTTCTGATCCGATACGCCTATTGTAAAACATGTTGTTTAAACATGTACAGGCAAGATAAAAAAGTTGGTCGATTTTCGGCGAATGGTTACATGCCATGAAAAAGCCCCGACCTCACAACGTGAGATCGGGGCAAGAGCGGTATGTAGGTTTTTGCTACTCGGCGTCGGCGAAGCCGTTGGGGTTGTGGCTCTGCCAGTTCCAGCTATCGCGGCACATGTCCGCGATGTCGTACTGGGCCTTCCAGCCCATCATGCGCTCGGCCTTGGAGGCGTCGCACCAGTTGGCAGCGATGTCGCCGGCGCGGCGCTCGCGGATCACGTAGGGCAGCTCCTTGCCACAAGCCTTGGAGAAGGCGGCGACGACCTCGAGTACCGAGGTGCCGGTGCCGGTGCCCAAGTTAAAGATCTCGACGCCGGTCTTGCCGTTCATCCAATTAAGGGCAGCAACGTGACCAGAGGCCAGATCGCACACGTGGATGTAGTCGCGCACGCCGGTGCCGTCGGGGGTGGGGTAGTCGTTGCCAAAGACCTGAACGGCCTCGAGCTTGCCCACGGCGACCTGGGCGACATAGGGCACCAGGTTGTTGGGGATGCCCTTGGGGTCCTCGCCGATCAGGCCCGACGGATGAGCGCCGATGGGGTTGAAGTAACGGAGCAGCACGACGTTCCACTCGGGGTCGGCGGTGTGGACGTCCATAAGGATCTGCTCGATCATCCACTTGGTCCAACCATAGGGGTTGGTCGCGGGCTTCTTAGGATCCTCCTCGGTGACGGGTGGGTTGTCCGGGTCGCCGTAGACGGTCGAGGAGCTCGAGAAGATGATGGACTTGCAGCCATGGTTGCGCATGACGTCGATGAGCACCAGGGTGTTCTCGATGTTGTTGTGGTAGTACTCGACGGGCTTGCTCACCGACTCGCCGACGGCCTTAAAGCCGGCAAAGTGGATGACGCGGTCGATCTGATGGGTATCGAAGATCTTGTTCATCGCATCGCGGTCGAGCACGTTGGCCTCGTAGAAGGTGAGGTTCTTGGCGGCCTCGTCGCCCACGATGGTCTTGACGCGGTCGACGGCGACGGCGCTGGAGTTGGAGAGATCATCGACGATGACGACCTGGTAGCCACCCTCGAGCAGCTGAACGACGGTGTGCGAGCCGATAAAGCCGGCGCCACCGGTAACGAGGACGCAGGTGTCTTTGGGGTCGAGTGCTTTGGACATGTGGTCTCCTATCGAATCAGGAACACTTCTTCAGGGGAGTATAGCGCAGGCAGTTGTACCAAGAACGTACGCGGCGGGAAAAAGCAGAGGATTATGCTAGCGTACTCATAACAGAGCTCGTGTACGCATAACCTGATCTTTGGCATTTGCTTACGAGCCGCTGACCTTGCAGTTTCCTGCCGTTCGTGGAAATCGTTGGGACGCGCCATATGTACGCTAATATGTATGAGTTGAGCGACATATAAATAAGCATGTAACGGAGTACATATGTCACCAAACAGCGATTCCATCCTTTCCCAGGAGCTCTCGCGCCGCACTGCCCTCAAGGCCCTGTTCGGCGCCGCTTCTGCGGCAGTTCTTTTTGGCCTGCCCGCTCGCGCCCATGCGGCGGAGGCTTCCAAAGAAACCACCGATAAACTGAATGCCGCCCAGGCCCAGCTCGACGAGGTTCAGGCCCAGCTCGACAGCATCGCAAATGAGTATGCGGCGCTGGCCAACAAGAATGCCCAGACCCTCAACGACATCGAGAATGTCCAGGGCAAGATTGACGACACGCAGGCCCAGATCGATGAAAAGAAGGCCGAGCTCAAGAAGAAGCGCAACGACCTTTCCGATCGCGTGGCCGCCAGCTACAAGTCCGGCGGCACGAACATCCTGTCTTTGCTGCTGGCCTCTGGCTCGTTTGAGGAACTCGTCGCCAACGCGCATTACGTTGAGAAGATCAACAAGAGCGACCGCGACGCCATCGAGGACATTCAGACCATCCAGGAAGAGCTCGATTCGCAAAAGACCGAGCTCGAGTCGCAGAAGGCCGACTTAGAGAAGCTCAAGGACCAGCAGACTGCCCAGATGCAGGACATGCAGGCCAAGCAGCAAGAAGTCCAGACCGTGCTGAACGGTCTTTCCGACGACGTCAAGGAGCTCATGGCTCAGCGCGATTCCGAGATCCTCGCTGCCGCCCAGGCTGAGGAGGCCGCTAGGAAGGCTGCCGCTGCCGCGGCTGCCGCGAACAAGAACAATTCCTACTCGGGTGGTTCGAGCTCGGGTGGTGGATCGTACGCGCCCGGAACTCCGCAGCAGAATGCCGGCTCGGGCAAGCAGCAGGCTGTCGTCAACGCGTGCTACTCCACGCCTTCGCCGGGTCAGAACTGGTGCGCGGCGTGGGTCACCAATGTCTTCCGTAACGCCGGCGTTGGCTACTTTGGCGGCAATGCGTGCGACATGTTTAACGCCTGGTGCTATAGCTCCGACCGCTCGGCGCTGCAGGTGGGCATGATCGTGGCCGATTCCTCGCACAGCGGCACCGGCATGCCGGGTCTGATCTATGGCCACGTGGGCATCTATGTTGGCGGCGGCATCGTTATGAGCAACGAGGGTGCCATTACGTCTAAGTCGCTCGATTCGTTTATTAGCTTCTATGGCACTGGCTCTGGCGTGCGTTGGGGCTGGCTTGGCGGTATTGCGCTGTCGTAGCTGCGGCTTGGTCCGGGACAGTCCGAGAGGCATAAGGTTGCCTGCTCGGGCAGTCCTGCTCGCACGGAGAGCACATTAAGTGCTCTCCGGCTCGTGCAGAACTCGCGACCAACCTTATGCCTCGCCCCCAGCCCCGGACCTTCCGGGTCCAAGGCGTGACACACCGGACCGGGTTGTCTGAATAAATATGGTGAAGGCCCCTTTCGGGGCCTTCTTTTTATAAAAATTCGCCTACTCGGTGGACTTCGGGTTCTAGGTCTACGTCGAACTGCTCTTTGACTTTGGCTTGGATGTCGCGGATGAGTTCGTCGACGTCGGCGGCGGTGGCGTGGTCGGCGTTGACGATAAAGCCGCAGTGCTTTTCGCTTACCTGCGCGCCGCCAACGGCGTGTCCTCGCAGGCCGGCATCCATGATGAGCTTGCCGGCAAAGTAGCCCTCGGGGCGCTTGAAGGTGGAGCCGGCACTCGGCATGTCGAGCGGCTGCTTGTCCTCGCGGCGCTGGCGGTAGTCGTCCATGTCGGCCTTGATCAACGCGGCGTTGCCCGGTGCGAGGTTGAAGGTGGCAGAAAGAACGATAAAGCCGTCGTCGGCAATGCGGCTCTTGCGATAGCCCAGGTTGAGCTCGTCGGCATCGAACTCAATGATATTGCCGCTGCCGCGGGTGCCGTCGTCGAGCATGCGGGCGGGCTTGTAGACGCGTACAGATTCCAGCACATCGGCCATGCAGGCACCGTAGGCGCCGGCGTTCATGTAGCAGGCGCCGCCGACCGATCCGGGGATGCCCGAGATGGGCTCCATGCCGGTGAGGCAGGCTTCGGCGGCAGCCGCCGCAACGTCGGAAAGCAAGGCGCCGGCTGCCGCCGTGACGTGCGTGCCGTCGACCGTAATGTCGGAGAGGCCCTTGCCCAGCGCTACGACGACGCCGCGGATGCCCTTGTCACCGACGAGTAGGTCGGAGCCGTTGCCCACGATGGTGAGCGGCAGATCGCAGCGATAACAGGTATCGAGCGTGGCGACGAGGCCCTGCTCGGTGTCGGGCGTGACAAAGACATCGGCCGGGCCGCCGATCTTAAACGTGGTGTGCTCGCGCATGGGCTCGCCCATGAGTACGTTGTCCTCGCCGGCAACGCCGGCGAGCGCGCAAAGCAGGTCCTCGTTAAAAAAGTCGTTCTCGTGCATACGAATATCCGCCTTTTGGTGGTTGTTGTCATCAATCGATTGCAATATACCCCACCTGGACGGATTTGGTGCGCTGACGGCGATAAAACAGCCGTCCACCGGATTGGTAAAGTGTTTATCACCGAGGTAGATGGGCAGTCGCTATACTTTCAAGAGATTGCGCGTAAACCCGGAAGGAGCGAGATGGCCAACAAAGTCACCCTCAAGCAGATCGCCCAGGAGGTGGGGCTTTCCCCTTCGTCGGTCTCGCTTGTTCTCAATAATCGGCCCTGTCGCATCTCGGAAGAAAACCGCAAGCTCATCAAGGAGGTCGCGGCGCGCAACCACTATGTTCCTAACCAGATCGCGCGCAGCCTGGTCATGCGCGAGTCGCGTACGCTGGGCCTTATCGTTCCCAATATCGAGAGCCGCTTTTTTGCCTCGCTCGCCGGCAGCTTGGAAAAGCGCTGTCGCGAGGACGGCTATGCACTCTTTATTACCAGCTCGGGTGGAAGCGCCGATGACGATCTGGAACTGCTACGCCAGCTGGTGACACGCGGCGTCGATGGTGTGTTCCTGGTCGTGGGCGACGAGTTCTCCGATGATCGCGCCCTGCGCGAGGAAGTGAGCCATCTGCCTATCCCTGCCGTGATGGTCGACCGCGCCATTGAGGGCCTCGAGTGCGACAAGGTGATGTTCGACCACGAGATGGGTGGCTACATGGCCACCCGCTATCTGATCGAGCAAGGCCACCGTCGCATCGCCTGTCTGGTTAACGCGCGTCGCTCCAATACGGGTCGCAAACGACTCGCCGGTTACGAACGCGCGCTGCGCGAGGTGGGGTTGCCCATCGACGCGCGCCTGGAGTTTGAGAGCGAATATTACATCCCGAGTGCCTATGAGGCCTCGGAGGCGGTGCTTGCAACCGATGCCACCGCCGTGTTCGCAAGCTCGGATAACATTGCCCTCGGCTTGCTCAAGCGCTTGCACGAGATGGGGAAGAGCATCCCGGGCGACATCTCGGTGGTGAGTTACGACAACTCGGCGGCCGACGTTCTCTTTGAGCCGGCGCTGACCGCGATTGAGCAGGACCCCGGTGTCCTCGCGGAGCATGCTTTTGGCTGCATGTCCAAGCGTCTTGCCGGTAGGGGCGGTAGACGTGCCGAAGAGGTCGTTCTGGAGCCGGCGCTTATCGTGAAGGGCAGTG
>CABUSH010000040.1 GCA_902494195.1 uncultured Collinsella sp. | reverse complement strand
TGCATATAGAGTCCCCTCCTGGGATTCGGGCCACTCAGCAGATTGATGCCCGATCATAATTCCCAGGAGAAGGGCAAGGGCTCATCAAGGCTGCCGTGCTGAGCGGCAGTTGATAGTGGGGCTATGGTACCCCAAAGCGGCGCGTCTAGCCAAAACATTCCATCTGGAAACACGGCACAGGCGCAACGGTGCAGACAGTGTGATGCTCAAGATTGATAAAACGTTTTTTCTTCGGCGCATCATCAAATTGAAATATCGCCCAGATAGCAGCGGTTAGAACGGTTGGTAAAGTTTTTGCATATACCGTTTTTCCGCAAAAAATGAACTTCTAATTCGGCATACGGTCGATTTTTTGGGGTATTCGGACGCCATTTCGTTATAATCAACTCGGTTTTATTTCTTATGGTTTATCTATCAGCGCAAGACGATGTCAGATGGAGGTCTGAATGTACAAGCGCACCAAGATTGTATGCACCATGGGTCCCGCCTGCGATAGCGACGAGACCATCCGCGAGATGATCAAGGCGGGCATGAACGTCGCCCGTTTTAACTTCTCGCACGGCTCCTACGACGAGCACCACGGTCGCATCGAGCGCGTCCGTCGTATTTCCAAGGAGCTCGGTATGCCCGTCGGCATCCTGCTCGACACCAAGGGCCCCGAGGTCCGCACCGGCCTTCTGGTCGACGGCAAGAAGGTTGCCGTCAAGACCGGCGATAAGATCGTCGTCACCGCTCAGCCCACGTCCGAGGATTTCCACGGCACCGCTGAGCACATCTCCCTCGACTACCTGGCTCTGCCTTCCGAGGTCGAGAAGGGCTCCCTCATCCTGATCGATGACGGCCTGGTTGCCCTCGAGGTCGAGTCCGTCGACGGCCAGGACATGACCTGCGTCGTTAAGAACGACGGCCTGATCGGCGAGCGCAAGGGCGTCAACATGCCCAACGTCAACATCTCGCTGCCCGCCATCACCGAGCGCGATCGTCAGGACATCCTCTTTGGCCTGACCGAGAACATCGACTACATCGCCGCTTCCTTCATCCGCGACGGCGAGTCCGTCCGCGGCATCCGCGAGCTTTGCCGCGAGAACGGCGGCGAGCACGTGACGATCTTCCCGAAGATCGAGTGCGCCCTGGGCGTCGAGAACTTCGACGAGATCCTCGAGGCTTCCGACGGCATCATGGTCGCCCGTGGCGACCTGGGCATCGAGATCAAGCCCGAGCTCGTTCCGCACATCCAGAAGGAGATCATCGCCAAGTGCAACGCGGCCTACAAGCCCGTTATCACCGCTACGCAGATGCTCGACTCCATGCAGCAGAACCCGCGCCCGACGCGCGCCGAGGTTGCCGACGTTGCTAACGCCATTTACGACGGCACCGACGCCGTTATGCTCTCTGGCGAGTCCGCTGCCGGTAAGTACCCGGTCGAGGCCGTCAAGATGCAGGCCAGCATTGCTCTCGAGACCGAGAAGTACCTCCCGGCCCACGCTCCGCTCGAGGTTCCGGCCGACGCTCATGGCACCCGCGTTGTTAACAACGTTGTGGGTATGTCCGCTGTGAACATGGCCACCACCGTTGGCGCCAAGTGCATCACCGTGCCGACGACCACCGGTCGTACCGCTCGCCTGATTTCGCACTTCCGTCCCAACATGCCGATCTGCGCGTTCTCCCGCCACGAGTGGGCCGTCCAGCAGATGATCATGTACTGGGGCGTTATCCCGCATCAGGCCGAGATTACCCAGGGCACCGTCAACGGCACGATCGTCAAGGCGATCGAGACCGCTAAGGAGCTCGGCTACGTCGAGGCCGGCGACCTGACCGTCGCTACCGCCGGCGATCCCCGCATGAGCGTCCAGCTCGAGGACAAGGTCTCCTCGACCAACGTCGCTTACGTCGCTCAGGTGCGCTAAAACGAACTTGCAAGCATACTTGCATTGCAAAGGGCCCGGAAGGCATTGCCTTCCGGGCTTTTTTAAGACCTTCTTCATATGCCGCCTCATCGATTTGCGTTCAGTCGCAAGCCTCTCCGATGCCGAGCGCACCACCGAAGACGCCTGCGACGGGAGCTGTTGGTCAATTGGGATGAACTGTTCTCCGTAAAGCCGGCCGGCTAGCAGCTAGCGATCAGGGGGACTGCCGGAACGTCAGAAGCAGCAACGCGAGCCGCAAAGCCTGCCTCGGTCAGCTCGATGACCTCGGTAAACGTTGAGTCGAAGAACTCCTCAGTTAGCAGGCGATACGGCGGATGATCGGGCTCGCCGGGGTTTTCGCGTACAATCTCGTGCATAACGCCGATGGTCTTGAGCACATATTCTTTATGGATGGGATACTGCCCAAAACGCGTCGCGGCGGTATACAGGCGATCGGTCGCACGCGGGATGGAAACAATGCCGAGCGTCTTGCCAAACCAGTCAAAGTCGCCTTGCTTTTTAATGCGGAACTCCTCACATGGCTTGCCGCCGTGCGCCTCCAGGTACTGATTCACGCGCGTATTCCATACGGTATCGGCCACCAGATGCGACCAGACGCCCAGTGTTAAATCGAGCAGCGACTGCGCCACATCTTCGGACGCAAGCGAGAACTCACAGGTGCCGGGACCGGCAACCGGCTCGGCATCCTTGTAACGCTGGGGATAGTGCACGCGGTTCAGTCGCTCGCGTTCCTCGATAATCGAGGTCGCTGCGGCCGGCGCACCGGTGGGCGAACTATTAAGCAACGGTGCCACATAGGTATCCCAGAACTCATGCTCACGAGGCTTAGGGATGGGCTCAGGCTTGGCAAAGTGCGTAATGCGGTACGGGATGGGATCGGCGATGCCAGGGACCATATAGCCCACGAAGATATCCGGAACCACGCAGCCAAACAAAAAGGCATTGCGGTCGCGCACGCTATTGGCAAGCGCACCGGTGCGCTCCAGCAAACGCTCCGTCTGAGCGATATGAATGTTCCAGCTTGGCATAGCCACCCCCATAAAAACCTGGATAACTATACCATCACGGCAAAGCCGCGCGGGCGGCTACGCACGCTCTACGCAGCAACTAGTCCGTAGCACCGCTTTCGGTTCCATACGACGGCGAAGGTGCCTCGACCACATGGTGGTATCGATCGATATAGATGGCGCGGGCACTCAGGCGTCGCACCAAATCCTGATGATGTGTACTCATCAAGACCGTCTTACCGGCAGCAACATAGGCCAGCAGGAAGTTGACCACGATGTCGCAAGAGTCCTCGTCAAGTCCATTGGTAGGCTCGTCGAGCACCAGGATATCGGGGTTCATCGACACGACGGCAGCCAGCGCAACACGCTTCTTTTGCCCGCCCGAAAGCTGATAAGGCGAGGCATCGACCAGATCGGTAACCTGGAACAGTTCCATGGCATCGCGCACGCGGCGCTCGAGCTCGTCTGCCGGCAGCCCCATCTGCGCGGGACCAAAAGCAACTTCCTCGCCCACCGTAGCGCAAAAGAGCTGGGCATCGGCATTCTGGAACACAAAGCCCACGCGCTGATGAAAACGCTGAGCAGCCGCGGAATCCTTTAGAAACGCCGCATCGATCACATGCCCGTCGAACAGGTATGCCCCTGCGTCCGCGAGCTCAAGGCCGTTGATAAGGCGCATGATCGTCGTCTTGCCGCAGCCGTTGGGACCGAGCAGGGCAACGAGTTCACCACGATCGACCTGCAGCGACACACCATCGACAACCGTATGCCCCGCATAGGAGAACACCACGTCGCGCAGCTCGATGAGCGGCATGGCCTCGGCGCGCGCGCCGTTCGTGCCCGCCGCACTATTCATATCGATCGTCAAAACGTCGCCCTTCCCTATTTGCATCCCCAGTCGAAACCAGCAGCGTCTACAGCACGGCGCACAACACTGCCAGCAGCGCCACGCCGGCCGCATAGACCGCATCGCGCCAGCCAAACCCGACACGCGCGGGCGCCGGATACGCACCGGCAAAGCCGCGGCAAAGCATAGCCTCGTCCATCGCGCGGCTGCATTCCATCGCCTTGATAAACGTCATGCCCATGATACCCGCCAGCGAGTCGGTGCGCGAAAAACCCGCAGGCGCACGACCCACGCTGCGCAGCATGACCGATTCGCACAGATTGTGCGCCGTGCGACCCAGCACCTCGATGTGCTTGAGCGCCATATCAAACGTAAAGATAACTTCGTCGGGTAGATGCAGCATCTTGAGCGACGCCGACATGCGGCTCCACGTGAGGGTCCACGAAACGCCCAGCACGAGCGACACATTAATGAAGGTCTTGAGCGCAATCTTGAGCATGGCGCCCGCGGCAGAAGCGTCCAGCAGCAAGGCGGGCAGCGCCAGAACCACCGCGAGCCCCGCAGCGCCAAGCGCCGGCACAAAGGTTGCCCGCAGTCCGCGTACGGGGCGCACGGCAACGAGCACCAGTGCGATAGCCGCCATCAGCATGAGGTACAGCGGGCTCTGCGTCAGACACACGCACAGGACGCAAACGAACATCCCCACCAGGCGCACCGGAGCCGAAACGCAAGAAAGGGCGCGGTCGACCATCGACCCGCCCTCGTGCGCGCCTCCACCCAGGCGAACCCGCTCAAGCAGGCTCGCCAGGTGCAGGACATTCTTTTGCATCACTCGATGCCGAACCCCCGCGGGCTCGTATCGCTCCTCGGCCGCAAGCCAGCTAGGCAGCTTGGCTATTGCCATGAGCACCGCTTTCCTTGACCGTCAGCGAAATCAGACGGAATGCGATGGTGAGCACCGCCACGCCAATCACGCCCGAAAGAATATACATCGCGGCCTGGCCGGCAAAGCCAAGACCCTGCTCCTCGGAATAGGCCTGCAGATAATCGCCCGTGGGCAGAGCGTCGGCAAAGGTCGGGGTATCGAGGCCGACCGAAGTCTGCAGACTGTTGTCACCAGCCTCCTGAACGGCGGTCGCGGCGCCCTCGGCGTCCCACTCACCCCAGGCGTCACCCGTGGCCAGCAGGCCCAGCGGCGTGGCCACGACAAGCACGGCAACCAGCATGAGTGTGGGGACCAGCGAGGTCTTCTTGGCAGCAGCGCCCTCGGCAGCAAGCTGGCCATCGACGGCCTCGGGCCCGACGATAACGCTCGGCGCCGTCTTCTTAATGAAACCGTAAATCGCAGCCGTCGCCACGCCCTCGACCACGCCGGCAACCAGCATATGCGGGATCATCATGGCAGGAATGGCAATAGACAACGGGAAGGGGCAGTACAGCGGCGCGCCCGAAGCGTTGGTAAAGAGCATCGGCTGAATACCAAACTCGATTGCCGCGCACAGGGCCGCCAGGCACAGGCCGACCCAGCCGCTTACGATGGCCGAAACCGAGGTGCCCCAGCTCTTGTCGTGCAGACGGCTGTTGAGCGCACGGAACACGATAGCAGCGGCAAACGGCAGCACGAAGGCCATGTTAAAGCAGTTGGCGCCAAAGGACAGGATGCCGCCGTCGCCAAACAGTAGTGCCTGTAGCGCCAGCGCGACCGAGACAGCAATGGCCGCGGCCTCCGGGCCCAGCAGCAGCGCGATGAGCGCGCCGCCGACGGCGTGACCCGTGGTGCCGCCGGGCAGCGGCACGTTGAACATCATGAGCAAGAAGGAAAATGCGGCGCAGATGCCCAGGAAAGCCATGTGCTCGCGATCGAGCGTGGCACGCACCTTTTTGATGCAGTGGACCCAAACGGGCACCATTGCCACTGCCATGACGGCATCCGTCTGCGGGGACAGATAATTATCTGGAATGTGCATGGGCGCCTCCCGGTTATCGGCGCACAGAATTGCAACGCCGCTTAAATCACCTTGTCAGTGTTACGCATTGTAAGATTCGTAACACGCCGCGGGCTATCATAGCAAAACGGCGCACTGCCGACAAAGCAGCACGCCGTTATGTAATGCGCGTGTCATATATGAAGGCTCAACGGTGCCTTATATCGAGCATAGCGGTCACGTAAGACTCGGCGGCAACCACCGCTGACCCATACCCCAGCGCAAGCCCTATCCGCGGACCTCGCCGTTTACGCCCTTGCATACCTTGGTGACGATCTTCTGGTGCGCCTTCTCGACCTCTTCGCTGGTGAGCGTGTGGTCGTCGGAGCGATACGTAAGCGCAAAGGCCATGGACTTCTTGCCCGCTCCGATGCGGACCGGATCGCGGTAGACGTCGAACAGGCGCACGCCCTCGAGCAGCTTGCCGCCGGCGCTGGTAATGCGGCGCTCAAGATCCTCGCAGGTCACAGCATTGTCGACCACGATAGCAAGGTCGTGCTCAACAGCCGGGTACTGCGAGAACTCGCGGTAGTTCTCCTGATTGCGGGCGCCCTTGATCAGCTTGTCCAGATCGAGCTCAAAGGCAACGACGACCTCATCGATGCCCATCGCCTCGCGCGCCTCGGGGTGAATCTCGCCGACCCAGCCCAGTACGGTGCCGCCGGACAGAACCTCGGCCGCACGACCCGGCTGCAAGAAAGCGTAGCCCTCGCCCTCGACGGGACGGAAGCGGACCTTCTCGATGCGCAGCTGGGCGAGCAGCTCCTCGACAATGCCCTTGCCAAAGAAGAAACGCAGCTTGCGGTACTTCATGTTCCAGGACTGCTCGCTCCATTGGCCCGAAAGCACGCCCGCCACGGACTTGGTCTCCTTGGGCAGGCTGGCGTTCTCGCGGCCGTGGAACAGGCTGCCGACCTCGTACAGATGCACGTTGGGCGTGCCGTGGGCCTCGTTGTAGGCCACGGACTGCAACAGGCCCGGCAGCAGCGAGCGGCGCATCTCGGTCTGCTCGGCCACCAGCGGGTTCATGAGCACCACGGGGCAACCGCGGCCCTCGGTAGACATGCCGATCTTCTCCAGGTCGCCCGGGGCGGCAAAGCCAAAGGTCGTGGTCTCGTTGAGGCCACAGGCGCGCAGGATCTCGCCAACCTTGCGGGTGAGCTTCTGCTCGCGGGTCAGACCGCCGATGTGGTTCTTGGCAGCCGGGATGGTCGCCGTCACGCGGCCCATGCCCCACAGGCGCAGGACTTCCTCGATCAGGTCAATCTCGCGCGGCAGGTCGGGGCGGAAGCTCGGCGGGGTAACCATAAAGTCCTCGCCGTCGCGCTCGACGGTGCAGCCCAGGCGGGTGAGCGAGCGCTCGATGAACTCGGGCTCAATATCGGCGCCGCAGATGGCGTGCACGCGGGCCAAACGCAGCTTGATGCTGTCGATGGTCTTGGGCGCGGGGAAAACGTCGACATAGCCGGGAGCAACCTCGCCGCCGGCAATCTCTTCGATGAGCGCGCAGGTAACGTTGGCGACATCCACGCAGCCAGTCTCGTCGACCTGGCGCTCAAAGCGAATGGAGGCGTCGGAGATCAGCGACAGGTCGCGGCTGGTGTGCGAGGTGCGACCGGCGTTGAAGCAGGCGCTCTCGACCATCACGTCGACGGTGTCGTCCTCGATCTCGGAATCCATGCCGCCCATAACGCCAGCCAGTGCCACGGGACGCTCGCCGTCGGTGATAAGGCCCATGCCGGCGTCGAGCGTGCGCTCCTCGCCGTCGAGGGTCGTGAACTTCTCATCCTGCTGGGCGGCGCGAACCACCACGCGACGGTGGCCATCGCGCTCGGCAAAGGTGTCCAGGTCAAAGGCGTGCAGCGGCTGACCGGTGAGCATCATCACGTAGTTGGTGATGTCGACGATGTTGTTGTGCGGGCGCACGCCCAGGGCGTTGAGGCGCTTGACCATCCAGTCGGGCGAGGGGCCGACCTTCACGTTGCGCACGATGCGGGCAACATAGCGGTCGCACAGACCCTCGTCGGCAATCTCGACGGAAAGCTCGTCGTCGGTCGCACGGCCGGTCTCGACCTTGATGGCGGGCAGCTCAACGTGGAAATCGCGGTCGAAGATGGCGCCGGTCTCGCGGGCCATGCCGATCATGGACAGGCAGTCGGGACGGTTGGGCGTGATCTCGCAGTCGAGCACGGTGTCGCTCGAGCCCACGTACTCGGCAAACGGCATGCCGCAGGGCGTGTCCTCGGGCAGGATCATGATGCCGGAGTGGTCGCCGCCCAGGCCGAGCTCGCGCGCGGAGCAGTTCATGCCCATGGACACGACGCCGCGAAGCTTGCTCTTCTTGATCTTGACGTCACCGGGAAGCACGGCGCCAATCATGGCCGTGACGATGTGGTCGCCGGCCTCGAAGTTCTGCGCGCCACAGACGATCTGCAGCGGAGCAGGGTTGCCGTCAGCGTCGAGATTCTTGTCGCCCACATCGACCGAGCACACATACATATGGTCGCTATCGGGGTGCGGAGTCTTGGTGAGCACCTTGGCGGTCACCACGTGGTCGAAGGACTCACCCACGGTGTCGATCGCCTCGACCTCGGTGCCGGTACGGATATATTCGTCCGAAAGGGTCTTGGGATCCTCCGGAACATCGATCATGGTCTTGAGCCAGTCGTAAGAAACTCTCACTTGATTACTCCTTATGAGAAAGAAAAGCCTGCTAGAACGGGTGATTTAGAATTGATTCAAAAATCTCATATCGCCCGTCATGAGAGTTCTGAGGTCCGGCAGGTCGTAGCGCAGGGCCGCGACGCGCTCGGCGCCAATACCAAAGGCGAAGCCGGTGTACTTCTCGGGGTCGATGCCGCAGTTAATCAGGACGTTGGGGTCGACCATGCCGCAGCCCAGAATCTCGATCCAGCCGCTGTGCTTGCAGAAGTTGCAGCCCTTGCCGCCGCACACGTGGCAGCTCACGTCTACCTCGCAGCTCGGCTCGGTGAAGGGGAAGAAGTGCGGGCGGTAACGCGTCTTGCGGTCCTCGCCAAACATGCACTTAACAAAGTAGTCGAGCGTGCCCTTAAGATCGCCAAAGGTGATGCCCTCGTCGACGACCAGGCCCTCGATCTGGTTGAACTGCGGCAGGTGGCAGGCGTCGGCCGTGTCGGGACGGTAGACGGTGCCCGGGCAGATCATGTAGATGGGCGGCTTCTGCGACTCCATGGTGTGGATCTGCACGCCCGAGGTCTGGGTGCGCAGCAGCACGTCGGACTCGCCGTGGGCGTGAGCCTCGGGGTGCGCGACGCTGCCGGGGTTGTTGTCGACCACATAGAATGTGTCGCGGGCCGAGCGGCTCGGGTGATCCATGGGGGCATTGAGCGCGGTGAAGTTGTAGTAGGAGGTGTCGACCATGGGGCCGGACTCGACGGTGTAGCCGATGCCGCAAAAGATGTCCTCGGCCTCCTCGATGATCTGCTTGATCAGGTGCTGGTGACCGATCTGCGGACGGATGCCCGGCAGCGTGATGTCGACGGCGTCGTGCTCCAGAGCGTGCTTGAGGGCGGCTGCCTTCATCTCGGTCGTGCGCTCGTCGAGCATGCCCTCGATCAGCTGGCGCATCTCGTTGGCGCGCTTGCCCATCACGGGACGATCCTCGGGGGCGAGCTTGCCCATCATGCGCATCAGGCCGGTGATGCGGCCCTTGCGGCCGAGCAGCTCAACGCGCGCGGCCTCGAGCTTTGCGGCGTCGTCGGCGCCTGCGACGAGCTCCTTGGCCTCTTCCTCGAGTTTGACCAGATCATCAATCAGACTCATGTCTTCCCTTTCGTCTCTCGCGCTCCCCGCTTGCCGAGGCGGCTGCCGCCGTCTGACGTTGCGAAAACGCGGCCCGGTTCGGTAACAAAAAACCGCCCTCGGGCATGTGCATTGCCCAAGGACGGTTGAATTCCGCGGTACCACCTTGTTTGACCCGGCGGATGTCTGGCCCGCCGTGCCCACTCTGTGCCCCTTGTCGCGAGGCTCACGGCTTCCCTACTGGGGACATCGCCGCCACTGGCCGCGCGCCCGTTGAGGTCGCTGCTCGGGAGTGAACGCTTGGCCCTTGCCGCCGCAGGAAGGCTTGCAGCCCATGACCTTCCCTCTCTTGCCGGCGACGCGGCGGGCAAAACCCTCTCCGTCAACGCATTGGGCTACAGGATACCACATTGTTTGGTTGTATCGCCGCGTTCCGTTTTGTTCATGCTGGGTACAAGGCAGGTAGCTGTGCAAACTGGCCGTGCGCCCATCCGTGGCGTTCGGCTCGCGAGATCAAGGATATGGTATGGGAGAGAAGCACGATAAGAAGACCAAGCCCGCAGCGGGCAAGACGCCCAAAGGCATGAAGGTCGATAAGGCCGTCAAAAAATTCCGCAAGCTCGAGGGCAAGCTGTGGACCCGCGAGTACCTGCTCAAGATTGCCGAGTTTGACGGCGCGACCATTGCCCCCGCCAACGGCGCCGCAGCGCGCGCCGACGCCATGGGCACCCTTGCCGGCGAGCACCATAAGCTCCTGACCAGCGAAAAGTCTGTCGAACTTGTGCGCTCGCTAGCACGCGAGACCGTCGCCGGCGGCAAGATCGACGACCCGCAGCTGCTCGACGAGATCCGCGTGCTCGGCCGCGACCAGCGCGAAGCGAGCGTCATTCCCACCGAGGAGGCCGAGGCCTGGACCAGGCTCACCTGCGAGGCCGACGCCGTGTGGCACAAGGCCAAGACGGCCAATGACTGGGCGAGCTTTGAGCCCTATGTGGATAGAATCGTCGGCCAGCTTAAGCATCAGGCCGAGCTCATGGACCCCAAGCGCGACCCATACGATGTTTGGCTCGATCAGTATGAACGCGGCCTTTCCACCAAGAGCTTCGATGCGTTTTGCGACGAGGTCAAGGCCACGGTCGTGCCGCTCGTGCACGCCATCGGCGAGCGCGGCCAGCAGCCCGATGCCGACTTTTTGCACGCCCGCGTGCCCGAGGCCGCCCAGCGCGCCATGAGCTTTGACCTTATGAAGCTCGTCGGCCTGGACCTGAACGACACCACGCTTGCCTTTACCGAGCACCCGTTTAGCGAGGGCTTTGCCGTGGGCGACGCGCGCATCGCGACGCACATCTACGAGAACGACTGCATCTCCAACGTCTACAGCATCATCCACGAGGCGGGACACGCCATGTACGAGCTGGGCGTCAATCCTGCCTATGCGCGCACCTGCCTTGAAGGTGGCACCTCCATGGGCATTCACGAGAGCCAGAGCCGCTTTTTCGAGAACACCGTGGGTCGCAGCCGCGCCTTTATGGGCCCGCTGCTCGAGGTGCTGCGCCGTCACGCGCCCGAGGTCTATGGCAGCGTGGACGAGGATACGCTCTACCGCGCCGTGAACATCGCACAGCCGTCGCTGATCCGCACCGAGGCGGACGAGCTCACCTATCCGCTGCACGTTATGGTGCGCTACGAGATCGAGCGCATGCTGTTTGCCGGCGAGGCCACGGCCAAGGATATCCCCGCGCTTTGGAACCGCTTTATGGACGAGTACCTGGGCATTCCCGTTCCCGACGACACGCGCGGCTGCCTGCAGGATACGCACTGGAGCGGCGGCTCATTTGGCTACTTCCCCACGTATGCGCTGGGCAGCGCCTACGACGCCATGTTCGTGCCGGCCATGTGCCGCGACGGCGTCGACCTTACCGGTGCCTGCGCGAGCGGCGATTTGGCGCCCGTCCGCGCCTGGCTGGGCGAGCACATTTGGCAATGGGGCCGCGCCAAGGACGCACCGGAGCTCATCAAGGGCGCCTGCGGCATGGCGTTCGATGCCCGCTACTACTGCAGCTACCTCCAGGACAAGTTCACCACGCTGTACGAGCTGTAAGGCATAACCGACACGCCAACGCAAAGGGGACGCCGCGGAACCAATCCGCAGCGCCCCCTTTCCACCTAGTTGTTTAAGAACGTCCATTACAGTCGAAATTGTCAGCCCGGGACCGTCTCGGGCTACGATTGAGGCGCGCCCAGAACGGGCCGCCGACCGGGCGCCCGCGCACGGCCGAACGTCCCTGCCC
>CABUSH010000039.1 GCA_902494195.1 uncultured Collinsella sp. | reverse complement strand
TTGGTTACTATAGAACGGCTGTTACGGAGAGCTGACCGAGAGGCCGAAGGTGCTCGCCTGCTAAGCGAGTATGCCCCAAAAGGGCATCTGGGGTTCGAATCCCCAGCTCTCCGCCAGTAAGACTTTAAAGAAGGGTTCCGAAAGGGGCCCTTTTTTAGTTGAACCACGTTAGCTGGGGATTCGAACCCTCAAAAAAGGAGGCGTCCTTTCGGACACCTCCTTTCAGCGAGCGTATTGTTCTTCGACCCTACACCTCGGGTGCCTTGGCTACGGTCTCGCTCTCTGCCGTGAGTGGCCGGTTGTCGATGCGGCGGCCCAAGCGATCGAGCTTCACAAGGAGCCATTCAATGGGATTCGGCCCTGCACCTTCCTCGTCGGCAACTAGGTCCATGACGGCGATCTTGGTGTCGTCCTGCTTGAGCGTAACGCTGCCCACCTTGTCGCCCACATGCACCGTGCCCGAAAGATCGTCGTAGCTAACCTTTTCGGTCACCTCGCCGGCAAGGGAAAACACGGTCGCTTGCGCCGTAGGATCGGCGAGTGTGGCGTCGATCGTCTTATCCGTCCAGTCGGTTTGGCCAATGCGCGCCATAAGCGGGTTGCCGTTGGCGGTCTTTTCCTGCGTGTTGGCGATCGCGACCGTCACCTTGTGACCGTAGTACCAATTGGCAAGGGTTGCGGTATCGGTAAAGCGCTGGTCGGTGGTGGTGGAGTTCAAAACGACGGTGTAGATCTCGTCGCCATCGCGGTTGTAGGCACTCGTAAAGCAATAGCCTGCATCGTCGGTGGTGCCGGTCTTGCCACCGATGTTGCCATCTTGGCCCAGCAAATAGTTATGCGTGTCCATGGAGTGCGAATGGTCGGTGCCGTCGGCGCCCGTGACCTCGATCCAAGAATCCTCGCTCGCTACGACCTCGCGGATCGTGTCGTTTTTCATGGCCTCCTGCATCATCAGCGCTACGTCGTGTGCGGTTGAGTGCATATCGCCAGCCCACTCATCAAAGTCCAGACCATGCGGGTTTTCAAAAAGCGTACCGGTGCAGCCGAGCTTCTTAGCGCGCTCGTTCATGGCCTTCACAAATGTGGCCTCGGCGTCTTTGGTCTTAGGGTCGATCTTCTTGCCCACATATTCGGCGAGCACGATGGCGGCGTCGTTGCCCGAGGGAATCATCAGGCCGCGCAGTGCCTGCTCCACGGTGAGCTCGTCGCCTTCGAGCAGGCCGGCGGTCGAATTACCCACGGTGGCCGCGGCGTTGCTCACCGTGACCTTCTCGTCCATCTTGCAATTCTCGACGGTTAGGATCGCGGTCATGACCTTGGTGATCGAGGCGATCTTGACCTGCTCATCGGCGCCACGGGCATAGTAGACGGTGCCGTCTTTGCCCATGACGAGGGCATTGGTCGCATCGATATCGGGCAGGTTTTCGGCCGTGATGCCGCGCGCATCGGCGGTTTTGCCACAGACGTCGTCGGTCGTGAGCACTTGGGCACCGGCAACAGCAGGTACGCCGGCAACAAGGGCGATGGCGCAGGCAAAGCCGGCGGCAAGCTGGGCGGAGCGTTTTGCAAAAGAGATGAGGGACTTCACAGATTTCGCTTTCGACGGGATGGTCTCTTCTGGCACTAGAGTATATCGTTTGCCGGCGACGACGATCGTTGCGTGCGCGCATGGCCCGCATTCGTGCTCGAATGGGCGCAAGGGTGCTTAAGGACGACTTAATCGCCCGCGCTTGTTGTGTGTGGCGGGCGCCGCCTCGGGCATAATGGAGCACGAGAGGAGCACGCATGAACGAGCGCATACTGGTAGTTGATGACGAGAAGGCCATCGCCGACCTGGTTGGTATCTACCTTACAAAAGAGGGCTTTGACGTCCAGATCGCCTACAGCGGGGCCGATGCGGCCAAGGCAATTCTGGAACAAGAGTTTGACCTGGCACTGCTCGATGTCATGCTGCCCGATATCGACGGCTTTGAGCTGCTGCGTACCATCCGTGCCAGCCATACCTATCCCGTAATTATGTTGACGGCACGCGATGCCCAGCAGGATAAGATCGAAGGCCTTTCGCTTGGCGCGGACGATTACGTGGTCAAGCCGTTCCGCCCGCTGGAGCTCATCGCGCGCGTTCATGCTCAGTTGCGTCGCTACACCAGCTATGGTAGCCGCGCGCAGGCGACCGAGTTGCCGACCCTCCAGCTCGACGGCCTGGAGATCAACCGCGATGCTCGTTCCGTGACAGTGGACGGTTCACCGGTTCGCCTCACGCCCATCGAGTATTCCATCTTGCTGTATCTGGTCGAGCATCGCGGCAGCGTGGCGGCCGTGGAGGACCTGTTCCGCGCGGTGTGGAACGAGGACTTTATGCCCGGCTCCAACAATACGGTGATGGTGCACATTCGCCACCTGCGCGAAAAGATCGGCGACGACGCACAAAAGCCGCGCTTTATCAAAAACGTCTGGGGCGTCGGCTACATAATCGAATAGCGCCTTTGATGGTGGGGAAGTGGATATGACAAAAGACGATAGGCAGGCATTCGAGGTGCCCGATCGACTCTTTGAATACGTGAGGTCGGTCGTCGACAACCGCGCGCTTGCAACGGTGCTGCTCTTTTTGCTGAGCCTGCTGCTGATTGGCATCGATAACATCGCCGGAATCTTGGCGGTGCTGCTTATCGGCTTTTTGCTGATCGATCGATTTGAGATCGTTCGCCGCTGCGTGGTGATTGGCGGCGCCGCGTGGGCCATGACGTTGGCGATTGGCGCCATGGCGCTCGGCGGCATTGAAGGGCCGGTGCTGTTCGATGCCGGCTTTGTATTCAACATGCTTGGCTTTGTGCTGGCGCTTGCCGTGTGCGTGCTGTTCTTGTGCGGCCGCGCCCTGTACTACCAGGGCTACGAGCAGGGCGAGCAGCATGCCGATTGTGTGCTGGCCGCTCGTATTCAAGATCGCCTGATCGATCACCCCGACACCTGGGACAACATTGACGGCGACTTCTTGGAGGTCGAGGGCGCCCTTAACCGCGTGCGTGACCGTGAGCACAAGGTGCAGCAAGCTCTGCGTGACGAGTCTCATCGCAAGGACGATTTGGTCACGTACTTGGCACATGACCTACGCACCCCGCTTGCCAGTGTGGTGGGCTATCTTTCGCTGCTGCAAGAGGCTCCCGAGCTGCCGGTTGAGCAACGTGCGCACTTTACGGGCGTGGCGCTCGACAAGGCGCACCGGCTCGATGCACTCATCGAAGAGTTCTTCGATATCACGCGCTTTGACTTCCACGATATCGTGCTCACGCGCGGCTATGTTGATCTGGGGTTGCTGCTGGCTCAGGTGGCTGACGAGTTCTATCCCATCCTCAACGAGCAGCATAAGGAAGCCCAAGTTGATATTCGCGAGGACCTGACGGTGCTCGTGGATGGCGACAAGATGGCTCGCGTGTTCAACAACATCATGAAAAACGCCGTTGCCTATAGCTATGAGGGCTCGACCATCACGATCGAGGCCAGACGCCGGGACGGCGGTGGCGTGCGCGTGCGCTTTATCAATCAGGGCGATCCCATCCCTGAGGCAAAGCTCAAGGTGATCTTTGAGAAGTTCTATCGCCTGGATGCGGCGCGTGCGACCAATCGCGGCGGCGCTGGACTGGGGCTTGCCATCGCCAAGGAGATCGTATGCGCGCACGGCGGTACCGTTGCATGTGAATCGACGCCCGAACACACGATATTCACCATCGAGCTGCCCGCCGCATAGCCAGTGTGCCCTTACAAACACTTGACAATGCGCTCACGTGCATATGAGCCGCGATTCCTACTATCGATACTGCTGAATTGATATCGATGTGGAGGTATGCGGTATGACGGCTGCTGCGGCTGTGGAGCCCACGGAGCTTGAAGAACTCATGAAAGCGCAGGCCGAGGCCGCGCACGAGCGCGAGGTTGGGGATGCGACTCGCCCCACGGCAGAGGATCTTGCCGCCTCGCCGACGCGCATCGATGTCGAGGGCCTCGACCTGTTCTATGGCGACCATCATGCGCTCAAGGACGTGAATATCAAGATCCGCGACAAGCAGATCACCTCGTTCATCGGGCCTTCGGGCTGCGGAAAGTCCACGTTGCTGCGCTGCTTTAACCGCATGAACGACGGCATCAAGGATTGCCGCATCGAGGGCAAGATTGCGCTCGATGGTCAAGATATCCTGGGCGATTACGACATCTGCCGTTTGCGCCAGCGCGTGGGCATGGTGTTCCAGCGCCCCAACCCGTTTCCCATGAGCATCTACGACAACGTCGCCTATGGGCCGCGCGGCATGGGCGTGCGCGATCGCGCTGTGCTGGATGGGCTGGTCGAGGATTCCCTTCGTCGCGCTGCGCTATGGGATGAGGTCAAGGACAAGCTCAAGGAGTCGGGCCTGGGTCTTTCGGGTGGACAGCAGCAGCGCCTGTGCATCGCCCGCGCACTTGCCGTGCAGCCCGACATTCTGCTGATGGACGAGCCGACCTCGGCACTCGACCCTGTGTCGACGCTGGTGGTGGAGCAGCTGGCCTGCGAGCTCAAAGAGACCTGCACGCTCGTGGTCGTTACGCACAATATGCAGCAGGCGGCGCGTATCTCCGATTCGGTCGCATTCTTTTTGCTGGGTGAGCTGGTGGAGCACGCGCCCACCGCGCAACTCTTCAAGAATCCGACCGATCCGCGCACGGCGGATTATTTGACGGGGCGTTTTGGCTGATACCATCTAGTAAAGGTACCTTTAGGGTTAAGATGCGGTCATGCCGGCCGCAAAGGGGTTCAACATGATCTATTACGTCGAGGACGATGACAACATCAGGGATTTGACGGTCTATGCGCTGCGCAAGCAGGGGATTGAGGCCGAAGGCTTTTCGTGCGACGGTGAGTTTAAGGCTGCCGTGGCGCGACGGGTACCCGATGCCGTCCTGCTCGACATCATGCTGCCCGATACCGATGGCTTGGCGATTATGCGTCGACTGCGTGCCGATCGCCTGACGGCGACGGTGCCCATCATGATGCTTACCGCCAAGGATACCGAGCTCGACAAGGTGATGGCGCTCGATGGCGGTGCCGACGATTACCTGACTAAGCCGTTTTCGCTCATGGAGCTCGCCAGCCGCTGCCGCGCACTGCTGCGTCGCGGCGGCATGGTCAAACAGGCAAGCGATGTGCTCAGCGTGGGCGACATCGTGCTCTCGCCCAGCCATCGTGAGGTGACTGTTGCCGGCGAGTCGCTTAAGCTCACCCTGCGCGAGTTCGACCTGCTCGAGTACCTCATGCGCAAGCCCGGCGTGGTCTTTACCCGCGAGTCGTTGCTGCAGAGCGTGTGGGGCTGGGACTTCGACGGCGGTTCGCGCACCGTTGACGTGCACGTGCAGACGCTTCGCCAAAAACTGGGCGAGCATGCCAGCGCCATCGAGACCGTGCGCGGCGTGGGCTACCGCTTGGCCGAGCCTTCTGCCGGTGATGGTGCCGAAGGTGACGACACCGCGGCCACCGCATCGGAGGAGTAACCCGTGGTCTTCGCCCCCCAGGGAAAACATACGCTGTCGCACCGCGTTTTTGTGACGATCTTTGTCTGCGCCATGGCGGTTATCGTGGCGTTTACGGTGCTGGGTGCGTTCTTTGTGCAAAACACCTTGGCGGATGCCACGAGTGCCAACCTGGCGCAAGAAACCGAGCTCATTGCTGCCGCCCTCGACGAGCAGCAGGAGCCCATCCCGTTCTTGCGTAGCCTCGATCGAGAGGACTTGCGCATCACGCTGATTAACAAGGATGGATCGGTTGCCTACGACAACGAGGCGTCGCCTTCCACACTGCCCAACCATGGCGATCGCCCCGAGGTCATCGAGGCCTTTGAGAGTGGTTCGGGTTCCGCGGAGCGCGCAAGCTCTACGCTCGACGAGATTATGCTGTATCGCGCCGTCGCCCTTGATAACGGCCAGGTTGTCCGCTTGGCGCAGGCCCAGCCTGGCGTTGCGGCGATTTTGCTGTCGATGGTGGCGCCGATGCTGCTTATCGCAGCAGCGGGTGCGGTACTCTCGTTTTTTATGGCGCGCCGCGAGTCCCGTGCCATCATCGCGCCTTTGCAAGAGGTGGATTTGGACCACCCACGCCGTAGCTATGAGCACGCCTATGCCGAGATGGTCCCCATGCTTGAGCGTATTGAGTCGCAGCGCCAGGAGCTCAAGCGCCAAATGGCGGTGCTGGCGGACAACGACCGTATGCGCCGCGAGTTCACGGCGAATATCACCCATGAGCTCAAGACGCCGCTTACGGCGATTTCGGGCTATGCCGAGCTCATCGCAAACGGCATGGTCGAGGGCGAGGGCGACCTGCGCAACTTTGGCGGTCGCATCTATCGTGAGGCGGGCCGCTTGGCAGCGCTTGTCAACGATATCCTTACGCTGTCTAACTTGGACGAGGCCGAGCGTGCAGCTGAGGGCGAGGCGGTGCCCATTGGGTCCACGGAGCCTATTGAGCTCTCGCGTGCCATCTACGCGGTCGAGCAGCGTCTTGAACAGGTCGCCCGTCAGGCGAATGTGACGATAAGTCATGAGACCAAGCCTGTGGTCATCGAGGGCGTGTCGCGCTTGATTGACGAGCTCATCTATAATCTGGCAAGCAACGCCATCCGCTACAATCGACCCGGCGGTACGGTTACGCTGCAGTGCGGCACCAACGACGAAGGCCATCCGTTCCTTGCGGTCGCCGACACGGGAATCGGTATCGCGCCTGAAGAACAGGGCAAGGTATTTGAGCGGTTCTATCGCGTGGACAAGAGTAGGTCCAAGGCACGCGGCGGAACCGGTCTGGGGCTTGCCATTGTCAAGCATGCGGCCCTGTATCATCACGCCACGCTCGATCTGTCGAGCGAGTTGGGCGTGGGAACCACCATTACGGTGACGTTTCCCATACAGTAGGACGAGCCATTTGCATAGCGATATAACATAGATATTGATGCAGACGCCGCATTTGACTTTCGGGTGCGGCGTTGTTGTGCAATTTTACGATTGCTTCCGACATTTTTACAGGAGAGCCTGTTTCTTATGTATAGAGTTTGGTCTCGGTAAAAAGATGCGATAACATACGGACAGTTTTGTCAATCCGAACTGGGGAAATGAAAGGCAAGCTGCATGACCCTTCTCGAACTGTTCCAGCTGCTGAAGAAGCACCTTCAGCTGGTCATCACCCTTCCGGTGGTCTGCGCGATCGCCATGGGCATCGTGTCCTTCGTTGCGATGGACAACACCTATACCGCGACGACGAGCATGTACATTCTCGCCAAGACCGACGATAGCGGTCAGATGAGCTACAACGATCTCTCGGCGAGTCAGATGCTTTCCAACGATATCGCCACGCTGCTGGATAGCGATAGCGTTAAGAGCGGCGCAGCCAATGAACTGGGCCTCACCGATCTGGATGACTACAAGGTGTCTGTTTCCTCCGAGACCACCACGCGTGTCATTACGCTTTCGGTTACCGGCACCGATGCCAAGGAGACGGCTAAGGTCGCAAAGGCCATGGCCAGCTCGGTGAGTACGGTCGCTCAGAACGTCGGCGCTGCCCAGAGCATCAACGTTATCGACGAGGCTAAGACCCCCGAAGCCCCCAGCGGTCCCAAGCGTATGCTGTACGTTGCTGTCGCGTTCCTCGCCGGTATCTTTATCGCAGTTGCCTATGTCGTTTTGGCAGACATGCTCAATACCCGCATCCGCGGTGCCGAAGAGGCAGAAGAGCTCCTGGGCATTCCCGTTGTTGGCCGAATTCCGGCTATGAAAGGTGGTAAATAGGCATGGCTAAGGCAAAGAACACCGATAAGCTCGTTGTACAGAATGCCGCCAAGACCCTTCTGGCCAACATCCGCTTTGCGAGCGTGGACGACCCCATTCGCACCATTACCGTCACGTCCTCGATTCCCAACGAGGGCAAGTCTACGGTTTCCATCAACCTTGCCCAGGCTATCGCCACGAGCGGCAAGTCCGTGCTCCTGGTCGAGGCCGATATGCGCCGCAGGTCCCTTTCCGATATGCTCGGCGTTCGTTCGCGCGGCGGACTCTATGCGGTCCTTTCCGAGCAGATCTCCATTGACCAGGCAATTGTCGAGACGGGTCAGAAGAACTTCTACTTCCTCGATGCCGAGCCGCATATTCCCAATCCTGCCGACATCATCGTCTCTCACCGCTTTGCCAAGTTGGTAAAGGCACTGTCCGCCAAGTTCCAGTACGTCATCTTTGATGCTCCCCCGGTCGGCACCTTCATCGATGCTGCCGAGATTGCCAGCCTGACCGACGGTACGCTGTTCGTGGTGCGCGAGGACTTCACCAAGCGCGAGGAGGCACTCAACGCTATCGGCCAGCTTAAGAAGTCCGAGAAGGTCAAGCTCATCGGTACCGTCATGAACTACTGCGAGACCGAGACCAGCGAGTACTACTACTCCTACTACACCAAGGACGGTAAGAAGGTTAAGAAGGGCTCCGACGATCAGGGGACTTCCAAAAAGGGCATCTTCACCAACCGAGCAAACGTTTAGTTGATTAAGGCTGACCTATGCGTGACATTCATTGCCATATCTTGCCGGGTGTAGACGACGGCGCCGCCGATCTCGATGAGAGCTTGGCGATGCTCGAGGCTGCCAAGCGGGCCGGTGTAACCAGAATCGTTTGCACTCCTCACTGCCGTGATCCCTATTTTGATTACGACAAGATGTGGGATGCCTTTGAGCTGCTGCGTGATAACGCTGACGGTTTTCCGCTCCAGATGGGCTTCGAGGTCAACCATCGAAAGCTCGTTGAACTTGGTATCGATGCCGCGGAGCACTTGCATTTCGATGGAACCAACGAGTTTCTGCTCGAGCTTTCGACACATGCCGATGCGTATGCGTTTAGAGAGTACGAGAACACGATTTACGATTTGCAGTGCCGTGGCTACCAGGTGATCATCGCTCATCCTGAGCGCTATCGTGCGGTTCAAAAGGATGTAAGCGTGGCGGAGCGCCTGGTCGATATGGGCTGCAAGCTGCAGGCTTCGGCGGACTTTATTGCCGGCGGTCGCTTTGGTCGCGAGAAAAAGCCGGCACAGCGCCTGTTCGATCAGAACCTGTACAGCTTCATCGCGAGCGATGCCCATAACGTGGGTCATTACGACTGCCTGGCGAAGGCTCGCGCGAAGTTTAGCGTACGCGGAGCTCATTTTCGCTAAAATCTGTCCCTAACGTTCGCATTGAATGAAAGGGCAGCCATGGATATCCAACTTAAGACGGGATGCTTTGATGACGCGGCGTTGGTGCGCCGCGTCATTTTTATGGACGAGCAGGGCTACGAGAATGAGTTCGACGCTATCGACGAGGATCCGAACTGCATTCATGTGACGCTCTATGTAGACGGCGAGCTTGCCGGTTGCTCGCGCGTGTTTCCCGAAGAGCTTGAGCGCGCGGCTGACGCAGAGGCTCCGGTGTCGCCGGCGTGCGACTTGGACGAAGGTGTCGCGGCGGGGGAGACCTACATTATGGGGCGCGTGGCCGTGCTGCCGAGCATGCGCCGTCGCGGTTTGGCGAGCAAGATTGTCGAGGCCAGTGATACGTGCGCGCGTGATGCCGGCGCCAAGCTCATTAAGCTGCATGCTCAGGAATACGTGCTGCCGCTCTATGCCAAGGCGGGCTACACGCAGATTGCCCCGGTGGACTACGAAGACGAGGGCCAGCCTCATGCCTGGATGGCCAAACTGCTGGGCGACAGATAGGGACGCTCCTTTTCTGCCGGCAGTTGGGGACACTCCTCGACAATTAGCGCATGGGGCATTGCAACATACAGTTTTTCGATTCCGTATGTATATATGCGCGCTAATGGGTTATAAAATCTAAGTCTGAACATAGCAGGTCTGCGATGCGGCTCGGGCAACCGGGCCGTTTTTGCGGGCAGGGGTAGCGCGAAAGGACTGCACATGCGTCAATTTAAGACCGAGAGCAAAAAACTGCTCGACCTCATGATCAACTCCATCTACACCAATAAGGAAATCTTCCTGCGCGAGCTTATCTCCAACGCGAGCGATGCTGTCGACAAGCTCAACTTTAAGAGCCTTCAGGATCCGAGTGTCAAGCTCGACCAGGGTGACCTGGCCATTCGTGTCTCCTTTGATAAAGATGCCCGTACCATCACTATTTCGGATAACGGTATCGGCATGACCGCCGAGGAGCTCGAGCGCAACCTGGGCACCATCGCCCATTCCGGCTCCGAGGAGTTTAAGACCGAGAACGCCGAGCAGCAGGGTTCCGATGTCGACATCATCGGTCAGTTTGGCGTGGGTTTCTACTCCGCCTTTATGGTTGCCAGCCACGTGAAGGTCGTCAGCCGCGCCTATGGCGAGGATACCGCCCACGTTTGGGAGTCCGACGGTCTTGAGGGCTACACCATCGAGGATGGCGAGCGTGCTGAGCACGGTACCGATGTCATCCTGACGCTGCGCGAGAACGAGAAGCTCGACGCCGACGGCGAGGCCGAGACCTACGATCGCTTCCTGACCGAGTGGGGCCTCAAGAGCCTGATTCAGCAGTACAGCAACTATGTGCGCTACCCGATTCAGATGATGGTGACCAAGAGCCGCCAGAAGCCCAAGCCTGAGGACGCCGGCGACGACTACAAGCCCGAGTACGAGGACTATCAGGAGCTCGAGACCATCAACTCCATGACGCCGATCTGGAAAAAGCGCAGCTCTGACGTTGAGCAGAAGGATTACGACGAGTTCTACAAGTCCACGTTCCACGACTTTGACGATCCCGCGCGCACTATCAGCTTCCATGCCGAGGGTACGCTTGAGTACGATGCGCTGCTGTTTGTGCCGGGCCGCGCCCCGTTCGATCTGTACAGCAAGGACTACGAGAAGGGCCTGGCGCTCTACAGTTCCAACGTGCTGATTATGGAGAAGTGCGACGACCTGCTGCCCGACTACTACAACTTTGTGCGCGGCGTCGTGGACTCTGCCGATGTGACGCTCAATATCTCGCGTGAGACGCTGCAGCAGAACCGTCAGCTCAAGGCCATTGCCAAGCGTGTCGAGAAGAAGATCACCGCCGACCTCGAAGACATGCGCGACAACGACCGCGAGGCCTACGAGAAGTTCTTTGAGAACTTTGGCCGCGGTCTTAAATACGGCATCTACTCGAGCTACGGCATGAAGGCCGATGAGCTCGCCGACCTGCTGCTGTTCTGGTCTGCCAAGGAGCAGAAGATGATTACCCTGGCCGAGTATGCCAAGGGCATGCCCGAGGGCCAGAAGGCAATCTACTATGCCGCCGGCGATTCGCGCGAGCGTCTGGCCAAGATGCCCGTCGTGAAGGGCGTGCTCGACCGCGGCTACGATGTACTGCTGCTGACGCAGGACGTGGATGAGTTCACCTTCCAGGCCATGCGTGAGTACGTGGCTGCCGATATGCCCAAGGTCTACGATGATGACGCTGCTCGCGAGGCTGCCGAGAAGGCCGTTGCCGATGGTGCCGAGCCTGAGGTCGAGGATCGTCACCTGGAGCTTAAGAACGTCGCGACCGGCGATCTTGACTTGGCGACCGATGACGAGAAGAAGGAGGCCGAGGACGCCACTAAGGAGAACGAGGACCTCTTTAACGCCATGAAGGAGGCGCTCGGCGACAAGGTCGAGAAGGTCGCCGTCTCTGCGCGCCTGACCGATGCTCCCGCCTGCATCACCACCGAGGGTCCGCTTTCGCTCGAGATGGAGAAGGTGCTTCAGAAGGGTCCCGAGGGCGCGCCCGACGGTATGCCCAAGAGCCAGCGCGTGCTCGAGCTCAACGCTAAGCACCCGGTCTTCGCCAAGCTCGTCGCTGCCCAGAAGGCGGGCGACGCCGACAAGATTAAGCAGTACTCCGGCCTGCTCTACGACCAGGCCCTGCTCGTCGAGGGCATCCTCCCCGAGGATCCCGTTGCCTTCGCGGCAGCTGTTTGCGAGCTTATGTAATTGGTTCCGCCGTTCTAACGAACGGCGGACCAGCCGACGCTGCGCGGGCACCAGAGCGACAACTTGTCATTCAAAGAGGACGGCATGACCAGAAGGTCTATGCCGTCCTCTTTTCATGCCAATTTGTTCGCTCTGGTGCCCGCTCGCTGGCATTACCAAAACATCGGCGGTCCAATAATGATCCCTTGGGGACGGAGGAAAAGTAGTCGTTGGGGACGCTCTTGTTTGACTAGTCGTTTAAGAACGTCCATTACAGTCGAAATTGTCAGCCCGGGACCGTCTCGGGCTACGATTGAGGCGCGCCCAGAACGGGCCGCCGACCGGGCGCCC
>CABUSH010000038.1 GCA_902494195.1 uncultured Collinsella sp. | reverse complement strand
TGGGCTCCCTAAATAAACGCGACGGTTCACCCAGTTGCTCCGCGGGGGGCGGAATACCTACATCATAAAGCGGCACTTTATCGATTCCAGTCTTGACATTACAAAAATCGTGTCGGACGATTACGGCGCCTTGGGCTCGAGCCGTCTGTGGGGTTGATCCCTTTACGTTTGAGCTGCTGAATCGTTGTTTTGGAGCATGGTTTTATGCCGACGTCGTTGACCGAACTTTTTTCGCCCGCCTGCCATTTGTGTCCGCGCCGTTGCGGTGCGGCGCGCGATGAGGGCGCGCACGGCGTCTGCGGTGCTAACGACACGCTCAAGGTGGCCCGCGCCGCGCTTCATATGTGGGAGGAGCCGCCTATCTCGGGCGAGGCCGGTTCGGGCACGATCTTCTTTAGCGGCTGCTCGCTCAAATGTATCTACTGCCAGAACCACGAGATCTCGACCGGCAATTTTGGCCTTGAGATTTCGCCTGAGCGCCTGGTCGAGATTATGCTGGAACTGCAGGACCAGGGTGCCAACAACATCAATTTGGTGACGGCGACGCACTATGCGCACCTGTTGCCTGCCGCGATTGCCGCGGCACGGGCGCGCGGACTGGTTATCCCAATCGTCTACAACACGAGTGGTTACGAGCGCGCGAGTGCCGTGGCGGCGCTGGGCGACCTGGTCGATGTGTGGCTCACCGACTTTAAATATGCCGATGCCGGGCTTGCGCAGTCGCTTTCTCATATTAAGGATTACCCGCGCGTGGCCGTGTCGGGCCTGGCACAGATGGCGCGCGAGATCGAGCGCCGCGGGGGAGGGCTGGTGGACGAGGACGGGCTTATGAAGCGTGGCGTGATCGTGCGTCACCTGGTGCTTCCGGGGCATGCAGACGATTCGTGTCGCGTGCTGGACCTGGTGTGGCAGACGGTGGGCGACGTGCCGATCTCGGTTATGAACCAGTACACGCCCAATGCGCTCATGCGCGAGCAGGGCGGCGAGTTGGCACGCGCCGTGACGCGCGAGGAGTACGAGCAGGTGCTCGACCATGCCGATGACCTAGGATTTACGACGATGTTCTGGCAAGAGGGCGGCGCGGTAGACGAGAGCTTTACCCCGGCGTTCGACACCACCGGTGTTCTTACTAGTGCAAAGTAGTCGTTTGCCGATGATTTTTCTGGGATGGGGATAAATAATCATCGGGTGGCTCGGACGTTCGATAAGTAGTCAAAACAGCCCCGCCCCAAAAAGACTGGGTATTGGGCGTTGACAGTTGGCGAGCCGTAGGTAAAATATCAACTTGTCTTGGGGACGTAGCTCAGTTGGGAGAGCGCTGCCGTCGCATGGCAGAGGCCGAGGGTTCGACTCCCTTCGTCTCCACCCATGGATTTGATAAGCCGCTGACATTGTGTCGGCGGCTTTTTTAAAAAGAAAGGGCTGTACCATGGCCGAGCTTGAGTCCCAACCACTGTCTGCCGAGGAGCGCGCCGAGTTGGAAGAGCTCCGCGCCGAGAAGGCTCGTCGCGAGGCCCAGGAAGAGGCGCGCCGCGAGCGTGAGGAGCTGGCCGCCCTGCGTGCCGAGCGCAAGAAGGCCGAGGAGGCCGCCGCGAACGTCGCCCCCGCGCCCAGGCCCGCCGCCGCGAAGCCCGCGCCCGCCGCACCCAAACCTCAGCCTAAAAGGGCCGCTCGTCCCAAGCCCGTCGAGCCCAAACCGAGCCGTGACGAGATGACCTTTGCCCAGCGCATGGTCACCTCCAAGGAGCCCACGGGCGAGAACGAGATCCCCGGTATGGCGCCGGCTCAAAAAATCATCATTGTCCTTGCCCTCATCGCGTTTGTCATCTTTATGGGCTACACGATCCTGACCAGCATGGGTCTGCACTAGCCTGTTCGCGCTGGGCTCCATGCCCGCACGCCCGCCTCGCCAACCCTCAACCTCTGCACAACGCATCCGAAAGGTCGCCCCATGGCTTTGACCGATATCTCTCATCCCACCGACATTGCAATGCTCACCGATCTGTACGAGCTCACTATGGCCCAGGGCCTGTGGGAGAGCGGCAAGGCCAATGAGCAGGGTTGTTTTACCGCGTTTTACCGCGACCATCCCTTTGGCAGCGCCTATGCCGTCATGTGCGGCACCGCCGAGCTGCCCGAGCTGGTCGAGAACCTGCGCTTTACGCCCGAGGATATCGACTACCTCGCCTCACTCCAGGCCCCGGCCGGCGGCGCGATGTTCAAGCCTGCATTCCTCGACTACCTGCGCGATTTTCGTGCACATGTAAACATCGACGCCGTCCCCGAGGGCGAGCTCGTCTTTCCGCGCGAACCCATGGTTCGCGTCACCGGTCCCGCGCTGGAGTGCCAGCTGCTCGAAACGGCGCTGCTCAACATCGTCGGCTTCCAGACGCTTGTCGCCACCAAGACGGCGCGCGTGGTGCTGGCGGCGGACGGCCGTCCCGTTGCCGAGTTTGGCCTGCGCCGCGCCCAGGGTCCCGATGGCGGGCTGGCCGTCGCGCGCGCGAGCTACGTTGCCGGCTGCTCCTCTACGTCCAATGTGCTCGCCGGCCGCCGCTACGGTATTCCCGTCTTTGGCACGCATGCGCACAGCTGGGTGATGAGCTTCGATTCCGAGCTCGAGGCATTCCGGGCTTTTGCTAAGTCGAGTCCCAAGAACTGCACGCTGCTCATCGACACCTACGACGTACGCGAGGGCTGCGAGCATGCCATTACGGTTGCCAAGGAGATGGAGGCGGCGGGTGAGCGCCTGTCGGCTATTCGCATTGACTCGGGCGACCTGGCCAAGCTCTCCAAGTATGTCCGCGGCCGTTTTGACGCCGAGGGCCTGCCCTATGTGGGGATCTCGGTTTCCAACGATCTTGACGAGTACACGATTCAGTCGCTGCTCGACCAGGGCGCACCCATCGACAGCTTTGGCGTGGGCACCAAGCTCGCGACCTGCTACGATCAGCCGGCGCTGGGCGGCGTGTACAAGCTTTCCGCCCGTCGTGCGAGCGATGCGGACCCGTGGACGCCGGTGGTGAAGCTCTCCGAGCAGCCCTACAAGCGCACGATTCCGGGCGTGCAGCGTGTGCGCCGCTATTACGACGGCTTTGGCGGCCCGGTCTGCGACATGATCTATGACGAGGACCATCTGGCAGGGGAGGGCGCCGCGCGCGGCAATACCCTTGTGGCCGTGAACGATGCCGCCCTGGTGACCGACGTGTCCGAACTTGAGTATCGCGAGCTGCTGGTGCCGATCGTGCGCGATGGCAGTGCGGTGGCTCCGCGTGAGAGCATCCAGGACGCGCGCGAGCGCTGTGCTTGGGCGCTCGACCATCTGGACGCAGCTTTCAAGCGCTTCCTGTACCCGCAGACCTATGTGGTGGGTATGGAGCAGGGCCTGGCTCAGGTGCGCGACGAGCTCGTGCGCAAGAACATGGCCGCGGCCTCTGCCTTTCCCTGGGCTCACTAATTCCTTGGGCGGTAGGGGCGAGTCACGCTTCCCTGGCCGCCGGCTCGGCCGTTCGCTGAACAGTTGATTGGTTTGACGTATGACGACTTCTTATAAAACGATGGTGGTAAAGATCGGTTCGTCCACGGTGGTGGGCGCCGACGGCAAGGTCAACCGCGCCTTTATCGGCGGGCTTGCCGACCAGGCCGCAGCGCTGCGCGAGCTTGGCTGGCGCCTGATCGTGGTGAGCTCGGGCGCCATTGCCTGCGGCTATCCCGTGCTGGGCTTCGACCGTAAGCCGGTCGGCGACCTGCCGAGCCTGCAGGCCTGCGCCTCGGCCGGTCAGTGCATCATCTCGTCGGCCTACGACGAGGAGTTCCATGCGCGCGACCTGCTCACCTCGCTCGTGCTGCTCACGCGTCACGACACGGCGCGCCGCACGTCCTACCTGCACGCGCGCGACGCCCTGCTTCGCCTGGTGGAGCTCGGCGTGGTGCCGGTCGTCAACGAGAACGATACCGTTACTGTCGATGAGATCAAGTTTGGCGACAACGACACACTGGCGGCGCTTGTGAGCTGCCTGGTTTCTGCCGATCTGTGCGTGACGCTCTCGGACATCGATGGTCTCTATACTGCCAATCCGCATGAGGACCCCACGGCCGAGTTTGTTCCTGTCGTGCATAAGATCGATGCCAAGATTATTGCCTCGGCGGGCGATTCTTCCACATCGGTGGGAACGGGCGGCATGATTACCAAGATCCGCGCGAGCCGCATCCTGATGACGGCGGGCATTCAGAGCGTGATTTGCTCAGGCGAGGAGCCCGATGCGCTCGTGCGCCTCGCCCGCGGCGAGAGCGTGGGCACGCTGTTCGATCCGCCGGCGGAGCGTCTGGACATCGCACCCCGCAAGCTGTGGATCGCACTGGGCGACAAGGCGCATGGCTCGGTGACGGTCGATGATGGTGCTGCGAAGGCGCTGGTTAGCCGTGGCTCTTCCTTGCTTGCGGTGGGTATTCGCGAGGTCGATGGCCAGTTTGCCGAGGGCGATGTGCTCGATGTGTGCGATCCGAGCGGTATGGTCGTCGCCCGCGGTATCGCCGAGGCCGATTCGGACGTGCTGGAGCTTGCTGCCGGCCGCCGCCAGGACCAGATCGCCAGCAACCGCCTGCTCGCTAACTTGGCCGAGAAGCCGGCGATACACAGGGATAACCTAATCGTCTTCGCTTAACCAATTGACGCTGCAAACGCCCCTAAGCGGCAATCTGACGTTCAATCGTCGGGCATGACCAAAAGGTCAATGCCCTCCTCTTTCACGTCACCTTGCTCGCTTAGGGGCGTTTTCGCTTTCCGTTCTCTACCTGCGATGGCCGTAACGCCGGCATATCGTAAGTTGCGGTGAAATAGGGATGGTTTGGCGGCTTTAAAGCCTTTAACAGTCCTTATTTCACCGCAACTCGTTGAGGCGGCGGGGTCCCACTGCCGGCACTTGGGGACGTTCCTTTTGTGCCGGCACTTTGGGACACTCCTTAGCTAGAAGATCCGGCGCAGGTCTCCGCGGTTGAGCGCTTCGTCGAAGAGGTGCTTGAACACCGCGCTGCCGTGCAGGCCGTCGTGCTCGAACTCGTTGGTCACCCAGGCATGCGAGTTGCCCACGCGGCTGAGCGTATCGAGCTGCATGCCCGAATCGACGTACATATCGTCGAAATACACCGCGGCCTGGAGTGGCACCTCGTTGCAGGCTAGGCGCTGCGGGTCGTAGATCTTGTCCCAGCTGGTGTCTTCCATCAGCAGGTCCATGGCGGGCTTAAACGGCATAAGCTCGGGCATCTGCTCAAACATCCACGGGAACATGGCCTCGCCGGTAAACATGAGCGGGCGCGCGAGTGTGTCGAACTCGGCGTGATGGGCCTTCTCCTCTGCTGCGGCCCAGCGAATGGGCATGGTGTCGCCGTCGGCGTAGATAAACTCCTGCAGCGTCCAGTACAGCGGGTTTGTACGCGTGTTGGTGCGCTCGAAGGCGCGCATCAAAAAGCTGTCGGATACCGAGGAGCCGCAGCTAAGCGTACCGTCGCCAGTAACAAACGCGTGATCGATAATCCAATGCATGCGCTCAAAGCTCGGCTTCATGCCAAAGTCGCTGCCCATGAGCTGTAGGCGCTCGACCGTCATCGGCGAGCCGTCGGGCAGCACGGGCTTCTGGGCCTCGAGCGCATCGGCCAGGGCTGCCACGCGGTCGACGTCAGCGGGGTAGCGGTCATAATACTGCTGCGTCTTGGCGGCCATGCGCGGGAAGGTGTGCGCGTAGACCTCGCTTGCGCTCGCTGGCACGTGTGGAATGCCGCCGCAGGTAAAGCTTGCCGCCACGCCTTCGGGGAAGAGCGACAGATAGCTCAACGTCAAAAAGCCGCCGTAGCTCTGGCCGAGCGTGACCCAGGGCTTGCCGCCAAAGCCCACCAGACGCAGGTACTCAAAATCGCGCACGATGGAGCTGGCGAGGTGGCGCTTGAGGAAGTCGGCCTGCGAGCGTGCTGTATCGGCGCCGGCGGCCGTTGCGCGATCACCCAGTGCCTTGATCGTGCGTCCGTCCACGCAGCTACTGCGTCCGGTGCCGCGCTGGTCGGGAAGGACCACACGGAAGTGCTTGACGGCCTCCTCGATCCAGCCGTCGCTTGTAGGCGACAGCGGACGCGGGCTCTCGCCGCCGGGGCCGCCCTGCAAAAACAGGAGCAGCGGCAGATCGTCGTTGATGCGGTCGGGCGCGCAAACCACGCGGTAGAAGAGCTTGATGCTCTCGGGCGCGCCGGCGATTGGTGCCGGCATAGCGCCGCGGCGCATGGTGCTGCCGACGGCCAGGAGCATCGGCTCCAGGCCGCGCCAGTCAAGGGGGACGTCGATGCTGTGGTCCTCGACGTAAAGGCCGGGGACGTGGTACGAAGTGATGAGGGCCATGTGAGTCTTCCGTTCGTTGCGGTGTTTCGGGTTGACCAATTCTACCGCCGCGGGCGAGGCCATGCGCAAATCGGCTACCATGGTTGCAAACTTCTAGGAGAAAGGGCCGCCCATGTCGGTCGATATAGCCACGTATGTCCACGATCTTGCCGTTGCCGCCAAGGCAGCGTCGGCCTCGCTTGCCACGGCGAGCGATGAGCAGCGCCAGGAGGCCGTGCGCGCCATGGCCGCAGCACTGCGCAACGGTGTCGACTCCATCGTCGCCGCCAACGAGCTCGATATGTCCGCCGCGCGCGATGCGGGCACTTCGGCCGGTCTGCTCGACCGTCTGCTGCTGACGCCTGAGCGCGTCGAGGGCATGGCCGCCGGTTTGGAGAAGCTCGCCGAGCTGCCCGATCCCGTCGGCCGCGTGCTCGACCACCGCGTGCTTGCGAGCGGTGTGGACCTGACCCGCGTGAGCGTGCCGTTGGGCCTGGTCGCCATGGTCTACGAGGCGCGCCCCAACGTGACGGCCGACGCCGCAGGCATCTGCATCCGTACCGGCAACGCCTGCATTCTACGCGGCGGCTCGCTGGCCTATCACTCGTGTGCCATGATCGCCGAGCTGCTGGCCGATGCGCTCGAGGCCAAGGGCTTCCCGCGCGAGGCCGTGTCGATGATCGAGTCCACCGACCGCGAGGCCACTGGCGAGCTCATGAAGCTCCGCGGTATCGTCGACGTACTCATTCCGCGCGGCGGTGCAGGCCTGATCCAGCGCTGCGTGCGCGAGTCGCTTGTGCCGGTGATCGAGACGGGCACGGGCAACTGCCACATCTACGTGCATGAATCCGCCGACTTTGATAAGGCGCTCAACATTATCGTCAATGCCAAGACCCAGCGCGTAGGCGTGTGCAATGCCGCCGAGTCGCTGCTGGTCGACCGTGCCGTTGCTGATCGCTTCCTGCCCGCAGTCGTTGCCGTGCTGCACGACCACGGCGTACTGATTCACGGCGACGAGGCCACGTGCGCCGCATGCGCCGACGCTGGGCTTGCCGAGGGCGACAACTACGTCGCCGCGACTGAGGAGGACTGGGGTCGCGAGTACCTGGCGCTCGAGATGAGCGTGAAGGTCGTGACAAACGAGGACGAGGCCATCGCACACATCAATCGCTACGGCACGATGCACTCCGAGGCCATCGTTGCCGAGGACACGGATGCTTGCGAGCGCTTCCTCGATGCGGTCGATGCCTCGGCCGTGTACGCCAACGCCAGCACTCGCTTCACCGACGGCGGCGAGTTTGGCCTGGGTGCCGAGATCGGCATCTCGACCCAAAAACTCCACGCCCGCGGCCCCTTTGCCGCCGAGGCCCTCACCACCTACAAATACAAGCTCCGCGGCACCGGCCAGGTCCGCCCCTAAACCCCTCGTAAACGAAAAACCACCACAAAGGTGCCTGTCCCCTTTGTGGTGGTTTTAGGTGGCGTGGGCGGTTAGGCCTGGAAGGTATCGCGGTCGGGGGCGAAGGACTGCATGGCCGCGATGGTGCGGTCAAAGAGCTCGGGGAGCTCCCAGCCCAACATCTCGGCGCCCTGCGAAATCACGTCGCGCGAGCAGCCGGCGGCAAAGCGCTTGTCCTGGAACTTCTTCTTGAGCGACTTGGTCGTAAAGTCCATAACGCTCTTGCTCGGGCGCATGATGACTGCAGCGCCGATCAGGCCGGTGAGTTCATCGCAGGCAAACAGGATCTTTTCCATCTGCAGCTCGGGTTTGGGCAGCGAGGTATTGAAGTCCGACGTGTGCGTCTGGATGGCGCGAATGAGCTCGGGAGACGCACCTTCGCCCTTAAGAATCTCGGCAGCATAGATGGTGTGGTTCATGGGGTCGTCCTCATGCTCCTCCCAATCCAGGTCGTGCAGCAGACCGACGATGCCCCAAAACTCCTCGTTCTCTGGGTCGAACTCGCGCGCAAAGTAGCGCATGGTGCCCTCGACCGTCTCGCCGTGGGTGATGTGGAACGGATCTTTGTTGTGCTCGTTGAGCAGTTCGAACGCACGGTCGCGGGTGATTCCGGCGGTAAGCGGCTCTGCCATAAGAGACTCCTTGTGCTCGTGGGTATCGATAAGAATGAATACTACTAGAACAAGAAAACCACCACAAAGGTGCCTGTCCCCTTTGTGGTGGTTTTTGGCGCGGATGGGTTAGTTGAGGGCGGCTTGGGCTAGGCGAGCTTCGGCGTCCTCCTCGGTGACGCCCAAGGCCACGGCGAACTCCTCGATGGAGCGGCGCTTGGCCTCCTTGAGTACGCGCATGTAGTAGGAGCTGGGTTTTTTATCAGCTTCCTCGGCCTGGCGAATGCGGTGCATCATGGTCTTTGCCACGCGGACCGTCTCGGGCGCGCCCAGCTTGAGCTGCTGCTTAAAGTGTGTCTCCTCAAGCGAGCTGTTGCGCTCGGTAAAGGTGTCGCACTCCAACTCGTCATAGTGGCTCAGCAGGTGCTCGGCATCTTGCTGCGAGATGGCGGCGTGCAAACGGTCGGCCTGCGCCACGGGGTACATGAGGATCGTCTGCGCATGTCCCTGCTTGGTCTCGAGTAGCAGCATGGGCTGCGGTGTGTCGTCCCTAAAACCGACGACGGTGCAGACTCCCTGGCCCGGATGAATGACGTGTTGACCGATTGAGAACATGCTACCTCCAACTTATACGAATTTACGTATGTCTAGAATAACACGCTGACGTGCGCAAACCCGTACTTTATGCAGGAAAAGCACACAACTCTGATAGGTAAGAGTATTCGATAACAGACGCAGCTCATTCACACCTTTATGCATTTTCAACGCCTGCATAATCTGCAGGCAGACCGGCATCTTTGAGTGACTCCATACAAGCTGTAGTCATTTTTGTGCATATGCAATATCTATTAGCTTTACCCTGCGACAGTGCCCGTCGCTTGTGATAGAGTGCTACAAACTCTGGCTTTTGCCCTACGAGTGACCAAGAGCTCGGGGGCTTTAACACAAGGAGGATCTATGCCCGAGAAGATTGAAGAGCTGGTACGCGCTGCGCTTGCTGCGGCCCAGGAGGCCGGCGACCTTTCCGCATTTGAACTTGACGATTGCGCTATCGAGCGACCGGCTGACACTTCTCATGGCGAGTGGACCTCTACCATGGCCCTGAAGTCCGCCAAGCTGGCCCACTGCGCCCCGCGCAAGATCGCCGAGGCCATCGTTGCCCATATGCCCGAGGACCCCGCGATCGAGAAGGTCGAGATCGCAGGCCCCGGCTTCATCAACTTCTACCTCTCCGTTGCCGTCAAGAATGCCATCTTTGGCGAGGCTCGCGAGAAGGGCATGGACTTCGCTAAGTCCAACGTCGGTGGTGGCCTGAAGACCCAGGTCGAGTTCGTTTCCGCTAACCCCGTCGGCCCCATGCACATCGGCCACGGCCGCTGGGCCGCGCTGGGCGACTCGCTCTGCCGTGTGATGGACCACGCCGGTTACGACATCCAGCGTGAGTTCTACATCAACGACCACGGCTCTCAGATGAACACCTTCGGCAACTCCATCAGCACGCGCTATATGCAGCTTGCCGACATCATCGCCAAGCAGGGCGTGGATATCGACGAGGCTCACAAGCTGCTGATCGCCGACCGTGACGCCTTTGTTGCCGACGAGAACGACGAGCACCCCGAGACCCATCCGTATCAGGACAACTTTGCCGAGACCCTGGGCAAGGACTCCTATGGCGGCGACTACATCATCGACGAGGCTGCCGAGTTCTGGCGCACCGACGGCGATAAGTGGGTCGACGCCGACCCGCAGGAGCGTATGGAGAGCTTCCGCGAGCGCGGCTATGTGAAGATGGTCGACAACATGCGCGACCTCTGCCACGCCGTCAATTGCGACTTCGATCGTTGGTACTCCGAGCGTTCGCTGTATGTGAAGGACACCGAGGGTGAGACCGCCGGCACCTCCGCCGTCGACCGCGCTTTTGAGAAGCTCGACAAGATGGGCTACCTCTACACCAAGGACGGCGCCCTGTGGTTCCGCTCCACCGACCTGGGCGATGACAAGGACCGCGTCCTGATCAAGTCCGACGGCGAGTACACCTACTTCGCCTCCGACGTTGCCTATCACTGGGATAAGTTCCAGCGCGTCGACCACGTCATCGACATCTGGGGTGCCGACCACCACGGCTACATCGAGCGCGTCCGCTGCGTCTGCGACGCCCTTGGCTATCCCGGCAAGTTTGAGGTTCTGCTGGGCCAGCTCGTCAACCTGCTGCGTAACGGCAAGCCCGTCCGAATGTCCAAGCGCAAGGGCACCATGGTGACCCTGCAGGAGCTCGTCGACGAGGTCGGCTCCGATGCCGCTCGCTACACGCTCATCTCCAAGAGCTCCAACCAGATGGTCGACTTCGATATTGAGGCCGTTAAGAAGCGCGACAACTCCAACCCGGTCTATTACGTGCAGTATGCTCACGCCCGCGTGTGCTCCATCCTGCGCCGTGCCGCCGACGTTACCGCCGAGCAGGCTGACGAGATGGGCATGAAGGCCGTCGCCGAGAAGGCCATCGGCGAGAACGTCGATTACTCGCTGCTGACCGACCCGACCGAGCTTGCCCTTTCGCGTAAGCTCAACGAGCTCACCGACCTCATCGCCAGCTGCGCTCGCGACCGCGCCCCGTTCCGTCTGACGCACTTTGCCGAGGAGCTTGCCGGCGACTTCCACAGCTTCTACGCTGCCTGCCAGGTGCTGCCGAGCGAGGGCCGTCCCGTCGACCCCGAGCTTTCGCGTGCCCGTCTGGCCGCTTGCGATGCCGTCCGCGTGACGCTCGCCCTGGTGCTCACCCTTGTTGGTGTCTCCGCTCCCGAGCAGATGTAAGCTGCGGGTCATTTAACCGTGTAGGTTCGGCTTTGCTGAGCCCTATAAGCCCGATCTCCATGCGGAGGTCGGGTTTTTTGCAAACGCCGACGTATTGACGAATTTGGAACTGCTGGAAATACGAAACTATGCCGGTTCACTACGATGAATATGAGAAATTCCAACCACGCCAGCTTTTCGCAAAAAAGTGCAGGGCATCTACCTGCGGTTTTAGTTCAACAAGTTTCGGAGTGGTCGCGGTTGAGCGATTCATCGTAGTAAACCGCCATAGTTTTGGCGGAGGCAGTCAGATTTGTGGGTGTTAAACCAAAGAGTGCCCCTTTTGACTAGTCGTTTAAGAGCGTTCCCAATGACTAAGTTGCAGGTGGCGGCGGTTGTGTTACACTAACGCTGCGTATATGACGCAATCATCTCGATACAGATCAATGATGTCCGTCGTTTTGAACGGAACTAGACTGTTTAGCCGCCCTGAAGGTTTATGCAGGGAGCATGTGATCACAGGGCTTGAAAAGAAAGTTGAGCAAACACTGTGTCTGATCAACAGCAAGAAAACGAAATAACGACGACGCAAGCCGCTCCCGCTGCACCGGTTGCGTCGGACCAGGTCGCGGCGCCCGCGCATGCCTCGGCTCCTGAGACGCCTAAGGCTGCTTCGACGCCTACGCCTGCAACGGCTGAGAAGGCCGTGCCTGCAACTGGTGAGGAGGCTGCTCCGGCAAAGCCCAAGCGTACGCGCCGTACGGCCAAGCCTGCTGCTGACGGCGAGGAGGTCACCAAGCCCAAGCGCCGTACCACGCGCATGACGCGCGTCAAGCGCACCGTTGCAGCTGACTCCTCGGCGCCGATTTCCGATGAGGTCGCGCAGGCACGTGCGTTGGCGCAGATTAGCGAGGCTCAGGTGGTGCGCGCCCGCCGTCGTGCTGCCGAGCGCGAGGCCGCGGCTCTGACCGAGCTTGCAGCTCCGTCTGTGCCCGAGACGCCTGCCGCCACCGAGACCCCTGCCGCCGACCAGCCGACCGAGAAGCCGGCACCGCGCACACGCCGTCGCACGGCTGCTAAGGCCGAGCAGGTTGCCGATCAGGTAACCCTCGAGCTCACCGAGGCTTCGGTTCGTTCCGCGGCAGGGGAGGGCGCATCGCCTGCTGAGTCCGCTGCGCCTGTCGAGGCCAGCGAAGTTCCCGTTGTCGATCCGGCTTTGCGCCCGCACCGTCGCGGTCGCAAGCCCAAGGCCTTCGTCGAGGCAGAGAAGGCCGCAGCCGCAGCTGCAGCCGCTCGGGATGCTGCGGCGACCGCCGAGTCTGCAACCGCTGCCGATGCACCCGTCCAGGATGCTACGACTTCCGAGGCCGCTC
>CABUSH010000037.1 GCA_902494195.1 uncultured Collinsella sp. | reverse complement strand
TGGCGATCGAGCTGTCGAGCCGGTGCCTCCCCCACCTCCCGCGCTATACTCGTCCGCATGGATATCAACGCACGCAACATAGCAACACACGCCGCGGACGCACCGGCAACGGCAGAGCCCACCCCCGTCGTGGGACGCTTCGCCCCGTCGCCCTCGGGCCGCATGCACCTGGGCAACGTGTTCAGCTGTCTGTGCTCGTGGCTTTCGGCCCGCAGCCAGGGCGGCGGCATCGTGTTGCGCATCGAGGACCTGGACGATCGCTGTAAGCGGCCGGAGCTTGCCGCCCAACTGATTGACGACCTGGCTTGGCTGGGGCTCGAATGGGACGAAGGCCCCTACTACCAGCATGATCGCCTAGACCTGTACGAGCGTGCTCTGCATCAACTGCAAGACGCCGGCCTCACCTATCCCTGCTTTTGCACGCGCGCCGAACTCCATGCCGCGAGCGCACCGCACGCGAGCGACGGCACGCCCATCTACCGCGGCGCCTGCCGAGGCCTTTCTGCCGAAGAGGTTGCCCGCCGCAGCATCCTGCGCGCTCCGGCCACGCGCCTGCGCGTGCCCGTCGTCGACGACCTCGCAGACGACGTGATCGAATTCGTGGACCGCACGTACGGAGCCCAATGCGAGGCACTCGCCACCGAGTGCGGAGACTTTTTGGTGCGCCGCAGCGACGGCGTGTTTGCCTATCAGCTGGCCGTGGTGGTCGACGACGCTGCCATGGGCGTCACCGAGGTTGTGCGCGGATGCGACCTGCTGGGCTCCACGCCGCGCCAAATCTACCTGCAGCATCTGCTGGGACTTCCAACGCCGCACTACGCACACATTCCGCTGCTCATGTCGCCGGATGGCCGCCGCCTTTCCAAGCGAGACCGCGATTTGGACCTGGGCGAACTACGCGCACGCTTTGGCACGCCCGAGACGCTGCTGGGATGGCTCGCCGGGCAAACGGGCATCGCGCCGGACGCCACACCGCGCTCTGCCGAGCAGCTGGTCGAGCACTTTAGCTGGGATGTTATCCGTACGCATCGGGAGAACATCACTGTAACGGTCGAGTAGCCAGCCACCCCGCCTCTACGCAACATCCCAGGGCTGGAGCTCGTCGCCCAGGCGAACGATGCAGTCGTAGAGCACGGTATGGCGCTCGGCAGGGTTGGCATCCCGATGAAAATGCCCGTAGTACCAGCGCTTGTAATCCAAGCGGTCTTCCAGCTCATCGAAAAATGCCGTAAGCCGATCAACGGCGGGGTAATTCCAGCCGGGTGCCGGATAAAGCGTGGGCGAAAGCATGCGCGTGGAGCAGGTGTGGGTGATCACGTAGTCGACCTTCCAGCCCACGCTGTCGAGCTTTGCCCGCGCCTCCTCAAAGTTGCGCTCGTCCGGAAGCTCCTGCGGCCACCAGCTGGAATACGGAATGCGATATTCCTTGTCCACGCTCGTGGCGCCGCCCATGGTAAAGATCATTGAGTCATCGAGCTCGAAAGTCTCGCCACGCGTCAGGCGCCGTATGGGAGAGGTATCCGACAGGCGCTGCGTCAGCCCGCCGTGCCACAACTCCATGGGGCGCTCCGACCAGTGATCGAAACGCTCGTGGTTGCCGTCGACAAACAGCAACGTATAGGGGCGCGACTCCAGCCAAGCGATATCGGCGCATTCCTCGGCAGAGAAATCCCACGGAAAGCCAAAGTCGCCCGCGATGATGAGATAGTCGTCACTCGTCAGACCATCCCCAAGATCCCAGTCGCGAAGCTTTTGCATGTCGACGCCGCCGTGAATATCGCCCGTCACATAGACCGTCATCGGATCACCACTTCCCTGCAAGTCGCTAGCCCACATCCTGCACGATTACTAAGCTAACCGTTCCAGCCCTTCCATCCCTTAGGGCTTACCCCTCGTTCTTCCATCCAAACGGGTCAAGCACCCAAAAAACCAGATCAAGCACGCCGCCAGTCATCATGGCGCCGGCAAGGGCCATGCAAACGTGCAGGGAACTGGCACTTCGGAGCACGTCGAATGGCCCCAGAACAGCCAGCAGCGCGACCGCTGCGCCGGCTACGCACAGCGCGAGGCACGGCCCCGCGTCCTTGACGCACTTCTTTGCGAGATGCTTGGTGTTGTCACTCATCAATATCGAACTCCTTAGAGGGTCGTTGTTTGGGTACATGCCGCCGCGGCAGAGCAGGACGGCAGGGTAAGTGTCACATGTCGTGCGGACATCCATGGGGAAACCGCCTGCTCGACCAACCCTTGACGCCGTTTTGCACCGGCACCCCATCCCCCGCTATCGAGGTCTAATACTTTTCCCGAGAAGTGAACGGCTGTTTTTGGACCCCTGAAACAGCCGCATTTTTCGACGGCAAAATCGTGGGATTTCAGCATTGAAACCGCAGGAAACGGCACCTTTAAAGTGTCGATGCTTCGGGGGGTCCGTTTTAGCTCGTTCACTTCTCGGGAAAAGTATTAGACCTCGCTGCTAGCTATCCAGAAAGACATCTCTCCCTTCCCCACCGCCGCGCAAAAACTCATCCAACATTAATCTTGGCTCAAGAATCGCTTAATCTATAACCTGCACTATAGAGTTCGACCAAGGGCGTGGCGGCGCCACGCAGGCCTCCGAACGCAACGCTCGCGCCCGGGCAGATCGCCCGGCGTCGCGCCCATCGAACGAAAGGACAGGTCATGGACGACCTCGAAAAAGTTGAAACCATCCGCACCAAGTGCAACGTGAGCTACACCGATGCCAAGGCCGCGCTCGACGCTGCCGACGGCAACGTCTTGGATGCCATCATTTGGCTCGAGTCGCAGGGCAAGACGCAGACCACGTCGGCGCATGCCGCCACCGAGTCCGCGCCAGTCGATGAGCCCTCGGCCGAGATGGTCGCCGCGCAGGCCGCCTACGAAAAGTCGAGCGAAAAGACCGACTTCTCCAAGAAGATGGACAGCGTGTGGGAGTACCTCAAAAAGCTCTTCCGCCTGAGCCTGGACACCAAGTTTATCGCCACGCGCCGCGACGCGATCATCCTCAACATTCCCATCCTGATCCCCATCGTCGCGCTGTTTGCCTGGGGCGCCACGATATGGCTGATGCTGATTGGCCTGTTCTTTGGCATGCGCTACCGCATCGATAGCGACGGCGACGTGCCCGGCAGCATCAACAACCTTATGAATCACGCCGCCGATGCCGCGGACGACATCAAGCAAAATCTGAACGACGACAAGTAATCGCAGACGGGGGCACGCATGGCACGGATCCTGATCGTAGAGGACGAGGAGAAAATCGCCCGCTTTGTGACGCTCGAGCTGGAGCACGAAGGCTACCAGGTGGAACACGCCGCCGATGGCCGCACCGCCGTGGACCTGGCACTGGAACGCGACTACGATTTGATTCTGCTCGATGTGCTGTTGCCGCAGCTCAACGGCATGGAGGTCCTGCGGCGTGTCCGCAAGCACAAGGATGTGCCGGTGATTATGGTCACCGCGCGAGATGCCGTGATGGACAAGGTGGCCGGGCTCGACGCCGGCGCCGACGATTACCTGACCAAGCCGTTTGCGATTGAGGAGCTGTTCGCACGGATCCGCGTAGCGCTGAAGCGCTCGGAGGCCGTGCGGGCGGCTTCGGGCGTTGGCGGCGTTGGGGCCGGGGCGGGCATGGCGGGCGGTGCGACCGGCAACGCCGCCACGATGTCCCAAGCCAGCGACACGGTCCAGACATCCGCCGCGCCCTCCCCCGCCACGCTCACCGTGGGCTCGGTCGCGCTCGATCCCGACCGCCGCGAAGTCACCGTCGCAGGCTCGCCCATCGCGCTCACGGCCCGCGAGTTCGACGTCCTCGCCCTGCTTATGGCGCATGCCGAGACCGTGCTCACGCGCGAGCGCATCGCGCACGAAGCGCTGGGCTACGAATACGTGGGCGACACCAACAACGTCGACGTGCACATCGCACACCTGCGTGCCAAGATCGAGGACGCCGGCGGCGCCCGCATCATCCAGACCGTGCGCGGGGTGGGCTATGTCTGCCGCGCGTAACGCCGAGGCCAAGCGCGTCACCTCCATCGCCCGCGCCATTAACTGGAGCTATATGTGGCGCCGCTTGATGAGCTACGTCTGGCTCGATCTGCTGCTGATGGTGATTGCGGCGGCGATCCTCGTCTATGGATACAACCAGACGCTGCCCGACGGCGCGTTTACCGCAGGATGGATCCCCGGCACCACCGTTCACGGCATGTCGCTGACGCCCGCGCGCGGCTGGGACCCGACAACGCTCACCTATACCGTCGAGCTTGCGCGCACCACCAAGACCTTCCCCCTCGCGCAGGACCTCGTCACGCTATGGCCTCTCTACCTTGTCGTTGTGGGTTGGCAGGTCATCAGCGTGCTCAACATGCTCGGCGGAGCCCGCCGCGTGCGCCGCACCATGGCACCGCTCAACGACCTGGCCTTGCGCGTGGACGAGCTCGGCCGTATGCAGCTCTCCGGCGGCAAGATGGAAACACTGGAGCAGGCCATCGAGCGCGCAAGCGTCGACTCGCCGAGCGTCACCACCGGCGACGCCGACCTGGCAAGCATCGAGGTTGCACTTAACCGCCTACTGCGCCAGATGCAAGAGGCCAAACTGCAGCAAATGCGCTTTGTCAACGATGCGAGCCACGAGCTGCGCACGCCCATCGCGGTGATTCAGGGCTACGTAAACATGCTCGATCGCTGGGGCAAAGACGACCCGGACGTGCTGGCAGAATCCATCGCGTCCCTCAAGGCCGAAAGCGAGCACATGCAGGAGCTCGTGGAGCAGCTGCTGTTTTTGGCGCGCGGCGATGCCGGACGCACGGTCCTGCGGCGTGCGGATACCAACCTGGCCGCACTGGTCGGCGAGGTGTGCGAGGAATCGCAGATGATCGATGCCGCGCACACGTATCGGCTGGCCTTTGACGCTGCGCTTGTCAGCGACCCGCGCTGCGACGCGCCCGTCGACGTGGCGCTCGTGAAGCAGGCCCTGCGCGTGATCGTGCAAAACGCCGCCAAGTACTCGGATGCGGGAACGACCGTCACATTTGGCATAACGCCCGATGCGGGCATGGGCACGATCGACATAAGTGTTGAGGACGAGGGCATCGGCATGAACCAGGAATCCGCAGCTCACGCGTTTGAACGGTTCTACCGCGCCGACAACGCACGCGATGCCGGCGCGCAGGGCTCGGGTCTGGGGCTTGCCATTGCCAAGTGGATCGTCGATAGCCATGGTGGTGTCATTGGCGTGACCTCAGTCGAGGGCGTCGGCAGCCGCTTCACGATTCGCCTGCCGCGGTAGGAAGTCCCTCGGCATAAATAAAGGGATAGGGCCACGCGGCCCTATCCCTTTTTGCTAGCTATGGCAGCTTGTGCACTACTCGCGGCACAGATGCACGGCGAAGCCGGCGAACTCGCGCTTAAAGTACACGAGCTTGGTGCCGCCGTCGGGCAGCAGCACGCGCGACTCCTCGTTGACCTCGAGCCCGCGCTCGGCAAACCACTTCTCGGCCGCATCGATGTCGTTGACGGCAAAGCCAATGTGGCCCTTGGCGCCACGACCGTTCTGCTTCATGATCTCGACCAGCGAATCGTTAAAGTACGAAACGGGGGTCTCGATAACGGGCAGGCCCATCATCGTCGAGAACAGCTCCGCGATCTCCAAGGCATCTGCCGGGTCGGTGGCGTTAATGCCCACATGGGCAACGCGCATGCCAAAGAGCTCGACCGGATTGGCGTTCTGCTCATTCATACAGGCAGCGCCTACTGAGCCATAACGTCGAGAACGGCCTTCTCGGCAGCGACGCGGTTCATGCCGGTCATGAAGGGCACGCCGCTCACGTACGGGCAGGTGAGGCCCTCGGGGGCAACGGTGGTGGCGATCAGCAGGTCGGCGCCCTCGTCGCAAGCGTCCTTGGCCTCGGAGATGGCGCACTGCACGATCTCATACTTGCCGGCATAACCGTTGGCGTCGAGCATGGTAGCGACCTTCTGGGCAACGAGCGTGGAAGTAGCAGCGCCAGCACCGCAAGCCAAAACGATCTTCTTCATAGGTAATATCTCCCTTCATGGTTTACTTTAGGTAAGTGTACCGCAGCGAGCGATGGCACTCAGCCTCGATGAGCTTTTATGCCAGTTTGCTTGCTCGCTGCGTATAATACATCTAGTACGTGTTGTCATACCGCTCGCTTTACGAGCGACTAAGGACTCTGAAATGCCCGATTCCCGCACCCTCTGGACCGCCGTCGTTATCATCTGCATCGCCGTGTCGGTGTTCTTTAGCGTCAAAAAACGCACCACGTTCAAGCGTCTGCAGCAGTTGATGGCCGCCAAGCAGTGGGACGAGTTCGATCGTTTGCTCGACGGCAAACTCACCAGCATGCTGTACCCGCGCTACAACCGCGACTACCTGCGTCTGAACTCCTATCTGCTGCGCGAGGACCACGAGCGCGCCAGCGAGATGTTCGACCTGCTGCTGGGTCTCAACCTCCCCAAGATGCAGCGCGTCGACCTGGTGATTAAGGCCTTTAACTACTACGTTGGCCAGGAGGACCGCAAAAAGTCCAAGGAGCTTCTTCACGAGATCAAGGGCTTTGAGGGCGGTCAGGCCGAGGCGGTTGCGCACGAGTGTCAGCTGATGTACGACACGATGATCCTCAAGCGCCACAACGACATTCCCGAGCTGGAGCGCATGCTCGAGGAGGCCGGCGACGATAAGGTTAAGGGTTGCCGCTTGGAGTACCTGTTGGCCCTACAGTACAAGAACAAAGGCGACGAGGCCAAGTTTGCCGAGTACTTGGAAAAGTCGGGCCGGCACTCGATGGCCGTCAACGCGTAACGGACGGCTTGTGCTAGACTTCTAGTCTCACGGGGGCGTGGCGGAATTGGCATACGCAGGAGACTTAAAATCTCTCGCCGCAAGGATTGTGGGTTCGAGTCCCACCGCCCCTACCATATGACGAAATGGCAGCTCAGAGCATCTAATCACTCTGGGCTGCTTTTTGTTTCAGTTTCGTTCTCGGTACCATTGGTACCGAATCTGGTACCGAATCAGCTCAGGAATCACCTTCACGCCCCAAATCGAGTGAAAGGACTGGGCATGAGCAAGAGACACAACAAGAGGACCCCACTGACTGAGGACGAACGCAAGCTGTTGGCTAGCTACCGCGAGCTAAGCCCCGAGGACAGGCGGGACCTCGTTGGATGGGCCGAGCATCTGGCGCTCAACACGGTGCGGCTCAACGGCATCCGCGACGCCTACCGCAGGTGCAACTCACACCGCCGCGAACTCATAGCCGTGTACGCAAATGAGCAGATGGAGCTGAGCGGCATGGAGAGGCGGGGCGAACACGTCCCGTTCACGTCCAGTGAGGACTAGAATCGAGTCAACCGCTATCGCAACAGGAAAGGAAGGTCGATAGCCATGAAGGGCACGCTTTGGATTTACCTGCTCGGGATTGTCCTCGCCCCGGTCATTCTCCCGATTGTCGTCCTCAGGTTCCTGCTCGCAAAGTAGGCGGGCAGCGCCCGACCCCACCGGACAGGTGCCAGCGCCCCGGCATGGGCGCTACTAAGCCCCTCGGGGACGCGCGAAAACAAAAAGGCTTATCGGACGCATTGGGCACAGTGGCAGCGCGTTGAAGTGCCCAATGGCGACCAAATCCGTTACCGGATCGATTGCGAACAGGAGTTCAGCATGATGGATAAGATTAGACCGATTCTCTGGGTGCTGGTTTTCCCAGCTTGCTGGTACATCTTTGCACACCACGTAACGGTACTCACTATGTTGAACGACCCAGTTGGGCTTGTCAGCTCTTTGTTCATAGTTGTTGTAGCCGTCGACTTCTTCACGTTGCCATTCCAAAATAAAAGGACAACGGATAACACTTCGGAGACGAAGCCGAAGCAGACAACCGACCCTGCTCCGTATCGGATGCCCCGTAGCAAGGAGCTAAACGACCTGCTTCTCGTCTACAACGCCAAAAGGCCTAACGGCATGACGGTGACAGAGCTTAACAGCCTGTACGCGCTCACCGCACAATCCGGTGAGAAGGTAGACGAGACAATCAGTAAGATTCACAGAGAAGTGAAATACGAACGAGACCGCCGTAAGAACGTAACGCCCCAGCCCCTTGGGTCAAGCGCCGAAAAGGGCTACGCCCCTGCACACTCGAACGCAGAACTCAACCGTGCAGCGCTCGACACGACCCCCGAGAAGGTGAAGAAGGCCCAGCGCAAGGCCGGACTCCGCTGCCCCAAGTGCGACTCAACCGACGTAACGTTCCTGAACAACACGTCGAAGTCCACGAGCGCTGGAAAGGCGCTCATTGGCGCCGAACTGTTCCGCCTTGAGGGCATGGTGGTCGGTGCCGCGATGGGCAGGAAGGGAAAGCGCGAGTACCTTTGCAACCACTGCGGCAAGCGGTACTCGGTGAGGAACTAGAGGGCAGGGCGCAGGCTATAAACCGCGCCCGGAGAACGAAAACAAAAAGGCCGCAAGGGTTCGCTCCCCTGCGGCCTTCTCTATGTCGCGGCGTCGTATTCCCTGAACGCCCTGTACGCTATCTTCTTGCACTTGTCGTAGGCTATGCCGATCCTCGCGCTCAGGTCATGCCAGTCCTCGCCCTCTAGGTAGTGGGCAGTTATGACCTCGACCGCCCTCTCGCCGACTGTCGGGGCCATCTCGCGCATGTCGGCGTAGGCGCGGTCCAGTACCTCCTCCTGCCTCCCCATGCAGTAGAGCGCCCTCTCCCTCCTCGGGTCTCCCTCGGGGCGCATGAGGTCTATCTTTCGCCGCGTTTTCTGCCGCTCCATGTCGAGCGCCACGAACCAGTAGAGCCTGAACTGCGCCAGCGTCGGGCTAATCTCTCCCCGCCTCAGTATCGGAACCACCCCAAGAGCGAATCGGTCGGCTATTCGGAAATGCCCCTGAGAGCCGCGGGGACAGCCGATAAGGGCCGTCTGGCATCTGGCGTGAGTAACTTAGGCACCGTGTCCGTTCTAAAGCTTAAAAAGAGCATCTGAGAGCCTTAGACGGCATATCCGCAGGTCATCGCATATGCGTCAGTCACGGCAGGCGCGTCACGCTGGGCAGTTATATACTAACCCCCTCAGCGGCAGCGGTACTTAAAAATATGCTACGATTCAAGCAGCAATTTCTGTCCCGAGCAGCGGGGCGCTGTCGGCGCGGCCCTACCTCCCGCGCCGCGCCTTTCTAGAGGGTCGCGCCCCGCCCTTCCATCCAGTCCGCGAGCCGTTCGGAGAACATGCCAACGACCGAATCGAACCACGGCTCGCCGTCCTCGATAACGGTCCTCGTCACGCCCTCGGGGGCGTTGGCCTTCCATGCCCTCCTGCCGCTCTCGGTCGTCAGGTCGTAGACCCCCGAGTCTCCGGGTTCGTAGACGAGAGCGCCGTCCCCGGCGTAGGCCACGGTCCCCGCCTCAAGCGCCTCCCTGCCGTACTCCTCGACCGTGAGGGCGGCGTTGACGGCAAGCGTCATCTGGTCAGTCTTTCTCATTGCTTATTTTCCTCTTTGCACTTCAGGATCGAAGGTTCGGGGAAACAACGCTCGACCTCATATTCCTCGGGCGGTTTTCCGTATGTTTGTACTCCGCAGTTCGGACATTTAACGAGAATTTGGCCCATGCCATCGATGAACCCGACAGGCTCCTTTGCCACTTCCCCGCACTTCGGGCAAGGGACGTGGAACCAAGCAACGCCCGTCTCGAAAAGCGATTCGCTGCCGTTCGTTCCGTAGCCCGTAGTCCTCTTGCCATTAGCCAATGGCCTTGTAGGGCCATGGCTAATGGCTTGTGGCTCATGGCTAGTAGTTGGTAGCTTATAGCTATGTAAGGGCTGAACCCCATCTGGTACGGGGTTGGGTACGGGGCTGGGAACGGGGTCTGGTACGGGGTTGGGTACCCCCTCGCCATCAGCGGGAATGGTGCCGTTGCGACCGTCAACCCATGCCTCTAGGCTTGAGTCCTCTCCGGTATCGCTCTTTGCGAAGGACTGCCTTCTGGCATCGCTGAGCCTCTCGAAGTTCGCGTTGAAATACGCTTTCGGAATGTCATCGAGATAGTCCGGGGTGACGCCCGTGAACCAATAGTCAACCATTGCCGTGACGTATGCGCAGCGCCATTCCTCGTTCGCGATTTGAAGGGACGTATACCAGTCTTTGAGCTGAACCTTGTCGAACGCGCAAGGCCCTTTATCAGAGCGGACCCCGCGGGCCTCGCGCATCGCCTTCAGCGCCCTGCCCTTGCGCTCCACCTCGGCGCGATACCCGGCCCTCAGCTCACTATTCATGGGCATCAGCTGCCACAAGCCTCATGGGGTCTGCCGCCTTCCTCGCGAGCCTTCCGCGCCGCTTGAGTTCGGCATTCATGAGTTCGACCCTGTCGGCAAGCCAGTCAGAGCAGCGGACCTCAAGCTCACGTCCGCTGTCGGGCGCGGCAATGCGCAGGATGCAGTCCCCGTCAACGTCCTCAGCGGACAGGAGCGCCTGTTCGCGCTCCATGCCAAGCCCGAACGTCCCCATGCCGTAAATGTCGGCGTTGCATAGGGTCGCGCCGTTGAGACAGCCGACTTTCGCGGCCTCTAGCGGGTCGGCTCCCAGCGACAGCTCAACGACCGCCTTAGTGTTGTTTGCCATGAGGGCCACCTTAGTATCCGAGCATCTTTAGCGACTCGGGGACGTTGATACGCCACTGCTCGCGGATACGAACTGCCCTGAGCTGCCCATCGCGCACCATGCGATAGACAGTGCTGTAGCTCAACCGCAGATATGCGGCGAACTCCTCGATGGTCGCGGGGTCGTTGATGTTCTCCTCAGTGATGGGACGAATGGGTTTCCTCGTTTTCTGCTTAGCCATTGGGCCACCTTTCGGTCATGGGCGCTCAGCCCGTTTGTATGCGGTTGTGAAGCTTCACGTGAGGAAAGACTAACACCAGTGAGGAAACTAGCAGCACGTATCGTTTCCGCAGTTAAACGCCATAAAACGTATTTCACACCCAGCAAAACCGCCCTAAAAAAATAAGGCCGCGAGAAGCAATCGGCTCCTCACGACCTTCACATTTACTCTGTTGGCTTGAGAGCAATAACGCCCTTAGTTGTCCGTGCCCGTCAGCTCTAGGATGCTGCTCTTGGGCGCAACTTGACCGCCCGCAATCGCCTCCGTAAGAAGCGCGCTACGGCGCTTTGCATCGGGGTCAGCGCTCGCGTACGTGTTGAGCGTGATAGCGGCGTTTGCGTGCCCTAGGACGCTTGAGGCGGTCTTGACGTCCCCGCCTTCGGCAAGGTAGCGCGTTGCCCACGTATGGCGCAGGTCGTGGAACGTAGGTATGCGACTCTCTGTTCCCTTCACACCAACTGCCTTGGCAATAGCGCTCCAACCCTTACTCAAGGTATCAGGACTCAGGTATCCGTCCAAATCTCCGAGAACGTAGTCGCCAGCGCCGACAGTGCGCCCGAACTCATGGAACTCCGTCTGTTGAACCTCAAGCCATTTTCTAAGAATGTCAATGAGACTATCGGACAAGCATATATCCCTGACCCTATCCGTCTTGGCGTTCTTCTCATAAGTGCCGCCGATAGCTCGACCAATTGCGCCCCTAACCCATAGAGTTTTGTTCTCAAGGTCGACGTCTTTCCACTTGAGTCCGCAAATCTCGCCCTCTCGCATGCCAGTGAACAGTGCAATGCGAGCACCGACTGTTACGGGAGTCTGCTCTAGCGATGCAAGGATGCTGAGCGTATCGCGGAGTCCTTTGGCGGTCAGGGCGTTGATGCCCTCGTTCTTCTTGGACTTCTTGGGAGGCTTGACCCCGTTGCAGGGATTGACGACTATCACCTCGTTATAGACGGCTTGGGTCATAACCTGCTTGAGCAGCCCAAGGGCTTTCTTGACGGGCGAATAGGTTAGGCCGCTTGCGGTAAGGCCTGCGCTCCACTCCTCAACCTGCTTTTTCTTGAGGTCTTTAACCTTGACCTTTGCGAAGCCCTTCACATTGCCCTTGGGGTAGCCGTAACGGATGTACTTAGCCGTGGATCGATAGCCCTTCACGGTTGACGGTTCAATCGACTTTCCCTGTTCCCAAATATCGATGAAGGATTCAACATAATCCGGAACAAGCATGTTGGCAGCTTTGACGGCCTCTGGGGTTTCATCGCTTTCCAACTCTTGACGCTCAAGCTCCCTGAGCCAGTCCTCGGCCTCTCGGTTCGCCTCACGCTTGGTCTTGGCCTTGAGCGTCTTGGACTTCTTGTGCCTCTTGCCGTCCTCCTCATAGAAGTCAACAAACGCGCGAAATGCATCGCTGTCCTTGCGCTTCTGCACATATGCAGCCGTGTACGTCCTCATGAGAAGCCTCCACCTCGGTACCATTGGTACCTCACTCGGTACCGAATCTCATTGAAACAATGACAAACCATGACTATTATAGCCATAAGGTGATAGAGCGATAAGCGATGTACCTGCTATTTTAAAGGGATGTTGGCGAACGGTAGCAAACAGCTATATGAGCGGTAAAGAGACTTAAAATCTCTCGCCGCAAGGATTGTGGGTTCGAGTCCCACCGCCCCTACCATATGAAGCTTTCGAGCCCGTGTCCCCAAGGGATGCGGGCTCGTTTCTTTTAGATGCCGGCGGGACTCGAACCCGCGAGGGGGCGAGCCGGCGTGTAAAAGAAACGAGCCCGCAT
>CABUSH010000036.1 GCA_902494195.1 uncultured Collinsella sp. | reverse complement strand
GGGCTGGCGGACGGTCGTGATTTCCGCCAGACAGTTGTTGCGGAAAGCCTGCCCCGTTTTGAACGCTCATTCTGGGGCACAGTTTCCGTTAGACAGCTCAACCGGAAACTGTGCCCCATTATTTTGCCGAATTCTGGGTCGCGCTTTCCCAGAGGACCCCTTTGGGAAAGCGCGACCCATTCCAGACGCAGATTCCGGGACGCACTTTCCGCGACGCCCGGTCATCCCATGCCCTCACAATCTCGGCGTATAAAAAACGAGGGAAGGCACACGTCCTTCCCTCGTTGCAAGCAATATGTAGCCGCTTGACTACATCAGGCGCAGGCTGACGTCCTTGAGCTGGGCGCCGGAAACGGCACTCGGGGCGCCCGACATGAGGTCGGAGCCGCTGGCCGTCTTGGGGAACGCCATGACGTCGCGGATGGAGTCGGAACCGGTGAGCAGCATGCACACGCGGTCCAGGCCCAAAGCGAAACCGCCCATCGGGGGCGCACCAAACTTGAGGGCCTCCATGAGGAAGCCAAACTGAGACTCGGCACGCTCCTCGGTAAAGCCCAGGAGTTTGAGCATGGACATCTGCATCTCGGCGTTGTGAATACGCATACCGCCGCCGCCGGCCTCAAAGCCGTCCATGACAAAGTCGTAGGTGCACGAACCGGCTGCCAACGGGTCGGCCTCGATCTTGGCGATGTCGGTCTCGGTCGGCAGGGTAAAGGGCTGGTGCTCGGCAGCATAGGCCTTGCGGTCCTCGTCCCAATGGAACAGCGGGAAGTTGACGACCCACAGGAAGTCGTGACCCTCGCGCTTGATCTCGAGCGCATTGGCCATGTGCGAACGCATGCCGCCCAGGATCTCATCGGAGAGCAGGCGCGGGCCGGCGGCGAACATCACAAGGTCGCCGGGCTCGACGTCCATGCGCTCGCGCAGAGCCGCCATCTCCTCGTCCGAGAAGAACTTGACGATGGGGCTGTTAATGGAGCCGTCCTCGCGGAAAGCGATCCAGGCCAGGCCCTTGGCGCCAAACGTGGAGGCCACGCCGGCGAGCTTATCGATCTTGGCACGTGCCCAGGCACCGGCGCCCTTGGCGTTGATGGCCTTGACGACGGAGCCCTCCTCGTTCGCGGCGGTCGCGAAGACCTTGAACTTGGAGTTGGCAAAGATGTCGGTCAGATCGACCAGGTGCATGCCGTAGCGAGTATCGGGCTTGTCGGAGCCATAGGTGTCCATGGCATCCCAGTAGTTCATGCGACGCAGCGGCGTGGGCATCTCGACACCCATGCGGCCGAAGGCATCGGCAAGAACCTCTTCGAGCGCGCTCATGACATCGTTCTGGTCCACGAAAGACATCTCGATATCGACCTGGGTGAACTCTGGCTGACGGTCGGCACGCAGGTCCTCGTCGCGGAAGCACTTGGCAACCTGGTAGTAGCGCTCGACGCCACCGACCATGAGCAGCTGCTTCAGAAGCTGCGGGGACTGCGGCAGAGCGTAGAAGTTGCCCGGCTGGATGCGGCTGGGGACGATGAAGTCGCGGGCGCCCTCGGGCGTGGACTTGAACAGGGAGGGCGTCTCGACCTCCATGAACTCACGGTTGTGCAGCGCCTCGCGAATGGCAAAGGTAAAGTCGGAGCGCAGCTTGAGGTTGGCCATCATCTCGGGACGACGGAGGTCCAGATAGCGATAGCGCAGGCGGGTGTCCTCGCTGGTCTCGATGCCGTCCTCGATCTGGAACGGCGGGGTGACGGACGTGTTGAGCACCTCGGCGTGGTCGGTCAGGACCTCGATCTCGCCGGTCGCGAGCTTGGCGTTGGTGGTCTCCTCGCCACGGGAGCGCACGACGCCGTGGATCTTGATAGGCCACTCGGGACGCATGGTCTCGGCAATCTTAAAGGCGTCGCCGTCGGAGTGCTCGGGGTCGAAGGTGAGCTGCGTGATGCCCTCGCGGTCGCGAAGGTCGCAGAAAATAAGGCCGCCGTGATCGCGGCGACGGCTCACCCAACCGGTGAGGGTGACCTCTTCGCCCACGTTCTCGCGGCGAAGCTCGCCGCAGGTACGGGTGTGCATGGAATGCTCGTCGATGGGACGGGTCTGGCTCATACCAGTGATCCTCCTTTATGGATCTGTGCCGCCCCGTGTCGTTCCGGGCGGCGTCGTACAGATTTGCCCAGCCTGCGTAAACCGCGCAGCCAGACATGGCGTTCTATCTTATCGCACCTGTGTCGATGTGCCGCGGAAAAGTAGCTCCTGCCCAAAGACTTGACGGAGACGAAACAATTGACGCGCCGCGGCACCCGCCCGCGCTCGTCACGTGCGACAATATGCCCCAATAAAACAGCACTTGGAAAGGCCCGTCATGACTGCACGCCTCATCGTTATGGATATCGACTCCACGCTCATCAACCAGGAGGTCATCGACCTGTTGGGCGAGGAGGCCGGCGTGGGCGAGCAAGTTGCGCGGATCACCGAACGCGCCATGCGCGGCGAGCTGGACTTTAAGCAAGCGCTCGAGGAACGCGTGGGGCTGCTTGCCGGCCTGGACGAGAGCGTGTTCGAGCGCACTTTTGAGCGCGTGACGTTTACCCCCGGCGCTCTGGAGCTTGTGCGCTCGGCACACAGCAAGGGCTGGAAGGTCGGCGTGGTGAGCGGCGGCTTCCACGAGGTCGCCGACAAGATCGTGGCCGCCGCGGGCATCGATTTTTGCCTGGCCAACCGCCTGGAGGTCGTGGACGGCAAGCTCGCCGGTAAGTTGGCTGCCGACATTGTGACCAAGGAGTCCAAGCTCATCCAGCTGCTGGACTGGGCAGTTGAGTGCGGCGTCGACATGGCCCACACGGTCGCGATCGGCGACGGCGCCAACGACATCCCCATGATCCAGGCTGCGGGCACGGGCATCGCGTTTTGCGCCAAGCCCAAGACGCGCGAGGCAGCCCCGTTTACCATCGACGAGCGCAACCTGATGCTCGCCATGGACATCATCCTGCGCGACTAGCCGATCCGTCTAACAATTGAATCAGTCTGTCCTATAGTTTCCGAACAATTTTGTCTTAGTGTTCGGAAACATATCCTTTGAGTGCTAGACTTTGCGCCGTCGAAGGGAACATATATGGATAAGCGAGATCTAGAGCAGCTGCTGAGCGATGTTGCCGGCGGAGCAGTCACCCCGGCAGTCGCCCTCACGCGCATCCAGACGGCTCCGACCGCCGATTTGGGCTTTGCGCAGCTCGATCTTTCGCGCGGAGTGCGCCAGGGAGCCGGCGAGGTTGTCTACGGTGCCGGCAAAACCGCCGAGCAAATTGCCGCCATTATCAAAGCATTACTCGATGCCGGCCAGGAGCGTATCCTGGTCACACGCTTGGATGCCGGAAAAGCCGCGCGCACCGCTGAGCTTCTCGGCAACGACATCGACCTGGGATATGCCCCGGACGCCCAGCTCGCCCTCGTGGGCGGCAAGCCCTCCCCCGCCGGCAACGGACGCATCGTCGTCGCCTGCGCAGGCACGAGCGACCTGCCCGTAGCCGAAGAGGCGGCACTGACGGCCGAGTTCTACGGCAACGAGGTCGATCGCCTCTACGACGTGGGTGTCGCCGGCCTGCACCGCCTGCTCGCTCATGCTGAGGAACTTGCCCAGGCGCAGGTGGTCATCGCCATCGCCGGCATGGAAGGCGCCCTGGCGAGCGTCATCGGAGGCCTTGTGAGCTGTCCGGTCATCGCCGTTCCTACCAGCGTGGGCTATGGCGCGAGCTTTGGCGGCGTGGCCGCACTGCTCGCCATGCTCAACTCCTGCGCCAGCGGCGTTTCGGTCGTCAACATCGACAACGGCTTCGGCGCCGCCTACCAGGCAAGTCTTATCAATCATCTGAGCGCCGGCACGTCCTGCGCCCGTTAAGGAGCATTCCATGTCCAACCATCAGCACACGCTTATCATCGACGGCACCTCGGGCATCAGCGGCGACATGACCGTCGCGGCTCTACTCGATCTGGGCGCCAGCGAGGAGCATCTGCGCGAGCAGCTCGCCACGCTACCAGTCGACGGCTTTGAGATTGCCGTTACGCGTGTAAACAAGCATGGCATCGACGCCTGCGACTTTGACGTTCAGCTGGCAGAGGAGCTCGAGAACCACGACCACGACATGGCCTGGCTCTACGGCAACGAAGCAGCTGCCGAGCACACACATGAGCATGAGCACCACCATCATGGCCATGGCGAACACGAACACGAGCACTGCCACGAGCATGACCATGAGGCCCACGCCCATGATCACGAGGATCACCATCACGCCCACCACCATCACCACCGTTCTTTGGCGGATGTCACCGCCATCATCGATGGCTCGCAGCTAAGCGATGGCGCCAAGCGTCGCGCGCTCGCCATCTTTACAGCGCTCGCCGCCGCCGAGGCCAAGGCCCACGGCAAAACGCCCGAGACTGTCATGTTCCACGAGGTAGGCGCCATCGATTCCATCGTTGACATCTGCTCTGTCGCCATCTGCCTCGATGACCTGGGCATCAAGGATATTGTCGTCGAGTCGCTCTCCGAGGGTCACGGTACCATCCACTGTGCCCACGGCCTCATGCCCATTCCCGTCCCCGCTGTCGTCAACCTGTGCCAGGCAGGCAATATCGCCCTCACGCCCGCGCCGGTCGCCGGCGAGCTCGTGACGCCCACGGGCGCCGCCATCGTCACCGCGCTGCGCACGTCCGACCAACTGCCCTCACGCTACCGCATCGAAGCCGTCGGCTACGGCGCCGGCAAACGCCCCTACGAGGGTTGCTCCGGCACGCTCCGTTGCCTGCTTGTTCATGTGGATGCATAGCCATGGATGCCCGCAAAACCAAAAGCCGCACCGCCATCGTCGCGGCGTTCTCCGAGCTGCTGCGCGAAGAGGACTACGGCAAGATCACCGTCGGCGACATCATCGCGCGCGCTCACGTAGGCCGCGCGACATTCTACGGTCTCTTTAAGAGCAAAGACGACCTACTGTCCGAACTCGTGAGCGACATCTGCGCCCACGCCCTCGACGACGATGGCACACCGCTCGACGACCCACTCGTGCAGGTCGAGCATATCCTCAACAACCTCTGGGAGCGCCGCCAGGGCGTTCGAGCCCTCGTAGCCGGCGCCGGCTCACGCGTCTTCGCCGACTGCTTACGCAAGACCATCATGTCACGAGCAGCCGAAACCGTCCCCACCGACCCAAACGGTCCCGCCGCCACCATGGACCGAAGCTTCCTACTACACCACATAGCCTCAAGCTTCGTAGGAATGGTCCAATGGTGGGCCTGGCACAACTTCCAAGCCCCAAAAGAGGACGTAGCCAAAGACTACCTATCAGCCATAAAGCCCCTCTTCAACTAAGTAAGTAAGCCTCTCATCCCAAGGCACCGCCCCACCCCAGGCCGCCACGCATCCCAAAGTGTCACTCGCACCTGAAAGCGCCCAACAACAAAGTGCCCACCACATCCAAATTCAGATATATATGTTGGTTGCTTGTTCGAACGCAACTGGATTCCCGCAGGGTCCGGCATAGGTTAACTTTCCGCCGCACTCCGCAGGACGCAAGAAGCTCCCGCCGCACGAAGTGCGCAGCGGGAGCTTCTTGCATGTCCGAGGACGCGGCGGAAAGTTAACCTATGCCGGACCCGGGCGTTATATCAATTGTTTTGGACTAGAACATGCCCAAGAAACCGTGCACAAACAGCGCGGCCAGAGCGGCACCGATAAACGGAGCGATGCCAGGAACAAGCAGGCCGTACTTCCAGTTGTTGTCGGCCTTGTTCTTGATCGGCAGCACCTGATAGGCCATGCGAGGACCAAGGTCACGAGCCTGGTTCATGGCGAAGCCGGTAATGCCACCCATGCCCATGCCAACAGCCCAAACGATCAGACCGACGCAGATGGCAAGCATCAGAACGTTCTCGCCGGCGCGGCTAGCGGCAGCAAGGATGGCGCTGATGAACACAAAGGTGCAGATAGCCTCGCAGAAGAAGTTACGGGCATAGTTCGTACCCTCGGTGGTGGGGTTGGTCGAGAAGATGTTGCGCTGGGCAATGGGGTCGACGACGCCCTCGGAAGCCTTGAACTCATCGGCATACATAAGCCAAGCGATTACGGCGCCCACAAAGCCGCCGAGCATATCGGCAATCATGAAGGGGATGCAGCTGCTCCACGGCACCAGGCCTACGATGCACTGGGCAAGCACCATAGCCGGGTTCATGCACACGGCGCCGCCAAAGACAAACAGGCAGACCGAGATGCCAAAAGACCAAGTGGTGATGGCAAACATATGGCCGGAGCCCTGATACTTGGTGCCCTTGAGCACGGTATCGCAGTGCACGCCCACGCCAAAGATGATCATGAGGGCCGTTGCGCCGAATTCGCAGAGGAGTTTGGTAAGCATAAAACCTTATCTTTCTTGTCGGTTATAAACGATTCGTTTAGGCCGCGCACTAGTGCTGTGCGACGACAACGCCCAGACCATCGGGAATGACGGCAACCTTGGCATCGGCACCCTTCATCTCAAAGGCGAGCTTGAGCGCCTCCTCGAGGGTGTTGACCGGCGTCATGTGCATATCCTTGATCATCTGGTGATCGCACAGGTCGGTGACCATGATCACAGGATGATGCGCCAGGATGCGGGCAAAAATCTGGCTCGTCCACTGATCGGGCAGGGTCTCGTCCTTAGGACGGTCGATGCAGGCGCGCTCAAACTCTGCCGGGTCGTTGTCGGCGATGTTGTGATAGAAGCCCTCGCCACCGTGACCGTCGGCACAACCGGCGACGTCGATAATCACACCGCCCTCGGGAAGCGTAGCCTCGGCAGAGCACATGCCCTTCACGGCCTGGTAGATGTTCTGGTCGAGCGGGTAGCCGCCGTTGGTGGTGATGGCGATCTCGCACTCAACGGGCTCAACGCCGGCAAGGCTCTTCACGAACTCGCAGCCAGCCTCGTGCGCCTTGTGGATGTCGCCGGCAAAGGAGCCAATTACCTCGTGCTTGCCGTTGAGCACCACGTTCAGCACAAAGGCAAGGTGAGCCATCTCGGCAGCGGCGAACATGTCCTCGCTCACGTGATTGTGGCAAAGGTTGCCTGCACGCGAATGAGAATCGTTCACAAACTGGCCGTTGTGGTTGTACATGATGGTCTTGTAGCTGGCGATGCCAGGCAGGACGGACTTGCGGCTGCCGGAGAAACCAGCAAAGAAATGCGGCTCAATGAAGCCCTCGGCAAGCAGCAGATCGCAATCGACGGCAATCTTGTTGATGATGCACTCGCCACCAGAAGGCAGGGTGCCGATCTTTTTCATCATGCTGTCGTCAGTCGCGACGTGCATAACGATTTCCTCGTTGGCAACGATCTCCTCGCCATACTTGTTGACGAGTTCCTCGTGCGTCGACGGACGATGCATACCCGTAGCAACCAGAATGCGAACGCGCGCCTCAGGCGCAGCGGAATGGATGTGATGCAGCAGAATAGGCATCGTCACACGCGAGGGAACGGGACGCGTATGGTCGGAGCTAATGATGACAATATCCTTCTTGCCAGCACAAAGCTCCTCGAGCGAAGGCGAGCCATAGGGGTTGGCAAGCGACTCCTCTACCAGCTCTTCCTGCGACTTCGTGGTCTTAAACTCGTTTTGATGACCCTCCATCACACCAGCGAAGTTCTTATCCTCGAGCTCCAGATGCAACGTCTTGTGGTCAAACGGCAGTTCACATTCAAACAATGACGAGCGCCCTCTTCCTTTCAACTAACACACTAGATAAACCGTTGGAAGGATACGCCGCTCACCGAAAAACACCACCGTCCACCGACTCATTAACACAACGTTCATATTTGACCCACAACAGAACAGCCGCGATCCCAAACGGGACCGCGGCCGCTACAGTCATAAGGTCAGAAGCGCCAAATGCATCTCAATCCCGATCGATAAGACGCGAGGCGCGAAGCGCCAAACGCGCCGCCGGGACAGACCCCATCCAAAACGCGCGAAGCGCGCCATTATTCCCCCAGCAGTAATCCGCCGAAGACCGGACATCGCAGGGCCCGCCATCAGTTTGCTTTTAGGCACACTCCGCAGGACGCAAGAAGCCCTCGCCGCACGAAGTGCGCAGCGAGGGCTTCTTGCATGTCCGAGGACGTGCCTAAAAGTAAACTGATGGCGGGCCCGGACGACTACAGGGCTATCGATTACCCCGTGTTTTGCAGTCCTGCCGAGACGCCGGTCACAGTCGAAAGAATCAGGCTCATGTACTCGGCCTTCTTCTCCTCGGCCATCTCGTCCTGGTTCATACGCACCTCGCGAAGGGCGCGGACCTGGGCGATGGACAGGGCGTCGACGTAGGGGTTGCGCACGCGGACAGCGCAGCCGAGCACGCGGCGGCGCTGCAGCGGCCACTCGTCACCGACGATGGCAAGGACCCACTTACGCGTGAGCTGCATCTCAGTGAAGACCTTCTCGGACAGATCCTGGCGATCGCCCAGGTGCAGGTACATCTTGGCGATGCGCTGGTCGGTCTTGGCGATCGACATCTCGATGTTGTCGATAAAGGTGCGGAAGAACGGCCACTCCTGGTAGGCAGCCTTAAGCTGGTCAAGGTCGCCCAACTGCTCGCAGGCGGTGCCCAGGCCGTACCAAGCGGCCAGGTTAATGCGCGCCTGGCTCCAGCTGAAGATCCACGGAATGGTACGCAGGTCGTCGAGTGACTTGGCGCCCAAGCCGCGCTTGGCGGGACGCGAGCCGATCGGCAGCAGACCGACCTCGGTCAACGGCGTCACGGTCGAGAACCACGGTGTAAAGTCCTCGGTGTTCAGCAGGTCCAGATAGCGCTCGTGGCTTGCGGCGTTGAGCTTCTCGGCCATATCCCAGAACTTCTGCGTGGTCTCGGTGTTGGTCTTCTCGACACTCGGGGCAGACTGCAAAAGCGTTGCAGCGGCAACGGACTCAACATGGCGCTGAGCCAGCGTGCGGTTGCCGTAACGGGCAAAGATGACCTCGCCCTGCTCGGTAAGCTTAAAGAAGCAGTTGACCGAACCCTTGGGCTGCGCCAGCACGGCCTTGTTGGCCGGGCCGCCGCCACGGCCCACGGCACCGCCGCGACCGTGCATGAGCACCAGGTCGATATCGTTCTTCTCGGCCCACTTGGCGATGCGCTCCTGCGCGGAGTGCAGCGCGAGCATGGCCGTGGTAGGACCGGCATCCTTGGAGGAGTCGGAATAGCCCAGCATGACCTCCATGCGGCGGTTGGTCTGGGCAAGGCGCTTTTGCACCACAGGCAGCGTAAGCATCTGGTCGAGCACGTCGACGCAGCCCTCGAGGTCCTCGAGCTGCTCGAACAGCGGGATCACGTCGAGCTCGGGGACATCCTCCTCGTGTGCAAAGGACAGGTGTGCCAGCTCAAAGACGTCGGCCACATGCTGGGCGCTCTTGGTGAACGAGATGATGTAGCGGTGCGCCATCTTCTTGCCGTAGCGCTTTTGGATGGAGCCGATAGCGCGGAAGGTATCGATGACCTCGCGCGTCATAGGCTGCAGGTCGCCATGGATACCGTTCTCGTGGATATCCTTGAGGGCGCGGGCATGCACCACGGAGTGCTGACGGAACTCCATCTCGACCATATGGAAGCCGAAGGACTCGACCTGCCAGATGATGGTCTGGACCGGGCCGTAGGCAGCACGGACGGCACCGCAAGCGGCCAGGGAGCGCTGAACGACACGCAGGTCATCCAGGAACTCATCGGCGCTGTGGTACATGGTGTCGGTGATGCGACGCACGGTGGCGTTCAGACGGTCGGCCATGACGAGCATGACGGCGCGATGCGGCTCGTGCTCGGAGATCAGCTCGGCACGTGCAGTGTACTGGGTGCTCATCTCGACCTGATGGTTCCACAGGTTAATGAGCTCGGCAGACGGCTTGCTGTAGGTGGCCTCGAGCGTCAGGTTGCGGCCGATGCGGCGGCACTTGTCCTCGAGCTTGAGCACCATGTGCGTAAAGTACTTGGCGGCGACCTCGCGGCTCACCTTGGCGGTGACGTTGGGGTTGCCGTCGCGGTCGGAACCGATCCAGCTGCCGGGATGGAAGAACGCCGGGCACAGCGGCGGCACGGTACCGGCCTTATCCCCCAGCACCCAGTCGTCAAAACGACGATAGATGACGGGGATAACATCAAACAGCGTGTTATCGAAGATGTCGATGATGGTATCGGCTTCCTCGACCGGCGTGGGCTTCTTCAACGCGATGGGGCTCGTGCGTACCAGGGCGTCAATCTCCTGCAGCATATGGCGCTCGTTCTCCACCAGGTCGGAGCCGCCCAGACGCGGACGCTCCTCCAGCAGGTTGGAGATACGGCGAATCTTGCCCTCGACGGCCTTGCGACGGGCCTCGGTGGGATGTGCGGTAAAGACAGGGTGGAACTCAAGCTTGCCGAGCAGCTCGTTGGCACCCTCGACACCCATCTCGTTTACCAACTGGTGATAGGCGACGGTGAGTTCGTTGGCGGGATCGACCTCGGTATCGGTCGATGCGCCGGCCTCGCGCTCACGCAGCTGCGCGACACGGTAGTTCTCCTCCGACAGGTTAGCCAGATGGAAGAAGCTCGTAAAGGCGCGGACGATAACCTGCTGCTTATCGAGCGGCAGGCTGTCGATCAGATCAACGACTTCACGAAACGCCACGGCGGTGGGCTCGTCGGCAGTGGGCACGCCCTGCTCGTCGACGGACTCGTCGGCAGCGCGGGTGCCGGGGTTTCCGGCGTTGGCCACAATCTCGGCTGTCAAAATCTTGTCGAACAGGTCCGCGATCTCGGGATCATACTCGCTAAGCACACGGCGCTCCAGGCGCAGGAACAGCGCCAGATTATCGCGCAGCTCCTCGGGAATCTCGATCTCGGCGAGACGCTCCCTGGACTCGGCATTCGAGCCGATTCGGTTAACGAGGCGGTTGACCACGGCAGCGACACGCGCCGCGGCTTCGGGTACAGACTGGTTGCTTAGGTTCTCAGCCACGTTTCCTCCCATTCCTCCTTCTATGCACGTAAGATGCGGTATTTATTATAGGCACTCGGCAAAAACTTTCGAAGCTGATTGCGCTTTACCACACAAAAGTATTTTCTGCATTGCAAGGCTTTTTGCCCCAAATGGTCGTATTTCTCGGTGGACGGCATATACAAACGGGGGCATTCCGCATAAATGCGAAACACCCCCGTAACAATCGCTCTCCATGAGCAGGGCACGTTAGCAGGCCCGCAGCTCAAAAAACATGCGCTACAGGCGCTCGCGAACCGCCTCGACCACGTTGGCCAAATCGACCAGTACCTCGTCGTGGCTCTGCATATCGCGCACCTTGACCTTGCCGGCGGCAAGCTCGTCGCCGCCCAAGACCAAAATGAGCTTGGCACCCACCTTGTCGGCCTGCTTAAACTGGGCCTTGAGCGAACGGCCCTGATAGTCGGCCTCGGTCACAATCCCTGCAGCGCGAAGCTGCTGCGTAATGGTAAAGACGTTCTGACGCAGCTCCTTGCCGGCGTTGGCAACGTAGACGCACGGGACCTCCTCGGCACCCAGGTCGCTGCCAAAGGCCTGCAGGGCCAGCAGGGCGCGCTCAAAGCCGACGGCAAAGCCGACGCCCGCCGTGGGCTTGCCGCCCTCGAGCTCGACCAAGCCGTCATAGCGACCGCCGCCACCGATGGAGCCGACACCGGCGCCGGGAGCCTCGACCTCAAAGACAGTACGGGTGTAGTAGTCCAGGCCACGCACCAAGGTGGGATCCTCGACATACTCGATACCCGCCGCATCCAAATAGCGCTTGACCTGCTCGTAGTGCTCGCGGCACTCGTCGCACAGGTTGTCGCCCATCAGCGGTGCGTCGGCCATGATCTCGCGGCAATGGTCGTTCTTGCAGTCGAAGGCGCGCAGCGGGTTGAGCTCGGCGCGCTCGCGGCACTCGTCGCACATCTCGTCGGCGTGGTCGAGAATGAACTGCTTAACCTGCTCGCGATAGGCCGGACGGCACTGGGCATCGCCCATTGAGTTAATAAGCAGACGGAGCTTGGAAAGATCGAAGCCCAGGCGCTTGTAGAACTCCATGAGCATGATGATGCACTCGGCGTCGGCAGCCGGATCGGGAGCGCCGAGCCACTCGATGCCCACCTGGTGGAACTGGCGCAGGCGACCCTTCTGAGGACGCTCGCCGCGGAACATGGCCTCGGCGTAATAGGCCTTAAACGGCGTGGAGCCCTGGGGCACCAGGTTGTTCTCCACGACGGCGCGCACCACACCGGCTGTGCCCTCGGGACGAAGGGCCAGGCGCTGCTTGGGCTTGAGCTTGGTGTCGGTACCCTCGGTAAAGACGCGCTCCAGGTTGGCGCCGCTAAACACGCGGAACATCTCCTTGCGCACGACGTCGGTCGACTGGCCGATACCGTGGACAAACACGTCCACCTGCTCGATGGCGGGCGTCTCGATGGGCTTAAAGCCAAACGGCTCGAACACGCCGGCAGCGATCTGCTGCATCTTTTGCCAGGCGCGCATCTCGGCGCCGATAAGGTCGCGGGTTCCCTCCGCCTTCTGTGCCTGCATGGGCAAACACCTTTCTTTTGTATCGCGTCATAGGTAGTGGTCATTATACGGCACAAAAACAAAACGCGGCGGCGGCGTGCTGTTCGATGCCGCGGGCTCCTTTGCGAGCGCCTGGATTGTGTGCCTGGCGTGCTCCGTGGTCATGCTCGTGTTCCTGCTGGCATCCGAGCCCATCGCCGCCAAGCTGCGCGC
>CABUSH010000035.1 GCA_902494195.1 uncultured Collinsella sp. | reverse complement strand
GGGGCAGGGACGTTCGGCCGTGCGCGGGCGCCCGGTCGGCGGCCCGTTCTGGGCGCGCCTCAATCGTAGCCCGAGACGGTCCCGGGCTGACAATTTCGACTGTAATGGACGTTCTTAAATGACTAGTGGCGGCGGGCGTTGAGTTCGCCGGCAAGCTCGTCGAGGGTGATGCCGTAGCGCTCAAGCGTCACGAGCAGGTGGTAGACCAGGTCGCCGGCCTCGTAGCGGATGTGGTCGTGGTCGTTATCCTTGCAGGCCATGATGACCTCGCTCGCCTCCTCGGCAAGCTTCTTGAGCAGCTCGTCCTCGACGTCGGTCAGCAGACGCGCGGTATAGCTCTCCTGCGGCGACGCTTCGCGACGGCCATGAATCACCTCGGCCAGCCCCGTCAGTGTCTCACCGATATTTCCCGGCTGCACGTTAGCTGTTCTGACTCCCATGGTTATTTCCTCTCGTTACTGCAGCGTAAAGTAGGTACCGGTCTCATCGAACCGAGGCTTTGCGCCCTTTTTCTCAAAGAACTCGCCGATGACGGCATGGGCCTCATCGAGCCTTTCCTTCTCGGCCTCGAGCCAAAGCGACTGCGCCCCGCAGGCATCAGTCAGGTGCACGTGGCATGGCACGCCCGCGCGGAGGAGCTCGGTGTTGCAGTCGGCGACCTCGAACGGCGTCACGACTTTCATCGCACTCCCCCTTCCACGCGCTTAAAGAAGCAGGTACGGTTGCCGGTATGGCAGGCCGGACCCGGCGAGTCGACCTTGACCAGCAGCGTATCGCTATCGCAATCGGCCCAGAGCTCCTTGACCTCCTGCATGTTGCCGCTCGTCGCGCCCTTGTTCCAGAGCTCCTGGCGGCTGCGGCTCCAAAACCACGTGGTGCCGGTCTTGAGCGTCAGCCCCACCGACTCCTCGTTCATCCAAGCAACCATAAGCACCTCGCCGGTGTCATATTGCTGAACCACGCAAGGAATCAGCCCGCGGGCGTCATATGCAAGCTTTGAAGGATCGGTTATCTCTTCCATTTCTCTCCCCAAATTCATACATCGCCGGTCGGCGAGGGTTGTCCAGGTGTCCGAGATTCCGAGCGACAAGCCCGACGACGCGTACTTAAGTACGCGAGGAGGGTTGGAGCCGGAAGGTCGGATGCATGGGCAAGCCGCAGCATTAGAAGTCCAATCTCACAGGAATGCCCTGCGAGGCCATATACTCTTTGACTTCGCGAATGCTGAAGGTTCCAAAGTGAAAGACGCTCGCCGCCAGCACGGCATCGGCCTCGCCCTCAATCACACCCTCGGCAAAATGTTCGAGCGTACCCACACCACCGCTCGCGATGACGGGAATCGGCACCGCGCGGGCCACGGCGCGGGTGAGCGCCAGGTCAAAGCCAGCCTTGGTGCCGTCGCGATCCATGCTGGTCAGCAGGATCTCGCCGGCGCCGCGGCGAGCCGCCTCCTCGGCCCACGCCACCGCATCGATACCCGTAGCGTTGCGGCCGCCCGCCGTAAAGACCTCCCACTTATCGGCGCCCGGCTCCCCGGGCAGCCCCACGCGCTTGGCATCGATCGCCACAACCACGGCCTGGCTGCCAAACGCCGCGGCAGCCTGGCTGATCAGCGACGGATCGCGCACAGCCGCCGAGTTGAGCGACACCTTGTCGGCACCGGCGGCAACCATGGTGCGCATGCCCGCCAGGTCGCGAAAGCCGCCGCCCACGGTATAGGGAATGGCCAGCTCCTCGGCCGCATGCGCCGCCATCTCGACAGTCGTCGCACGGTTATCGCTCGTCGCGGTAATGTCCAAAAATACGACCTCGTCCGCACCCTCGCGGTCGTAGGCGCGGGCCAGCTCCACCGGATCGCCGGCATCGCGCAAGCTCACAAAGTTGACGCCCTTGACCACACGGCCGTCCTTGACGTCCAGGCAGGGAATTACGCGCTTGGTAAGCATGGGCTACTCCTCCCCTCGGGCGGCGGCCAGCGCCTGGGCCAGCGTAAAGTTGCCCTCATAGAGCGCACGACCGGTAATGGCGCCTTCAATCGCGCCCTCACCCACCGCGGCCAGCGCGCGGATGTCGTCGAGCGTCGAGATGCCGCCCGAAGCCACGACGGGAAAGCCCGCGACCTCGGCCACATGACGATACGCTGCCACATCGATGCCCGTCTGCATGCCATCACGCGCGATGTCGGTATACACCAGGTGCTTAAAGCCCAGCTCGGAAAGCTGTGCCACGGCATCGTCGAGCGCCATACCCGCGCCGTCGCGCCAGCCGTTCACCTTAACCTGGCCGTCGCGCGCGGCGATATCTGCCACCAGCAGCTCGCCAAAGCCGCGAGCCGCCACCTCAGCAAAACCCGGCTCGGTCACGAGCACGGTGCCCAGCGCAATGCGGCGAGCACCATAGCCTGCCAGCTCATCGATGCGTGCGAGTGAGCGAACGCCGCCGCCCACGTCCACGGACAGACCGTCGACGCCGCAGATGGCCTTAATCGCCGCCGAATTGGCAGCGCATGTGTCCTCGTCCTCGCCAAAGGCAGCGGACAGGTCGACGACATGCACCCAGCTTGCGCCCTGATCGGCAAACGAGCGGGCGACGGCCACGGGGTCGTCGGAATATACCTTGCAGCGGCTGCGGTCGCCGCGCTCCAGGCGCACAACCTTGCCGCCGATCAGATCGATTGCGGGAAACAGAATCATCGGCCAACCTCCTCGACGATGGTGACGAAGTTCTTAAGGATGCGCTGACCCAGCGCGGAGGATTTCTCGGGATGGAACTGGCAGCCCCACACGTTGCCATGGCGCACGATGCACGGGAAGCTCCGTGTATAGTGCGTGCGTGCCAGCACATCGGCGGCATCGGCGTCGTCGGCCACCGCATAGCTGTGGGTGAAATACATGTTGGCACCCTCGGCAAAACCGGCAAGCAGCGGATCGGCCGCACCGGCGGGCGTCATGTGCACCTGGTCCCAGCCCACGTGCGGCACCTTCAGGCGGCTCGACTCCAGGCGCGTGCACGAGCCGCGCATAATACCCAGGCCATCGGCCCAGGGACCGCCAGCCTGCTCGGGAGCGTTTCCGTCCGCCGGCACGCCCTCGTTGCCGCGCTCAAAAAATAACTGAAGGCCCAGGCAGATGCCGAGCAGCGGAGTTCCAGCGGCGACGGCGTCGAGCACCGCGTCCGCCTCGCCGCTCTGGCGCATAAAGGCGATTGCGTCATAGAACGCGCCCACGCCCGGGATGACCAGGCCGTCGGCGTTGCGGATCTGCTCCGGATCGTCCGACGTGCAGGCGGCGGCGCCGGCGCGTGCAAGCCCGCGCACGACGCTCGACAAGTTGCCCTTGTGGTAGTCGACCACCACGATCTTCGGTTCGCCCACGCGACCCTCCCTTTTCCCATTCAAAACCTGCCAAATAGGGACAGGTTTATTTTGGTCGGTTAAACGTTCACCCACCGCATGAGACAGCATTCCCGCAGATAAAACCTGCCAAAATAAACCTGTCCCTTTTTGGCAGGTTACAGCGAGCCCTTGGTGCTGGGGATGCCCTGCACGCGGGGATCGAGCTCGCAGGCGCGGCGCATCGTGCGGCCCACGGCCTTAAAGGCGGCTTCGATAATGTGGTGCGAGTTGCCGCCCGCCAGCTCGCGCACGTGCAGCGTGAGCTTGGCGTCACGCGCGAAGGCATAGAAGAACTCGACGGCCAGCTCGGTATCGAAGCTGCCCACGCGCTCGGTCGGCACGGGCAGCTCGCAGTAGGCCTGGCCACGACCCGAAATGTCCACGGCGGCCATCACGAGCGTCTCGTCCATGGCGATCGCCGCATCGGCAAAGCGCGTAATACCCGCTTTGTCGCCCAGCGCCCGGCAAAACGCCTCGCCCAACACAATGCCCGTGTCCTCGACGGTGTGATGCGCGTCGACCTCAACGTCGCCTACCGCATGTACCGTCAAATCGAACAGGCCATGGCGGCCAAAGGCGTTGAGCATGTGGTCGAAAAACGGTACGCCGGTCGAGATATCGCACGCACCGGTTCCGTCCAGGTCGAGCTTGACGACAATGTCGGTCTCTCCCGTCTTGCGGGTCACCTCGGCATAGCGGTCCATCTACATCTCCTCCTTCACCAGCGCGGCAAACGCAGCCAGCACCTCGTCGTTTTCCTGCGGCGTGCCCACGGTGATGCGCAGACAGTCCGCGAGCCCCGGCGCGTAGCTAAAGTCGCGCACCAAAATCGAATACTCGTCGCGTAGGCGCTCGCGCACGCGCGTGGCATGCGGCGTACGCACGAGCACAAAGTTCGCCGCACTCGGCCATGCCTCCACGGGCAGGCCCTCGGCAACCATCGCGCGCAGGGCGCACAGCTCGCGCTCGCGCTCGGATGCGACCTGTGCCACCACGGGCGCGTACGCATCGCGGGCACGCACGCAGGCAAGCGCCGCCGCCTGGCTCAGCACATTGACCGAATAGATCTGGCGAATCGCCGCGAACACGTCGATGACCTCGGGCGCCGCGATCACGTAACCCAGACGCGTACCGGCGGCGCCAAACGCTTTGGACAACGTATGTAAAATCACCAGGTTGGGATGCTCGGCGATAAGCCCCTGCGCCGTGGTGGCCGCGCCAAACGAATCGTCGACAAACTCAACGTAGGCCTCGTCGACCATTACCATGCCGGGGCACGCATCGCACAGCGCCGCGACAAAGTCGAGCGGAGCCACGTCACCCGTGGGGTTATTGGGCGAGGTCACGATTGCCAGGTTGCACTCGGGCGCCGCCGCAAGCACGGCTGCCTGGTCGAGCTCAAAGGTCGCGGGGTCGCGCCACACGTCGCGCACTTCGGTCTGGCAGAGCGACGCAAAGAACGCGTACTCGCTAAAGCACGGCGGGCAGTTGAGCAGGGTCCGTCCCGCGCCGCCAAACGCCAGCAGGTAGTTATAGAGCAGCTCGTCACCGCCGCTACCCACGCAGACATTCTCGCGCGCCACACCATGCCAGGCAGCAAGCTCGTCGCGCAGCACGTTGGACATGGGATCGGGATAGCGGTTGAGCGGCGTGGCAGCCAGGGCGGCGTCGACCGCCTCGCGCACGCCAGCCGGCACGGGATAGGTGTTTTCGTTGGCCGAAAGGTTGATGCGTGTGGGCGTAAAGTTGGGATCGTAGGGCTCAATGCCGGCCAAGTAGGGCTGGACGAGCTCCTTCATACGGGGCGTCAGCTCGGCCATATTAGGCCTCCTCGCCGGTCGGGCCAACGCCATCCGCGCTCACAGCCGCCGGGTCAACGCCCTCGGCAACCGTCGCCACGGCGTCGCCCGGCCAGGCAACCTTGGTCAGGTCGGCCGCGGCGAGCGACTCGGCGCTCACGGCATCCTCGCCCTGCTCCAACACGCGGCGGCGCAGTGCGGCAGAAAGCGCGTGTGCCCACAGGCCCTCGGCCTCGGCCAGGCGCTGCGTAGCGGGAGCGTCGGAGAGCAGGCCCTTGGGCGTATAGCAAATGACGCTCGAGCGCTTAACGAACTCTTCGACCGAAAGCGGGTTGGAGAACATGGCCGTGCCGCCGGTCGGCAGCGTGTGGTTGGGGCCGGCAACATAATCGCCGAGCGGCTCGGAGCTCCAAGCGCCCACAAAGATGGCGCCGGCGTTGCGAATGCCGCCGAGCAGGCCCATCGCGTCCTTGCAGTGCAGCTCAAGGTGCTCGGGCGCCACGGTGTTCACGGCCTCGACGGCGGCAGCCATGTCGGCGGCCACCACGATGGTACCTTCATTGTCAAGCGAAGCACGCGTAATTTCGGCGCGTGGCGACTGCGCTACCAGAATGTCGATACCCGCCTCGACCTCGCGCGCAAACTGCTCGTCGCAGGTCACCAGATAGCAGGCCGCCAGCGGATCGTGCTCGGCCTGGGCCATCAGGTCGGCCGCGACCACCATGGGCTTGGCCGTGGCGTCGGCCAGCACGCAGACCTCGGAGGGGCCAGCGACCATATCGATACCCACGTCACCCGAGACAATCTGTTTGGCAGCGGCGACAAAGGCGTTGCCCGGGCCGGTAATCTTGTCGACGCGCGGAATGGTCTCGGTACCGTACGCCAGTGCGGCCACGGCCTGGGCGCCGCCCACCATATAGATCTCGTCCACGCCGCCGAGCTTTGCCGCGGCGAGCGTGTAGGGGCTGATCAGGCCGTCCTTTTGCGGCGGGGTCACCATGACCACGCGTTTGACGCCGGCCACCTTGGCGGGAATAGCGTTCATAAGCACGGTGGAGGGATACTGCGCGCGACCGCCCGGCACATAGATGCCGGCCGCCGCGAGCGGGGTCACCTTAACGCCGAGCATCGTGCCGTCCGGGCGCGTAGTAAACCAGCTCTGTTCGACCTCGCGCTGGTGGAACTCGCGAATCTGGCGTGCAGCCTTTTCGAGCGCCGCGACAAAGGCGGGATCGAGGCCTTCGAGCGCGGCATCGACCTGCTCTTGCGGCAGACGGAAGCTCTGCAGCTCAACACCGTCAAAACGCTGGCAGTAATCGCGCACCGCGGCATCGCCGTTGGCGCGCACGTTGGCCACGATATCGCGGGCAGCGTCGACGATGTTCTGCGGCAGCACGCCCTTGCGGTTGAGCTGGTTGGTAACGAGGCGCTCACCGGGAGCAAGCTTGATGGTCTTCATTTCGGTATCCCCTATCGGTCGAGGCTATGTTCGAAAAACGAGAGGCCGGGCGGCGGCGCCAGTCGACCCGCAGCCCGTACGTTGGGTCGCCCGTGCGTGCTCACGCTATTGTGCCGAGCCCGCGACGGGCTCAAAATGCTTGTCCTTCACGGCCGCCGCCAAGCGATCTGCCAGATTGCGCACGCGCGGATCCAAGCGAGCGGCACCCGGATTGACAAAGAAGCGGGCCGTGCAGTCCATGATGCGGCCGGTGATGACCAGGTCGTTGTCGCGCAGCGTGGCACCCGTGGCGGTAATGTCCACGATGCGGTCGGTCATGCCAACGATGGGGCCCAACTCAATATTGCCGTGCAGCGAAACGATGTCGGCATTCACGCCACGCTCGGCATACCAAGCGCTCGCGATGCGCGGGTACTTGGTGGCCACGCGAAGAGAACCGCGGCGGGCATAGTTGCGCTCGGCCTGGCCAGCGCGCCATGCGGGCTCCGCCTCGATAAACGTGCACAGGCCGTAGCCCAGATCGACCAGCTGCAGCAGGTTAAGGTCGGCCTCGATAAGCGAATCCCAGCCGCAGATGCCGCAATCGGCACCACCGCAGCCCACAAAGGCGGGCGCATCGCTGGGGCGCACAATGACAAACTCGATATCGCCGACCGTGCCCTCACCAGCGTGTGTGTCGCGGCCGCGCACGATGAGGTGACGACCGGGATCGCGCAGCTCCGAGACATCCAAGCCCGCGGCCTCGAGCACGTCGAGCGTGTCGGCCTTGAGCGAGCCCTTGGGCACGGCAATGCGCAGCGGATCCTCGGTGCCGCGGCCCACGGCATGGTCACCATCGGAAGCAGCGTCCTCGGCCGAGGTGCGCGCGGCCTCCAGACGCTCGAGCGAAAAGGCGAAGCCCGCCGCCGGCACCTCGATGCCGTCGCCAAATGCGCCGGTAAAGATGGAGTCGTAGCGTCCGCCCGAACCGACCGGATCGGGCAGGCCGCCGGCATAGGCCTTAAAGACCAGGCCCGTGTAGTAATCAAACGAGTTCATGATGGAGAAGTCGAAGGACAGCACCTGGGCGTCCTCGGGAGCCAGGCCCTCGACCAGGGCGCGCAGCTCGCGCGTGAGCGGCGCGACAATGCCCGCCGCCGTCAGCAGCGCGTCGACGCGGTCGAGTACCTCGGCGCCGCCGTGCAAGCGCGGCAGCTCGCTAATGGCAGCCTTGACGGCCTCGGGCTCGGCGCTTGCCGCCACACGGGCATCGAGGCCCACAAAGTCGTTGGCGTGCACGCAACGCAATGCCTCGGCAGCCAGTTCGCGATCCCCACAGGCCGCGAGCAGCTCCTTAAACGGACGCACGCTACCTGCGATAATGCGCGCATCGGGCAGTGCCAGCTTGCGCACGGCCTCGGCCACCAGCGAGACGATCTCGACATCGCCCGTGGTATCGCCCGCACCGATAAGCTCAAAGCCCAGCTGCGTAAACTGACGCGAGCCACCGGCATTGCGCTGACACTCGCGGACCACCGGCGCCTCATAGCGCAGGCGCAGCGGCAGATCGGCCGCGCGCATGCGAGTCGAAACCAGGCGAACGATCGGCAGTGTGTTGTCGGGACGGACCACCAGCAGGCGACCGTCGTCATCAAAAAGCTTGAACGGCGTGTCCGCGATGCGGCCGCCTTCCTCGAGCGAACCCTTGTCCTCGAGCAGCGGCGTCTCGACCGGCAGGTAATGATGCTCCCTAAAGCAGCCCTTCACCGTCAGCGCAATCTCCTCGCGCGCCTGAGCCTCCTCGGGCAATATGTCCCGGAATCCCCACGGTGTGGCCGTCATCTGGTGAGCCTCCTCATGCTGTGTTTCATATAGAACAGAAGACCGGCATAGCTCCGCCGGTCTTCTGGGTACTTTAGCATACTAGAGTGTTTGCGGGGAAAATCCATCGCAGCCGCCCACGCCGTATTCATTTGGAAACATAGGGCAGATCGCCGCAACCCAAACCCGCCTAGGCGCCAATCGCACGACGATACTCTGCCATTACCTGCGCATCGGCAGCTGCGGGGTCGGCGAAATAGCGCCCGTCATAGGTCTCGGCCGAAACAACCCCGCGATAGCCGCGCGCCACCAGCCTATCCAGGTCGGCGCGCATATCGCGGTCGCCGTCACCCCAGGCAAGATGCGTCGTGCCATCTGCCGCAACATCGACAAAATGCACGTGGGCGACATCATCGCCAAGCAGATCGAAATAATCGTCGATGGTATCCCCTGCCACCGCCATAGCGCCCAAATCCAGACACGCCTTAAGTGCCGGATGATCAACTGCCTCGATCATGCGCTTCGTGTCGGCCGCCGAGTTCACGATCATCGACTCAACCGGCTGTAGGGCCTCGAGCACCAGTCGCACGCCGCGCTCTCCCGCATGTTCGGCAATCGCACGCAGCATCGAGGCGCTGCGACCCCACGCGTCCTCGATCGGCTCGTTCAAAAATGCCCAGCCGCTCGAGACCATGACCTGCTCGGCTCCAAGTTCCGCCGCGATATCCACAACGTTCTTAAAGTACGCGAGTGTGCGGGCGCGCGCCTCATTCCCGCGCGCCGCGATATTCCACGGCTTGGGGTTGTTCTGTTCGGGACAAAGCCCCACAATCCGAACCCCATACCGCTGCGACAGCTCCCGCACCTGCTCGAGCGAATCGTATCCATGGCAATCGACATACAGATGCATCGCCCCGGTCCAAAGCTCGCAACACGTGTAGCCCGAGGCCGCTGCCGAAGAAAAGAATTCCTCAAGGTCAAAATAACGATGGCTGATATTCATGACGGCAAGCTGCGGATACTCCATCTTGTCCACCTTTCGGCAAAAGGGCGCCGCAGCACAGTGTGCGCGACGCCCCCTCTTACATTATTCTCATTATGACGGATGCCCTACTGAACACCAAGCACTCCAAAGAACGCGCCGGCGATACTCACGAGCAGGATCACGAGCATGATGACCAGCGGATTCATCTTCTTCTTGAGCATGAGATAGACGATTCCAAACAGCCCCATCGTGACAAAGCCCGGGAAGATTCCGTTGAGCAGCTCGGCCAGCGTCTGAGCACCATCGCCCGCACCGACCATGAGCGGAATGTCCACGGTGACCATCTCCATGGTCATAGCGCCGATCACCATGGCGCCCATGATAGAGGCCATCTTGACGATCGTGTCCATAATGCCCGATTCCTGGACCTTGCTGATCATGTCCGAGCCAAAGCGATACCCCACAAACGTCAGCAGGTAACGGATGATGTAGTGAGGGACATTGAACACGAGCAGGAACAAAATCGGGCCAAGAATAGAGCCCTGTAGCGCCAGCGACGTGCCGACACCCGTTGCCAAAATTCGCAGCGTGCCCCAGTAGAAGGCATCGCCCACGCCGGACAGCGGCCCCATCAAAGCAAGCTTGACATTAGAGATCGCGCTCGTGTCAAAGCTATCGTCAGTAGCGTTGACCTCCTCCATTGCAGCGGCGATGGACATGGGGAGCGTCGAGATGTACGGCGTGACGTTATAGAGCTCCATATGGCGCTTGAGGGCGGCCTTAAAGTCCGCATCCTGCGGATACAACTTGCGAAGGATCGGCATAAGGGCCCACATAAAGCCGATATGGCCCATACGCTCGTAGTTCCAGGAATGCTCATAGGGAATCGAGCGCCAGAACAGCTTCTTAAGGTCTGCGCGGGAAATCAGCCCGTCGTAAGAAGACTCAAACTTAAAACTCATCGAACCCACTCCCAATCGCAGGATCCTCGGTTGCCACTGCGGGCTGCTCCGCCTTTTTCTTGTCACCCAAAACCGTCATCGCGACGACGATGATCGCGGCAAAGATCGCCACGCCCGTCGTGCTAATGCCAAAGTAGGCGACGAGGAAGAAGCCAGCGAAGAAGAACGGCGCCACCGTTTTGTTCATAATCATCTGAGCCAGCATTGCAAAACCGAGTGCGGGCAAGAAGGCGGCGGCGACATCCATACCGGTCTGAACGAAATCGGGGATGATGTTGAGCAGGCTGGCAACAGCATCGGCGCCAAAGAAGAATGCCAGGGGAATAATCAGCAGGCCGCACCAGCTCTGCGCGTAGCCGGCGATGAGCATGTTGCGCGTGATGGCCTTGGTGTCTCCGTCCTCGACGTTTTTGTCGATACGGTGCACCAGCAGCAGCATCACCGGCTGGCCCAGGGCGGTATCGAGCGCCAGGACGATCGTTGCGATGGGAATACCCAGGGTCAGGGCCGCCGAAGCGTCCGCGCCGGCCTGCATGGCAAGCGACACACCCAGAATGGTTCCGGAAATCGTATCGGGCGGGTTATACGCACCGACCGAGATGGCGCCGACCATGGCAAGCTCCATCGTGGCGCCCATGATCGTGCCAGTCACCATGTCGCCCATGACAAGGCCAACCAGAGGTCCGAGCACGATCGGGCGCTGGAGGTAGCTCGTGCCCGTCAGCCACTCGGAATAGCCCAAAAGGGCAATCAGGAAAATCAGGATTGTCTTGATAACCATGACAGCCCCTAACCGATGACCTTCGCGGCGTCAGTCTTCGCATCTGCCGGAATCATCTGAATGAACAGTTCATAGCCCTCGCCGAGCAGCTCCTTCACGTATGCCTCGTTTTCGGGCGTAAGGAACACACTCGTCGAGACCTGGCGGGCATTCTCGCTAAAGGCAACGTTGCCGAGGTTGATCTTCTTGACTCCCATCGCCTTGGCGACGGCACCGGCCTGCTGGATCGTCTCGCAAACCACGAAGAGCTTGTACTTATCGGTCACTCCGCTCTGGAGCGCCTTGACGGCGTCCTCGGTGTTTTTAACGACGACCTTGCAGCCCTCAGGCTTTGCAAGGGACAGGGCCTGTAGACGAAGCTTGTCATTGAGGACCGTGTCGCTCACCAACAGGATGCAATCGGCACCCAGAGCCGAGGTCCAGCTAACGGCAACCTGGCCGTGAAGCAGTCGATAATCTACACGAATCATCTGAATCATGATGTGCTCCCTAGTGGTTAAAACTCATCGAGCTCGGCCTGCCCCAGCAGGTCGTTGACGTACTTGACCTTGGTGTCGTCCGCCTCGACGATCTGGCGAATGGCCTCATCGATCGGGGTGGATTCGGGCACGAACAGCAGCTGAATAAGGAGCGGCAGGTTCATATTGGTCACCAGATGCGTGTTGGGACGCGTCTGGACGATCTTGGTGAACTCGTTGTTGACACTGCCGCCAAAGAGGTCGGTGCAAACGACGACCTCATCGTCCGCGGCAAAGCCGTCCAGAATCGCTGCGGCCTCCTTGGTCAGGTCCTCGTTTCCGTCGACATACATAGAGAGCGCATGGACGTTTTCGCGCTCGCCGGAAAGCAGGCCGATGCTCTCGACGATTCCAGACGCAAAATGAGCATGGGACGCCACGATAAACTGCCTCATTCGATTCCCCTTCCTAGCGAATTTCGGCATAAAAATGCCCGGACGCATGCGCCCGGGCAGGGTGCTTCTTAAATGAGTGGTCAACTATTAGTAGTCGAACTGGTGATAGTAACGACGGTAGTTGAGGTTGTGCTTGGTGACCGTCTCGTAGTAAGCGGCAAGGCGATCGGTAATCAGCGAGGAGAGGATCCACGGAGACACGATGACGCGGAACTCGTCGTCAAGGCCGGGGATCGCGAACTCGGCGGTGTCGATGATGTTGATGTCGGTGTCGCCGGTCACGCCGCGGTTGAGGAAGGCGCGGACGCGCTCGTCGAGCTTGCGGTTCTCGTCCTCGCCCATGAACAGGAACACGGGGACGCCGGGCTCCACGAGCTCGAGGGTGCCGTGGAAGAAGTCGGCCGAGGTGATGTAGCGGGTGCGCTTCCACTGCATCTCCTCGAGGATGCACATCGAGAACAGGATCGTCTCGCCCCACAGGGCGCCCGAGCCGATGAACATGGTGTAGGGGGCCAGGGCGTACTTCTTGGCGAGCTCCTCGGCGCGCGGCTCGAAGCTCTTGCGGATGTCGACCAGGTGGGTCCAAACGTCCTTGGTCTGCTCGATGAACTTATCGAACTGCGGGAAGCAGCCACGGCGGTTGAGCAGGCGCAGGCCGAAGCAGTCGGCGAGGTAGTAGCCCATCTCGCAGCCACCGTTACCATGATCGGAAGCCATCTTGACGCAATTCTCGGCGCCGACAGCCTGGCCGATGAGACCCTCGGGCT
>CABUSH010000034.1 GCA_902494195.1 uncultured Collinsella sp. | reverse complement strand
GTGTCCATCCTCGCAGTATCCGGTTCTCAAGGTGCACGCCCCGCGGCTGATCCGGTCCGACCGGGCCGCGCGGCAAGGAGATATATTGCCAGACCGGAGGGGCCCCGCGGGCGGGAATCCCGCACTCCATATTTTATTCACAAATAAATAGAACCCTCAGTTGCTTCGCTGAGGCCGTATTCGAAGCAGCAGCTTCTGATATTGGCGATGACCAGCTGGTTTATAGGTGTTAAGGCATCGGTCATCTCTGGAGCGCAACTTTACTCCAAAAGCGTCAGCTATTTGTTTCCCGTCGGTAAAAGGCAGGTTTTGTTCGCCAAGCGTTCTTATATATAGAGAAGTTCGGGTTCGAACCCATGCCTTGACAACAAAAAAAGCGACCAACCGGAGTCGATCGCTTTCTTTTCTACGGTGGGCCGTCAGGGGTTCGAACCCTGGACCTTGGGATTAAAAGTCCCCTGCTCTGCCAGCTGAGCTAACGGCCCGCGGGTGGCATTGTACCACGGTCTGGGACTATTCCCAACTCCATTGGCCGTTCTGGAAAATCACAACTTCACGTCCATCAGGCGTAATGCCCGCAATATCGATGTCGTCCGTGCCGATCATAAAATCGACGTGCGTGCTCGAGACGTTAACGCCATGCTCCAGGAGCTCCTCCTTGGACATGTCATACCCACCCTCGATGCATTCGGGGAAACCGACACCTAGCGCGAGATGGCAGCTAGCGTTCTCGTCATAGAGCGTATCGTAGAACAGAACACCACTTTCGCGGATCGGCGTGTTCTTGGAAATGAGCGCGACCTCTCCCAGGTGAGCAGCGCCCTCGTCAGTATCGATGATACTTGCGAGCGTTGCCTTGCCCACGCGGGCGTCGTAGTCCACCACGCGGCCGCCCTCGAACTTAATCCAAAAATCGTCGACTTTATTGCCGTGGTGAATGAGCGGCATAGCCGAATACACGATACCGTCGGCACGCATACGATCAGGCGAGGTGAAGACCTCCTCGGTGGGGATGTTGGGGAAGAAGGGATGTCCATCGGGCGTCCTGCCCTTGCCACCGGCCCACTCGTGACCCTTCGTCATGCCAATCGTCAGATCGGTTCCATTTGCCGCGGTGTAATGCAGGTGGTCAAAACGATTGTCGTTCAGGAAGCGCAAGTTCTTTTCGAACGCCGCGTCATGAAGCTCCCAGTCGCTCTCCGGGTCCTGGCCATCGGCACGAGCGGTGTGCAGAATCGCATTCCACAGCTTATAGATTGCAACCTCATCGGCGTCTCCCGGGAACACCTCGCGCGCCCAAGCCACGACCGGCGCGCCGGCGATGCACCACGGGTTGATGTTGTAGTCCAGTCCACGGCGGAAGACCTTGCACTGCGTGTTCCTCGCCTTGGATGCCGCGGCCGGCTTGGCGGGATCGATACCCTTGAGAGCCGCAGGATCCGCACCCTCGATAAAGATAAAGCAGGCACCGTCCTGGGCCAAGGAATCAAGCTGCAGGCGCTTCCACTCGGGCGTCTGCTCAAAATAGCTTTTATCGACATGCTCGTACGTGAGCCTCGTCACGGCATCATCGGCCCAAATGACCGTCACATGGCCAGCGCCGGCGACATAAGCCTCCGCGACCACCAAGCGGGCAAAAGGCGCGCACTCGACCGGAGACTGAACGACAACCTCCTGGCCGGGCTTGACGTTTACGCCCTTGCGGACAACCAGACGCGCATAGTTTTTAATCTTGGGCTCCAGGGCCTTCATGCCCTCCAGAGCTTCTTCGACCGTCAGGGCAGCTCGAATCATGTGCCACTCCATCTATCTATAGAACAGTAAAAAGGCGCGCCGCAAAAACGACGCGCCTTATATCTTAGCGATAAGTATGTATGCAAACGCTACTTCTTCTTGGAGTCCTTCTTGTCCTCCTCGGCAGCTGCGCGCTCGATAAGAGCGTTGAGCTTGTTCTCGGACATGCCCTCGGCCTGCGCGCGGTACATGTTGCGCAAGGGACGAATACGAGCGAAGTCGTAGATAAAGTCACCTAAGATGATGACATAGGACAAAACAATGCCGACCATCTGGACGGGACTGGACACCGTGCCGCCGGGAGCGAAGTAGAGCGAAGCCCAAATTGCCACGACGAGTACCATGCCAATGGCGAGCACAATCCACCAGATGCGACGGCGCTTGGTGTAGTCCTCGTCCTGCTTGAGGAGGATATTCGACACCGTATAGATGCGGTCCTCCTTGGCGCGCTGCTTAGCCTTGCGGGCGCGCTTCTCCTCTTTAGAGAGGCCCTCGAGGTTCTCGCCCTTCTCGAGCTCTTTGCGGCGTGCCTTAGACGAAGCCGGCACGACGCGAACGGAGCTCGCTGCTTGGCGGGCGGGCTTAGCAGATGCGGCAGACTTGCGCGCAACCCCGGTAACTTCGTGGGATTGCGTGCGCTTGTTCGTGGCGCTACGGGTACTCACTTATGCGTTCTCCTTCATGCTTGTGAACTGGGAGCCCGTGATGATCTGGAAGGCCTCGCGATAGCGCTCGGACGTGCCATCGATGACCTCGGCGGGCAGGTGCGGGGTCTCCCCCGTCATATCCCAGTTGGCCTTGAGCCAATTGCGGACGAATTGCTTGTCGTAGCTAGGCTGGATCTTGCCCTCCTCGTAGCTGGCAGCAGGCCAGAAACGGCTGGAGTCGGGCGTGAGGCACTCGTCGATCAGCGTGACCTTGCCATCAATAACACCAAACTCGAACTTGGTGTCGGCAATGATGATGCCACGGGTCGCGGCGTACTCGGCAGCGGCCTTGTAGATCTTGAGGGAAAGGTCGCGAATCTGCGCGGCGATGTCCTCACCCACGATCTCGCAGCAACGCTCGAACGAAATGTTCTCGTCGTGGTCGCCGATCTCGGCCTTCGTGGACGGCGTGAACAGCGGCTCGGGAAGCTTGGAGGCCTCGGTCAGACCCTCGGGCAGCTGAATGCCGCAGACGGTGCCGTTCTCGTCATAGGTCTTCTTGCCCGAACCGGTCAGATAGCCGCGGACGATGCACTCGATAGGAATCGTCTGGGCCTTCTTAACCAGCATGGCGCGGCCAGCGAGGTAGTCACGATACTCAGCAAACTCCTCGGGGAAATCCGCCGGGTCGATGGAAACGAGATGGTTGGGGACGATGTCGGCAAACTTATCGAACCAGAATGCCGAGATGCGATTGAGCACCTCTCCCTTAAACGGAATCTCGTCGGGAAGAATGAAGTCGAACGCAGAAATGCGGTCGGTGGCGACCATCAGCAGGTTTTCACCGGCATCGTAGATATCACGAACCTTGCCACGGGAATCCGGACGACGCTCCATCGTTGTCACGTGAGTCACTCCTTACCTAAATACGACAGAAATGCGGGTTCTTTCCCGCATGTTTTCGCAAACTCGGAGCGGCAGGGACGCGGCCCCTCCTTCACCGAATAGCGAAAAGCTAGTGCTCCATTGTAGTAGATGCCGCGTCCGCCGTGTGCTCGCGGGGCAGATGAATTGTAAAAGTCGTACCCTTTCCAAGCTCCGACTCCACGGATATGTAGCCATGGTGACGCTCGACGATCTGCTTGGTCACGGCGAGGCCGACGCCCAGGCCGCCAGCTTCGCGGGCGCGGCTGGCATCGGCGCGCCAAAACCGCCCGAAAATGCGCGACAGATCGTCCTTGGCAATACCGATGCCGGTATCAGAAACGGCAATGCTGACGTGCCTGCGGTCACTGAGCACCGACACCACGACCCAACCGCCCTCGGGGGTGTAGCGCATGGCGTTGCTCATGAGGTTGATAACACATTGCGTGATCATGTCGGGATCGGCTTCGACGACATCGTCGTGACCCTGGGTCTCGTCCGCAAAACGCAGGCGCAGATCGCGGTCGGCAAACAGACGCTCCTGGCCGTTCACAATCGATCGCACGAAAGGAACCATGTCCACCGGCTCAAGGTTGAGCGGAGCCGTGCTGTTTTCCATGCGCGACAGGTCGAGCATCTGCTGCACCAGACGAGCCAGGCGACGCGTCTCGGAAGCAACGGTCTCCAAATGCTCATCGTCGGTGGGATACACGCCGTCCTGCATGGCCTCGACCGTCGCAAGCATCGCCATAAGCGGCGTGCGCAGCTCGTGTGCGACATCCGAGGTCAGGCGCTTCTCGTGTTTCATATCCTTCTCGAGCGAGGTGGCCATCTCATCGAAGGTCTCACCCAGCTGATCGATCTCGTCATCACCGCGCAGCCCCGTGCGAGCCGACAGGTCGCCGTCACGGATTTGCTTTGCGGTACTGGTGATGCGATGAATCGGTTTGGTGAGCATGCGCGACACGAGCGATCCGATAACGACCGAAATGCAGATTGCAACAACCGCGGCGAGGGCCATGGCGTTAAAGGTCTTCTCCCTAAACGCAGAGTCCGCCTTGGTGAGCAGAGCGTCGGAGCCGATGGCCCACAGCTTTACCTGTCCGACATGCTCGCCGGAAGACGTTACAATCTCGACGTTAGCAACGCTATCGGAGTCGGTTGGAGCAGACGAGACCGGGCTATGCGATGCCCTCTTGCCGCTCGTGTCGTCGGTCGTAGCCTGGTTTTCGCGTACATCGGCGGTGGCGCTTGCCGAGGGCCAGGAATCGTCATAAACGATCACACCCTTTTTATTGACGACCTGCATGCCCAGATCGTCGGAAACCAAACTCGACGTTGCGACCGTGCGCAGTTCTCCCGCGGTCCAAGAGCCGTTTTCCTCATATGAGGTCGCCAACTTCTCGGCAGCGGAATTTGCGATTTCGACGATATTGGAGCGTGTGTAATCCGAAAAGACCGTGCCCCACACAACAGAGACAACGCCCACCAGCACCAATACCGTCATGAGCGATGTCAGAGCAAAAGCAAGTGCCATGCGCGAGGGATAGCTCATCGTTGGCCGTGAATCGGAACGAGGCGTGTTCCAACTAGCCTTGGAACCCGCCTCGCTCTCCTGCTTGTGCTTTTGTCCGATTTCAAAGCGCGCAGGTGTCATATGTGATTTCCCTATTTCTCGTCCGACTTATCGGTCTTGGCCGGAGCCTCGAAGCGATAGCCGACACCATGGACGGTGTAGAGCCACTTGGGCTTCTTGGGATCATCGCCCAGCTTGGCGCGAAGATTCTTCACGTGGCTATCGATGGTGCGCTCATAGCCCTCAAAGTCATACCCGAGCACTTTCTCGACCAGCTCCATGCGGTTATACACACGGCCGGGATGACGGGCAAGTGTGGTGAGCAGCTTGAACTCGGAAGCCGTCAGATCGACTTCCTTGCCCTCGACCAAGATCTTGTGGCCCGAGATATCGATGACCAGATCGCCGAAGTCGAGTACCTCGACGGCGGGCTCGTCGGCCTGATGGGCACGGCGGAACAGAGCGCGAACGCGGGCGACGAGCTCGCGCGGCGAGAACGGCTTAATCAGATAGTCGTCGGCGCCGAGCTCAAGACCGATAATACGGTCCTCGATCTCGCCCTTAGCCGTCAGCATGATGATGGGGACATCCGAGGTATCGCGAATGGTGCGGCAAACGCGCTCGCCGGGGATCTTGGGGAGCATAAGGTCGAGCACGACCAGGTCGAACTGATGCTTCTCGAACTCCTCGATCGCGGACTGGCCGTCGCCGACGCCCACAACCCAGTAGCCTTCGCGCTCGAGATAGGCAGCGACGGCGTCACGGATTGCCTTCTCATCCTCGACCAGCAGAATCTTTTTTGCATCTGAAGCCATAACACGGCCCCCCTGTCTCAATTAGCTAAGAACAAGCCCATTTTAACGCACCTGAGCCCGCCAGATGCCGCTATGACGCGGCAGCTCGGCGGGCGGTACTCACAATTACAACGCGTTTATTCCCCTGTTGGCGCCTTTTTAACCCCTCTAAGCTTAAAGAGAGAATAGGCGTGCAGTGACCGTCTCTGGTATACCCTGGCTGTTGCGCACCGTGGCGTACGTAAGGAATGAGTCCGATTTTCCCGCCGTAGCTGGATAATCGCCATACTCCAAAGCGCGGTCGGGCGACAGCAGCGAGCCATAGGTCTTGGCAGAGGTGTCGATCAGGAAATGCGACGCCTGTACCTTAACAAGGTATTTATTCTTCTTGCCAGCCGCACATGCGAGCGGCTCGCGTGACAGGAAGAGGTACGGCCCTCCTTCATTACCGATATACGTGCCCATATTGCCCAGGCTGCCCACGCCACTATAGGCCGCCTCGATAGAAAACACGAAGGTATCGCCCATATATACGGCCTCGAAAGGCAAAACTGACGAAGGAAGGACCAACTGGGCACGCTTGGTGTTGTTGCCGTCGGTCAGATCGATTGCCGTTATGCCGTAGTAGACGCCCTCGTCGTTGCGGACACGCGGCGAGATGGTCAAAATGCCGTCGCTCGCGCGCGGGGCCGATGCAAAGCGGCCCGTCGATTTCCAAATTGTCTCGGCCTTGGATTCATCAAGTGAGCGACGATAGCAAAACGAATCGCTACTCGTTTTATTGCCACCTGCCGAGGGCATTTTATACCAGATGACTGATGACCCGAACGCCGTAAACAGCGGCGGATCATAGTCCTTGCCACCTCGATCGAGCTCAACCACGTCGCCAGAGAGCGAAGCGCCCGACAGATTTTGACCGTAGAGCTTCCACGATGAATTGGCAAAGTTCATCTCAACCCACGCGAATACGCTGTCGCCGGCACGGACATCGTAGAATGCATATCCCGTGCCCTCGATAGGATCCTCGATTAATGTGGTAAGCGAGCCATCGCCCAGGTTGAGCACACCGAGTGTGTTGGCGTGCAGTGCCGATGCGGGCGCCATCATCGCCGCGGCGTAATCGCCGTCGCAGTAGTACAGCAGCGTACCCAGAGGCAGCGTCCATGACGCCGCCGGCTCAAGATCGATGTCGACTGCCTCGTACTCATCCGTAATCGAGATGATTTTGGAATCATCCTTGATAACCTGCGGCTCGCCGGCGGCATCATCGCTGGTGCCCGTTTTTTTCGAGCATCCGGCAAGCACCGTGGCAGCGCCCGCGGCAGCCCCACCGAGTACAAAGCCGCGACGCGATATTCCGTTCTTGATGTGATCGGCGATACCCATTAGGCGATCTCGGTGCGAGCGGCCTCGATAGCGCGTGTAAGCTGGTCGGCGCAGGAGGTCTTTTTCATACCGCAGGTATTACCGGCGAGAACCTCGATTACGCGATCGGCAGGAGCGCCCTCGACCAGCTTGGAGATAGCCTTGAGATTGCCGTCGCAGCCGCCGGTAAACTCAACGCCCATCACCTTGTTGCCGTCATCGGAAAGATCAAGGTGAATATTGCGAGCACACACGCCCTGAGGCTTGTAATCAAACGAAATCATGCGATCCCCTCTCAGAATGTTATTCGAGACGACTATTATCCCCGTCTTTCCCTAAATGCAACGAGGCGCTTTGCCGGCAACACACATTACCAGCAAAGCGCCCTAAAAAGCTAACGTTATGCCCGAACCTACTCGAAGCTCAGCTGCTCCAGACGATCAAAGACCGTGTCGATACGGGTGAGGAAGTCCCACGGATCAAAGATCTCGTCGAGCTTCTCCTGACTGACGGTGCAGCGCGGGTCGGCCTCGAGACGCTCCTTAAAGGTGGGGCCGGAGACACAATCCTGTACCTCGTGCCAGGTTGCCATAGCGTTCTCCTGCACAATGGCGTACGCGTCCTCGCGGGTGATGCCCGTGTCGACGAGGGCGAGCAGTACCTTGGAAGAGAAGATGAGGCCGCGGGTCTTATTGAGGTTGGCCATCATGCGGGCGGGATACAGCTGCAGGCCGTCGATAACGCGGATGAGGCACTGGAACATGTGGTCGAGGGCGATGAAGCTATCGGCCTGGGCGACGCGCTCGGCAGAGGAGTGCGAAATGTCACGCTCGTGCCACAGGGCGACGTTATCGAAGGCAACCTGGGCGTTGGACTTCACGACGCGCGACAGACCGCAGACTTTCTCCATGGTGATGGGGTTGCGCTTGTGCGGCATGGCTGAGCTGCCCTTTTGGCCCTTACGGAACGGCTCCTCGGCCTCGAGCGTATCAGTCTTCTGCAGATTGCGGACCTCGGTAGCGATGCGCTCACAGGTGGCCGCTGTAGTGGCAAGCACGCCGGCAAGGTAGGCATGGTGATCGCGGCTGATGACCTGCGTGGACAGAGGATCGTGGACCAGGCCCAGGTGCTCGCAGACGTACTCCTCGACGAACGGCTCGATGGAGCTGTACGTGCCGACAGCGCCCGAGATGGCACCGAAGGCAACATTCTTGCGGGCGTCCTCAAGACGATCCAGATCGCGCTTGAGCTCCCAGGCCCAAGAGCCAAACTTCATGCCGAAGGTCATCGGCTCGGCGTGGATGCCATGAGTGCGGCCGGCACAGAGCGTGTTGCGCTCCTCAAAGGCGCGACGCTTGCAAATCTCGCCGAGCTTCTTGACGTCCTCGATGATCAGGTCGCAGGCCTGGGTGAGCTGGTAGCACAGGGCCGTGTCGCCCAGATCCGAGCTGGTCATGCCATAGTGAACCCAGCGGCTGGGCTTGGGGTCGCCCTCGGGAACATCGGCATCGATGTATTCCTTCATGTTGGTCAGGAAGGCAATGACGTCGTGGCGCGTGACTTCCTCGATCTCATCGACCTTCGCCTTCTCAAAGTTGGCATGGTCGCGGATCCACTGGGCCTCGTCTTTGGAAATACCGATCTTGCCGAGCTCCGCCTGGGCCTCGCAGGCCAGAACCTCGATCTCCTGCCAAATGGCGTACTTGTTCTCGAGGGAGAAGATGTGTCCCATCTCCGGGCGGGTATAGCGATCGATCATAGCGGCTCCTTTTTGGTTATTGGCACGTTGGTCGTAACCCAACCATTGTACCGTGCGCAGGTGCAAGTATGGGCAGCAGGCATTAACCTAACATTTTGGAATTGGAGCGGGCATGGGGACGTCCGCGTATTTGCTTCGCAAATACGCACCGGCTTCAGTGGCATACCGAGATCCGGGGAAGTGTGGGAGCAAAGCAGGCTGAATCTACCATTCCCGAAATCTTCCTTGCTCCATGGAGCGGGCAACGGGACGTCTGCGTATTTGCTTCGCAAATACGCACCGGCTGCGGTCGCCTATCGGCGACCTTGCCTGCTCGCTATAAACGCTTCGCGTTTATTTAACGCTCGCACCCTGTCGGGTTCGAGTCCCGGCACTTTATTGAAAAAGGCACGGTAACGAAACGTTACCGTGCCTGAAATTCGAATGGAGCGGGCAACGGGACTCGAACCCGCGAGTGTCAGCTTGGGAAGCTGATGCCTTACCACTTGGCGATGCCCGCATATGTGGGGGATAGTATAACGCGGTTGTCTTGTTCGATACAAGGGTGTCGATGCTTGTTTTAGCTGTGGAGAATCGTTTGAAAATCGCGCCAATTGTGGAGATGAGGACCTTTGTCTTTCTTTTCTTACCATCTTCTACCTGCACTTTTATCTGATTGTTGTATTTGAGCTCGATTTGTCAGAAATCGGGCAAGCTTTTGGTCAGGCTCCGGTACTTACCCGCATGAACCTCGGGGGTAGCCTCATCCTACGCGTCGCAACCTCCCCATGCGGCGCACGAGGGATAAGGAGCAGCCATGTCCAACGCACCCACGCACTCTGTCCACAGCGCAATCGCAACAGGTCCGCTGCTCCTGCTCCTCTTCCTGCTTTTCGGCTGCCTGGCACCAGGAGCCGCATTTGCCGTCGATGGCTACGACCAGCTCGGCTTCCGCACTATTAGCGATGATTGTGGGCCCTTCTTCATCGGCAAGTATGAAGCTCAAGACACCTCGATTGCCTACTGCATGAACCAGGAGCGCCCCGGCCCCACCAAACCGGGCGGCCCATGGCTCAACTTTGATCAAGGCTGGGTGTGGCTCGACGACGAGTTCGCGGCAATCGTTTGTCACGGATATCCCACCACCACGTCGTTTGGCGGTTACCATCTTTCACCCGATCGCGCCCGCGCCGCCACCCAGCTTGCCGTATGGATGCTCAACGGCACTACCCATGTCGACGGCACCTACTCCTACACGACCGCTCAGGGTAAAACCAAGAGCGGACACTTTACCGCCGACAATGAAGTCGTGGCGGCTGCGCGGTGGCTCCACGACAGCGCAAAATCAGGAAGCATCAAAGCCGCTCCGCACCGCGCGCGACGCTATCTAGGGGCCGTATCGGGCGGCAGCAAACGTCAAGACATGCTCTATGTACTGCCGGCGGTCTCTGTTTCCTTCCAAAAGCAGTCTGCTGACACCGTTATTACCAGCGGAAACAATACCTATCAGTTTACCGGGGCAACATTCGATATTTTTGAGAGCGCCAGCGGCGCGCGTGTCGGCACCATCAAGATGGACAGCAACGGTCGAGCGCAAGCAACACTTCTGCCCGACACGGCATACTACCTAGTTGAAACGAAGGCGCCGGCCGGCTATGTCCCCCGCCACGATCGTATTGCCTTTACCACGGGGAATGACGGCGGGCGGGTCGCCATTGATGAACAGCCCGGCACCATCAACCTGCGTATCGTAAAACTCGATGCCGCGACGAATGCCGGCACCCAGGTGGGATCTTCACTCGCAGGAGCAGAGTTCACGTGTGTGTCGCAATCAACCCCTGGATGGGCGCAAATTCTCACGACTGACGAAAGCGGTCGGGCTACCCTCGTCGATGTCCCCTTAGGAACCTTTACCATCTACGAATCAAAAGCCCCCGAGGGCTACCTGCCATCCAACGACAGCTGGACCTATACCGTTGGAGCCGACCAGCTCGGCGATTCAGGCGTAGTCGAGATCGAATCTCGCATTTCCGATATCCCCATTGCGTTTGACCTTGAGATTTCCAAATTCAAGGATTACGGCAATAGCGACCAATCCGGCCTGGAGCAGCCGGCGGGTGGTGTTGTCTTTGAAGTTGTCAGCAACAGCTCTCAGCAGGTTGTTGGCACATTGACCACAAACATCTATGGCTTTGCCTCCACCAAAGATCAGCCCGAAGCATGGTTCGGCACAGGCAAGCGACCCGCCGGTGTCCACGGAGCCGTCCCATACGACCGTGCCGGCTACACGATTCGCGAGGTTCCGGAAACCGTCCCCGAGGGTTTTAAACGTGCAGGGGAATGGACCGTCGGGGCCAATCAGATTTCCAACGGCGCCGAGCTTCAATATATCGTGGACAACCACGCTCTGTCGACGCATCTCCAGATTGTAAAACGCGATGCCCAAACAGGCGCTTCTGTTCCACTAGCCGGATTCACCTTCCAACTCCTCGACAGCAATCACGAACCTGTCTCACAAACTTGCTGGTATCCAGCACATAACGTAATGGACACCTTTACGACTGACGCGACCGGGACCGTCACACTGCCAGAATCGCTCGTGCCGGGCACCTATTATGTACGCGAAGCCTCGGCCAAAGAGCCCTATCTTGTCGGCGAAGAGATCGAGGTAAACATACCCGCCGACATGAACCTAACGCCCGTTGTAATCGCCTCGTATTATGACCACGCCGCGACCGGAAACATCAGGATCGTTAAAACCGATGCCGTAGACGGCAGCAGCCTCGCGGGCGCCGTCTTTGAGATCCGTGCCTCGGGTGATATCGTGCGCCCCGACGGTAGCATTGCCGCGCTCGACGGTGAGACTGTCGCTGCCGTCACGACGGATGAAACTGGAGAAGCACGCGCGGACGACCTCCCGCTGGGATCTGGCACCGCACGCTACGAGGTTGTCGAGACTCAAGCGCCGGCAGGCTTCTTACTCGATCGGACATCCCATATTGTCGACCTTACTTATGCCGACCAGAAAACACCCGTTGTAGAAGCACGGCTTAACGTATCCGACGATTACACCAAGGTAGATATCTCCAAGGTCGATGCAAGCGGCGAGCAGGAAGTGGAAGGCGCACAGCTCACCTTATATGGTCCCGATAAAACCGAAATAGACTCCTGGACCTCATCCGACAAGCCACACCGCGTCGAACATCTTGCACCCGGCACCTACTCGTTGCGCGAAATGATGTCTCCGCGGACCTATGACCTTGCCGAGGAGATAACGTTTGAAATAAAAGATACGGGAGAAGTCCAATCCGTCGCGATGAAGGATGCGCCCATCGAGATCAAGGGGCAGGTCGACAAGCGTCAGGAACTTGTCCAACCTATCGAAAAGGGACTGTTGGCTAACGGCGATGGTAAAAACCGCGCCACGACGCAAACCAATAGTGATGGGCTTTTCTCCTATACCATCGATGCTCGAAACGATTCCGCTACTTGGGTTGATGAGTTTACGATTACCGATGATCTTGAGTGCGCCAAAGACGGCACGGCGAGATTCATCTCAATCGAAACCCCCGTCGCCATCGGCGACCTCAACGGTCTGTGCAACGTGTGGTATCGCACGACGCCGTTGGACTCGACAGACGTCGATGAACCGGCGAACGCGACACTTGACGATGGACACGAAAATCCTTGGCTTGAGTCCGACGAAGTAAAAGAGAGCCTTGGTGAGGACTGTCGCCTCGTCGATTACGACGGCTGGCGCCTCTGGAAGGCGGATGTCTCGACCACGGAATCCACCACACTCGAGGCGGAAGAGCTCGACCTTACACCCAATACCGTCGTAACGGGCATTCGAATTGAATACGGTGCGGTAGCCGCCGACTTTACGACTCGAAGCGATGCGGATTCTTGGACCCGCGATGATCTCAAAGATGAGCACGACGACCTTGACGATGCCAAAGCAATCCTTGGCACAGACGCTCGGGGCGCAATCGTGCACATGCAGGCGACGTCGGCTTATACGCCCCAAACCGCACTCACCAACAGCGCACGCGTCGATCTTTGCCGCAACGGCGGCGGCGATAAACTTGAGTCACATGACGAGGACCGTGTCATTCAACGCTGTACCCTACCGCAGGACCTACCGGCAACAGGATCAGTTCCCATCGCCGCTTGCATCACCGCGCTCCTGACCTCGGGTGCCGCAGCCCTATGGTTCGCTCGCCTTAGGTCGACCCCAAAGAAGCGCTAGCGCGATGAAAAAGCGTATGCCGCGCTCGAGGCGAGCCG
>CABUSH010000033.1 GCA_902494195.1 uncultured Collinsella sp. | reverse complement strand
GCCAGGCCCGCGCCAAAGCCAAGATAGATAAAGCAGATGTTGAACGGCGTGTTGAAGCCGATGCGGTCCGCCAAATTGGACAGCGTGAACATGAGCATCTGGAAGGGCACGACCATCGAAAAGACGAACAGGTAATAGAAGAAGTTCGAGATCTTGCTGTTGACGCGCACTACGTACCAAGCGCACATGGAGCAGCACACCAAAATCAGAACGACCGACGTGACCGTGATGATGAGCGAGTACATAAACGCCGAGGCAAAGCCCTGCTCGTTAAGAGCGTGCACGTAGTTTGCGAGACCGTTGAACGTCTCGGGCGTGAGCAGATCGAACGCCGTGGTGGTGCTGATTGCGGTCGCTTTCTTAAAGGAATTGAGCGCAATCATGAACACGGGGTAGATCCATGCGAGCGACAGGATCGTAAAGAAAATCGAGAGCGCGCGGTTGATAGCCTTATCGCGTTTCATTACTGCTGCACCTCCTTGGACCTCGTGGCCTTAAGCTGGATCATAGAGATAGCGACGACCAGGATGCAGAAGATAACTGCCTTGGCCTGACCGATGCCCTGCCATGCGATACCGGCACGCGAATAGAACGTGTTGTAGATGTTCAAGGCGAGCATCTCGGTGGAGTGCGCGGGGGCACCACCGGTAAGGGCGAGGTTCTGGTCGAACAGCTTAAAGCCGTTGGTGATGGACAGGAACAGGCAGATGGTGATGGTCGGCATCAGGTTAGGGATCTTAACCTTCCAAAACGTCTGCCATGCCGTGGCGCCGTCGACCTTGGCGGCCTCGATGTAGTCGGACGGAATGGACTGCAGACCAGCGATGTAGATAATCATCATGTAGCCGACCTGCTGCCACAGGGTCAGGATGATAAGGCCCCAGAAGCCAGCAGCAGAGTTAAGCGCGATGAGCTGGGCACCCACGTTGGAGAGCAGGCAGTTGATCAGAATCTGCCAGATGTAGCCCAGCACGATGCCGCCGATCAGGTTAGGCATAAAGAAGATCGTACGGAAGATGTTGGTGCCCTTGAGCGCCTTGCGGGTGAGCGCCTGCGCGATGGCGAGGGCAATCACGTTGATAAGCACCGTCGACAGGAAGGCAAACGCCACCGTAAAGAAGAACGACGTAGCAAACTGCGGATCGGACAGCGCGCGCACGTAATTCTTGATACCGACAAAATGCGTGTTGTTAATGGTAATAAACTGGCAGAACGAGAGATAGAAGCCCTGGATAAAAGGGATCACGAACCCGATCATAAACGCCAGGCACGTGGGCAGCATAAAGAGCGGCCACCAGCGCTTGAGTGCTTTGCCCATAAAAGGGTCCTTTCAATATGCAGGGGGCGGGCAAACCAACGTCTGCCCGCCCCCTGTCGCTAATCAGATAGCTTGGGCAGCAACTGCTTACTCGGAAGCGGCCTTCTCGGTCTTCCAGCCATCGACGAAGGCGTTCTTGACGCCGTCCCACTTGCTGTTATCGGCAGCGTAGGCGATCAGAGCCTGCTTGAGGTTCTTCTTCCACTCCTCAGAGGGGATGTAGACGAAGTCCCAAGCAACGGTCTTCTTGCCGTCTTTGGCCATGGCAACGGCCTGCTGCGAGAAGACGTTGGTGGTTTCCTTGGCGCTCTTGAACGGAGCGGTCAGACCCATCTTGTCAGCGATGATGCTGGTGGCGGTGTCAGAAGTGACGCACCAATACATGAAGTCCTCGGTGGCCTTCTGGGCATCCTCGGAAGCCTGGGAGCTGACGCACCAGTAGTTCTCGCCGCCGGAGCACAGGCCCTGGTTCTCCTCGCCGTCGACACCGATGTAGATGGGCATCATGCCAATCTGATCGTCGGTCATGCCGGCCTTGGTGAGGTCAGCGTAGGCCCAAGAACCGTTCTGATAGAAGACGGCCTTGCCGGTTGCGAACTCGTTGGTGGCGTCGTCGCCGGTCTTGGAGGCGAGCTGCGAAGGATCGCAGGTGGAGTCGGTGATGTACAGGTCGAAGATCTGCTTGAAGTTGTCGAGATACTCGCCCTTGATCTCGTCGTCCTCCTGGTTGTGCTCCTTCTCGAACTCGTAGTAGAGCGGGAGGTTGGCGAGGTGGGTGGTGTAGCGCCAGCTGGAGGAGTCGTCCATGCCGGCGGAAGTGAAGGCACCCTCAACACCAAGCTCGTCCTTGCGGGCCTGGATGTCGTCGGCGCAAGCCTTCAGCTTGTCGAAGGAGTTGATGTCCTCGGCCTTGTAGCCAGCCTTCTCGAGCAGCTGCTTGTTGTAAATGATGCCGTAGCTCTCCTGGACCCAGTCGATACCCAGATCCTTGCCATCGGACTGCAGAGCCAGGGAGTCGTCAATGAGCTCACCGCGGAGCTTGGTATCGGACAGGTCGGCGCAGTAATCCTTCCAGTTCTTAAGACCGGTGGGGCCGTTGACCTGGAACAGGGTCGGAGCGGAGCTCTTGGACATCTCGGACTTGAGCTTCTCCTCGTAGGTGTTGGAGGCGGCGGTCACGATCTTGACCTCGACGCCCTTCTCCTTCTTATAGGCCTTGGCGATCTCCTTCCACTCCTTGTCGACCTCGGGCTTGAATTGGAGGAAGTAGACCTCGGCAGCGTCACCAGAAGCAGAGGAGCCGGAGCCGGCGGAGCCACCGCAGCCCACGAGACCCAGACCAAGAACCGCAGCCGCGGAACCAGCAAAGCCCAGGAACTGCCTTCTGCTCATTTCGTTCTTCATTACAATCCACCCTTTCACACCGTGGCGGCACCCTTTGCCGCCGCCTTCGGAGATTGGCTCGGGGACTTTGCCCCTTTTGCTGATTTGTACAATACGCTATTTGAATAGTTGTTTGAACAAGTATTACTAGAGCGGTAGAAAAACATCGGTGAACGGTAATTTCAACTTGATACTTGACAAGTTTTGTATAAACAATTATTTGTTATCGAATGCAGAGAAAACGCCCGGTCAAGCCGATGCATCGTCGGTTTGACCGGGCGTTTTCTCTTTGAGGGCATGAGTCTCGTCAGGCTGCGAGCTAGCCGGCTATCGCTTGGAGTTGACGCGGTAGTGGAAGATCTCGGGATGCGTGCGGGCATGCGTGACCTCGAACAAGATGCCGTCCGAGGTGTACGACTGGCTCTCCATGACGGCGACACAGTTGTATTTGCCAAGGTCCAAGTAGCTGCAGTCCTCATCGTTGGCGAGCTCGACGCTCACCGTACGACGGCTCGCCATCACCTTGACGCCGCGTTTGTGCTCCAGATAGTCGTAAATTGACTTTGCGGCGATCTCGGGCGTCAGACCCTTGGCGATCGACTCCAAAAAGTAACCATGGTCTACTTGGCGTGCATTGCCGTTAAGGCTTCGGACACGCACCACGCGAATCAGCTCCTCGCCCACCTTAAAGCCCAGGCGACGAGAGAGTTGCTCAGTGCAAATCAAATGCTCAAAAGACTTGACCTCGGTCGATGCGACGGCATTGTTGCGTTTTGCGAACTCGCCAAACGACTCAACCTCTTCGAGTGCGCCCAACATGTCGGTTTCGCCCTTAAGCCAAATAACGCGCACGCCCTTGCCGTGTATGGGCTGCACAAACATCCCGTCGGCCAGCATACCCAAGGCGCGACGGACGGTATTGCGAGTGCATCCGAACTCCGCGGTCAGCTCGGCTTCGGTTGGCAGCATCTCCTGAAACGCATAGGTCCCATTAATGATGCGCGAGCGTATTTCTCGGTAGATTCCTTCGTATATCGCTTTTGGCATTGTTTCACCTCTAATTAATATGTATGGCTAGGCACGATAGCATTTCTTTGGGTTGTTTAAACCGTCTATCGGCAAAGCACCGATTATTAACTGTCAACGGCGCCCATGATGCTCCAATCGATTCGAATCAAAACCATCAATGCGGCGAACGCTCACTCCCCCTACAATTAACTCATTGTTCAAACGTTCCACCGCAGACATGGCGGGCTTACGGTCGAGAGGCAGAACATGCTGCAAAAAATCCAACGCTTTGGCGGGGCAATGTTCGCGCCCGCCATGCTGTTTTCTATATCAGGCCTCATGGTCGGCGTCTCCGCTCTCGCAACGACTGTGGACATCGTCGGCGATCTCGCCGTATACGGAACCCCTTGGTACGTTTTTTGGACCATCATCCAGCGCGGCTCGTGGACGGTCTTTAAACGCCTCCCGCTCCTTTTTGCCGTAGCGCTGCCCATCGGTCTTGCTCAAAAACAACCGGCACGTTGCTGCCTCGAGGCACTTGTGGCCTATTTTGCCTACTGCTTCTTTTTGAGCGAGATCATTAAGCTGAGCGGAGACAACCTTGGACTTAAGTACCCGGCATCTTTGACCCCCGCCAGCGGTATCGCCGTCATCGACGGCATCAAGACGCTCGACACCGGCATTATCGGCCCGCTGGCGGTATCGGCAACCGTCGTCGCCATCCATGACCGCTTCTACGATGCCAAGGTTCCCGATTGGCTCGGCACCTTCTCGGGCTCCTCGCTGGTCTACCTCATCAGCTTTTTTGCCGTGTTTGCCCTTGCCGCTATCTCGGCCGCCATCGTGCCCTTCGTATACGCTGTAACCGAAACGCTGCGCCACGCACTTGTGGGCGTCGGCCCCTTCGGCGTGGGCGTCTTTGTGTTTTTGGAACGCGCGCTCGAACCCATGGGCTTGCACCATTTGCTCTACATGCCCATCTATTACGACAATCTGGTCATTCACGACGGTATTTACGCCACGTGGACCAACCTCCTCCCCATTCTCTCCCATAGCACGCGCCCTTTAAATGAACTTGCACCCTGGGCAGGTTTTACCGCCACCGGCTGGAGCAAGCTCTTTGGCCTTCCCGCCATCGCGGCAGCATTCTATTTCACCGCCAAACCCGAACGCCGGGCCGGCCTTAAGGCCATCCTTTTGCCCGCCATCGTCGCCTCGGTGGTCTGCGGCGTCACCGAGCCGCTCGAGTTTCTCTTTATGTTCACCTATCCCGGACTCTTTTTGCTCTACGCCGTCCTATCCTCCTGCCTTGCCATGACCATGAACCTCTTCGGTATCGTCGGCATCTTCTCAGGCGGTCTCATGGAAATGACGGCCTTCAACTTCATCCCACTCATGCGAATGCATGCCGGCTCCTACCTTTTGGCGCTCGGTATCGGCCTTGCCTTTAGCCTCATCTTTTTTGTTAGTTTTCGCGCACTCATCTTGGTCTATGACCTTAAGACGCCGGGCCGCGAGGATCATGTCTCCAATCGCGCGGCAATCGATCGTTTAACGGGAAGCGACTTTGCCAAAGAGCAATCTCCCAATGACGAGGTCAATAGTCGATCCGATCAAGATCACGTCCTCGCTGAGCGGGTAATTCAGCTTTTAGGTGGCGTTGGCAATATCGTGGGCGCAACCAACTGCGCCACGCGCCTGCGCGTCGAGGTCGCAGACCCCTCCATCGTTGCAGATAACGCGTCGTTTGTCGCGGTGGGCGCCAAGGGCCTCATCATTACGGGCAAGACCGCCCAGGTGATCATCGGCATTTCCGTTCCCCGCGTTAAAGAGCATTTTGACCGGATCATGGGTCTCGAGCCGGGGTTTGCACCCATCGTCTCAGCCTCCCCTGTCGCCAGTGCAGCCCATAAGCACGGCGACATCTGCTTCTTCGACATCGACGGTACGCTCGCCTGGCAAGATCCCAAACTCGCCCAAGAGCTCCCCGAGGATGAGCGAGACCTCTCCCCTTATCCCAATGAAGCGGTCTCGCAAGCCATCCGTGATTTTGTTGCCAAGGGCAATATGGCGTTTATCTGCACAGGGCGCGCACTGAGCTGCATCCATCCAAAGCTGCTCGAGCTGCCCTGGACCGGCATCGTCTGCCTCGCGGGTGGCTATGTCGAACTTGAGGGACACGTGATTCGCGATTTGGCGATGACGCCCGGCATGCTGCAGCGCCTTGCCCCCTATCTTGAGCAGTCGGGCGAGGTCATCCGCTTTGAGGGTCTTAACGGTGTCGTGCGCATGAGTATCGATGCCCCCGATACTCCCGGATACGCGCGCACCCTGGGCGATGCAGTCACGCAGCTGCAACATTACAGTGCCTACAAGATCTTGATGTCTACATCGCTCGCCAACCGCATCGCTCAAGATAAGGCACTTGAGCCGCTGCTGTGCTTTAACGAGCTCGAACTCGAGGTAACCGAAATCTCGCCCCGCGAATGCACGAAGCGCGGGGGCATCCAGTCTGTACTCGACGCCCTCGATCCCCACCACGGAACCGTATACGGCATCGGCGACGCCAGCAATGACGTCTCGCTGATGAACGCCGTCGATGTCGGTATCGCCATGGGCAATGCGCCGGACTATCTCAAGGATAAGGCCGATTACGTGACCGACACCGTCGATCACGACGGTGTCGTTGCGGCGCTCGAGCATTTTAGGCTGATTTAGGCACGCTCCATCAAACGCACGCCCGTTGTCCTAAATCGCCAAAACTGCCGCGCCAAACGCCCTGATGTGGCAATATGTTGTCTGCATATTGCATCAATGCAACCTCAGAAAGAATGCGAGAACCCGTGTCCAGTCCGTTTACCAGCTTTTTAGCCCAGCACTTTGACCAGATTAACGACTATCTGGCCACGTTCTTTGACGGACAGGCGACCTCTGCCGATATCGAGCGCTACCTGTATGCGCCGCTCTCGGCTTTTACGGCCAACGCCGGCAAGCGCCACCGCCCGCTTATCTGTATGCTCGCCGCAACCGCAGTGGGCGGTAGCTTTGAGAGCGCCCGCAGCGCCGCGGCAGCCATCGAGCATTTCCAGTCGGGCGCGCTGATCCACGACGACATCGCCGACAACGGACAGCTTCGTCGAGGCAAGCCCTGCATGCACCTTACCGAGGGCACGGGCCTTGCCATCAATTGTGGCGACCTGGCGCTCACCATGGTCACCAAGACGGTTCTCGACGACCCTACGCTGGAGTCCGACGTGAAGCTGCGCGTGCTCCACGAGCTTACCGAGATGATCGTCCGCACCATCGAGGGTCAAGCACTCGACCTGGGTTGGGTCCGTGACGGGCGCTTTGATATCTCGGTTGATGACTACCTGGACATGGCGACGCACAAGACCGCGTTTTACAGCGGAGCCACGCCGCTTGCCGCCGGAGCCATTATCGGCGGCGGCAGCGATGAGCAAATCGAAGCGCTGCGCGCCTTTGGCCTGCACACGGGCCTTGCCTTTCAGATTCAGGACGACCTGCTCAACCTTGTCGGCACTAAGGAAGCCGCCAACAAGGACTTCCGCACCGACATCACCGAGGGCAAGCGCACGCTTGTCGCCGTACATGCCCTCTCTGATGAGCGCCACCACGACGAGGTCGAGGCGATTCTTTCCTCGGGCACCGATGATCCCGCGCAGCTCGCACGCGCCGTGGAGATCTTCCAAGAGACCGGCTCCATCGATTACGCCCACACTTACGCGCTCGACCTGACCGCTAAGGCCAAAGCGGCCATCGAGAACGTTGAGCTTGATCCGCACGCACGCGAGCTGTTCCTCTCCATGGCAGATTTCTTTGTGGAGCGCCTTAACTAACTGGGGTTATAAAACCTGTCAGCAGCGTATTTAGGCACAACTTGCTACACTGTTGAGTGCATGTTTATGCATCCCTTTGCGTTGTCTATCCGACAGACGCTCAAATAGTACGAATGGTACGCCGAAAGGGGTTCGTTCATGGAACCTATTACAACGGGCATGCAAGGAGCAGCCGTCGAGGACGTGCAGTCTCGTCTCCTGCAGCTCGGCTACACGATTGATGCCGCCGAAGTCACCGACAAGTACTTTGGAGCCACCACTGAGCAGGCCGTCAGCACCTTCAGGCTCGACAGCGGCCTTGCTGCCGGCCATGCCGTCGATATCCCCTGCTGGAGCGCCCTTGTAGACGCTTCGTATAAGCTGGGCGACCGCACCCTCTATCTGCGCATGCCCAATTTCCATGGCGCCGATGTGCAGGCCCTGCAGCGCGCTCTCAACGTTTTGGGCTTTGCCTGTGGTGAAGACGACGGCTACTTTGGTCCGCATACCGAGGCCGCCCTGCAGCAGTTCCAGGAAAATGTCGGCCTGTTTGCCGACGGCATGGCCTTCCAGGACACCTACGCCTACATCAACCGCCTGCACCATGTGTGGGAGGGTAAGCCCTCGGTCACCGAAGCCGAGTCTCGCATCGGTTTTGCTCGCGCCGCCAACGTGCTCGAGCGCTTCCAGATTGCCGTTATCGGCGAGGACCCCATTGCGCGTAGCATAGCGTCGCGCATGTGGAACATCGCCACGGCGACGACCGACAACAGTGGCATGATGCTCTGTGACTCCAAGGTCCCGACCGATGTCGACCTGGTGCTCGAAATTGCAAGCGATGAGCTGCCCGCAGATGCAGCGCCGCGCGCCACGATCGCCCTCGCCGAGTGCCATAACCTGGCCCAGCGCATCCGCACTGCCAATGTCGCCGCGCAGCAGAAGCCAGCACGCATTCGCATTGAGCTCACGGGCATGACGCGCTACAACGGCACCTTCACGGCCAGCGACGCGCAGACACTCGCCGTACGCCTGCTCGATGGCGTTTGCGATGCCCTCGCAGATTAGGTAAACTAAACGAGTTGCTTTTGGGCAACACCACACATTGGGACGTAGTTCAACGGTAGAACTCCGGTTTTTGGTGCCGGCTGTTGGGGGTTCGAATCCCTCCGTCCCAGCCATTAAAATTGAGCGCCCTGAGCCCATAACGGCCCAGGGCGCTTTCTTGTGGGCAAGCGGAGGGATTCGAACCCGCAAGGAATCTACCTATATAAGACAGACGCCCCAGGCCCATAACGACCAAGAGCGCCTTGCATCTAGAATTATCAGCCCTGTTCCGAAAAGCGAGCCGCATGCAACAACCGAGTAACCACAGGCCCGGGAGAGCGGGGACACCGGCTTAGGTTTATCGCGAGTTCCGCACGAACAGGAGGCCACTTAATGTGGCCTCCGTCGTGAGCAGGACTGTAGAGCAGGAAACCTAAGCCGGTGTCCCCGCTCTCCCGGGGCCGGCGGAATCTAATTGTTCAGCATGCGGTCGAAGCTTCCCGAGTCGCCATCCCGATAGTCTGCGGTCATCAGGATCTCCTGCGGAATGCGCCCGCCTTCACGTAGCACGTTGCGGAACTGCACGCGCGTAACCATGGGCAGATCCTTGATCGTCGCTGCCAGGTTCTGCGGCACACCCTGGTTGGCAGCCGCGGGCTCGCACTCTCCGCCGGCCTTCACGCGACGCTTATGCTCGGCGAGCATAGCGCGATACATGCCGGCATGCAGGCGAATCTCAACCACATTGGCATTGCGAGTCTGCTCGACGATGCGCGCGCCCTCGCGATCGATATCGCCCACGTAGTAGACGTAGTTAAAGCGATAGCCAATCTCGGCCAGATAATCGTCCAGGGCATGCGAGACGCTCGCCTTGCATCCGCCGCCAAAAATCACGCCGCCCACCTTGATGCCAAAGAGCTTGGCGTGCTTGCGGCCACGCAGCAGCTTGACGATCTCGTCGTAGGTGTCCAGGTTCTCGACCATAATGAACGGCTTGTCGGCTCCCAGCGTAAAGAAGCCCGTAAAGTGCACGGGGCGATTGGGAGCGACCTTGATCGCCTGCATGCTGATACCCTTTTCGGTCATACGCCTGATCAGGCGCTCACCGTGCTTGCCGTCAAAAGCCTTCTCGTCGTTAAAGATCTGGTAGGCACGCTGGCGGCGCGAGGCAACCGGCGTATCGGCACCTCGATTCTGCTCGATCCAAGCCTGGATGATTGCGATTTCCTCGGCAATCTTGCGGTTGGACATCTCGTTGTGCTGAGTGCGCTGCGGAGCCTTTTTGCCGTCCTTGCCCTCAACCTTTACGATCTGTGTCTGCTGCTCCTTGATCTTAGAGAGCGCCGTGGGCGTAGGGACAACTTTGAGCAGCTGCCTGCCTAAAACGCGGGCAAGGGCAAACGCCGAGACCTCGCCGTGAACGGCCGACTTGGGCTGCTGGGCAACAGTATCTGCTGCGGCAGACTCCGGCTTCCTCTGAGACTTGCGCTTAGAATCGCCTTGGGAATTGCGCTCGCACTTCGGCATAGACGCCTGCTTCTGCGGACGATCGGACTTGCTCTCCTTCGCAGGCTGGCGCTTAGGCTGCCCCGAAGAAACCTCGGCCTTCGCATCCTCGTCCTGCGGCGTGGTCCTCTCGACTGCAGTCTCGGCATGGGAACTGCGGCCCCCACGATGGCGACGGCGGCGAGGCTTGCTCGACGCGCCCTGCTCCGTCTGCTCATCAGTAGGCTGCTGGCCCTTGGCCTCGGCAACAACCTCAAGCTGCGGCTCAACAGGCTTCTGTTCGCGAGCCGCCGGCTCAACGGCCTTCTCGTCCTGAGTGGTCGAAACCGACTCGCCCTTCTCCTGATGCTTTACGGGATACGCGCGTCCCGCAAAACCGCGGCCGGGACGACACGAACCCGGAGCCTTCTTGACCGGTTCATCGGACGCGTCAGCAGCCTCGACGGAATCCTGGACCTCGCATGCAATACCTCGCTGCTCGGCCTTAAAGTGGGCACCGCGGCGACGCTCGGGCTCCTGGATCTCAGCATGCTCTTGAGTGCGAGTCGGCTCCTGCATCCCGACAGACTTTTCCTCGACGGCCTCAGCATCCGTCTCACCCTTTTGAGCAACGGCGCGACGGAAGCGCTCCTGCTGGGCGCGGCGCTGCGCATCGCGCTTGCCACCCCCGCCAAAACCGCCGCGTCCTGCCTTGGCCGTAAAGGCACGCACGACGTTCTCATCGAGCAACTCATCGGTATCGACATGCTCACGCGGAGCAGCTTCTTCCACAGCAGGCACGTCAGCGGAATCCTCGACGACAAAATCCTCGACGGACTCGGCAGGCTGCTCCTGGGCATCGCGGATCTCGGCATTGATGGTATAGAACGCCGGGCGCCCGTTAATGCCGCTACCCTCGATCTTGGTCACAATGTTTGCCGCGATAAGCTCATCGCGCATCGCCTTGGTGTCACATTCCTTATCGACGGAGCGAAAAATTTGCGCCAGCGCACTCGACTTAATCTTGAGCGCCTTGCGGCAGAGCAGGTCGTAGGCAACCAGCTTGGCACGCTCGGCAGAAAGCGACGTCTGGCTGCTCAGACGCTCAGCCAGGGCATCGACATTATTTTGGTTATCGGAATATACCGTCTTGGCCACGGGGCCCCTTTCATATGCACACATATACGTCCATATGGTACAACGCGCGCCCTTATCCATGCAAAACATCTGCGAGAACACTCGAGCGTCACCCGCTTTTGCATGAAAAAAAGACCGAGCCCGCGAAGTCGCGGACCCGGTCTTTCCGAGTCATATAGATGTGGCGTTCAACTCGTCAGGTCGACTAAGCCTTGGCGGCCTCGGCGTCGGCAGGAGCCTCAGCGGCAGCGGCGCGGCCATACTCGGCCTTGCCCATCTCGGACCACTCGGGTTCCTCGTCGGGCATGGAGCCAGCCTCCTTGCCGAAGAACTCCTTGAGGCAGTTAACGGCAACGATGAGGCCCAGGACCATCAGCAGGACAGCAAAGACGAGCTGCAGGCCCTTGGTGGCGGCGACGGAGACGGCGGCCGTGGTGGCGGTAGCCGGGATGGTACCGAAGAAACCGTAGGCCTGGACGGCGGTCATGCAGCCCATGGCGCTCTGGACCAGCGAGGTGAAGGTGCAGCAGAGCAGGAAGACGACGGGCACGTAGAGCATCCAGCCCTTGCGGCCGGTGCACTTGCAGAACACGGCGAGGGTGATCATGGTCATGCCGCCGAGCAGCTGGTTGGAAGCACCAAAGAGCGGCCAGATGTTGGCATAGCCACCAAAAGCGAGGGCGAGACCGGGAAGCAGGGTGACGACCGTGGCGAACCAGGGGTTGCCGAGGACCTTCATGTAGCCGGCCTTGGACTCGATGGCCAGGGCATCGTTGGTCTGGGCAAAGAACTCGGAGAACGAAGTGCGAGCGATGCGGGCGACGGCGTCGAGCGAGGTCAGGGCCAGAGCGGAGACGTTCATGGTCATAAAGACGGTAGCAAGCGTGCCGTCAACACCGAAGGCCTGCATACCGCGGGAGATGCCAGCGGCGAAGATCTGGAACGGGGTGGAAGCGACACCGGCGTTGAGGGCGCCGGTACCGGCGGTGTTCATGTCGGAGAACATGATGCCGGCGACGATGATGGCAAGGATGCCGACGAAGGACTCGACGATCATGGCGCCGTAACCGACCTTGACGGCGTCCTGCTCCTTCTCGACCTGCTTAGAAGAGGTGCCGGAAGAAACGAGGCTGTGGAAACCGGAGAGAGCACCGCAAGCGACGGAGACGAACAGGACCGGGAACATCATGCCGGAGGCAGTGGAGAAGCCGGTGAAGACCGGAGCGGTGATAGTGGCCTGACCGTTGACGCCCAGGACGACGATGCCGAGGACAGCGCAGACGATCATGACGATCATCATGATGGAAGTGAGGTAGTCACGCGGGGTCTTGAGCATCTGGATGGGCATAGCGCCAGCGAAGACCAGGTAGACCATGACGACGGCGAACCACTGGAACTTATCCAGGTAGACCGGGAACTGCATACCGACGGCGAACATGAGAACCATGAGGACCACGCCGGTGACGAACTCGGCAGCGCCGGTGAGGTTGAACTTCTTCTGGGCCCAACCAAAGGCGATAGCGACGAAGGTGAACAGGATGGAGATGGTACCAGCGCAGCCGGCGGCATAGGACTTGGTGAAGTCGATGGCACCGGTAGCAGCACCAGAAGCGTCAACGGCCGGGGTGAACATGAACGTCTTGCAGACCATGTCGGTGAAAGCGGCGATGACGATGATGCAGAACAGCCAGCAGAACAGCAGGAACAGGCGACGGCCGGTCTTGCCGATGTACTTCTCGATGAGCTGAGCGAGCGACTTGCCGTTGTTCTTCATCGAAGCGTACAGGGCACCAAAGTCGTGGACGGCACCAAAGAAGATGCCGCCGACGAGGACCCAGAGCACGACGGGCAGCCAGCCAAAGGCCATGGCGACGATCGTACCCGTGACAGGGCCGGCACCGCAGATCGAGCTGAACTGGTGCGAGAACGCGGTGAAGGCGGAGACGGGCGAGAAGCTGTTGCCGTCCTTCATGCGCTTGGCCGGCGTGAGGGCCTCTTTGTCAACGCCCCACTTGTTGGCCAGCCATCGGCCATAGCCCAGATAGCCGCAGGCGAGCACCGCCGCGGCCACAACCATGAGCAAAACTCCGTTCATTACATTTCCTCCTCTAAAAAGAACTTCCCAGACATAAAAAATGAGGGCCGTCGGTTGCGCTCGACGGCCCTCATCTTCATCAGCCGCCCGTTATCGTACGGGCTAGCTGTATGTGCTAACCCGCATCAGATAATTACTACGCTGATAATGTTTAGCTGATGCGTGAACATGTCTAAGAAATCCTCTTCAATCATGATGTGAACGATCCGTGCGTGTTCACATCCCCCAGTGGTTGAAAAGGAGTATGAAACTTTAGTTACCTAAAGTCAACGCAAATTTGTAATGAATTTTCAACTTTTTTGGATTTCTCGGTATAAAACGCCACTGACCTCGGACTTTACCCAGCGACAGTTTTTGCATGAGAGATGTCCCTCGGGAGCGGGCGGGCGTATACAAGGTTTCCTGCTCTACAGTCCTGCTCGCACGGAGAGCACATTAAGTGCTCTCCGGCTCGTGCGGAACTCGCGATAAACCTTGTATACG
>CABUSH010000032.1 GCA_902494195.1 uncultured Collinsella sp. | reverse complement strand
GGAGTCCAGGCCGCAGCCCGAGCCGATGATCTTCTTGGGATCGTAGCCGGTCAGGTGCCACAGCTCGGTGCACACAACGTCGCAGGGGTTGGAGATGCTCACGAAGATGCCGTCGAAGCCGGCGTCGACGATGCGCTTGGCAAAGGTGCGGGCGGCGTCGGTGGTAAAGAACAGCTCGCCGTCGCGGTTGCCAGCAGCGAGCGCGACCTTGCCGGCGGCGTTGACGATAACGTCGCAGCAGGCAAGCTCCTCGTAGTGGTCGTAGCAGTTGACGATCTTGGTGTTGTACGGGACAAACGAAAGGGAGTCACGCAGGTCCTGGACCTCGGACGTCACTTTGGCCTCGTTGATATCACACAGGTACAGCTCATCGGCAATGCCCTGCATGAGCAGACTGTTGGCGACATGTGCTCCTACGTGGCCCTGGCCGACCACACCGATCTTACGCGTCTGGTACATATATGTATCCTTTCGGCCGAGTTTTTCGCGTCGAACCATTGTAGCGTCCTGCTGCCACTTTGCTAGGCTAAAGCGCCATAGATTTTTGGGCATGCCTTAATCTCTACTTTTGGAGTGATTTGGGCCGCTGACGGCGTCGCCGGGCGATGTACTCGCGCGGACGGGGCCGGTCGTTGTACCATAGCTGCAACTGACTCGTAAGGAGCATCCATGCCCATTCGCATCCCCGACGCCCTCCCTGCCGCCGCGCAGCTCGAGAGCGAGAACATCTTTGTCATGACCGAGTACCGCGCGCTGCACCAGGACATCCGTCCGCTGCGCGTGCTCATCCTCAACCTCATGCCCACCAAGATCGCCACCGAGACGCAGATCATGCGCAAGCTCTCCAACACGCCGCTGCAGGTGGAGGTGGACCTGCTGCGCACCAAAACGCACGAAGCCACGCACGTGAGTGCCGGCCACCTGGAGACGTTTTACCGCACGTTCGACGACATCCGCGACATCCACTACGACGGCCTGATTATCACGGGCGCGCCGGTGGAGCAGATGCCGTTCGAGGAGGTCGACTACTGGCCCGAGCTCTGTCAGATCATGGATTGGTCCACCACGCACGTGCATTCTACGCTGCACATTTGTTGGGGAGCGCAGGCGGGGCTCTACCATCATTACGGTATCCAGAAGTATGATCTGCCGGCAAAGGCGAGCGGCGTGTTTGAGCATTATCTGGTGAAGCCGCAAAGCCCGCTGGTCCGCGGCTTCGATGACCGCTTCTATGCCGTACATTCGCGCAACACCGACGTGCGCCGCGAGGATGTGGAGGCCGAGCCGCAGCTTGAGGTTGTGGCCGTGTCTGACGAGGTGGGCCTGTACATCGTCAAGTCGACCGACAGCCGTCGCTTCTTTGTATTTGGCCACCCCGAGTACGATACCGACACGCTGCGCCTGGAGTACGAGCGCGACGTGAAGCGCGGGCTCAACCCGGAGGTGCCGGCGCATTACTTCCCGGGCGACGACCCCACCGCCGAGCCGCGCAACGTCTGGCGCAGCCAGGCTCAGCTGTTCTACACCAACTGGCTCAACTACTACGTCTACCAGACCACGCCCTACGACCTGGCCCGCGCCGGTGAGGAGCGCTAGGCCGCCGGGAGGTGCACCAGCCGTTAGGCGCTGATGATGTGGGGTAGCGGCAGGTCGTGGGCGTCGGTGGGAACGTGGTCGACGTGCTGCTCGTCAAAGGCGATGCCGATGATTTGGCATGCGGGCGAGAGCATAGGCAGGTAGCGGTCGTAACAACCGCCGCCGTAGCCCAGACGCGCGCCGGTTTGGTCGAAGGCCACGAGCGGCACGACGATCATGTCGAGAGCTTCGGCAGGCACGATAGGGAAGCGGTCGCTGTCGATGTCCGTGGCCGCGAAGGCCCGCGTGGGGTGGGCGATAAACGGAGCCGCGGACGCATCGTCGGCGGCAACTGCCCGTATGCACATGCGCTGGCCACAAGCTGCGGCATCAATTGCCGAGAGCATGCACGGATAGGCTACGCGCCAGCCACGTTTGGCGGCCGTGACGGCAAACGTGGCAGGGTCTGCCTCGGAACCCATCGCGGCGTAGGCGGCAACGGTGTGCGGCGCCACGGCATCCGAGCGATCCAACAGCTCAACAAGCCGCGCACAGATAATGGTAGACTTCGCCGTCCGCACATCTAAATCAAGAGCATCGCGCTGGGCAATCACCGCCCGCCGCAACTCAGCCTTGTCCATCCCAACCTCCTCTGGCAAACCTGCCAAAAAGTGACAGGTTTATTTTGGCAGGTTTTATCTGGGCAAACGTCGAAGCCGCCACAAAGGCGCCCTTTGTGGCGGCTTCGACTCGACGTTGGCTTCACAGCGCCGCAGCGATCGCTTCAGTCACAAACTTATTGAGTGACTCACCCTTCTTTGCCGCTGCCAGCGCTGCTTGCTTGTGGAGCTCAGAGCCCGTTCTTACGTTGAACGAGCCCTTAAAAGCCCGCTCGGGTTCCTTGCCCTTCTCGGCGCAAAACTCAAGGTAATCGTCGACGGCGTCGTGGAAGCATTGCTCCACTTCTTCAGCCGTGGAGCCTTCAAATACGATTGCGTCCCTAATGCCGGCGACCATACCTGTTAGCACATGCTGTTCGGCATCGAACTCGACCGGGGCGAAATAGCCCTTGTATGCCAAAACGTTACTCATGACTACCTCCGACATCTTGCAGAAAGCGAACGATGTTTCGAATGGTCCCCGCTGTCAATTCGTCAGATGGATGAGGCGCGTGCATTACGAACATCCTGCCATCTGATGGCCTGTAGAAGCGAACGCGCGATCCGGATGTCTTGCCTTTGCGGTCCATTTCAAAGCCATATGAAGCCATAACTTTAAGAAAGTCAGCGAATCTATACGTTGAAGGACAGCTAAGCAGCTGGGCGATGAGTTTATCGGATCGAGTCATCCCGCCTCACATTCTGCAACTATATTCTAGTTGCAATTTCAGTTTGATGCAAGCACCTCTACTATAGAACATGTGTGCGTATAGAACAAGTGTTCGAATCACAACTGAGGAAGGAGACAGGCACCTTTGTGGTGGTCTGTGCTGTGGAGTGGGCGTCTGCGGCGGTTTGTCTCAATCTGTAACAGTAACTCGGCAAAATTGGACCTAGATGTTACAGATTGAGACAAACCGCCGCGGTGGGCTGCGCCACCCCGCTCAAACCGCAGAAAAAAGGTAGATTTTCAGACATGTCCCAAAAATCTACCTTTGCCGTGCGTTAGCCCAGCAGGTCGACTACGTTAAAGCCGGCGTTACTCTTGGCGATGACTTCGCGGCCGCCAAAGACGCAGGTGGGCGACTCGGCTGCGATGCGCGTCACATCGGCGCCGAGCGAGCGCAGCTCACCGGGCGTAGCGGCGAGCATCTGGGCGCGGCGCTCCTCGCGTGCGTGCGGATCGAGCCCGGCCAGGTAGGTCGTGTTGCGGCGCTTGGTGAGCGCGTACGGCTTCACGGGCGCGTCCATGCCGCTCACGCAGCTCACGATAAAGCCCTCAAAGGCGGCCTCGTCGGGCTCAAAGCTGCCGAGCCATTCGCCTGCGCGCTCCACGCGCTCAATCGAAGGATCGATTGCCGGGTCGCGGTAGGTGTAGAACGCCGCCTGGCGCTCGCCGGCTGCGCGGAATCCGCAGCCGTACGCACCGCCCTTCACGCGAATCTCGTTCCACAGGTAATCGTAGGAGAGCGCGTTGGCAGCCACGGCCCAGGCGCCCGTCACGTCAATGCCCAGGCGACGCGGATCGCACGCACGCGCGGCAAAGCAGATGTCGCTGGGGATGACAAAAGCCTCGTGGCGGTCGCACGGCGTCGGCACCACGAGCGCGTCGCGGCCGGCATCGGCGCCGTCGCCAGCTCCCAGTCCCAAGTCGCCCGCGGCGGCCCAGTACGCGTTAAAGTCCTCATCGCTGCCGGTAAAGCTCGCCAGGCAGCCGTCGGCCACAAAGATGCGGCCTGCCAGCTCGGCAAGCTTGGCACGCAGGCCGTCCAGGCGCTCGTCAAAGTGGTCGAGCAAATCGCGCAGGAACAGGTAGAAGTCTACGCCCGAGAGCTGCTCACGCACCACGGCCGAAGGCGAGCTGTAGCTCATCGCGCGACCGAGCGCCGCCGAGTGGCCGTTGTTGATAAAGCCCTGCTCAAGCCCAATACGAATCTGCGTGAGCACGTCGCGCACGCGGTCGGCATCGGCGTCCGCCAGCAATGTGCTCGACCACACCTCGCGCGGTAGGCTCGCCAGCGCGTCGATCTTTTCGGACAGGGCGCCGGCGCTCACCAGCAAGTAGGGGCGCACGCCGTCCACTTCGGGCTGCGTCATGACCTCGGTCGTAAAGCTCAAAAAGCCCAGTTTGCCGGCAAGTAAATTGTCGAGCTCCTCGGCCGAATGCTCGCGTGTGGGCAGCTGCTTGAGCAGGCGGCAGAGCAGCGTCACATAGGGCAGATCCTCAAACGCGACGCAGCTCAGGTCGAAATACTGCATGGCGTAGTCCAGACGGTTGGTGGGGATGCCGTGGCGCAGGCAGGGGATGGGCGCGGTCGTGTCCACGACCAGCGGCGGCTCGGGGCGCGCCTCGCCAATGTCGGACACGCGCAGACGCGGCAGTGTGGCCTTGGCCTCGGGTGTGTCTTCCGCCTCCTGTGCGGCACGCAGTGCTGCCGTGCGCTCGACCACGTCGGCCAGCTCGGCATCGGTCATGGCGTCCCGCTTGGCTGCCAGCTCGGCGGCCTCGGCACCCTCCGAACCCTCGGTGGCGTCCACCGGCACCAGCTCGACCAGTGCCATGTGATCGTTCTGCAGCACCAGTTCGCGCAGCAGGTCCTCAAAATAGCTGCCGTCCAGCTCGCCACGCAGCTCCTCGTACACCGGGCCGTACTTGAGCGCCAGCGTCGCGGCGTCGTCATCGTAGAGCCAGGTGCTTAGCGCGTCGCACGCAATGGCCACGCCGTCGGCGATACCGTAGTCGCGCTGGCGCAGGTCGTATTCGTTGCTGCTGATGATGGCTTCCAGGCGCCCGCGCGGAACGCCATGCTCGCATAGGTCGCGGCAGGCGTCCTGGAACACGCGGCGCAGCTCGCGCGCCACGCCGGGCTGCGCGTTTTGCAGCATGATGAGCTCGTAGGGCTGCAGGCTCTCGGCCGCGGTGTAGCTCGCCACGTTGCCGCCCAGGCCGGCGGACAGAATGGCCTTCTTAACCGGCGCTTCGTTGGAGCCCAGCAGCGCCTCGAACAGGATATCCGCTGCGATCGTGCGCTTGCGGTCGAGCGCGCTGCCCAGCACAAGGCCCAGGCCCACCAGGGCGTTCTCGGGCGTGGTAGCCATCTCGATGCGCTTGTACTCGCAGGTCACGGGCGCCTGCACGCCCAGCGGATTGGGCGCCAGCGTGGACGGGTCCTCGCCGGCGGCGACGGCAGCGTCCATGCGGCGGCTCGCGGCACTCGGCTGCGACAGATAGCGCTCGTCCAAAAAGGCCAGGGCGCGGTCCACGTCCAGGTCGCCGTAAAGCGTGATGTAGGAGTTGGAAGGATTGTAGTGGCGCGCGTGCGTGTCCAGGAACTGCTCGTAGGTGAGCGCGGGAATCGCGCGCGGGTCGCCACCGCTTTCGTGCGCATAGGCGGTGTCGGGATAGAGCGCGGCGTTGACGGCGTCGTCCAACACGCTCATGGGATCGGACAGCGCACCCTTCATCTCGTTGAACACCACGCCGTTATAGCGCAGCGTGCCCTCGCGCAGTCTGGCGGCGCTGCCGTCGCCCTCGCCTTCGGCGCCCTGCGGCAGGTCCAGCTCGTAGTGCCAGCCCTCCTGCTCAAAAATGGTGGGCTTGGTATAGATGGCCGGGTTGAACACCGCGTCCAGGTACACGTCCATCAGGTTGTACAGATCCTGCTCGTTGGTGGTGGCAACGGGGTAGATGGTCTTGTCGGGGTAGGTCATGGCGTTGAGGAACGTCTGCATGGAGCTCTTGATCAGGTCGACAAATGGCTCCTTGACGGGGAACTTTGCCGATCCGCACAGCACCGAGTGCTCAAGAATATGGAACACGCCGGTGGAATCGGCCGGCGGCGTCTTAAAGCCAATGGCAAAGGCCTTGTTTTCGTCGTCGCACGCCAGGTACAGCAGGCGAGCGCCCGATACGGTGTGGCGCAGCACGTAGGCGTCCGAATCGAGCTCGGGCACGGTCTCGCAGCGCTCGACGGCAAAACCGTGGCAGGTGGTACCGGGCACCAGCAGCGCGGCGGCAGCGGCGCGCGGGTCGGTTGAGGTGGTGGGCATATGCAGTCTCCTTTGACGCCCCAGCGGGGGCGAATCGAGTCGAATCCTCGAGAGTATACCCATATGGGGCCACGGCTCTGCGGCGAACTGAAGACGATGCCAGCGGATTGGGTAAAGGCCCCGCGTGCCCGCCGCGCGAGCGTGGAAACTTGGACGCCTATCGAATGAGAGTGGATTTTCGGACGGAATCAGCCTCAAAACGCCCAAATACCGTCCAAATATCCACCCTCATTTCCCGACCGTCCAAAATCCACACTCATCCGCCGCCCGCACATCTCTCATTCGTCACGAATACGAGAGATAACAGAAAGACGAGAGATAAATATGATAGATAACTGAGCAGCAAAGAGACAAGCAATCATGGTATTATCTCAATACCGATTGTTCTACCAGCAAAAACATGTTTATATGAAACAGATGGCAGACATCTTATCTGTTATCTCTCACTCATTTCTAATATGAGAGATAACAGAAAGATGAGAGATAATTACGAGAGATAACTGAGAGACGAAGGAAATCCATTCGCGGCATTCTTCGCAGAACCGAGCGAAAGGACGTGCAGATGAACGAAAACGAGCTGACCGGTCTGCTTGAGTCTTTAAGGCGTATGGGCTCGGATGATCTTAACGTCGAAGTGAAGGAGAGCGCCACGACGCTTTCCCGCGACGTGTGGGAAACGGTGAGCGCACTCGCGAACACTGCCGGCGGAATCATCGTGCTCGGAGTGAGTGAGCGCGCAGGTTTTGTCCCGGTTGAGAACTTCGAGACCGAGAAAGTGCTCAACCAATTTGTGTCAGGCATGGGTGATGCGGGCGGTCGAGGAAAGCTGGCCAATCCGCCCAAATACACGATCGAGCGAGTGGAGCTTCAGGGCGTCATCGTTCTCGTCATTACGATTGAGGAGCTCGATCCGTCGAGCAAGCCCTGCTATGTCATAGAGCGGGGCGCCCAGGGCGGCAGCTACAAGCGCATCGATGACAAAGATGTGCCGCTTTCATCGACCGAGGTGCTCGCATTGGCGTCATACGGTCGAGCGACTCCGAGCGATCGCGACGCGGTGGCGGGTGCGGGCGCGGACGATCTCGACGAGACGCTGGTCGACCGTACGATAGATCGGGCTTTCTCGTTGACGCCCCGGGCAATGCGCGGCGCGCCGGACAAACAAACGAAGCTGGAGCGCCTAAATATCCTTGATTCCCAGGGCAATGTTACCAAGGCTGGACTCCTAGTTGTGGGCACCTACCCTCAGCAGTTCTATCCCAAGCTCTTCATTGACGTGGCTGTCCATGAGGGAACTCAGAAGGGCATGGCGGGGTCGCTGAGATTCATGGACCGCACAATCTGTGAGGGAACGTTGGGCGAGATGATCTCGGATGCCGTCGCAGCCGTCGCCAAGAATTTGCGGCGAACCTCGACCGTCCAAGGCGTCTCGCGTGTCGACTCGCTTGAGATTCCCGAGGAGGTTCTGCGCGAGGCAATCGCCAACGCCGTAATCCATCGAGAATACGGGGATCGGTTCTGTGGACAATCGATTGCCGTCGACGTCTTTGACGATCGTGTCGAGGTGACGAATCCTGGCGGCCTTTACGGGGGAAAGACTCGCGAGAACTTGTTTGACGGCAGCTCCCGATGCCGTAACGCGACGCTTGTGAAGCTCATGTCGATTGTTCCGCTGTCGGATGGCGCAGGTTCGCCGGCTGAGGGCAATGGCTCGGGCATCCCGATGATGATCGATGCCATGCGCGCGCATGGTCTGGCCGAGCCCCTGTTCTGCCCGGGGTTCGATCGGTTCAAGGTCGTACTTTACCGTTCAAAGATCGAGCCGGTCGATCATGGCGGGGGCTTAATTGTGACGGCACTCAAACACTACGGCGAGCTGGGGACGCGCGAGCTGGCAGAGCGCACAGGGCTCACAATTTCCCAGGTTAGGTCGCGCGTCAACGCGCTCATTGCTCAAGGCGAGCTTGAGCCCACGGCGCCGGCGACGAGCCGCAACCGCAAGTATCGACTGTCGGAGCGCGTGGGATAGATGCGTTAGTGGACGAGGCGACCCAATAATCGACCCTCGATTGGCGTCCATTAAGGTAAAGCGGTTGTTGCCCAGTCGACGGTGATGCTAAAGACTCGGCTTACGCCGGCATGGCCCCGAACCCGTCTATCAAGAACAGCCTAAGAACCAGCTTGATGACATTTCCCGGTTTGACTTCGGCCGTGCCAAAGACGTGGCGCTCGGCGAGCTCGCTGCAGTATGCATAGATGTCGCGGATAAGGTCCGCGCCCGAAAGCGTAAACATGTAGCCTGCGTCCGAAAGCGCATTGGGCGCGGCGGGCAACTTGGCCATGTGGCAGAACGTTTGCAGGTCGGGCGCCATAGCGTCCTGGTAGCCAAGATGGTTGCCGTCTTCTTGTGCGGCGAGTTCCAGCTGGCGTACTCGATCCAGCGCCACTGCCAGCACAAAGCTCGGCGTAGGCGCATTGACGTCCTGAGTGGTCGCCACGAGCCTGCCCGCTGCCTGCGTGACAAGCCAAGCGACCTCGCGCTGGCAACGCACGGCCTTGCGCGTAACCGGCTTGATGGACGAAGAAGAAACGCTTCCCCTAGGCGGATTCGAAACAGCCACAAGAACCTCCCATGAACAATCCGGCCCAACAAGCCCGGATGAAACACGTGCTACATCAGTATACAGGGAAGTGGGGCAGCGGGGTACAAACGCGCCAGCGGCAAACCGAGAGCATCAACGATGTGCCGATCGCGGAATGAGATCTCGTAATAATTGACTCTCGGCCATATTATTGAGGGGCATGACTCGCGTTCGTATGGTTGTAGGTGCTGGCGATGAACGACATTGACCTTGCTGTTCCGTTGATGGATGGACCAAGCTATGACCGCGCCTGCAGTCTCGTGCCTTCCGAATACGTTGAGGCATGGGAGTGGTTTCTGGGTGAGGAACAGCGCGGCGGCGTTTGGACCAGCCTTCCGCACCACACCAAGGAAGATAGCCCTCAGTATCAGTATCGTTTGAGAATTGGCTCGGACTTCTTTCCCGTAACGCGGGATTCAGGGATCTTCTAGCCGGGCCAGGATCGGGTGAAGCAAGATCCCAATAAGATCTTTGCGCTTTCGGTCCATAACTCTAAAAAGAGCTTCTACACCGATGTACCTCCGCTCTATTTGGACGATGGTACGTGGGTCATTAAGTATTCGGTCCAAGCGCCAGGCGCCGTTGGTCCTCGAGACCAGAATTACAACCGTAAAATGCTCAACTGCATGGAATGTGGCGTTCCAGTCGGAGTCATATTTGCAACCGAGGTGGGCTACAAGGTGCTCGGCCTTGCGTTTGTTGAACGGTTCGAGCCCGAAAACGGATGGTTTGTTCTGCACGGTCCTGTTCATAAAGGCGGACCGGACCCCCGTTTTGCGCCCGACATGAGCTATCTGAAGCACATGCCCGTCGATATTGAGTTTGCCGGACGGGGTACGACCGACGACGAAAAGGTCCGCTATGCGTTAAGACGCGAGCGATTGGGGCAGCAATGGTTCCGCAAGCAGCTCGTTGCCGCCTATGATGGCCGTTGCGCGGTGTCGGACTGCGGCGTCAGCGAAGCTCTGGAGGCTGCACATATCGAGAATTACTCGGGACCCAAATCGCAGGTTGCCAGCAACGGCATTCTGCTTCGGCGCGACTTACATGCTTTATTCGATGCTCATCTGATTTCGTTTGAGCCTGTTTGCGGCGAATATCGGCTGTGCGGATCGTACCTGCTGGATAAGACCGACTATGCTTCCTTTGCGGGCGCGACGCTAAGGCAGCCGAATGAGCATCAGTGGCGACCCAATACGGTGTTTCTTGAGGCCCATCGCATTGAGTTCGATCGCTCGGAAAAGAAGCGTGAAAAGGCGGGGCTTCTGCCGTATTAGCGTATTTGGCTTTGGCATTCTTTGACGATCGTGTTGTTTGATCGGATCGCGTGGCGATGCAATCTCGCGCACGCCCGCCGGTGCATGCTCTTCCTGTTTTGTATAGCGAGAGGGGAGCGTGTATGAGCTGGCGAGGCGATATTGCGATGGGGAAGTACGGAAAACTGCCGTGTGCCCTTATAGACAACAATATGTTTCCGAGCGTAGAGGTTGATTGCGGGTCGTTTGTCGTCACCTGCCCTTGCTGCGGCTCGCAAATACCGTGTCTCGACATTCGGTTCATCGATGCGCGCGACAGACTCAGCGACGAAGTGAGAAAACGGACAGGCGTTCATATGCCGGTGTATCCGGAGAAATGCCCTGTTTGTGGCCTCGATATCGTGTACGACGCCGGCGACGAGGGATAGGTGATGCGGAGGAGCTGGCTGTGAAGGCTTCTCCGTCTCTACAAATAAATCCCCTCACCGAGTTGCTTGTGGAACTCGGCGTGATGGTCGCGTGCCCAGGTAAAGAGCGCCTGGTCAAAGTCGGTACGCGTGGCCGGGACGCCAAAGACGCCGGCAACTTCGACGCGTATAAACTCCAGTGCCGGCAGCTTGTTGATGGCAGTGAGGGCAAACGGGGACGAGGGCTCCTCGAACAGATAGCGGCTGCCTTGCAGCGCGTCGCAACTGGTGCACGTGTTGCCGAGCGACGGGGCTTTGGAGGCTCGCGCGCCTACGGGCTTGTAGCCGCAGCGCTTATGAAGGTAGTCGCGGATCTCGCCCGGCACGCAGCCAAGAGCGGGCACGATGGCGAGTGCGTTGGCGTTGGCCGTGTCGATGGCAATGTGCCCGGATTCGTTGGGCGCGTGCGCGATGGCGACGCTCTCGTCGTTATCGGTTCGATAGGGAATGCCGAAGGCCGCGACCGAGGTCTCTTTGTGACACTTCCAGCACTCGCGCTTGCCCAGTACTAGATATATATACGGCGCTGAGGGGTCGGATCGGTCAACACCGGGCAGCCACTCGGCAAAGGGCTCGGGGTTGACGCCGCTGGGTACATACCAGACCTTCTTGGTCCGGTCCCATTTGGCGCCCAGCGCCTTGGCTTCTTCTTTGTGCGAAAAGGGGACATCGAGCTCGGTGCGCATGGCGGCTCCTTGGTGCTGCAGGTGCAAGTGGCCCAAGGATACCGCAGGGCGCAGACATCGCGGCGTTTTGCTGAGAAGTTGCGGTGCGGACTGATTGGTTATGCCGATGGATAGATCGGCAAGTAGATGGTCGGCTTTTGGCTAGTTGGGCGGTTGGAACTGCCGGCGGATTTGGCGACATAAAACAAAACAGCCCAGAGGACATAGCCTCTGAGCTGCGAACATTTGGTGGGCGTTAGAAGATTTGAACTTCTGACCTCTTCCGTGTCAGGGAAGCGCTCTCCCCCTGAGCTAAACGCCCGATCAAGGGTGCGCAAGCGCGCAAGGGATAATATAACGGAGCCTGAACTCGGTGGCAAGAACATTTTTAAAAATCGCTTACATTGTGGAATTCGGGGGCTTTGCCATATCCATTTCAAAAGAGCCTGCTGCCGCGATTTGGCTGTCGCATAATGCAAGGCCATTGCGGTATCGAGCTATGGAAAGACGCCTGCGGAATTGTCCTACCGATAAGCGGACAAGCCTCCAGCTGGTGACTTCGCCGTGGTAAGGTAAGCCGAATTGTTTCCAGGCTGTTTCGGGGGAGTGGAATGAGCAAAGAGTGTGTCGAGCAGGTCGAAGGCGCAGGGGCTTCGGTGCCGATGACCGATATGTCGAACATTGATGTGCCCGAGGGCACCGACGAGCTCAGCCGTAGCACCCGCCGCGCCTGGCGCGACCGCCTTAACGATGCGTCGTCGCGCAAGATGATCACGGGCGTCTTGGCTACGTTGGTGGGCGGTTCGTTTTGGGGCTTCTCGGGCACCAGCGCGAGCTTTCTGTTCGATACCTACCACGTCGACACCTTGTGGCTTATGAGCGTGCGTCAGATTCTCGCCGGTCTACTCTTTATGGCCGTGGTTGTTACGCGCGACCGCGAGCGCCTGATTAAGCTCTGGACCACACCCGCCGATCGCAAGCAGCTGCTGCTCTTTACCGCCTTTGGCCTGCTGTTCAACCAGTTTTGCTATCTTTCGGCCGTGCGCCTGACGAACGCCGGAACCGCGACGGTGCTCCAGTGCCTGCAGCTCGTTATCATCATGGGCTACGCCTGCGTGACCGATCGCCGCATGCCGCGTACTCGCGAAGTCATCGGCATTGGCCTGGCTCTGGGTGGAACCTTTTTAATTGCCACCGGCGGCGACCCTACCAGCCTGAATATCTCGCCGCTTGGCCTGGCAGCAGGTCTTATGTGTGCGGTCAGCGCCGCGTGTATGGCGGTGATTCCCGCCAAGATCCTGCCCGAATACGGTAGCCCCATCGTCACGGGCTCGGCAATGCTCACGGCGGGCGTGGCCTCATGTGTCTTCGTGCAGCCCTGGGCGCATATGCCGGCGCTCGATGCCGCCGGTATCGAGGCGCTCGCGGTGTTCGTGGTTATCGGCTCGTTTTTTGCTTACATGCTCTATATGCAGGGCGTTAAGGACATCGGCTCGGTGCGCGCGAGCCTCATCGGAACTGTGGAGCCGGTTTCGGCGACCATCACCAGCGCCGTTATGCTGGGCACGGTGTTTTTGCCGACCGACCTTATCGGCTTTGCCATGATTATCGTGATGATGTTCCTCACGGTGTAGTTGACGCCGCCGCCAAGACAGAAAAGGTGTTGTGCCGCATTTTCGCCAATTGACGTCCGTGTCTGGAGTTTAGCTGTCGATGCTCAAAATGCCATAAACTAGTAACGTTATGGACTTTTTCATTGCGACTCAATTGCGAGGATTTCTTTATGGCTGGTAATCACTTTAAGGGCAGCGATAGCGGCCGTCCTGCAGTTCCGCCGCGTCCGAACGGGGCTGGTAAGGCCGGCACGCCGGGCGGCGCTGGACAGGGCGGCTCCGGTAAGCGCGTGTCCCCGGGCGAGACGGCGATGTTTACCGCTCTGTACGAGCAGTCTCAAAAGGCAAAAAAGACCGGCCGTGCAAGAGGGAATGTCTTTGCGGGCGGTGCAACCTCCGCGTCGCAGCCGAGCGGGGCTCCTTCGGTACCTGCGAACAACGCAGGTGCTGCCAACGCCGCGAATGCCGCCGGCAACGTTAATGCCGGCAAGGCCGACAACAATACTCCCTCTGCCGGTGGCGCGGGGCTTACGGGTAACCTTGGCACGATCTACACCGGCGCCTCCGAGACTGGCACGTTCGCCCGCCTGGATGATAGCGGTGCCGAGTTTGCGGGCTCGGGTTCCAAGGAAGATTATTACGATTTTGGCTTGAACTACGGTAGCGACGCTTCGTCGAGTTCGACCTCTGACGGTCTGGTCCGTCATCGCCATCGCAAGGGCGAGCGCAAAAAGCGTCACACCGGCGCCATTATTGCCGCTGTAGTCGCGGTGCTTCTCGTTGCGCTTGGCGCAAGCGGCTTTATGCTGCTTAACTCGGCAAAGACCGTAAAGAGCGAAGCGAAGGAGGCTGTCGAGATCGTCGGTGGCCTTAAGGACAAGGTCACGTCGGGCGATTTTTCGACGCTGCCTGACGACGCGAAAAAGATCGATGAGCTCTGCGACAGCATGAAGGCGGAGACTTCGAGCCCGCTGTGGGCGGCGGCTTCGTTTATCCCGGTGTATGGCAGCGATATCAATGCGGCCCGCACCATGATTGACGCCCTGTCCGATGTCTCGAGCAATGCGCTGGTTCCCATGGCCGACAACCTCTCGCAGGCTACGCCCGGCAAGCTGTTCCAGGACGGCATGATTAACGTGTCCGCGCTGCAGGCGGTCGCCGATTCGCTTTCCAGCAGCTCGAAGGTGTTCAAGAGCGCCAACGAGAAGGTCCAGGGCATTGGCGATACTCATATTTCCCAGGTGACCGAGCTGGTCGATAAGGCCAAGGACGGCTTTGCCACCCTCAACGGTGCGGTTGACGCGGCGGAGAAGGTCGCCCCCGTCCTTCCCCAGATGCTCGGCGCCAACGGCCAGACGCGCAACTACCTTGTGTACGCCATGAACAACGTCGAGATTCGTGCCTGCGGCGGCTTTGGCGGTTCGCAGGGCCTGATTTCGGTCACTGACGGCCAGATGTCGATTGGCGAGTTTGTTCCCCGCATTGGACTCAGTGAGGATGAGGCAGTCGAGAGCGTCGACGAAGAGGATGAGGCGCTGTTCGGCAACCACAGCAACCTGTACAACTCGGGCAATACCTATTCGCCTGATTGGCCCCGCAACTCGCAGCGTGTCGCCGCGCTGTGGAAGTCCCAGTATGGACAGGACGTTGATGGCGTCATCGGTATCGACCCGGTGTTCCTGCAGTATCTGCTGGGCCTGGTCGGTAACGTGTCACTGCCCGACGGAACGGTTGTCGACGGCGCCAACGCCGCAAAGGTCCTCATGCACGATGTGTACTGGAACTATCCGGTCGAGGAGTCTGACGGCATCTTTGCATCCGTCGCCAGCGCTGCCTTCGACAAGATCCTTGGCGGTATCGGCGATGTCGATGTTACGAAGCTTGTCAGCGCCGTTGAGCGCGGTGCCGAAGAGGGCCGCCTGATCGCTTGGATGAGAAACGATGATGAGCAGAATGCCATCAAAGAGACGGGCATTGACGCTTCGCTGCCCGATCCGGATGATCCGAGTGCCGATCCCGTTGCCGGCGTTTACTTTAACAACCTGAGCTTCTCCAAGCTCGACTGGTACCTGAACGCCGATACGCAGATTGGTCAGGGCGTGAAGAACGGTGACGGCACGTGCTCCTATCGCATCACCGTTACCCTGACGAACATCATGACGCAGGAGGAGGCTGGCAAGCTGCCCGACTACGTTGCGGCGAGCGCACCCGATGCCGCGCGTGACGACGAGCGTCTGAATGTCTCGTTGTTTGCCCCGACGGGCGGCAACATTACTGATCTGACCGTCGAGGGCACCCAGTTTGGTCTTGGCGCCGCTACGTGGCATGGAATCCCCTTCTATTCGGGCACCGTTGACCTGCATGCTGGCGAGACGACGACGATCACGTATACGCTGACCACGTCGGCCGAGGCGGGGGACAAGCCGCTTACGCTGCGTCAGACTCCTACATGCCAGGCGGCTCGCGACAGCGCGTCGGCGTAGGGTTTTTCTGGTAGCGCAGATAATCGAGTACCATTTTGGGGCGGACAGGCAATCTGTTCGCCCCTATTTTGTAAGGAGAGCGCATGAAGTACTTTGGCACCGACGGCTTTCGTGGTGAGGCCAACGTTGGGCTGACGGTAGAGCACGCTTATAAGATTGGCCGTTTTGTGGGCTGGTATTACGGCGCCAACCGCGAGCGCAAGGCACGCGTGATCGTGGGCAAGGACACGCGTCGCTCGAGTTATATGTTCGAGGCGGCGCTGGTGAGCGGCCTGGTCGCGAGCGGTGCGGACGCCTATATGCTGCACGTGATCCCCACGCCGGGCGTAGCGCATCAGACTGTGGAAGGCTGCTTCGATTGCGGCATCATGATCAGCGCGAGCCACAACCCGTTTTGCGATAACGGCATTAAGCTCGTCAACAGCGACGGCTTTAAGATGGACGAGGACGTGCTGGAGCTCATTGAGGACTACATCGATGGCAAGAGCGAGGTGCCGCTGGCAACGGGCAACCACATCGGCGCCACGGTGGACTACATGCAGGGTCGCAACCGCTACATTGCTTCGCTCATCGCCAGCGCGAACTTTTCGCTGCAGGGCGTCAAGATCGGCATCGATTGCGCCAACGGCTCGGCATCCTCGGTGGCCAAGCCGGTGTTCGACGCACTGGGCGCCGATGTGCGCGTGATCAATGCCGCGCCCGACGGCTTTAACATCAATGTCGACTGCGGCTCTACGCATATTGAGCGCCTGCAGCGCCACGTGGTGGAGCAGGGCCTGGATGTGGGCTTTGCCTACGACGGCGATGCCGACCGCTGCCTGGCCGTGGACGAGCGCGGCCGCGTGGTCGACGGCGACCAGATCTTGTACGTGTGCGGCGTGTACCTGAACAAGCACGGGCGTCTCTCGGGCGGTACCGTGGTACCGACGATCGCCAGCAACTTTGGCCTGATCAAGTCGTTGGAGCTTGCCGGACTGAGCGCCGTGACCAGCGGCGTGGGCGACCGTCACGTGTATGCCAAGATGCGCGAGGGCGGCTACAGCCTGGGTGGCGAGCAGACGGGCCATACGATCTTTGGCGATATCGAGCGCACGGGCGACGGCATTATGACCTCGCTGCGCGTGATGGAAGTGATTCGTGCCGAGCGCGAGACGCTCTCGCAGCTCACGGCTCCGTGCAAGCTGCTGCCACAGGCGCAGGTGGCCGTGCACGTGGCGGACAAGGACGCCGCGCTCGAGAACATGGGCGTGCAGAACGCCATCGCCGAGGCCGAGGCTGCGCTGGCAGGCGAGGGCCGCGTGCTCGTGCGCAAGAGTGGAACCGAGTCGGTTATCCGCGTGCTGGCCGAGGCGCCCGACCAAGCATCCGCCGATGCCGCCATGAAGCGCATCGCCGCTGCGCTGGAAGCTCTGTAAGGTAGTCATTGGGTGTTCCTATAGTTTTGTCAACCGTCGGGGCTACTCCCGGTAGGGCACCCGGTCGCGCATCACGGCGTATATCGCCCTGAGCCGCTTCCTCGCGACGGCCTTGAGCGC
>CABUSH010000031.1 GCA_902494195.1 uncultured Collinsella sp. | reverse complement strand
GCATAAAGGATGCGACGATGTCAGCCTCGGCCAGGCGCTCGGACAGGGCGTCCATGCCGTCCATGTCCTCAAACACAATGGGGTAGACGAGTGGATGGCGCTTGATGCCGCGGACGTGCGCACCCATGCTGCGGCAGAGCGTGGCAAAGTGGCCGCCAATGTCGCCCGCGCCCAACACCAGCACATTGGCATTTTTGAGCGAGGTGACCGGCCCCAAATCCTCCCAGCGATGCTCGCGCTGCAGGTCCTGGTAGCCGGGCAGGCGCTTCATCATGGAAAGGACCATGGCAAACATGTGCTCGCTCACGGCCTGGCCGTAGGCGCCCACCGAGCAAGACAGTTTGGCGTCGACCGGCACGGTGCCGGCGGCAAGGTAGTCGTCATAGCCGGCGGTTTGCAATTGCAACAGCTGGAGATGCTTGCATGCCGTGAGCATGTCAGGGTCGATGTTGCCCAGGATTACGTCGGCATCGGCGACCTGCTCGTGCGTGGCGGCGTCGGCGCTCGTGTAGATAAAGTCCTCGCCCGGAGCGCTCGACTCAAGAATTGCGCGATGACGGTCGTTGACGGGCAACAAAACCAGAATGTTCACAAGCAGTCCTCTCCGCTCGACCTGCCAAAAAGGGACAGGTTTATTTTGGCAGGTTGTATCAGGCAAAACGTTCAAACAAAACGCCGGGCTACGCGATGGTTAACATATCCATCGCAAAGCCCGGCGCATCCACAGCTACCAGCTCAGCAGCTCGTAGCCATCCTCGGTCACCACGAGCTGTACCTCGCACTGGGCCGAATCGCTGCCGTCCTTGGTGCGCACGCACCAACCGTCGCCCTTGCTGATCTTGATGTCGGGCGTTCCGGCGTTGACCATGGGCTCGATGGTAAAGACCATGCCCGGAGCCATGATGGTGTCCACATCGGGCGCCTCGGTGGTAAAGCCCACAAACGGGTCCTCGTGGAACTCCTTACCGATACCGTGTCCGCCGTACTCGCGCACCACGCTAAAGCCGGCGTCCTCGACCGTCTTTTGCACGGCCTCGGCCATCACGGACAGCGGTAGCCATGGCTTGACGGCCGCCAGACCCGCCTCCACGCTGGCGCGGGTGACGTCGACCAGGCGCTGGCGCTCGGCCGAGACCTCGCCGATGCAGAACATACGGCTCGAATCACTAAAGTAACCGTCCAGGATCGTGGAGCAGTCCACGTTGATGATGTCGCCCTCGTGCAGCACATCCGCATCGCAGGGGATACCGTGGCAGACGACGTCGTTGATCGAGGTGCACACGCTCTTGGGATAGCCCTCGTAGTTAAGATCGGCCGGCGTGCCGCCGTGCTCGACGGTGTAGTCGTAGATCATCTGGTCGATCTGGTTGGTGGTCATGCCCGCGGCGATGTGTTCGCCTACGTAATCGAGCACACCCACGTTGATGGCGGCCGAGCGCTTGATGCCCTCGATATCGGCGGGCGTCTTGTAGAGCGTGCGGGGCAGAACCTCCCAGCCCTCTTCCCACAAGCGCTCGAGGCGCTCATCAAAGGCGCTATGGCATTTCTTATATTTTTTGCCGCTGCCGCACCAGCAGACGTCGTTGCGGCCGGGCACGGGTCCATTGTCAAACATGGCTAACTTCCTTTCATTCGCAGCTAGTATAGCCCACTCACAGGGCAGCTGCGCGCTAGTAGCTCACCTGGCAGGGAATGCCGAGGGCGCGCACGCGCGCGGCGATGGCGTCGAGGGCCTCGGGCGCTGCTTTGGCAAGGCCGGCGACCGGCGTCTCGCGAGCCACCGTGTAGATGGTCGCTTCTTGTGGGCGAATGCGCTCAAGTGCCGCGAGCCAGGGGGCAACGTACTCCTCGCCGGTGTTGTCGATGGGCTTGCCCAGATACTCACCGGTCAAAAAGATCGTCTGGATAATAACGTGACCGTCAAAGCTTGCGAACGTCTCAATCTGGTGCTCGACGTCGTAGGGGCCAACAGGCTGGTCGAGCAGCTGGATAAATGCCGGATCGACCGTATCGAGCTTGAGGATGTTGTCGTCGACCATCATGAGCGCATCGTGCACCTCGGGGCGGTCGGCGCGCGTACCGTTGGAGAGCACGGCGATTTTGGAGTTTGGGGCCAGCTGATCGCGCAGCGCGACGGCGCCGGCAATCGCCTGGGGAAACTCCGGTGCGGCGGTGGGCTCGCCGTTGCCTGCGAAGGTAATCACATCGGGGAGCTCGCCCTCGGCTGCCATCTCGCGCAGCTTTGCCTCGAGCGCGTCGAGTACCACGGCGGCTGTGTTGTACGGCTCATGGCAGGGGCGCTCGGCGTTGAGGCCGTTTTCGCAGTAAATGCAGTCGAACGTGCAGATTTTGCCGCTGGCCGGCATCATGTTGACGCCGAGCGAGAGACCAAGGCGACGGCTGCGAACGGGCCCAAAGATGGGGCTGGCATTCAAAAACGTAGACATAGACATATGCTCCTCAAGACAATTGTGCCTAAGCATAGCATCGGCTCCAAAGCAAGGTGCGGGCTCTTGCTTTACAAGTTTCGTTTTTTCACGTCGCTCATTATGCCGTGCCATGAAAAGCCTCGGGTCGGGTACAGTTAATCTGTTAACAAGGCGTAAGGCAATGCGGGTCCATCCAACCGCACTGACGTGCAACTGGATGAGCATTGATGATGGGGGCACAACATGGATTTTACGGTCGAGAATGCGGGCACCACGATTGCCTGTCGCGAATATGCCGGCCCGGATGTGTCGCCTGATACTCCTGCCTTGGTGTGCGTGCACGGCGCTTGTGTCGACGGCACATTTTTTGACGGTATCGCTTGTGAGCTCAGTCGCAACTACCGCGTAATTGCTTACGACCGCCGCGGCTGCGGTGACAGCAGCGATGCGGCAGACGACAGCTATGATCTTGCCGCTCAGGCCGCCGACCTGCAAGCCGTGATAGAACACGTTGGCGCTCCGGCAAATGTGCTTGCGCATAGCGCCGGTACGTTGGTGGCGCTGGAGCTTCTTCGCACCGAACCCCATCTCGTCGCCCGTGCGATTCTGCATGAGCCGGCTGTGTCGGCCGAAGGCGTCGGTATGGGCGCAGCTCCGGTTTTGCTCGATATGATTGCGGCTGGAAAGGTATCAAGGGCGCTCCGGCTTTTCTTGGGAGCCCTCGGCGACTTGGACCCCGAGGCTCCTGGGACGACCGAAGCGGAAGTCAAACATGCCCTGCGCAATGGTCGTTGCTTTATGGCGAACGAATATGGAACAAATATGACTTACGTTCCCAATTGGGATAGTGTCTGCGCATCGAAGTCCGTTGCTGCTGTGCTTCTCGGCGAGCTTTCGGTCGATACACCCCGCGAGGCTGGCACGCGAGCGGCTGCCGAATATCTCGATTGCCCCCTTGTGACGATTCCGGGCGCGCATAACGGTCTGCGCGATCGCCCCGTTACGGCGGCAAACGCCGTTCGTGATGTCTTGGAGCGTTAGCACGCTCGATGACCTGCGGGGAGAGGGGCTGTTAGCGTTTCGTCATTGTTAACGAATGCGCCCATAACCGCGCGCCTGCGGCTCCATTACCGCCGTTTGCCAGGTCATAAAAATGCAACGATAATCGCGCGTTTGCCTTCAGCTGTTAGATGCTACCCTTGTACCAATTGATATGCACCGTTGCCGTGCGTAACGATAGAAAGGGCCCCATATGCTCAATAATCACGAGGTCAATCTAACCGACGAGGAGGCTGCCGCCGAGGTCGCCCGCGTCGCGAAGACCTACCCCGTGGTGCGTTTGCTGTCGGCCGATCAGATTAAGAGCGAGCCTAACTGCCTGCTCGCCGGCAATCGCTGCCCTTGTCTGCGTCAGTCGAGTCTTGAGGCCTTGGCAGATTCGGGTGAGGTATCGGAGCAGCTGCTCAATGATGGTACCGAGTACCGCGCTCGCCTGCGCCCTCTGAAGGTTGAGGGCGAGCCTCACGTCCTGCTGATGGTGCGTCCGATCGATGAGCAAGAGGCTGCAGAAGAGGACCTCGTCTACACCGATGTGCTGACGAGTGTGCGCAATCGCCGATATTACGAGGAAAAGCTCCGTAGCGCCCGCATGAATGCCGGCGTTGCGGTGATCGACCTTGATGATTTTAGGGTCTTCAACGATACGTGTGGCCGTCATGCCGGCGACCTTGCGCTCGGTGCTGTGGCGACGGCCATACGCAGCGGAATTCGTTCGACTGACGAGCTTGTACGCTATGGCTGCGACAAGTTTGTGGTCGTCATGCCCAATATTCCCTCCGATGACTTCACCCGTCGCCTGCACCAGGTGTCCGATGCCGTTCATGCCACGATTGTTCCGGGCTATGAGTACGTGAGCTTGACGGCATGTGTTGGCGGTGTTCGCATTCATGGCGAGACGGTCGATGAAGGAGTTGGCCGCGCTGTCCAGTTATTGAGCCGCGCTAAGGCAAAAGCCGGTACGGTCGTGACCGATGCCGATTCCATCGAAGCCTTCCAAAGCGAAAAGCCTTTGGTGCTTATTGTCGATGACTCCGAGATGAACCGAGCCATTCTCAACGAGATGCTCAAGGACGAGTATTGCATCCTCGAGGCCGACAACGGTCGTACGGCGCTCGACATGGTCGACCGCTATGGCGATGAGTTGTCGCTCGTGCTGCTGGATATTGTCATGCCGGGCATAAGCGGCTTTGAGGTGCTGGCCGATCTGTCGCGCCGATCGGATATCGACAATCTGCCTTTCATCATGATTTCGAGCGAAGATTCCGATGATATGGTTCTGCGCGCGTACGAGCTGGGCGCCTCGGACTATATCAACCGCCCGTTTGATTCCCGTGTCGTGCGTCGCCGTGTAAGCAACACCATCCGCCTATACGCCAAACAGCGCCGCCTGACGAGTTTGCTGTCCCAGCAGTACAACGAGCGCGTCAAGAACAGTCGCATGCTCATCGACATCATGGCCGGCGTCATGGAGCTTCGCAACGGCGAGAGCGGCAGGCACGTTACGAACATCGAAAAGCTGACCGAGCTGCTGCTTGACTGTCTGGTCCAGCGTAGCGACAGTATCTCCCTCGACAATGAGGAACGCTCCACGATTGCCCTGGCTTCGGCGCTGCACGATATCGGCAAGATGGCGATTGACGATGCGATTCTCAACAAGCCCGGACGCCTTACGCCCGAGGAGTTCGAGATTATGAAGACGCATACCACGATCGGCGCCGACATGTTGCTTGAGCTGGGCCGCCATCATGTCGGCAATGCGCTTATGGAATATGCGTACCAGATTGCGCGTTGGCATCACGAGCGCTGGGACGGCAAGGGCTATCCCGATGGCCTTAAGGGCGACGAGATTCCCATTGCCGCGCAGGTGGTCTCGGTGGCCGACGTGTATGATGCGCTGACGAGCGTGCGCGTGTACAAGGACGCTATCCCGCACAAGGAGGCGATCCAGATGATCCTGGACGGTAAGTGCGGCACCTTTAACCCACTGTTGCTCGACTGCCTGCTCGAGGTGCAAGACCGTATTGCCGAGACGTTGGCACGCCCCGCCGACGTTGTCGCGTTTCCCACGATTTAGTTTGACCAAAGGAGTTTTAATCCATGATTTCCATGCGTGAGGCGTATGAGAAGATCGGCGCTAATTATGATGACGCGTGCGCTCGGCTGATGGGCGAGGAAATGCTTGCCCGCTTTGCCCTCAAGTTTTTGGATGACGAGAGCATGGACAAGCTGGAGGCCGCCATGGCGGCAGGAGACGCCGAAGGTGCGTTTATGGCAGCGCACACGCTCAAGGGCGTGAGCCAGAATCTGGGATTCGATAATCTGTACGAGCCGGCGGTTGTGGTGACCGAAGCACTGCGCGGCGCCGATGCCGTTGACGGCGCTCGCGAGGGAATGCATGCGTTGCAGCAGCAATATGCGGCTACGATGTCGGCCCTGCGCGAAGCGGCTGAATAAGAGCTTGCGAGCCTTGATGACTATGAGAGTGGATAATCTCCCGTTTTAGGCCCGGTGGTGGCCTCGAAGTGGGAGATTATCCACTCTCGTTCGATACGTGTCCAAAAATCCACTCTCACCCCTTCTGATTAGTGAATGGGCTATGCGCACTGGCGGGGCTTTCCGCATGCAATCAATATCGTTGTTCGATAAACTGTTCGAATAACGATAGAGTCGATGAGGGTGAGTGTATGTCTAACAGCGTTCAGCGTATGGCCAAAGCGGGCGAAAATATCAGGAAGCTTGGCCTTTGCATGGCAGCCGTTTTTGCAGGGATGCTCGTCGCTTTTGCCGCGTTGGTTGTTTACGTGATCTGGTATGCGGTTGCAAACGTTGCTTCTGTCGATTCTTTCGGCGTCGTGACGCTTCTCGATGGCGGGTGCATCGTTATCCCAAGCGGACTGTGCCTGGCACTCGTCGTGGGTATTTCGCTTGTCGTTCTGTGTGGGATCAGCCGTAACATCTCGCGAGGCGTCTCGCCCTTTACCAAGACGCATGTGCGGCTTATCCGTGTTCTTGCGCTTGCCTTTGCTGTTAACGCCGTGGTTTCGCTTATTGGTGCCTACGGATCGGTCAATCTTACCATTGGTGGGCTGGAGCTTTACGTCGTGCCTCATTCCTTCGTTATTGAGATTTGCCAAGGCGTTGCCTTTGATGCGGGGTCGCTTATCGGCGCGGCTGTCTGTCTGTGTATCTCGGTGATCTGGAGTTATGCCTCGCTGCTCCAAGAGCAGTCTGACGAGCTTGTGTAGGAGGAAGCATGAGCTATCTCATCATCGAGCTTGAGACGCAGCTGCTTAAGACCGGAAAGACCAGTGCTGATCTGATTCGTGCCACGGGGCATACTCCGGCTAATATTTCTAAGCTAAGAAACGGAAAAATTAAAGCTATTCGCCTTAAGACGCTTCTCGATATTTGCGATGAACTTGACTGTCAACCGGGAGATATTATTCGGCGGGTGAGTGAGAAAGAGCTTGAGGAGCTTATTGTTGAGCGTGCAAAAAATGTCGTGAGACAGATGCGGGATGGTGGAGGCAACGAGGCGTCGCTTCCGACATCAGTCTTCGCTGTCGATTTGAGTGACGAGTAGCTTAAGGCGAACAACTAAAACGAAGTATCAGCGTGAAGGGACCCGTGTCTAACACGGGTCCCTTCTTTTAGATTATCTTGACAAATATGTGTTATCGAAAAACAATAACAACAATGGAAAACGATAAAAGAAAGAAGGAACGATATGAGCGGTTTTTCTATCAAGCAGAACGGGGGTCCAATGAACGCATCAGCGATAAAGTTATCAAAAGTTTCAAAACGCTACGGGAAACGGCACGTTTTGCATGACGTTTCCTTCGAGGTGCATCAGTCTGAGCTCTGTGCCCTTGTTGGTGCAAACGGGGCGGGTAAAAGCACGCTTATTAAAATAGTGCTGGGCCTCTGCGAGTCGTCGTCGGGGAGCGTGGAGCTCTTTGGAGGCAAATCAAAAAAAGAGCTTGGTCTGATGCGGACGCGTGTCGGCTATGTGCCAGATTCCAGCGGAGCATACCAATCCCTCAGTGCGGTTGAGAATCTTCAAATCCGATGTTTGGAATGGGGGCTTGATGCGAATCGTGAGATTCCTCGCGTTTTGAGCCTAGTCGGGCTGGACGTCGAAGAGAAAAAGAGCGTGAGCAGTTTTTCTCTGGGAATGAAACGGCGGCTGGATATAGCTACGGCTTTGTTGGGTGACACTGATCTGCTTATTTTTGATGAGCCAGCAAACGGGTTGGACCCGCTGGGCATCGAGAGTATATGGGCCCTTATCGGTCGATTGAATCGAGAACAGGGTAAGACCATGCTCATCTCTAGCCATGATTTGGATGAGTTGGCATCAGTTGCAACAAGTTGCGTGTTTATCCATGACGGCGAACTGCTGAAAAAGGAACCGATGGACGTCATAAGGGATGAGGCATCGTCCCTAAAAGAGTATTACAGGCGCTTGATGAAGGCGGTCTCGCTATGAAGCGGGCGATCCATCCCATAAAGGCAGATATGATGCGTTTGCACAGGATATTTCCGGCGAAGTTTGGTCTTGCGCTTATGCTGGCGTTCGGCCTTCTCTTCGGCATCTTTCTAAAAAACGGAACAACGTTGCTCGCCTCTGGTAATAGCGTTTTTGGGGAGGATATTGGCTTCTGCTGGAATGTAATCGATCCTTCTGCACCCGATGAGTCCCTTGTGCGTAGCGCCTTTGCCGGCACATCTCTGCTTGTGCCGCTCATCGTTTGCCTGGTAATTCTACAGGAGCGTGGCTATGAAGAGGGCTGCCGAATTTCTTTGGCAAGAGGTCTTACCCGCTTTAATGGGGTCCTAGCACATGTGTTTTCGTCTGCTTTAATAATTGGCGCAGCATATAGTGCGCTTTGCCTTCTTCTTTTTGCAATAGCCATAATACGTGGTGGGCAAAGCTGTGCGCACGACATGCTGGCTGCATTTTTGCCTGCGATGATAATCAACGCCGTATTGGTGATCTCGGTTGCGTTGGAGACGGTGACCATCTATCGGATTACAAGCAGCGCCGTATTTAGCGGGGCTGTGCTAATAGTTGGATTTGTCATGAGCTTGACGCTCTACGGAACTTACCTTCAGACGCCCATACCGTCCTTGCGATGGATCTTCTTTCTTCCGGGGCCGTACCTTGGAGTCGGATGTGCCCTTGGGTATAGCGATATGGGGCAGCTGACACTTCTGGGATATGGCGCGGCAGCCAGCTGTCTATCGGTATTGATTTACGCTCTCTTGAGCTTTCGCGCTGGGGGTGTGCTCAATGGCTCGTCAGATTAAAAGACTTCTCCAGTCAGAATTGAAGCATGTGAGCAAATGGACGTACGCCTTAATCCTGGTAATTTATGCGTGCATGGTGGTATTGCAGCTTAATTCTTTCCCGATGTGGTTCTGCAGCCTCCGTGAGAACAGTTTCTTGGGCTTTTTCCCAGACCCGACGCTTCGGCTATCGGCGGAGGATGTCCTTCTATTTGGTAATGCAGAGGTTTTTCGCGGTCTGCTGTTCAACGTAGCCCCGTTGGCTCATGCATTGTTCTTTCCGTTCATCGCGGCTTGCATTGTGCCGTGCTTTGTCAGTTCGGGCTTTATTGAGGAACCGTGGGGGTTGTCGGAGGCTCGGGGAGGGAAGCGTGTGTGCGCTATCGTTGCGCGAGTGGTGCTGTCTTCTTTTGCCCTTTTGGGCGCGTTTGTCCTGTCGAGTGTCGTTTTGTACTGTCTTAACTGCGTAATCGTTTTGGATGCTCGGCAGTATTTTGACCTGCATGTATTTTGCTATCGACTTCTTCTGGCGAGTGTCGTCTGCCTTGCATACGTGGTCTCTTGCGTGATCGTTGTTTCCTATTTTGGGTCCGGCTTCGGTCCGATTGGCATGCTGTTGCTTGTCAATGTTGTAGCGATCTACATACAGCTCGGGGCCAATTCCATGCTTCCGCTTCCAGCCTCGATGCTCATGTGGATTTGTGGCGTGACCCCGTTGGGGAATAGTCAATGCATTTCGATTCTAATTGACTGCCTAATAAACGTAGCAAGCGTTTTTGCCATTTGCTTTACCGTCGACCGATTGCGGTCGAGATTTCTTTGATTGCTTGTGAGGGATAATCATACCGAGCATACCAAATACAGGGGGGGGGCGGGCACCGTGGCTGGTGTCCGCCCCCCGGCATGGAAGGTTTAAGCCTGCGTGATTCGCGAGCTAGCGGGCCTGCTTTACCTTGGCCGCCGCCTCGACAAACGACTTCCACAGGTTAAAGTCGGTCTCGAGCGTCTTCCACGTGTACTCAGGGTGCCATTGCACGCCTAGGCAGAAGGGTTGCCCCTCGACCTCGATGCACTCGGGAACGCCGTCGGTTGCCTTGGCGACCAAGCGCGTGCTCTTACCCAGACGGTCGACGCAGCAGTGGTGTGCGGAGTTGGTCTGGATCAGCCTGTGCCCGCCAACCGCGCGCTCCAGCAGCGAGCCCGGCATGACCTCGACAGGGTGTACGGGGTCGTTGAGCACGTGGGTATGGCGCCACTGCGTGCGGCCCTCGCGAGCGCCCAGGCTCGGCACGTCCATGCACAGGGTGCCGCCAGTGGCGACGTTGAGCAGCTGCGTGCCGCGGCAGGTGGTAAAGAGCGGCTTTTTAGCACGGAGCACCTCGCCGACCAGCTTAAACTCAAAGCTATCGCGGATCTCGCAGCAGAGGGTGGGGTCGTAGGGTCGATCATCGCCCCAGCGCTTGGGGTTGACGTCCGGGCCGCCGGGAATGGCGATGCCGTCGGCGATGTCGACGTAATGACGGATAACCTCAATGTCCTCGGTGATGGACATCTGCAGCGGCAGGCCGCCAGCGGCAAGGATGGCATCGACAAAGACACTTGCGATTTCCTCGTTGGGGGAGAGCGTCTCGCTCAAAAACGGCTTTGCCTCTTCCCAACGCGGCGCGACGAGGATGAGTGGGCGGTCGGCGGGGGCGACGTCGACGTACGGGGTGTAGGACGATGAGGTGCGAGTTCCGATCATAGGTGTAACTTTCGAGTTTGGATGGTCATGGCGAGCGAACATGGCAATTGAGCTAGTGGCCCTTGATGGAGTTGAGGAAGTCCTGGGCGCGCTTGGTCTGGGGATGGTCGAAGAACTCGTCGGGCGTGCCGGTTTCCACGATCTGGCCGTCGGCCATAAACACGACGCGGTCGGCCACGCGGCGGGCGAAGTTCATCTCGTGCGTGATGACGATCATCGTCATGCCCTGCTGGGCCAAGCGCACCATGACCTCGAGCACCTCGTTGATCATCTCGGGGTCAAGGGCACTTGTGGGCTCGTCAAAGAGCATGGCCTTGGGCTGCATGGCGAGTGAACGGGCGATGGCCACGCGCTGTTGCTGGCCGCCCGAGAGCTGCGCGGGCACCTTATCGGCCTGCTCGGCAACGCCCACACGGCTCAGCAGGTCCATGGCGCACTCACGAGCTTCCTCCTTGGACACGCCCAGCACGTCGACCGGTCCCAGCATGACGTTCTGCAGTACCGTCATATGTGCAAACAGGTTGAACTGCTGAAACACCATGCCTAGCTCGGCGCGCATGCGGGCAAGGTCCTTGCCTTCCTGCGGCAGGGGCTGACCCTCGATGAGGATTTCGCCCGAGTCGATGGTCTCCAGGCGGTTGATGGTGCGGCACATGGTCGACTTGCCCGAACCCGAGGGGCCAATCACCACGACGACCTCGCCGCGGTTGACCGAGAGATTGATGTCGTTGAGGACGTGCAGATCGCCATAGTGCTTATCGACGTGTCTGAGCTCGATCAGCGGCTGATTGCCGGTGGAAGAGGTGCTCTGTGCCATGGTGCTCGGCTCCTTATGACTCGAAATGGCAAAGCGTTAGCGGATGATGGTCGCGCCGGTCTTGTGCGAAACATAGACAGCGGCCTTGTTGATCGCGACGTTGATGAGGATGTAGATGACCGCGATAACCAGGTAGACCGACACGAGGGCGTCGTAGTTGGTAATGAGCACGCGGGCGTTTTGCATGAGGTCGGGGTAGCTCACCACGTAGGCGACGGTGGTGTCCTTGACCACGACTACGAGCTGAGAAATCAACGACGGAATAATAAAGCGAATCGCCTGTGGCAGCACGATTTTAAAGGTGATTTTGGCCTTGGAGAGACCGAGCGCCTGGGCTGCCTCGACCTGACCGCGCGGCACGGCATTGACGCCGGCGCGGAAAATCTCGGCCAGTACGCCGGCTGCGGCGAGCGCGACGGGAAGCGTGAGCATCCAAAACGACGGCAGCGCGATCTTGTACTGGGGCAGCACCAAAAAGAAGAAGTAGATGAACAGCAGGCTCGGCACACCGCGGAAGAAATCGGTGAGCACGCGGCAGACCAGCTGCAGCGGCTTGATGCCGCTGGTGCGGCCGAGCATAAGGGCTAAGCCCAGTACCAGCGCAATGACGCCGGCGGTGAGTGCGACTTTAACGGTGCCCTCAAAGCCGGCAAGCAAGAACTTCCAGGTGGTGAGGTGCGTAAAGAAATACCAATAGTGGACCGAAAGCTGACCGGTCACATAAAAGCGCTGCAGTACCAGGATGGCGAGCGCGGCGACAGCAACAAGCGAGATGGCGGTGCCGATGCGAATCTTGGCGCGCATCTTGGGGCCGGGAGCCTCGTAGAGCGCATCGCGCATGGTGAGCGCGGAGGTGGAGTGCTTGCTCATCGGAGGATCCTCACCTTCTTATCGATATAGTTGCCAATGTGGCTCATCACAAAGGCCGTGCCCAGGTAGCCGAGCGCCGAGATAAAGAACGCGGCGACGCCGCCGAGCGAGCGCGTGTTGATGTAGCTCACCACGCCGGTGAGCTCCTGCGGTTTAAGCGGCACCTGACTGCCGAGCGCGGTGGTGAGCATGACGGCGATAAAGAGGTTGGTCATGGGTAATACGCTCGAGCGCAGCGCCTGCGGAATCACGATTTTGGCGAGGATGCGGCTGAAGCTCATCCCCAGCGAGCGGGCGGCTTCCACCTGGCCGACGCCAACGGTGTTGATGCCGCTCATGAAGTTCTCGGAGCCAAAGGCCGAGCCCAAAAGGACCGTGGCGACGATAACGCAGGTGCGGTAGGGCAGGACGACTTTGAGCGGCGGCAGCGCATAGACGACGATGATGAGTAGCGCGATGCCGGGGATGTTACGGAAGACCTGAACATACAGGTCGCCAAAGACGCGCAGCGGCTTGAGCGGCGACACGCGCATCACGGTGACGGCGACGGCCAGCACCATGGCGATGGCAAACGACTCAAGCGTCATGCCCCAGGTTGCTAGCAGTGCGTCGATATAGTTCTGGCCATAGAGCGACCAGAGCTCGGAGAGACTCATGCGGACCTCCCGCCGGTAAGGAAAGGGGCTCCCGTGTGTACGGAAGCCCCGACAACTCAGTGAGGAAACAGTTTACCGCAATAAAGCGCATCATGCGTTTCCGTATGGTTTCGTTGCGGTCGTTACCAGGCTCGCTGCCTAGGCGCCGATCTCGGGCAGCTCGGGAACATTGGTGTCGCCCGTACGGTCACCGATGCAGATCTGCCACAGCTCGGTCCAGGTGCCGTCGTCCTCGATCTTCTTAAGGAAGTCGTTGACAAAGGCGACGCCGTCGGAATCGAGCGGCAGGCCGATACCATAGGGCTCCTTGCTGCCGAAGGGCTTGCCGGCGATCTTGTACTTACCGGGCTCGCGGACCAGGGCGCTCTGCTGCATGTTGTTATCGATGACGTAGGCGTCAACGCGGCCCTGCTGGAGTGCCTGGCGGGCCTCCTCGTCGGTCTTGAACTCCTGTTGGCTGGCCTTGGGAGCGAACTCCTCCAGGATGGCGGGGCCGTTGGAGCCGGACTGGACAGCGACGTTCTTATCGGCCAGGTCGTCGACGCTCTTGATGTCGTCGTTGTCGGCGAGCACCAGGATGGCCTGCTGGGTGTAGTAGTAGGGGCCGGCAAAGGAGACGAGCTTCTTGCGCTCGTCGGTGATGGTGTAGGTGGCAAAGACGGCGTCGACCTGGCCGTTCTGCAGGACGGACTCGCGCGTGTCCGAGGTCACCTGGGTGATCTCGACCTTGTTCTCGCCCAGGATGTAGTTGGACAGGAGCTGCGCGATACCGGCATCGAAGCCGCGGGTCTTGCCGTCCTTCTCGTTGAGGAGGGAGAAGAGCGTGGAAGTCTGGACGCCACCGATCTTAAAGACGCCGGCGTCCTTGACGGCCGTAGCCCAGGTGCTGGCGGCGATGGCATCGTCATCGGCCTTGGGGCCGTTGTCGACGAGCTTGTCGAATGCCTTAGCGTCGAGCGTGGTGGAAGCCTCGGTATCCTCGGAGCTCTTGGAGGAGCCGGCGGCGGAACCCTTGTCGGCCTCGGCGCTGGTGTCGGAGCAGCCGGCAAGACCAAGGCCGGCGACGGTTGCGAAGGTGGCGGCAACGAAGCCGCGGCGGTCGAGAACGACCTGCTGGGAGAGGTTCTTGCTCATGGGAGAACACCTTTCTCAATAAAATCCCTAGCGGTTGAGTAGAGTTATACCCTATCCCGCTCAAATGGGTCAACACGAAATAACTCAGAAACATACTGACCTTATGGGTTATTCTACCTACCAAATAGGGACGGGCGCCTTTGTGGTGGTTCTTGCAGATGTGGTGGCCTGTCTCGCTGCTTTGTCTCAATCTGTAACAGTTAGACGAGGAAATGGGTTCTACCTGTTACAGATCGAGATTTTCTCTTCAGGGGAATTCGAATGTCTCAATCTGTAACATCTGGACGGCCAAAAGGTCCCTATCTGTTACAGATTGAGACAAAGGTCTGGGACTAAGATGTCTTATCTCGATCTGTAACAGTTAGACGGAAATTCGGGCCATAGATGTTACAGGTTAAGATAATCGCGTCGCGAAAATAAAAACCTCCGCAGGGGTGCTTTCCTTGCGGAGGTTTTCTTACTCGTTCAGCAAGCGTACGGCTTCGGCAGCCATATTCTCGACCGTCATGCCGTTCTGAGCGAGCAGCTCGTTGGGGTCGTAGCGGTCGGGGAAGCCCTTGGCGATGCCGAAGGTGCGCGTGCGCAACGGCGTGCATGCCAGATAGCACGCGACGCGCTCGCCCCAGCCACCGTCCAAGATGCCGTCCTCGAGGGTGACGACAACGCGATGCTCGGCGGCAAGGCTATCGAGGAACTCGCGGTCGAGCTCGGTTGCAAAGCGCGGGTTGACGAGCGTGGCCTCGATGCCGTACTCGGCAGCCAAGCGGTTTGCCACGCGCTCGCCCAGCTCAAAGAAATCGCCAAGCGCGAGCACGGCAACGTCGCGACCCCGGCGCACCACGTTGTAGCGAACGGCGCTGTAGTCGGTGTCTTCGGCGGGCGCCAGATCGGGACGGCTCACCAGGCCGATGCCCGGTACGCGAATCGCCGCGGGATGCTCGCGGTGGTCGAGCGACCAGCTCAGCATGGACAGATATTCCTCCATGCAGGCCGGCGCTAGGTAGCGCATGTTGGGAAGTCCACCCAGCATGGAAATATCAAAGAACGAAAGGTGCGTCTCGGACGTGGTGCCAAAGATTGACGCACCAAACACCAAAATGGTTGCCGGGGCGTCGTTGAGGCACAGGTCGTGCCACAGCTCGTCGTAAGCGCGCTGCAAAAACGTGCCGTACACACCAAAGACTGGCTTGGCGCCCGAGCGCGCAAGCGCGGTGGCAAAGGTCACGGCGTGCTCCTCGGCAATGCCCACATCGACGAACTGTTTGCCGGCGGCAGCGCGAAGCTCGGGTGTAAAGCCCATGATGTAGGGCGTGGCGGCCGTGATGCCCACGACCTGCGAATCGCGCTCGATGGCGGCGCTGAGCGCCTCGCCCGTAATGTCGGCATAGGTGCGCGGCGCAGGCTCGCTCGGATGGCCCGGGCAGAGCTTGCGTCCAGTTGCCATGTCAAACGGACCCACGTGATGCCAGCGTTCGGGGTCGTTCTGGGCTGGCTCAAAGCCCTTGCCCTTGGCGGTGGAGACGTGCAGCACGATGGGATGATCGATATTGCGCAGTTCCTGCAACGCGTCGACGAGGGCCAACACGTCGTTACCGGCGTCCAGATAGCGGTAGTCGAGCCCCATCGCGCGGAAAACGTTGCGCTCACAGGTACCGTTGCTGGCTCGCAGCTCGGCCAGATTGCGATACAGGCCGCCATGGTTCTCGGCAATGGACTGGTCGTTATCGTTGACGATGATGATCAGGTTGCTATCGAGTTCGGCGGCATTGTTAAAGCCCTCAAACGCCAAGCCGCCCGAAAGCGAGCCGTCGCCAATAACGGTGATGACGTTGTACGTATCGCCCGCCAGGTCACGAGCGTGCGCCAGGCCGCAGCCCAGGCTCACCGACGTGGAGGTATGGCCCATGGCGAACAGGTCGTGCTCGGACTCGTCGGGATTGGCAAAGCCAGAAGCCTCACCATAACGCTCCGGATCGATATAAGTGTACGCGCGCCCGGTCAGCGCCTTGTGGGCGTAGGTCTGGTGCGAAACGTCAAAGACAATCTTGTCGATGGGGGAGTTAAATACGCGATGAAGCGCAACCGTAAGCTCAACGACGCCCAAGTTGGGGGCAACGTGCCCGCCGACGGCGGCGGAGCTTTCGAGGATTGCCTGACGGATCTCGCCGCAGAGCAGCGGAAGCTCGGCGCGATCGAGAGCCTTGACGTCCTCGGGCGTTGTCGTTTGCGTAAGCAGCATCGTTGTGGGTTACTCCATGCGAATCGTGCGCCGGCACTCCCTCGGCCGGCACAATTGCACAAGACAGTCTCGCACATTTTGGCGTTTGATATGTGACGGCGGCGCGGTAATTCGCCAACTGGTGGGGCAAAACGTTTTGTCCGATGCCATACTGATATGTTCCATGATGTTTTTATCGATTGTGCACAGGCCGTGGCTTGTCGCCGTGAGTCGCTGGAAGGAGGCAGCATGTCCGATGCCGTTCGTGCCGAAAAAATCGCGCACGAGGTCGACTATGCCGCCCGCCAGCTGGCCCAGGCGGGCCGCTTGGACCTGACGCACGAGTTTATCCAGCATGGCGACGTGACGGTCTATGCACATGTGACTTCGGTAGCGCGGGCGAGCCTGTCCTTTGCCGAGCGCTTGGGCCGTGCCGGCATTTCGGTCGACCGTGCTTCGTTGTTGCGCGGGGCCCTGCTGCACGATTACTTTCTCTATGACTGGCACGATCCCGACCCAAGCCATCGGCTGCATGGCTTTCGCCACCCGTTTTTTGCCCTGGCACGTGCGGAGGAAGATTTTGAGCTGACGCCGCGCGAACGGAACATTATCGTGCGGCATATGTTTCCGCTGGTGCCAGTGCCGCCGACGTGTCGTGAGGCTTGGATTGTATGCCTGGCAGATAAATGGTGCGCTCTGCGCGAGACGGTCGCCGGTCGTCTGCGGCGCAAGGACGAGGCGGACGATGACGTGAGTAAAGCATCGAGCGAAAAGAGGAGAGGGTAGACGGTGGAAACCGCGATTGATATGGCGTTTGGCGGCGCGACGCTTGCCGCCTGCCCACTCTCGGCACTGGTGCTCTCGTTTGCCTTTTACGGGTTTTGCGGTTGGGCATGGGAGTCGACAGTATGTGCCATGCTCAATCACGGACGATTTGCCAACAGCGGCTTTTTGCTGGGGCCGTGCTGCCCAATCTATGGCGCGGGCGGCATTGCCTGCTGGCTGCTGTTGCGCGGGATTCCGGATGCCTCGAGCCAGTTTGTCGCTGCAGCACTCGTATGCAGCGTGATTGAGTATAGCGTAGGCGTGCTGTTGGAAAAAACAACGGGCGCTCGCTTTTGGGATTATTCGCACCTGCCGTTTAACCTGCACGGACGTATCTGCCTGTACTGGGCCTGCGCGTTTGGCCTGGGTTCGTTGTGCATTTGCCGTTTGGTGGAGCCGGCATTGCTGGGACTGCTTGGCCATCTGCCGGTGCTGATTGTGCGGCTGTCCGCCTTTATCGTCGCGGTCGCGATGATGGTCGACGCGGCATGCTCGTTGGCGAGCTGGCGGCGTCTGTCCGATCAGCTGGAGCGCGTGCGCGCCGACCTTGCCGACCGCATCAACGAGTCGCTTGCCGATGCCTCGGACTCAATGCTCGAGCGCATTCCCGATTCGGCAATCGACTCGGTGGCACAGACGCATATCCGCAGCCGTGCCGTTAACGCGTGGCTGGCCGAGCTGGGCGACGCGACACTCGATGCCCTTCGTGAGAAGGCTTCGATGCCGACATTTATCTCGGATGGTGCTCGCGGCCTGGCACTTGCCGCCCGCCGCGTGGCCGATGCCGCGCCGAGCATGCCGCGTCCGTCGCTCAGTCGCCGCCTTGCCGGCAAGCGCATGAGCCGTCCGGTGCCAAGCGTGTCGCTCAGCCGACGCGACCTGCGCTTCTTCAATGCCTTCCCGCGCTTGCGCATCAACCGCTACGAAGGTGTCATTCGAGCAACTAATCTCCGCGACCGCGCCCACGAGCTGTTTCGGCGCTAGCCGGGACGGGCACGCTCACGGCTCCCTTGCTCGCGTATTTCCCGTCCGTTTCGCGTCCGTTGCCGTGCCGTTTCTAAGATTGCGGCACCGTTTCCATTCGACAACGCAGCGTTTAACAACGCCGTATCTGGTCTACACCAGTTGCCCCTCGGCCGCATTATGGGCGCCGACAACGTTCATGCGATCAAGGGGGAGCGAATGTACGATACGGGATCGACAACGTTTATGCTCATCTGCACCATGCTCGTGTTTTTAATGACACCGGGTCTGGCGTTTTTCTATGGCGGCCTGTCCAGGCGCAAAAATGTCATCAACACCATGCTCATGTGCTTTGGCGCCATTGGCCTGGTTGGTGTGCTGTGGATTGTTGCCGGCTGGTCGCTGGCTTACGGCGGCGACGGTTCCAGCCCGTTTATTGGAGGCCTTGACCAGCTGCTGTGCCTGCCGGTGCTCGGTCAGGTGCTGCAGGCGGCCGAGGGCACCGCGTCGGACGGCGCCGTCTACCCGGAGATTATCAACATCGCCTTTCAGATGGCATTTGCCATGATCACTGCTGCTATCGTCACGGGCAGCCTGGCCGGCCGCGTTAAGTTTGGTGCCATGACGGCCTTCCTGGGCATTTGGCTGCTCATGGTCTATGCGCCGCTTGCCCACATGGTTTGGGGCGGCGATGGCTCCTTTATCGGTGACATTATCGGCGCACTCGACTTTGCCGGCGGCGACGTGGTGCACATTTCGTCCGGTCTTACGGGCCTGATCCTCTGCTTAATGCTCGGCCGTCGTCGCGGCTTTGGCATGGTGAGCTATCGTCCGCATAACGTGCCGTTTGTGGCGCTGGGCGCCGGGCTGCTTTGGTTTGGCTGGTTTGGATTTAACGGCGGCAGCGAGTTCAAGGCCAATGCCGTGGCGGCGCTTGCCATCCTCAACACCGTGACGGCCAGCGCGGCGGGCATGGTCTCGTGGCTTGCCGTCGAGCGCGTGTACACTGGTCGCCCCACGCTGGTGGGCGCCAGCACCGGTCTGGTTGCGGGCCTTGTGGTGGTCACGCCCGGCGCGGGCTTTGTCGAGCCGTGGGCAGCGCTGGTTATGGGCCTGATCGTATCGCCCGTCTGCTACCTGGCTATCAGCCATCTTAAGACCAAGTTTGGCTACGACGATGCGCTCGACGCGTTTGGTTGCCACGGCATCGGCGGCATCTTGGGCGGCGTGCTCACGGGCCTGTTCTGCGTGCCGGAGCTTTCGTGGACCGGTAAGGGTGGCCTGTTCTACACGGGCGATGTGTCGCTGCTGGTCTCGCAGATCTTGGGCATTGTGGTGACGGTCGCTATTGTGCTGGTGCTCGATTTGGTGATCGCCGCGGTGGTCAAGGCGCTATTCCACGGCAGCCTGCGCGTGGACGAGGCCGACGAGGCGCTGGGCCTGGATGTGAGTCAGCACGGCGAGAGCGCATACCCTTCGTTCTCCGGACTCGATTAGCAGCTTCCCCAAGCACCGCACCTTGCCGTTCAATCGTCGCTCACGTACTTAAGTACGCTTCGCTCCTCTTTCACGGCAATCTGCGGCACTTGGGAAACCTGCTAAGACCAGTCAGTTGAACTTTTTGATCTCTGAGGTTGGTTCGCGGCACCTGGAAAACCTGTGTCATGTGAAGGACAATCAATTTCTTTTTTTGAAGAGAGGAATTCACTATGAAGAAGATTACGGCGATCGTTCGTGCCGAAAAGCTTGAGGTTCTTAAAGACGCGCTGTTTGCTGCTGATGTTCGCGGTATGACTATCAACCAAGTGCAGGGCTGCGGCGCGCAGCATGGCTGGAAGGAATACGTGCGCGGCAACGAGTTGCTTGTCAACACGATCCCTAAGGTGCAGTTCACCCTCATCTGCGCCGATGAACATGTCGATGGCATTGTTGACATCATCTGCAACGCTGCTCGCACCGGTGCCGTTGGAGACGGCAAGATTTGGGTCGAGCCGATCGAGGAGGTTATCCGCATCCGTACCGGCGAACACGGCCCCGCCGCGGTGTAGAATCGACCGCCTGCCATCCGCAACGTTAAAATGCTGCAATGAGGCACAAGACTTGCGTTGCGGATGGACGGATTATGGGTCGTAATAAATATCCCGAGGAGACGGTCGCGAAGATTCTCGACGCGGCGCTGGAGCTATTCTGCGCACAGGGTTATGAGGGGACGAGCATTCAAGACATTGTCGACCGCCTCGATGGCATGACCAAGGGTGCTGTCTATCATCACTTTAAGAGCAAAGAGGAGATTTTCAACGCCGCATTTGATCGGGCAATGGCTCCGATTGTTGAGCACCGTCGCTCAATGCTTGGTATCGGCAATATGACCGGAGCCCAAAAGCTCAAGCGACTGTACGCGCCCGAGTCTGTCGTTCCACAAATTGAGCTATGGACACGCATGCACCCTGCAGCGGATCCGGTAAAAAGCTCGCGTCTACTGGCGATGCAGTACCAGGGCTCGTTTGACGAGTCGGCCGATGGCTGTCTCTTGCCAGTGATCGAGGAGGGCATCGCCGACGGCTCCATTGCGTGCGAATGCCCGCACGAAGCGGCGGAGGCCGTATCGTTGTTGGCGAATCTTTGGCTGCTGCCATTGTTCCGTCCGCTCGAGTCCAAGGAGCGAATGCTCGCTCGCGCACAATGTTTGGCGCAGATGGCGGCCGCGGTGGGGCTCGATTTGGGTAATGAAGTGCTTCAGACAACGGCGCAGATTTGGGACGTATGGGACCGCGCCGGGTGGTAATATAGATACCAACGGTATGTAATTGATTTATGAGGGTAGCTACGGCTGCCCTTTTCAAGTCATTAAATACATACTAACGGTATGTATAGGGGTGGGCTTATGGCTGGAATGCGGAGGAGTGGCGTCTCGTTGACGCAAAAAACAGTACGATCTATCAGACTTTTTGGCCTTCTTGTTGCGCAGCTGTGCACGTATTCGATGCTGTCGGCGCTGTGCTTTGCGTATCCGCTTTACTTGTTCGATTGCAGCGGCTCGTCAACGTTATATGGCGCTGTCGCGGCGATAGCGTTCATACCAGGTGTGCTCGCGACTCCGGTTGGCGGGATCTTGGCGGATCGGGGAAGACAGCGCGAGGTCCTCGTGGCCCTCGGTATTGCTCTGATGACTGCATCGCTGCTGTCTATCCCCATGAAGCGCTCATTGCCTCTTGCGGTCGTCGTAGTAGCGATACTTTGTGTTCAATACGGTGTTCAATCGCTGCTAAAGCCAATGCTCCAAATTGAGACGGTGCGCATGGCGGGTGAAGGGAAGGTTGAGCGGGCCACTGCATTGGTTTCGCAGTCGACCATGGTGAGCAATATCTTGGGCCCTGTGGTCGGTACGGCAGTCTATGGGTGCTTTGGCATCGATACTCTTTGCGCAACCGCGTCGGTGACGTTTGCGATTTCAGCCCTGCTGTTTGGGGGTGCACTCAGGCAAAATGCCTCATCTGAAACGATGGGAGACGGCGCGACTCGTACGACATGCCGAAACGATTTTAGGGAGTCGATTCGGTATCTGTTGCAAAATGCATCATTGGTCGCTGTGATTTTGCTTGCGGCAGTTTTGAACCTTGCGTTGGTTGGGCTAACGATTGGCGCTCCTATTATTGTTACAAAGCATCTCGGCATGCAGTCATCCTTTGTTGGGATTATTGAGGTGGCTATGGGCTTAGGTGGTCTTGTCGGCAGTGGTTTGGTCGGTATTTGGCCGCATCGTTTTTCCTTCAAGGGCATATGTCGATATGTTGCGATGATCTGTTTAGGAGTCGTACCGATTATTGTCACGCTACTGAGCGGTCCTGATGAATTTGCGTTTGTCGCGCTTGCGGCCGGCTCGGCATGGGTCATGGCGTGGGCAAGCATTGCATCGGTCGAAATCGTTTCATTTGTTCAGCGGTCAGCGCCAAAGGAACTCTGCGGAAAAGTGCTGGCACTCGTTTATATGATGCTTTCCTGTGCAACGCCTATTGGCCAATTGGTTTACGGGCTCGCATATGATCGATGGGCACCGGCGATTGTATTCGCAGACATGTTGGGGGTGCTGACGTTGATGACGGCGCTGTTTTATCGGCTGAAAAGTCGCTTGTGGCGATTGTCTTAACGCGTTGGGGCACCATGAATTCGTGGAGGCAGTGGCACGCCGCGCCGGGACGGCATTGTTTGGGCACGCCCCTCCTTCGTCTACAATATCGTGCAGACGAAGGAGGGGCGTGCCCATGATCAAGATGTTTGCGAGCGACTTAGACGGAACGCTGCTGAACGCCCTGCACGAGGCAGATGGGACCATCCGCCGCGCCATTCGCGAGCTGACCGAGGCTGGCTTGCATGTGGTTCCCGCGACCGGGCGCTCGACGTTGCCAATCGGCGAGCATGGCTTTACGGGGCTGGCGCTCGATGCCTGCTGCTCTAACGGCTCCATCGTGCGCGACAGTCATGGCGAGGTGCTTAAAACCTGGACCATCGATCCGCAGATTACCGAGGAGCTGCTCAAGGCGTTCCCGGACATTTGCTTTGATTGCTCCACGCCCGATGGCATGTACTCGAGCGGTTCGTTCGAGATGCATCAGGCGGGCTTTAAAAAGGATAGCCCCATCAAGCGTATTGTGATGCGCGGCATGCGTGCACGTGGCGGGTATCACGAGGAGCAGTATTTCGACCAGTCGATCGGCGATATCTTGCGTCACGATGTATGCAAGATCAATTGTCGCGTGACCTCGCCCGAGCTGGAGCGTGACCTTAAGGCTTATCTTGCCGAGCGTTCGGACCGCGTGGTCAACGCGCCGTTCGATCCGGTGATGTTCGAGATCACGGACGTGGCGTGCAACAAGGGCGAGAGCGTGGCCTGGCTGGCGGGCTACTACGGTATTGCCGAGGACGAGGTCGCGGTTTACGGCGACGGCGGCAACGACATCGCCATGCTCAAGCGCTTCCGTCACAGCTACGCGACCAAAAACGGCAGCGATGCCGCCAAGGCCGCTGCGAGTGCAACTATCGGCAGCTGCATGGTCCACGCCGTCCCCAAACACATGCTCGCCACCATGCGCAAGCAAAACTCCCGCACCATCATCGAATAATGTGACAAAGGGACAGCCCCTTTGTCACGGGGGTCTGTGTGCTTGGAATACGAACATATATTCGTATATATAACTAGGCTCTGGTAGAATCGGTATCGTTGACGGCAGTTCCATGTGCCGGGCAACGCCCTCCATCTGATGGGAGGTGATGCCCATGACCGATCTGATTGATTTTGTGAGACTTCTGACCGCTTTGGTCTCGTTCTTCACAGCGCTCGTCGGGCTTTCCGAGGCACTCAAGCAACGTTCGAAGCAACGTAAGACGATATGAGAAAGCCATTTGGGTCGCCTCCCCCGCGGCGCAGCTTCTTTCCGCGGGCTCGGG
>CABUSH010000030.1 GCA_902494195.1 uncultured Collinsella sp. | reverse complement strand
GCACAGAACAATAACCGCAATGTCGATGCCGCGCTTTAGCTTGCTCGATGCCACCTCCTCGCGCGCGAACGCGAGCACGAACGCAATCGGCACCACCCAAAACAGCGGATGATAAGCGAAGGCCGCCGCAAAATCGAGGCGCAGCGCCGCCAGCCAGGCCCTCGTCATGCCACATCCCGGACAGGGAATGCCCGTCATCAGGCGAAACACGCAGCCGATGTCGAGCAGGTAGAGTGCGAGCCAGGCGACAAAGAGCGCCCCGATGCAAGAAAGGGCGCGGCGAATGAGCTCCGCCGCGCCCTTATGTCCCTGGGAGCTGTTCACGCCGCTCTTATCGTTAGGCACGCGCGCCAAGACGGACGTTGTAAGCCGTTGCCATGGCATTGGTGTTCTTGATGATAATGTTCATGGCAAAGATGGGGCCAAGACAGCACAGCAGCGCGCCGACAATCTGCCACATAAGAACGGTGGTACCGTTCTCCTGGAACATCAGGCCATAGCGAGGAGCATTAGCCTGCAGGCGGTTACCGATCTTGTAGTACCAGTAGAGTCCGTAGAAGCCGCAGGTCACAAACGACAGCAGGATGAATGCCGCCAGACCCGGCGTGGAATCGCCGTCGTCCTGGCACATGACATTGATGTCGCGGGCGAGGCAATAGAGGAAGTAATACGAATAGATGCCACAGGTCACGATGGAAAGCAGGAGCCAGCCGATCACGCCACGGTCGGTCTTAATCGGAGCATAGCCCATCGGGGCAGGTGCAGGCTGCGGAGCATACTGCTGCTGCCCGGCGTACTGCTGCTGAGGCTGGGGCTGAACTGCCTGAACCGGAGCGGGCTGAATCTGCGTGGGCTGCGGAGCAGGCTGGGGCTGAGGTGCAGGCTGCGGCGCGGGCTGCGGAGCAGGAGCAGCGGAAGCGGCACCGACGGCAGAACCGCAGACGGGGCAGAATTTGGCATCATCCGAAATGGGAGAACCACAAGTGGGACAGAACATAAGCTTCTCCTTTTCCTAAGGCGTTGCACGCCTTCAAACCTTACACGACTATGTTCTCAACAATAGCCGCGACGTTGTTGCGCAACATTGACCAATTTCCGAGAAATTTTGCTGCAACCGTTTTCCCAGGCATTTTTTTGCTTCCGCAGTAGAAAAAGGCACCCCGGGCTCAGTTGCCCAGGGCGCCTCGACCGACTATTCGGTTTGATTGTTTTCGGCAGCAGGATTATCGCCCGGCTCTTCCGCCGGCGTGGCAACGGCATTCCAATCGGGCTCCGCAGGCGTCGCCTCGGGCGCCGGGGCAGGCGCCGGGGCAGGCGCGGGCGCAGGTGCAGGGGCAGGTGCCGGGGCAGGCGCAGCACCAGTGGCGGCCGTGGGATTGAACCCCGCAGGAGCAGGCTTCTTCTCACCCGGGAGCACAAACGTCAGGACATCGTCGGCATCCTCATCGGCCCACTCGCTGGCATGACGTGCCGCCCAATAGCCAACGGCGCGATACTTGAGCATCTTGCCAAACACAGTCAGGAACACCGTGATAAAGGCAATGATCATCAAGAACAGAATGAGCGTGATGCCGCCGCCCTCGATGATTGCCTCAAGACCCGTGGGGCGATAGTAATAGCTATACATACCAAACGTAGCAATGGCGCCGAAGATGGCGGTGAAGATCCACGTGATGATGTGCGACACGATGCCCGTCAAAAACTCGGGGAGAATCGATGCGCAGAACAACTTGCCCAGGTTGGCCTTATAGGACTTCCAAACCTTCTCAAGCGAGAACGCGCTCTCCACGCGCCCGACGACGGCAAAGTGCATCACGGCAGCATCACCAAACATCTTAAAGAAGATGCCCAGTACCACCGACACGATCATGGCAAAGACGAGCAGGCCCATCGAGCCGAAGAGTGCGGCCTCGAGACCGCTCGAACCGGAGATATAGTACGAGCCGACGGCACCGATCACGACGCTCTCGATAGCCGAGAAGATCACGCCGATCACTGGGATAATGGCAACGAACTCGAGCACACCGGTAATGACGGACGAGAAGATACCCAGGCCAAACGAGGTCGAGCGCAGCAGCGGACGCTCCATGCCGTTATCGTCCTTGAGCGACAGGTCGCGACCCCACTCGATAGCAAAGCCCGCGCCGCACACGCTTGCCACGTAAGCGAGCAAAAAGCCAATGGCCGCCGCGATGCCACCGATAACGGGGATAAACAGCACCAGCACCGACACGACGCAGATCAGCGCCGGCAAAAAGGCAATCTGACATACGCGAACCAGGGCGCCGGGAACCTTAATCATGTCGTTGAAGGCCTGCGCCATGCAGCCCTTGGGCACGTTCATAGCCGGCTGGGGCGCAACGAACGGCTGCGGTTGGGCAAACGGCTGACCCTGCGGCTGAGGTTGAGCTTGCGGAGCGGGGCCGGCGGCCTTGACCTCGGTATTAGGGGCACCGCACACGCCGCAGAACTTGTCGTTATCGCCCATGGGGGCGCCACACTGCGAACAGAACATCGAAATCATCCCTTCGTATCTAGAGCGAATCACCTGGATCGCAAACGATGTCTTTGGCAACATTATCGCCCAATGTGGGGACAAATACCCCAAGATGACCGATTTGCAACGTAGGCGGCTTTATTCAATGATTCGAAGGGTATATCCGCGCTAGTTCGTGCCGCGGAAGCCCTTGCCCACAATCTCGGAGCTGTCAACGATCGTGATAAACGCATTCGGATCGATATCGCGGGTATAGCGGCGCAGTTGTACTGCCTCGCGACGGCTCAGCACGCTCATAATCACCGTGACGCACCTGCCCGAGAAGGCGCCGTAACCACGGCTGATCGTTGCCGTGCGGTTGAGATGCTTGACGATAAACTCCTCGACTTTGCGCGGTTCGGCGCAAATAATCGTACAGACCTTACGAAGGTGAATGCTCTCGATGGCCTTATCGACCACGAGCGTCTTGGCAAACAGGCCAAGTACGCAGTACAGGCCGACGCGCGGGCCATACAGGAAAGCCGCGACGGTCACGATGCCGATATCGACCAGCAACAAGGCGCGTCCGATCTCGAGCGTCGTACGACGCTTGAGGATCATGGCAAGGATGTCGGTGCCGCCCGTCGAGGCGCCAATGTCAAAGACAATGGCACTGCCCAGCGCCGGCAAGATGACGGCAAAACACAGGTCGAGCCACATATCGCCCGTCATCGAAACATCGGTCGGGATGAACAGCTCAAACAGCGAGACGTAGGCCGAAAGCGCAAACGAGGCAAAGACGCTCCAAAGGATTGCCTTGCGCTCCAAAAAGATAAAGCCCAGGATGACCAGGACCGCGTTGATAATCCACATAAAGACGCCGACGGGCAGAGTCGGGAACAGCGTGGAAAGAATGACCGACACACCCGAGGTGCCGCCGAAGGCAAAGTGATTGGGGGTTTTAAAGGCCACGATGGCAAAGGCCGTGAGGATCAGGCCCAAATTGAGCTCGGCAAAAAAGCGCGGAAAGCCTGGCTCCTGGCTGCGCTTGCGGCCGGCGCGCTCGCCACGTTCGATATCCTCGCGACCGACAACGCGCTCCATCGGCACCACCGGAGGACGATGCACTTCCTCGGCGGCACGCGACGCCGCCTCTGCCGCAGCGGCTTCAATCGCCCATGCCTTGCTTTCGGTCTCGTGTTCGTCGGCCATTACGGCAACCCCTCGTTAACAATTTGGAAACAATGCGCCCATTAGGGTAACGCGGAACGCGAAGATTGCAACCCTTAGTTAGACGAGCGGTATGACTAGCTCGAGGCTATATAGAAAACGGTCGACCGCGCTTTTGCTTGCGCGGTCGACCGTTTGGCGTTTTCGCAGGTAAAACCTACCAAAACAAACCTGTCCCTTTTTAGTAGGTTACTCGTGCTGGCTGGTGCGGTGCTCGTACTCCTCGGGGGTGATGACATCCTCGATGCGCAGGTTGACGCCTGCCACCTCAAGGCCGGTCATCGCGGCCAGACGCTCAGTGACGCGCGCCTTAACGTCGTCAAAGATCGCAGGCGCATAGGCGCCATACTCGATGATGACCGAGATGTTGACGACCACGCGGTTGTCGTCGGTGACCTCGACCGTCACGCCCTTGGTCAGGTTCTCGGCACCAAACTGCTCCTGCACAAAGTGCATAAGGTTACCCTTCATGCCCAGGACGTGCGGCACCTCGCGGGTGGCCATGGCGACGATTTTCTCGATCACGCCGTTGGAATAGGTCAGCGAGTCCTCGGACTCGTCCGCCTCCTCGTCGTCCTCGTCCGCCTCGTCTTCGGACTCTGCCTCGACGAGCGTCTCGTCCTCGAGCGTTACATCCTCCGCCTCGGCGGCGGCCTCATTCGCCTCGAGCTCGGTATCGGCTACATCGACCTTCGTGTTAAAAGCCATGGTTCCTCCTTATGCCTGCCGCGGATGCGACAGTCGAATACATATTAGCGGCCGCTAAACAGACGGCCGAAGAAGTTGACGATACCGTTCTCGCCGTCGCGAATCTGGCCGATCACGGCGCCGATCAACACAAAGAATGCGATGACGAGCGTGTCCCACAGGCCCAACGTAAGTACCAGCACGGCGAGGATAAAGCCCGCCACGGCGCCGAGCGTAGTGTTGGGGTGGCGCACGGCGTAGCTCCAGATAGCAGCGCCCGTACCTTTGATGAGACCCATGGCCTCGTCAAAGTCGTTGGCGGCGCTGTCGTGCTGCTCGCCGGCCTCGGGCTTGGTGTCGGTGGTCTCGCCTGCCGGCGTAGCGTTCTGGTCGATCGTCAGGCGCGGCGTGCAGGCGGTCTTGTCTTGGTTGGTATCACTCACCGGAAACCTCCACGGTCTGGACGGTAGTCTTGGACGGCAAAAAACGGACGCGCGCGGTCGTGCCCGGCGTGCCGAGCATGGTGTCGCAGGCCACCTCGATGCGCTGCTGCATCGAGGTGGCAAGAGCGGCAACGTCCTTATCATCGAGGGCGATGGCCTCGACCTTAAAACGAACGCGCGATTCGTCGGAACCCTGAACGCGCGCCTCGATACGCTCAACCATCACGCGATCATCGCACTCCGCCGCGGCACGGGCGCACGAGGAAAGCGCTGCGAGCGTAACCTCGATATTGCGCTCCCCCGCCGGATGCACGCAGGACGGCTCGCGACGCGCGAACATCAGGCGGAAAAAACCGATGAGCACGCCAAGTGCCACGATGGCGGCACACACCGTAACGACGACGCGAGGCATGGTGTCACGCAACAGCAGCATAAAGCGATACGTATACGGTCCCCAGAACTGGCAGACAAGCGTGCCCAGCGCCACGATGGCGGCGGCAAGATACACGATCGCTAGGGCTCGTTTGAGTACGCGCACGCGCGCTCCCTTCAGGTTTCGGTCCACAGAATGCAAAACGATTCGCATCATTATAAAAGAGCCGGGTCCGGTGCTGTACGCACGCGGATCCGGCTCATCTATTCCACGAGGCTTGCATGCTCGCTTCATTATGCCCAGATATGCACGGCTTAACCCGTGCAGGCGCTACTCCTCCTCGAGGGCAGCGATGACCTCGTCGGTCATATCCATGGTGCTGTAAACATCCTGGACGTCGTCGAGCTCCTCGAGACGGTCGATGAGGCGCTGGACCTTCTTGGCGTCGGTACCGGAGACCTCGGTCGGGGTGGTCGGAACCATAGTGGTCTCGGAGCCCTTGACCTGAATGCCCTGCTCCTCGAGCGCCTTGGAAACAGCCATGACGTCGTTGGCGGCGGTCCAGACAATCCACTCCTCGCCGGCGTCCTCGTAGTCCTCGCCACCGGCCTCGGCGATTGCCATCATGAACTCATCCTCGTCACCGGCAGCACCGTTGGCGATCATGGTCTCCTTCTTGGCGTTCTCGTCCAGGATCTCCTTGGCGACGACGATCTGGCCCTTACGCTCAAACTGGAAGGCGACGGAGCCGGAGGTGCCCAGGTTGCCGCCAGCGTGGGAGAAGGCGGAACGGACATCGGCGGCAGTACGGTTGCGATTATCGGTCAGGCAGTCGACGTAGACGGCGACACCGGCGGGACCATAGCCCTCGTACACGATGTTCTCGTAGACGGCGGCATCGGCACCCGAACCAAAAGCCTTGTCGATAGCGGACTTGATCTTGTCCTTAGGCATGGACTGAGCCTTAGCCTTGGCAACAGCAGCGGCGAGGCTGGCGTTGTTCTCGGGCAGCGGGTCGCCGCCGAGACGGGCAGCAACGGTGATGTTGCGGCTCAGCTTGGAGAAGAGGGCGGAACGCTTGGCGTCCTGCGCGCCCTTACGATGCTTGGTTGTGGCCCACTTAGAGTGTCCGGACATACGTGTCTCCTATCGGTTTCGACCTAAAGCCCAGCGCAGATGCTCGGGCAATATAAACAAACGTCGTTATGATATACCTACTGGCCTGCGAGATAAACCCCAAAATGAAGGCACCATGATGATGCAACCCTTTGGTGCATTGGGGTGGTGCAAAGCAACCTGTCCCCTTGCACCAAATTAGGACCAGAGGAGGTCGCTACGGGTGACGGTGGCGCCGATGGCAAAGGGCATGCAGGCGATGACCGGATACAGGTAGCGCATGTAGGTCGAGCCGTTGCACGGACCAATCAGGCACACGGCGAGCACGCCCAGCAGCGGCACCCAGATCGCCAGCGCACGCCATGAATGACGACGCAGCAGGTAGACCACCACGGCGATCATGATCCACACATAGGTGGCCGAGCTCATGGTGAGCGAGATAAACGGGACGCGTTGTACTGCCACGCGATACAGGTTGATCAGGTGGTCGCACCAGCGCACAACCTTGCTATCGACCGGATGGAAGTCGAAGTACTTAAGGTTATCGGGCTTCGCCATAATCTCGGCACTGCGCGCCGTGCTGTAGACCCACGCATCGCGGGCACTCGGATAAAAGTAGCCGTAGTAGTTATTGATGAGCGCCGAGATATAGCACTCGGGATCCTTTTTGAACATCTGGGCCCATACCTCAAAATAGGCCTTGATGTCCTCCTGCGAGGCGTACTCGTTAAAGCAATTCTTGACGGCATCGGACTTGTCGGGGTTGTAGCGGCGGCCCAGGTTCTCGTACTTGAGCACGCGATCGATCACGGCACGCTCTTCGTCGGTCACCGAACCGTCGCAAGGAGCCTCCACGATGGTGCCGTCCTCCTTAACCGTGGGGTTGACGCCCGAGTTGAGGCCGTCGTGCTTTTGGACAAAACGAGCCGTCTGCTGGAACGGAATCGAGAGGATTTCGCGCTTGGAACCAGGCGTGATGTCGTGTGCCGGCATAAAGACCTTGGTGAAGTACATATTAGAGGCAAGGCAGAGTGCAAGCACCGCAAGAACTCCCACCCAGCGGAAACGCGGGGTGGTGCCCGAAGGCGCAGCACCAGCCTGCTTGGCTGCACGACGAGCCGCATGCGCGTCCCATGCGCTAAACGCCGCCGCGATTACGCATGCCGCCAGGGGAAACACCAGGCCGCCATTGCGCAGAAACGTGGAGCCCATGGCGCCCAGAGCGAGCAACAGCCAGTCGTGGCGCACAAAGAGCACGGGGGCTTTCTCGCCCGCACGCTCGACATTGGCATCACGACGGGGCAAGCCACATGCCACGAGCTTGACGGTCTGTACCAGCAGCACCAAGAACGCGTCGGCAAAGAGCACGTCTTTGGTGAGCAACGCCGCGTAGTTAGAGAACATCGGCATAAACGCAAAGAACAGCAGGATCGCACCGCGAACCGGCAGGCTCACGCCCAGTTTGCGCAGCGACGAAATGGAATAGGCCATGCAGGCAGCCGTGATGACAAATTGAGCGCAGGTATAGATGATGAGGCCCGCGTTAGCGCTGTTGAACAGCGAAAGCCCCAGCTGAACGCACGAGCCGATAATGGCCGTGTGCACTACGGGATGATGCCCGTTGAGCAGCACGTTGGGGTTGAGTAGGCGCAGGTAGTCGCTCGTGCCGTTGGGATAGTTAAACCACTGGCGAATCTGCGCGCCCGTATCTCCCATAAAAAGGCCAGGCAGCGAAGCGATGAGCGTGGGCGCCCAGGCGATCATAAGCACCAGGAAGGGCCCGGCAAAGGGATGGACCGAGAGCACGGCGTGAGTCACACGCCATACGCGGCCAAAGTGCGCCTCGGAAAACGGAATGCGCCGAGAGCTCAGCCAATCTAGACACTCAAAGGCAAGGTAGAAGGCAACGACCGCCAAGAGCATCCAGCCCGCGCCGCCAATCCAGGCGCAGATGATGCGGGCTTTGTCGCCAAGGACAATCTCGGCCGAGTCGGTGAGATCGTAGCTGCGGCCGAACACCATGCAGATGGCGAAGAACAGCGACGGCAGAATGATCGATGGACGCCAGGTGTCGCCACGGCCAAAGAACACGTAGCGAAACGGCAAGGTGAGCAGGCAGGCAAGTGCAAGCAGCATGACCGCGTCGGTATGGCCGGCAAACGAGAGGAGCACCTCGTAGCACACGTACAGCATACCCGAGGCTTTGGGGTCAATCGCCAAGACTGCGTTGCTCGACACCGGGGCGGGATCGATGGAAAACGCCGTGGTCGCCAACAGCGCGAGCAAAAATGCGATGAGCGTCTGCTTGGCGGGGTAGCGCTTAAACCAGACGATGCGGGCAGCGTCGCGCGCAGCCGTTGTGGAGAGATCGGAATCCTTCACAGTCCAAAGAGCCTTTCTAGAAACCTGCCAAAAAGGGACAGGTTTATTTTGGCAGGTTTTATCTGGGGAAACGTTACTGTTCTGTCATCGTTGCCCAGCGAACCACCACAAAGGTGCCTGCCCCCTTTGTGGTGGTTAGGCGTCGAGGTAGATGCGCTGGGGACGGTTGTGGCGGAGGGCAAAGATGACGAGCGCCAGGCCCGCAATCACGAGTGGCAGACTCAACAGCTGACCCATGGTGATGACGCCGCCCAGCAGATAGCCCAGCTGGGCATCGGGCACGCGCACAAACTCAATGAGGAAGCGGACGATGCCGTAACCCATCACAAACACGCCCATAAACGTGCCTTGGGGCAGTAGCGGCTTTTTGCGGCTGAGCACCTGCAGAATGCAAAAGAGCACGATGCCCTCAAGAAATGCCTCGTAGAGCTGGGAGGGGTGACGCGGCATATCCCCCGCGGTGCCACCGAAGACCACACCCCAGGGCAGATCGGTCGGCTTGCCCCACAGCTCACCATTGACAAAGTTGGCACAACGGCCCAGGCACAAGGCCAGCGGCGCGCCTATGACGGCAAGATCTGCCAAAGTCCAGGCATCGAGCTTATACATGCGGCACACGATGATGCCGCCGATAATGCCGCCCACCAAGCCGCCATGGAAGCTCATGCCGCCCTCGTTGGTGGCAAAGATCTCGAGCGGGTGCGCCCAGTAGTAGCCATCACCATAAAAGACGACGTAGAACAGGCGCGCACCGATAATGAGGCCAAAGACCACGCCGACCACGACACTCGTCAGGTCGTCAATCGTGATGTTAAAGCCCCAGCGACGCTGTGTGCGGTACATGACGACCGCCGTGAGCAGAGCGCCGACCACGTAGGCCAGGCCGTACCAGTAGATGGTGATGGGGCCCGCCGAGATCGCGACGGGATCAAGCATATGGTAGAAGTCGTTGAGCATGTCGACCCTCCTACTCCCTACATACAAATGCGGCCGCGGGCCTTGCGCTCGCAGCCGCATATTTCGGCGTAACGTCTATGCGGAGCGTACCGTCCGCAGCTTTCGCATCTTAGAACGGCGCGTACTCGTCGTACAGGTCCTCGGCCTCGCCGGAGGCATTAACCTGCTCGACACGGGTAACGCCGGGCACATGCTCCTTCAGGATGCGCTCAATACCCATGGACAGGGTCAGCGAGCTCATGGGGCAGCCGGCGCAAGCGCCCTGCAGCTCCAGTTTGACGACGCCCTCGTCGTCAACGCCCACATACTCCATATCGCCGCCGTCGGCCTGCAGGTTGGGGCGAATCTCCTCAAGAACCTTCTTAAGCAGCTCTTCGTTAACAGCCACAGGGGCTCCTTTCTCACAATAACGCGGGCACGCCCGCGGACAGGGGCTATGTTACTACAGCCATGTACCCGCTTAGGCGCCAGCCATGCGTGCGGACACGACTTTCACGAGCGGTCAATTTGGGACGGGTCTCTTTTGGCTGTTTTGCCGCCAGCTGGCGTTGCCACGCGCTACTGCTGAGCCTGCCCCTCGGTGCCGATGTGAACATCGACGATAACCTGGCGGTAGCTGATGCCACAGGAGTCGAGGATGCGGCGGCTGATGCGTCCATCATCGGTGTCGGCGTACTTGTTGTCCAGGTAGACAACCTCGCCCACACCCACCTGCGCCAAAATCTTGGCGCAGTCGTGGCACGGGAACAGCGTGACGTAGACCGTGGAACCCTCGAGGTCCTTGAGCGAGCCGCGGTAGTTGAGCACGGCGTTGGCCTCGGCATGGACCACGTAGTTGTGCTTGTCCTGCAGCGGGTCGTCGCTCGTACCCCACGGGAAAAAGTCGTCGTTGAGCGCCGAGGGCGTACCGTTGTAGCCCACCGAAAGGATGCGGTGGTTGGTGCTGGCGATGCACGCACCCACCTGCGTGTTGGGGTCCTTGCTGCGGCGCTGCGCGGCGATGGCCACGCTCATAAAGAACTCGTCCCAGCTAATGACGTCCAAGCGCTTGCCTGACGAAGTTTGATGAAGATCGTCCGACATGGCAGACACCTCCGTAATCGCAATAGTTTGACCCATTGTAGCAGGTGAAAGGTGGAGGCGTTTGTCCCACCGGCGCCCTCACTTTTACACGCGGCGGGGCTTTTGGTTGATGCGGTAGAGCTCGGCGAGACCCCGCAGCGTCAGTGCGTCATCTACCGTCAGGCTGTGGCCGACCAACGCCGCGAGCGCCTCGGCATCGTCGCCGGTAATGACGATGGGCACGCCATCCTCCCCCGCCGCCTTGGTCGAGCGCATCTCGGCAAGCACCATGTCGAGCATGCCGTCGATGCGGGCTACCTCGCCCAGAACCACGCCCGAGCGCATGGCCTCGCGCGTGTTGCGGCCGATGACGTGCGTTGGCGCCGAAGGCTCAACCTGCGGCAGGCGCGCCGCAGCAGCCGAAAGCGAGCGGGCGCCAAGCGCCAAACCCGGCGCGATGACGCCGCCCACAAAGGTACCGCGCGCGTCGATGACCTCGATATTGGTCGTGGTACCCAAGTCGATCACGATACAGGGAGAGCCGTAGACGGCGCGTGCCGCCACGGCATCGGCGATGCGGTCGGGGCCGATCTCGGCCGGATCGTCGTAGTGCACGGGCATGCCGGTCTTGAGGCCCGGCCCCACGGTGAGCACGCGCCCCGTACAAGTGCGGGAAAGCGCCGTCTTCCACGGGCGCTCGAGCGCCGGCACCACGCAACTCAGCACTGCGGCTGCGGGCACAAGCGCACCCGGCATGCCCGCATCGGCCGCCAGTGCGGCCATGACCTGCACGAGACGCATGCGCGCCTCGTCTGCTGTGATGCTCGACGGCGTGGTGATCTCGCACGTCGCAAGCGGACATTCCTGCGCCGCGGCCGAATCCTCTGCAAACAGGCCAAAGCGAATGAACGTGTTGCCCACGTCGACCGTCAATATATATGCGCACCCATTAAGCATCGTCGGCGCTCCTTTCGTCTGCCCAGCAGTATATCGCCTACCTAAACCAGTCATCCCAAAATGACTACCTTGCCGCTATACTGGTGCGCGGTCGTTTGCGAGCTCACGCGGCGGCCCTTGGTAACCCGACTTCCCGCGCCGTATCCGTAGCGGCGCTCCCGGGGGAGCGGATATACGCAAAGGAGTTTTATATGAGCAATCCCTTGAACCGCGCTTCGATGCGCGGGCAACTCACGCTGCGCGGCGTCGTCATCGGCGTCCTTGGCTGCGTGATCATCACGGCAAGCTCGGCCTACACCGCCCTCAAGATGGGCGCACTCCCCTGGCCGATCGTCTTCGCTGCCGTCATCTCGCTGTTCTTCCTTAAGCTCATGGGCAACGCCAGCCTCAACGAGGCCAACGTCACCCACACCATCATGTCCGCAGGCGCCATGGTCGCCGGCGGCCTGGCGTTTACCATCCCGGGCGCCTGGATGCTGGGTTATGCCGACCAGATCAGCTGGCTCGACATGTTTATCGTGGCGCTCGCCGGCACCATCCTGGGCCTGCTGGCCACCGCGCTCATCCACCGTCACTTTATCGTAGACGCCGCGCTTGAGTTCCCCACCGGCAACGCCGCAGCTCAGACCTTGCGCGCGACCGAGGCTGGCGGCAAAACCGGCAAGCAGCTCTTTGGTTCCATGGCCATCGCCGGCATCTATAGCGTGCTGCGCGACGCCCTGGGCGTGGTGCCCAGCATGCTGTGCACACTCAACATCCCCGGCGTGACCTTTGGCATCTACAACTCGCCCATGCTGCTCTCCGTCGGCTTCCTCGTGGGCTTCGCCCCCGTCGCCTTCTGGTTTGCCGGCGCGCTGCTGGGCAATTTTGGCATCATTGTAGGCGGCACCGCTGCCGGTCTGTTCGACGTTGTGACCGCACAGGGCATTGTTAAGTCCCTGGGTATGGGCCTCATGATGGGCTTTGGCGTCGCCGTCGTCCTCAAGGACATCCTGCCGCAGGTCGCCGACATCGTCCGCGGTCTTGCCGCCGACAGCTCCACCGACACCGACGAGCAGTCGCTCATCTCGGGCTCCCTTAAGCTCGACGCCGGCATCATCGGCCTGGGCGCTGCCGCCATCGCCGTGATCATCGCCATCGTGCTCGACCTTGGCCCCGTTCCGGCCGTCATCGTGACGCTGTTCACCTTTGTCACCACCATCATGAGCGCACAGAGCTGCGGCCAGACGGGCATCGACCCCATGGAGATCTTTGGCCTCATCGTTATGCTCATCGTGGCTGCCTTTGCACAGATCGCTCAGGTCAAGCTGTTCTTTATCGCCGGCATCGTAGCCGTGGCGTGCGGCCTTGCGGGCGACGTCATGAACGACTTTAAGGCCGGCGCCGTGCTGGGCACCAACCCGCGTGCGCAGTGGATCGGCCAAGCCATCGGCGGCATCGTGGGCGCCCTGGTCGCCGCAGCCGTCATGGTCGCGCTCGTCACCGCCTATGGCCCGGACGCCTTTGGCCCCGACAAGAGCTTTGTTGCCGCGCAGGCAAGCGTTGTCGCCACCATGGTCTCGGGCATCCCGAGCGTGCCGTGGTTCGTTGGCGGCTTTATCGCCGGCATCGTCATGTACTGGCTCGGCATTCCGGCCATGATGATCGGCCTGGGCGTGTACCTGCCGTTCTACATGTCACTCACGGCATTCCTGGGCTCCTGCGTCAAGCTCGCCTACGACAAGTGGTCCGCCCACCGCGACGCCACCGCTGGTCTTTCTGACGAGGAGAGGGCTGCCAAGGACGCCGCCTTCCAGGAACAGGGCCTGGTTGTCGCCAGCGGCCTGCTCGGTGGCGAGTCCATCGTCGGCGTTATCCTGGCGTTTGTCTCCGTGGGCTTAAGCCTGCTGGGCTAAGTCGAGCAGCTGCTCGACAGCAACCATATTGCCTACGGCTTGCCCGGCCGGTAGCTTTCACGGCTGCTGACCGGGCTTTTTGATATCGAATCAAAGAAAGGCCGGCGCGCTGCGTTTAACAGCGCGCCGGCCTTATCGGTTAAGCTATCGAAGCGTTCCTGCTATGAACCGAAGTTCGTTGCAGAATCTACGCTCGAAACGCTACATCTGCTTGCGACGACGATCGCTCAGCGTCACACCAGCGGCCACGAGGGTGATACCGCCGATAACGAAGACCTCGCCCGCAAGCGCGGAGTCATCACCGGTCTGGGCGAGCGCAGCGTTCGCAGCCTTCTTCTTGGCGACAGGGGCCTTTGCAGCGGCCTGCGCAACCTGAGGCTTGGCCTGCGGCTCGGCCTTGGGATGATACTTGTCGTACTCGGCCTGCGCGGCAGCCAGGGCATCCTTGGCATCGCCAAGCTCGGCAAGCGCGGCGGCATAGGCGTCGTTGGCATCGGACAGTTTGGCATCGGCATCGCTCAGAGCAGCCTTGAGACCAGCAGCGGCATCGACGGCGGTCTTATAGCGAGCGTAGGCAGCGTTCAGCTTGACCAGCTTCTCGTTGCCCGTCGTGCCCGCGGCAAGGGATGCCTTGTGGTCGACAGCCTCAAGATCGGCCTTGAGTGCCTCATCGCTGGCAAGCTCGGCCTTGGCCTTGACGATCTCGAAGTTCGCATCGACGACGGCTTCGTTGGCGGCCTCGAGCTGCTTCTGGGCATCGGCGACGCCGGCGACGGCGGCGTCATAGGCGGCCTTGGCGTCGTCGACCGCCTTCTGGGCGCCGGCGAAGCGCTCGAAGGCCTTGTTTGCGCCGGCCAGCTCGCCCTCGGCGGCCTTGGCCTTCGCCTGTGCGTCGGACAGAGCCTGCGTCTTGGCGGCAACTGCCTGCTTGGCGTCCGAAAGAGTGGTCGCGGCCTGGACATCTGCGGCCCGGGCCTTGTCTACACCAGCCTGGGCAGTGTCGTCGGCCTTCTTGGCATCGTTAAGCGTGCCCTGCTTGTTCGCAAGATCCGTCTTGGCGGCATCGCACTTGGCGGTAAGGTCCTTGACCGAAGCCGTGGCGTTGTCATACGCCTCATTGGCCTGATCGGACTTTGCCTTGGCGGCATCGCGGGCGCTGCGAGCCTTCGCCTTGTGAGCAGCGGCATCGGCTGCCTTCGTCTTGCTGTCAGCAAGCGTGGCGTTTGCCTTATCGAGAGCTGCCTGGGCAGTAGCGGCCTCGCTCTTGGCGGCGTCGAGCTTGGTCTTGGGCGTCTTGACGTCGATACCCTTGAGTTTTGCTTCGGCGGCGTCATATGCCGTCTTTGCGGCGGCGGTTCCGGACTTAGCCTTCTCGTACTCGCCCTTGGCGGTGTTCATGTTCGTGTCGGCCGCGGTATAGGCGTCTTGCGCGTCTTTCTGATTATTGAGAGCGGTGAGATATGCCGTATCAGCCGTTCCCATCGCCTTCTGCGCATCTGCCAGCTTGTTCTGAAGCTGCTTCAGCTGCTCCTTCTGCTCCTGCGTGCCGCCTGCATTGTAGGCGGATTCGATGTAGTCGTTGACGAGCTTCTTGAACTCGGAGACAGTGAAATCCTTCTGCCCCGTGCTCCCGCTATAGTCGAAAACGGTTACCTCGGAATCGGTATTCTTACCGCTACCGGTCGCGATGCCGATAGCCTTCGCGCCGGCATCGATGATGTTGAGATAGTGCCCGCACTCATCGTAGATTTTGTCGTCCTTGTTGTAGTGCTGGTAGATATAGTAGGAATCATATCGATGGCTTTCAAGTGCGTCGCCATATTGCTCGACGTACTTATCGAATGCCTTTTTCTCCTGGGTGTAGAGACCGGTATATGGCCAGCCAAGCGTATCCTCGGTCTCGCCTCCGGTGTATGCTCCGCCGCCGCCTGCAAGGTTCTCACCTTGATCGAAATAGCAGTTCGAGTGATCCCAAATATTCGATGAATATGAGGCGTTGAGTGCAGCTGCTGCGGTCATGCGGAGGCTGACGCTAAGCTCCGACTGGCCGTTCGCCTTGCGGAGGTTGTTCTGGGTATCGAGGTAGGTCAGGGCGTTGCGCATCTGCTCCAAGGAGAGCGGATTGGTGTCTCGAGACATGTCCTGATCGACGTAATTATCATACCAGTCCTGTTTATCTGTCGTCCCCATGAGCATCGACGCGGCAGTGCTTGCATTCGACTTCTGCGTGGCTGTGAACTGGCTGCCGCCAATGATGTAGTTCAAGAAGCCGAACATACCCTGGTTGATGACATTCTGGTCTACGGTCATGTTCGACTTGAGGTCTGCAATCTGCTGCTCAAGAGCCTCAACCTGGGCATTAGCAGCGTCATAAGCCTTTTCCGCGGCGTTCGAAGCGGCGCAGGTTGCCTCCCACTCGCTACGCTTCTGCTTGCGAACTTCGACAAGCTTATCGTACGCGGTCTTCTTGTCGGCCTCGGTCTGCTGGGCCTGCTCGTATGCCGTCTTCGCGGCGTCACGCTTACTGGCCGCGTCCTTGTACTCCTTGTTTGCCGCATCGTATGCAGACTGGGCAGATGCCACAGCAGCGTTGGCAGCGTTGGCCTTCTCCTGCGCGGCGGTGACGGTAGTCTGCGCAGCCTGCAGGTTCGCCTGTGCAGTGGCGTCTGCAGTCGCCGCGGCATCGAGCGCGTCCTGCGCGGTCGCGAGCTCGCTGGCGGCAGTGGTCTTGGCAGCCTCGAGCGCGTTCAAATCGATACCCGTGCCCGAGGTCGCGGCATCGAGTGCAGCCTGCGCCTGGTTGAGCTTCTGCTGGGCGTTATCGCGCGCGGTGGTTGCGGCTGCGAGAGCAGCAGCAGTCTCCTGCTTCTTGGCCTGGGCAGTCGTCAAAGCTGCCTCGGTATTCTGCTTTTCCTGCTGGGCGCTGGCCTCGGCAGCCTTGGCCTGGTCCAGATTGGCCTGTGCAGTAGTAACGGCCTTATTGGCGTCATCGAGCTTTGCCTGCGCGTCCTCGACGGCCTTCTTGGCGGCCTCGTACTCGTCCATACCCATGGCCTCGAGCTTGGCCTGGGCATCGTCGAGGGCCTTCTTGGCCTCATCCTGCTTTGCCTTGGCGTCCTTGAGCGCCTGGGTCTTATCCTCGACACTCTTGTTGGCTTGATCGAGCTGATCGTTCAGGTCGCCCAGCTTCTTCTGCTGCTGCTCGGTCTTTTCGACGGCGGCTTTGAGCTCGTCAATCTTCTCCTGGAGCGCGGCGACTTCTGCTGCGTTCTGCTCGATTTCGTTGTCGCTCACAGCCTGCGAGGCCTGATTCTTTTGCTGCTGCGCCTGCTTTTGAGACTGGCCCGCCGCGTCGGCCTTCTTCTGGGCGGCATCGTAGGCGGCCTGAGCGTCCTTGAGCTGCTTTGCCGACTCCTCGGCCAGCTGGGCAGCCGTCTTTACGACCGCTTGGTTACCGGCGGCAACGGTATTCTCTACAGAACTACCCCCCCCCTGAACAGAATCGCCGTTATCGGTTGACGGTGCGGCGATTGCCGCCAGCGGCGACATGAGCGGCTGAGCGATGAGGCCCGCCGTCAAAACGGTTGCGACGGCGCGGTTGGCAACGCCCTTGACGTTGACGGCCTTGGCCCGAGGCTCAAAGTGTTGTGGACTGTAGTTTGCCATGGCTTTCTCCCTTTGACACGGATGTATCCATACGTATCAAACGGTAGCTGTCGATTTTTGAATTCTGTTGCGCAACATTGGCGACCAGCGGATTTTTTGAAATTAGCGCTCTCGTGCTTCACAATTTCGTCACATATGTAGGAGCTGGTGCATCATATTCTTGCGGGATCGAATTGAGCCTGTAATTTGCATTTGCTCCCGCGTCATCCGCCCTATCGGATTCCGCATCCAACAGACACCCCGCCCGCCACGGTGTAGAGTTAAGACAACGGGCGCGTTGCGCGGACCGCGCTGGAACGAGGTGGACATGGAACTCGACAAACAACAGATCAAGCGACTACGCGAACGCCATCACCGGCGCCACGGCATCCGCCCTGCTCATAGCGAAGCCATGGAAAACATCACCCGCTTCCTCAAGCGCGCGTCCAACATTCGCGAAGGACGCGCGCCCTATCACGTGATCCGCAAGCGTTTTGTAAACGGGGCACGCCTGACCGGCTCTCACCTGTGCATCCTCATCATCGCCATGCTCATCGCAAGCATCGGCCTCGATATCGATTCGGACATCGCCATCGTGGGCGCCATGCTCATCTGCCCGCTCATGGGCTCGGTCCTTGCCATGGCATACGGCATCGCCACGCTCGACCGCGAGATTACCGTCGAAGCCGTCGCCAGCCTTGCGCTGCAAATGGCCTTTTGCCTGGTCACCTCCACGTTGTACTTTAAGCTCTCGCCCCTTGGCGCCACCACAGCCGCCATTATCGACAACTCGACGCCCACCGTGTGGGACCTCGCTGTCGCGCTCGCCGGCGGCTTTGCGGGTGGCCTGGGCAACTCGCGCGACCAGGAACCCGCCACGCTCATCGCCGGTGTGGCCGTGGCAACCGCGCTGATGCCGCCCCTGTGCGCAGCAGGCTACGGCATCGCCATCGCAAGCGGATCGCTGTTTCTCTCGGCGCTCTACGAGTTTGGCATCAACGTCGTCTTTATCGCGCTGGCGGCCGAAGCCGTATTGCTTCTTTTGCGTGTGCCGCTCAAGCGCGACCTCAACGGCGACGGCATTGTGACCGCCGAGGAAAATGCCGAGGTCGACGAGCTGTCACGCAAGGTGCGCCGCCGCATTATTGTGGGCACGGTGATCTTTGCCATCCCCTGCATCGTTATGACCGCGGGGTCTATTGGCTCGGCGCAGGCCGGCGTGCAGGACGGCTACGGCGTCACCGAGACCACGCGCGAGCTTGCCGCGGTGCTGCCAGGCTTTAAGGATTACACCGTCGCCGTCGAGACCTCGGCTGCCGAGGGCGAGGAAGAGGGCATCGTCGAGCGCGAGGTTGTCGCCCATGTGACAACGAGCGAGGCGCTCGGGGCGCACGACCGCCACGTCGCCCGCAAACTCATCGACCTCAACGCACCCGAACTCGATCGCGTGGAGTTCGATGTGAAGTGATGCGGGACGCGAGGTGGACCCGGCACGAGAGCGCGGCCGCGGGGCACAGGCACAGCCAAGCGCGGCCCTACAGCTCGTACTTGTACACGCGGTAGATATACTTTTCGGCTTCCATCTCGTAGGTGGCGATGGGCAGTCCGCAGCGATCATCTCGTCGTTTGGCAGATAGGTCACGCTGTGCTGGCCCGCGTTGAGCGAAAAATCGCCCTGGGCTTGCAGCAGCTTGTCCTCAAAGCCCGAGCCGGCCCAAAAATCGGGCAAGCCCACGGAAGGCTGTAGCAAGGTCATTTGCGCAACATATGTCCAGCAAAAACGGGTAGTAGCCGGCACGGCTACCACCCGTTTGCCTCATATCTAGCCCAAAGCAGGCCAACTACTTCTTAATGCCGCGTCCCAGACGCTTGGCGACCGATGCAACGGCCTCCTCGCTGGCCGGTCCGCAGCTCACGCAGCCATCATGGGCACGCATCTGGCCGGTGACCTCGTCCATCGCGAGCGGCGCCACCTTCTCGAGCTTAAAGCCCTTGCCGGCGCGCATGTTTTCCTTGGCAACGCTGATCATGAGCTTAATACGGTTGAGCTGGTTGACCTCGGACGCACCAGGATCATAGTCCACCGCAACGATGTTGCTCTCGGGATGTTGACGGCGCAGCTCCTTGATCACGGCCTTGCCCACCACATGGTTGGGCAGGCACGCGAAGGGTTGCGTGCAGATGATGTTGGGCGCGCCATGATCAATCAGGTCGAGCATCTCGGCCGTGAGCAGCCAGCCCTCGCCCATGTTGTTGCACACCGAAAGCACCGTGCGGGCCTTGTCGGCCATGGTGCCGATGCGCTCGGGCGCCTCAAAGCGGCGGGACTTTTCGAGCATCTCCTCCACCGGCGTACGCATCCAGTCCACCAGCTTAATGAGCGCCTGCATGCCCGCGCGCGTAGTGGCAGAGCTTCCCAGCTCGTCCTTCTGCAGCTCGGCATTACTCATGGAGTACAGGAAGAAATCGAGCAGGCCCGGCACCACAGCCTCGCAGCCCTCGCGCTCGATCACGTCGACCACGTGGTTGTTGGCCGTAGGGTGGAACTTGACCAAGATCTCACCGACCACGCCCACGCGCGGCTTGGTACCCTCGCCCACGAGCGGCATGGTGTCGAACGCGCGGATGGCCTCGCGGCACAGCTTGGTGTAGTTATGCCTGTTGAACTTAGGCGCCAGCTTGCGGGCGCGCGCCATGTACTCCTCGTAGAGCGCGTTGGCGGCACCAGGCGTTGCCTCGTACGGGCGGCAGCGGTAGAGCATCTGCATCATCACGTCGCCAAAGAGCACCGCGTAGACTGCCTGCTTGAGCAGCGCCGGCGTAATCTTAAAGCCGGGGTTGTCCTCGCCGAGCGCCACGGCCGAAAGCGAGATCACCGGGATCTCAGGATGGCCGCTCTCGCGCAGGGCCTTGCGGATGAGCGCGATGTAATTGGTGGCACGGCAGCCGCCGCCGGTCTGGCTGATAACCACGGCCGTCTTGGACAGGTCGTACCGACCGCTCTCGATGGCCTCCATAATCTGGCCGGTCACCAAAATGGACGGATAGCAAATGTCATTGTTCACGTAGCGCAGGCCGGCCTCGACGGCGTCGTGATCGGTCGAGGGCAGCAGCTCCAAGTTGTAGCCAGCACCACGGAACACCTCTTTGACCAGGTCAAAGTGGATCGGCGCCATCTGCGGGCACAGGATGGTGTAGCCCTCGTCGCGCATCTGCTCGGTGAAGGGCACCTTGGGCCACGCGGTCGATGCACTCTCGCGCTGCGCCTCGAACGTGTACTTGCGGCTCGCGAACGCGGGGGCATCCTTGGAGGGCGCCACCGGCGCGGCATCGCCCTGCTCGTAGGCCTCGCCCGCGGCCGTGGCCTCGGCCAAGCGTTCGGCCTCCTGGTCCTTAAGCGCCGCCATGAGTGAGCGGATGCGGATGCGCGCGGCGCCCAGGTTGGACACCTCGTCGATCTTGAGCACGGTGTAGATCTTGCCGCTGGCTTCCAGAATCTCCTGCACCTGATCGGTGGTCAGGGCGTCCAGGCCGCAGCCGAAAGAGTTGAGCTGGATCAGGTCCAGATCGTTGCGCATCGTCACAAAACGGGCGATGGCGTACAGGCGGCTGTGGTACATCCACTGGTCGACGACGCGGATGGGGCGCTCGGGCTTCACGAGATGCGCGAGCGAATCCTCGGTAAAGACCGCAAAGCCAAAACTCGAGATAAGCTCGGGCAGGGCGTGGTTGATCTCGGGGTCGTTGTGGTAGGGACGACCGGCGAGTACGATGCCGTGGCCGCCGTGGTCCTCGACCCACTTAAGAGCCTCCTCGCCCATGGTCTGGATATCCTCGTGGAAGCGCGCATCGGCCTCGAAGGCGGCGTTGACGGCAGCATCGACCTCGGAGCGCGTGATCTTGGGACCACGCACGCGGCCGCGACCAGCCTCGGCATCGGCCACACGGTCGACGGCGAGCACCTGATACAGGCGGCGCTTGAGCTCGGTCTTGTCGTGATAGGGCACAAACGGGTACAGGAACTCGATATTCTGCTCGCGGATCTCGTCGATATTGAGCGCCAGCGCCGTGGGGTAGCTCATGACGATGGGACAGTTATAGCAGTTGCCGGCGGTCGGATCCTCCTTGCGCTCCCAGCGCACGCACGGCATCCAAATGAAGTCGACATCGCGGTCGATAAGGTTCATCACATGGCCGTGGCTCATCTTTGCCGGGTAGCACACGCTCTCGGACGGCATGGACTCGATGCCCGCCTGGTAGGTCTTTTTGCTCGACTGGTCGGACAGCTGCACGCTAAAGCCCAGGCGCGTAAAGAACGCGTGCCAGAAGGGGTAGTTCTCGTACATGTTGAGTGCGCGAGGGATACCCACGGTGCCGCGCGGGGCCTCGTCGGGGCTCAGCACCTCGCGGTTAAAGAGCAGCTCGTTTTTCTTTTTGAAGAGGTTGGGCGCCTCGGTCTTCTGCTTTTTGTGGCCGGCGCCCTTCTCGCAGCGGTTGCCGGTGATAAAGCGCCTGCCGCCGCCAAAGTCGTTGACGGTAAGCTGGCAGTTGTTGGAGCAGCGACCGCAGCGGACATGCTTTTGCGTCACGGTAAGGTGCGCGATGTCCTCGGCCGAAAGGATGGTCGAGGTGCCGTCGGCGCCGGCGTGATCGCGGGCGAGCAGGGCCGCACCATAGGCGCCCATGCAGCCGGCGATGTCGGGACGCACGGCATGAACGCCGGTGAGCTGCTCAAACGCGCGCAGCGTGGCATCGGACATAAAGGTGCCACCCTGAACGATCACCTGGCTGCCGATCTCCTTGGGGTCGCGCAGCTTAATGACCTTGAACAGGGCATTCTTGATGACGGAATAGGACAGGCCGGCCGCGATGTCGCCCACCGTGGCGCCTTCCTTTTGCGCCTGCTTGACGCGTGAGTTCATGAAGACCGTGCAGCGACTACCCAGGTCGACCGGGGCCTTGGCATGGATGGCGGCATCGGCGAACGCGCGCACGTCCATGTTCATAGACACGGCGAAGCTCTCGATAAAGCTACCGCAACCCGACGAGCAGGCCTCGTTGAGCATGATGTGCTCGATAACGCCGTCCTTGACGCGCAGGCACTTCATGTCCTGGCCACCGATGTCCAGGATAAACTCAACGCCGGGCAGGAATGCCTTGGCGCCGCGCAGGTGCGCAACGGTCTCAATCTCGCCGGAATCGGCCTTGAGAGCCTCGATGAGCAGCGCCTCGCCGTAGCCCGTGGTGGTCACGTGGCCGATGGTGCAGCCGGCGGGGATGTGGTTGTAGAAATCGGCCATGATGACCTTGGCCGTACCCAGGATGTCGCCGTTGTTGTTGCCATACCAGGTATGCAGCAGCTGGCCGTCCTCGCCTACGAGCGCGGCCTTCATGGTGGTGGAACCGGCGTCGATGCCAATGAACACGCGGCCGGTGTAGCCGTCGAGCTTGCCCTTGGGGACGACTTCCTGGTCGTGGCGGGTTTTGAACTCGGCGAAGTCCTCGTCGGTGGCAAAGAGCGGATCCAGGCGCTCGACCTCGGCACCCTGTGTGTCACCCAGGGCATCGATAGCCTCGATGAGCTGCGGGAACGTGCTGAGCTTGTTGGACTCATGCGCCATGGCGGCGCCGCTCGCCACAAACAGGTGAGCGTTTTGGGGCACAATGCGGTGCTCCTCGTCCAGGTTGAGCGTAAGGTAGAAGCGGTGGCGCAGCTCGGAGAGGTACTGCAGCGGGCCGCCCAGGAAGGCGACGTTGCCGCGGATGGGACGGCCGCACGCCAGGCCCGAGATAGTCTGGGTCACGACAGCCTGGAAGATGGAGGCCGCCACGTCCTCGGGGCGGGCGCCTTCGTTGAGCAGCGGCTGGACGTCGGTCTTGGCAAAGACGCCGCAGCGGCTGGCGATTGGATAGATGGTGGTGGCGTTGGCCGCGAGCTCGTTGAGGCCGCTGGCGTCGGTGTGCAGCAGAGTGGCCATCTGGTCGATGAACGCGCCAGTGCCGCCGGCGCAGGTGCCGTTCATGCGCTGCTCGATGCCGTTGTCGAAGTAGATGATCTTGGCGTCCTCGCCGCCCAGCTCGATGGCGACATCGGTGGCCGGGATAAGGGTCTCGACGGCACGCTTGCTGGCGATGACCTCCTGGACAAACTCCAGGTCGAGCCACTGGGACAGCAGCAGGCCGCCCGAGCCGGTAATGGCGCAGGTCATTTGGGCCGTCGGCAGCACGGTCGCGGCACCCTCGAACAAGTCGCGGGCGCAAGCGCGGACGTCAGTGTGGTGACGCTGGTACTTGGCGTAGACAATCTGGTTGTCGTCGTTGAGCACAGCGAGCTTAACGGTGGTGGAGCCCACGTCGATGCCCAGGTGCAGGTTGCCGCGAGCGGCCTCGGGGTTGAAGATCGCGCCTTCGGGGGCGTGGGCGGCGGCTACGGGCTCAGCGGCAGTGACGGGCTCGCTAGCGACGGGCGTCTCCCCTGCCGCGTTCTTGGCCTCGGCAACCGCCTCGGCAACTTTCTCGGCAGCCGCGGTCGCGGCCTTCTGCGCGGCGTCCACCACGGCGGGCGCGGCCTCGCGTGCGGCAGCAACCACACGGTCCTTAATGCCCTCGACGAGTTTGCTCATCTGTCTCTCCTCTTAGTTGTTGGACTCGACGGTTGCGGTGGTGTCGACCGCATCCTCGAGCTGCAGATTCAATAGCTTCATGCCGTATTCCGGCACGTTGATATCGATGGGTTGGCCATACAGGTCGCCGGGGCGCACAAAGGCGATGACCGTCATAATGCGCGCCATGGTCTCGGGCGATTCAGAAAGGTCACGCTCAAACCAACGTTGGATCATGCCGACCTCGGCACTCACGACATAGGTGACGTAGTAGTCAAAGAAGGTGCCCAGCGCCAAGCCCAAAATGCCCGTCTGTGCACGCGGCACCACGGCCTCGCGTGCGGTATCGATGATCTTTTTAATAAAGGCGGGGTCGCCGCCCGGGCCCAGCAGGGCCCCGATAAGGTCGCGATTAGCCGCAAGATAGCGAAGCAGCTCAACCGAACCGGGTGCCGGCTCGAGCTCGTCGATATTGCGGTAAAGATCGGGTAATTGAGCTGCGGTGATAAGCTCCACCCGCTCGCGAATCTCGGCAAGCAGGCCGTCCTCGATCTGGCTGATAAAGTCGGGGATATCGCGGTAGTGCGAATAGAACGTGCGGCGTGTAAGACCGGCGCGCTCGGTGAGCGACGCGACGTTAATGCGCGAAAGGTCGCCGCTTTCGGCAAGCTCGCTGGCAAGCGCCTGGCGAAGGGCACGCTGCGAGCGAAGGGACCGGCGATCGCATTTCTCGAGCTGGGACAAGCGTCCTCCTTGTTACTCAGCCTGTGCGCTATTGCACAGTGCGAGTATTATTGCACACCGTGTGTATCAACACGTAAAGGCAATATTTGGAATGTGACAAAGGGGCAGCCTCTTTGTCACATCCAGCGACCGCCTAGGTTGTGCCGGTTGTGCCAGGCTTTTAGAGCGGCATTACCGATTGTCCAAAATGTCATTCGTGGGTAGAATAGTTTCGACGGCAGCCCAAGTTCTGGAAAGCTGGGCAGCGCCGTTGCTTGGATTAAGGGGTCAACGCCTTAGCGGCGGCGACCCCTTTAATATGAGAAAGCCATTGTCAATAGGCGTGTTTGTTCGAGCCCGGTCTTAAACCGGGCTTTTTCGTTTCCCGTCGGGAGGGCCCGCGCACGCTGCACGTTTAGTCGACGCTTGC
>CABUSH010000029.1 GCA_902494195.1 uncultured Collinsella sp. | reverse complement strand
GCCCCAAGGCAATTGCCCCGAGGCTCTTCACAGTTTTGATGGTGGACCTGACAAGATTCGAACTTGTGACCTCCCGGTTATCAGCCGGACGCTCTAACCAACTGAGCTACAGGTCCATCGCGCAAGGGATATATTAGACGAGTCGTTACGCGCGCGTCAACAACTTTTTTGAAAATCTTTGGGGGATGTCGGCCCCGGCTGCCCGGCGGCATGCGAAGTCTCCTGCTCGGACAGTCCTGCTCGCACGGAGAGCACATTAAGTGCTCTCCGGCTCGTGCGGAACTCGCGATCGACTTCGCATGCCGCCGGGCAGCCGGGGCCGACGTGGGGTTCAAAGATTTTCAAAAAGCGGTCGGCGCGCAGTGCGCCGACCGCCGATATATGGGGCCTGATATTTTCTACCAGCTAGGGCCTCTTACTCGTCCAGGAGATCCTCTGGTATGTCGTTGCCGTCGCCTAGGTCGACTGGGGCCTCTTCGGCGTCGGTTGCGGCCTCGGCGCCTTCGTCTTCGGGCTTCTCCTTGGCGGCCGTCATGCGGGCTACGGCGCAGATGCGGTCGTTGTCGTCGACGGTCATCATCTTGACGCCCTGGGTAGCGCGGCCAGTCTGGCTAATCTCATCGGTCTTGACGCGAATGACCGTCGCGCCCTCCGTCACGATGAACAGCTCGTGCTGCGGGCCCACCGTCTTCATGGCCGCGAGGTTACCCTTACGCTCGGTCATTTGGATGGTGTAGACGCCCTGGCCGCCGCGATTCTGCTCCGGGTAGTCCGCGACCGGCGTGCGCTTGCCGTAGCCGCGCTCGGTGATGACGAATAGATCGCCGTTGCCGTTAGTGACTTCCATGCCCAGAACGCTCACGCCGTCCTTCATACCGATACCGCGAACGCCGCTAGTATCGCGGCCGGTGGCGCGCACCTGCTCCTCGGAGAACATGATCGCCTTGCCCGCGGTGGTGGCCAGGATAATCTTGTCGCCCTCGCGCACGCGGCGCACGTTCAGCAGCGCGTCGTCGTCACGCAGGTTGATAGCGATCAGGCCGTCGCGGCGGCTGCGGTCATATGCGCTCATTACGGTCTTCTTGACCATGCCGCTCTTGGTGGCAAACATCAGGTACTCGTCGGCAGGGAACTCGCGGCAGCTGATGACGCTCGCGATCTTCTCGCCCTCCTCGAAGGGCAGCAGGTTGACGATTGCGGTACCGCGCGCCTGGCGCGTACCCACCGGCAGCTCGTGCACCTTCAGGCGATAGACCTTACCCTTGCTCGAGAAGAACAGCACGTACTCGTGCGTGGACGCGATGAACATCTCGTCGATGACGTCGTCCTCTTTGAGGTTGACGCCCGACACGCCCTTGCCGCCGCGCTTCTGGGCGCGGTAGGCGGCCACCGGGATGCGCTTGACATAGCCGGTGTGGGTGATGGTCACGACCATGTCCTCATCGGCAATGAGGTCCTCGACATCCAGATCCTTCTCGACATGGCTGATCTCGGTGCGGCGTTTGTCGCCAAACTTCTTCGAGATCTCGCGCATCTCCTCCTTGATGACGCCCAGGATCTTCTCCTCATGCGCCAGCAGGTCCTCGTAGTAGGCGATGGCGCGGCGCAGGCCGTCCAGCTCTTCCTGGATCTTGTCGCGCTCCAGGCCGGTCAGGCGACGCAGCTTCATCTCGAGGATGGCCGTGGTCTGCTCGGGCGTAAAGCCAAAGCGCTCGATTAGGCGACTGCTGGCCTCAGAGTCAGTCTGCGAGGAGCGAATAATGCTGATGACCTCGTCGATATGGTCGAGAGCCATCAAGTAGCCCTCAAGGATATGAGCGCGCGCCTGGGCCTTCTTAAGGTCAAAGCGGGTGCGGCGGGTGACGACGTCGACTTGGTGGTCGATGTAGTGCTGTAGCATCTCGCGCAAGCTCAGGCATTTGGGAACGCCGTTGACGAGCGCCAGGTTGTTGGCACCAAAGGTCGTCTGCAGCGAGGTGTACTTATACAGGTTGTTGAGCACGACCTGTGGAATGACGCCCTTCTTGAGCTCGATGACCAGACGGATGCCCTTCTGGTTGGACTCGTCGCGCATGTCCGAGATGCCCTCGATGCGCTTGTCGTTGACGAGCTGGGCGATCTTCTCCTGCAGGGTGCCCTTGTTGACCATGTAAGGGATCTCGGTAAAGACCAGGCGGCTGCGGCCGGTCTTGGTGGACTCCACGTGAGCCTTGGCGCGCACGGTAATGGAGCCACGGCCGGTCTCGTAGCTCTGCTTAATACCGGCACTGCCCATGATGATGGCGCCGGTGGGGAAGTCCGGACCGGGCATGATCTGCATGAGCTCGTCGACAGTGGCGTCGGGATTATCGATCAGGTAGCAGGTCGCCTCGATCGCCTCGGTGAGGTTATGCGGGGCGATATTGGTGGCCATGCCGACGGCGATGCCCTGGCTGCCGTTGACCAGCAGGTTGGGGAAGCGCGCAGGCAGCGCCTGAGGCTCGGCGAGCGATTCGTCGTAGTTGGGCTGCCAGTCGACGGTATCCTTCTGCAGGTCACGCAGCAGCTCCATGGCGGGCTTTGCCAGGCGGCTCTCGGTGTAACGCATGGCAGCGGCGCCGTCGCCGTCGATGTTGCCGAAGTTGCCGTGGCCGTCGATGAGCGGCGTGCGCATGGAGAACCACTGCGCCAGGCGAACCATTGCCTCGTAGACCGCGGAGTCACCGTGCGGATGGTACTTACCGATAACTTCGCCGACCGTCCAAGCGGACTTCTTGTGCGGACGGTTGGGGTAGATGCCGCTCTCGTTCATCGCGTACAGGATGCGGCGGTGCACCGGCTTTAAGCCGTCGCGCACGTCCGGCAGGGCGCGCGCCGTGATGACCGACATCGAATACTCGATAAATGACTGCTTCATCTCGCGGCCAAACTCCGAAATCTGGAGCTGGCCGCCGTTTATATCCTCGCCGGCCGAGGCGCCACGATCGACTTCGCCAAAGCTCTCCTCGAGCTCACCGTCGTCGTCCTCTTCCTCGTCATCATCGGCATCGGGGTTATAGGCGTCAGGATCGCCGTCCTCGCCCTGCTCAGCACGGGCAAGCAGGCGCTTCAGATCGTCGGGCATGCCGGCATCGCCGGCCTCGCCCATGCCCTCGTTATTGTTGATATCGTCTGCCACGTTACCTCCTCATGGTTTGCGTGGTCCATTAGTTCCCTACCACGGAGACGGATTACCGGGAATGCCGGATAACCCTCCTAGGTTTTCCAGGTGCCCCAGGTTGCCCTGAAGGATGAGGGCGCACGCCTTGCGTGCGGCGCCCGAAATCCTGAAGGGCAAGATGGGGTGCCTGGGAAAGCTAGGCGTCTAGGAAGCGTGCGTCATGGGCGTGCTTCTCGATGTACTCACGGCGATAGCCGACCTCGGAACCCATCAGTTCGCGCACGGCACGGTCCGCCACCACGGCGTCCTCGATCGACACGCGCTGCAGGATACGGGTCTTGGGGTCCATCGTCGTCGAGGCAAGCTGCTTGGGGTCCATCTCGCCCAGGCCCTTGTAGCGCTGGACGGTATAGCCTTTGCGCTTCTTGGTAATTTTGCCGTCCTTGGCCTTGCCGTCCTCGTCGTTGTCGTCGGGGTTCAGGCCCAGGCTCTGAATGGTGTCGCGCAAAATCTCGTCTTCGGGCTGGCGGCCGTTGGGATACACGTAATGGATCTTGTTGCGCACCTTAATACCAAAGATGGGCGGGCAGGCAACATAGACATAGCCGGCATCGATCAGCGGACGCATGTACTTGTAGAAGAACGTCAGCAGCAGGATGCGGATATGTGCGCCGTCAACGTCTGCATCGGTCATGATGATGATCTTGTGGTAGCGCGCCTTGGTAATATCGAAGTCGCCGCCGTCGCCGGCGCTCGTCGTGACGCCGCAGCCGATCGCGGTGATCAGCGACTGGATGGTGTCGCTCGAGAACGCGCGGTGGTCGCCCACGCGCTCGACATTCAGAATCTTGCCGCGCAGCGGCAGAATCGCCTGGATGTCTCGGCGACGGCCATCCTTGGCCGAGCCGCCTGCCGAGTCGCCCTCTACGATGAAGAGTTCGGTCAGCTCGGCATCGCGCACCGAGCAGTCAGCGAGCTTGCCGGGCAGGGACGCCGTCTCGAGCAGGCTCTTGCGACGGGTCGCCTCGCGCGCCTTGCGGGCGGCATTGCGCGCCTTGCAGGCCTGTTGTGCCTTCTTGACGATCTCGCGAGCGGGCTTGGGATGCTCCTCGAGGTAATCGGCAAGGCCGTCGGTCACGATCTTGAGCGTCAGCGCGCGCATATAGGAGCTGCCGAGCTTGGCCTTGGTCTGGCCCTCAAACTGCGGATCGGGCAGCTTGACCGAGATAACGGCCGATAGGCCCTCGCGCACATCGTCACCGGTCAGGTTGGCGTCTTTTTCCTTGAGCAGGTTCTGCTTGCGAGCGTAATCGTTAATCACACGGGTGAGCGCGGTACGGAAGCCCTCGAGGTGCATGCCGCCCTCGGGGGTGTAGATGTCGTTGGCAAACGACATGACGTTCTCGCCGTAGCCGCTATTCCACTGCAGGGACACCTCGACCTCGCCCATCTTGGTCACGGGCGCATCCGGATCCGATTTGCCCTCGATATAGATGGGCTCCTTAAAGACCTCGGGGACATCCTTGCCCTCGTTGAGGAACTTGACGAAGTCGATGATGCCGCCGGCATAGCAAAACTCCTCCACATGGGGAGTCGCCTCGCGCTCGTCGGTCAGCACGATCTTGAGGTTCTTGTTGAGGAATGCCGTCTCCTGCAGACGGTTGTGCAGCGTGTCGAAATCGTAGATGCAGGTCTCGAAGATCTCGTCGTCGGGCCAGAAGCTGACAGTGGTACCCGTCGCCTCCGAAGCGCCCACGACCTCCATCTTCTTGACGGTCTTGCCGCGCGAAAACTCCATCTCGTAGATGTTGCCATCGCGGCATACCTGTACGACCACACGCTTGGACAGAGCGTTGACGACGGAGATGCCCACGCCGTGCAGACCGCCCGAGACCTTGTAGGCCGAGTTATCGAACTTACCGCCGGCGTGCAGGATCGTCATGACGACCTCGAGCGTCGGGATCTTTTTGATGGGATGCTCGTCGACGGGGATACCGCGCCCGTTATCGACGACCGTGATGGAGTTGTCGGCGTGGACCGTCACCTGGATCTCGGTGCAGAAACCGGCCATGGCCTCGTCGACGGAGTTGTCAACGATCTCCCACACCAGGTGATGAAGACCGCTGGCGCTCGTCGAGCCAATGTACATGCCCGGGCGCTTACGAACGGCCTCGAGACCTTCGAGAATCTTAATCTCGCCGCCATCGTAATCGTTTTCGTTTGCCACACGTCCTCCTTCAGTTAAGAAAATGTGTACAGCCTTACTAGTTTATCGTAAAAAAATACCCTCGGGGACGAGGGTATTTGGCTCTACAAGGCCACCAGATGCGATTTAAGGCTCTTTTTTGCCCTGCACGCCCTTGGCCCACTCGGCACTGGCTCTCATGGCGTTCTCGAGGGCCTCGCGCAGTTTTTGGTCCTCGATGGGCGCCACTTGGTGCTCGATCTCGGCACGCTCGGCATCGCTTAGGTCGGCATGCGGAGCCGGCGGACGCTCGGCCACGGCCGGACGCAGGCGCTCTTTTGCAGCGGGCGGTGTGTGGCCGGGGGCGGTTGTCTTGAACACCAGGCCGTCGACGTGCGCGCCGGCGCGCTCCATGCGCGCGCGGATAATCTCGCGCAAAAGTGTCATCTCCTGCGTCCATGAGGGCGAATCGAGGTACACCAGCAGTTCGTTGGACTCGGGCAGGTAGCGCAGCCCCGTCACATGGCGTCCCTCGCGCGTGCCCGAGCACACTGCATTCCAGGCGTGATAGACCGCACGAGACTCCTCTGCAGCCTCCATCTGCGCGCGGCGCTCAGGTGTCGCGGCCGCCAGGATACGCTGGCGCTCGGCATCCAAAAAGCCGCCAAAGGCAACCGTTCCGTTCTCGCGCTCGTAATTAGCACGTCTCACCCATGCTCACCACCTTGGCTCGATCAAGCAGGTCATCGGTAAAATACCCCAGATTGGTGGTGGTTATGACTGTCTGGATATCATCACCGATCAGCTGCAGAAAAGCGCCTCGGCGCCCGGCGTCGAGCTCGCTCATCACGTCGTCCAAGAGCAGCAGCGGCGCGGTGCCCAAGATATCACGCGCCACGGCCACCTCTGCCACCTTCCAGGCAAGCACCAGCGTTCGCTGCTGGCCCTGGCTGGCAAATGAACGGGCCGATCGGCCCGCGACGGAAAACTCAATCTCGTCGCGATGCGGACCCACAAGCGTCACGCCGCGGCGGATCTCCTCGTCGGCGCGCTCATCGAGCGCCGAGAGCATGTGCTCATACGCCCACCCCCTGAGCTCGTCGCGATCCTCGGTGCGAGGCAGGTCGCCAAGCGTGGACACATAGGACACACCGGCGGGCTCGTCAGATGCCACGCGGCCATAGGCGTCGCGCACATGGCCCGACAGTCGGTCGAGCAGAGCCAGACGATGCACGAGCAGGGCCGAACCGGCGCGGGCGATAGATTCGTTCCAGGCGCCGAGCATCTCGCGGCAGCACCAGGTCTCCTTGAGCAGGGCATTGCGCTGGGTCACGCAGCGCCCGTAGGCACTAGCCAGATCGGCATAGCGCGCACTCAGCTGAACGCCAAAGTCATCAAGTGCGGTGCGGCGCACGCTGGCACCCCGCTTGACCATATCCAGGTGGTCCGGGCAAAACAGAACGCTCGGCATCACCCCGCGCACGCCGGACGCAGCGCAGCGCTTGCCGTTGCGACTAAACGAACGCTTGCCATCTTCCACGCTCAGTCCCATGTCCAGCACGCGCCCATCGCCTTCGAGCCTCAGCTCGACCTTGCATGAGCCCACGCCGTCATGCACGAGCTCGGCTGCGGTTGGATGCCTAAACGAGGCGCCACTCGTCAAAAGCTGCAGCGCCTCTATGAGGTTGGTCTTTCCCGCCGCGTTGGGACCTGCGAGCACTGTCACACCGTCGCTCAGGGCAAGGCGGTAACTGTCGAAGCTGCGATAGCGCGCAACGGAAAGATCGCGTGCGAACATGGTCATGGGCAGCGCTAGATGCGTACCGGCATGACCAGGTACAGGTAGTTGATCTTGTCGTAGGACTTGAAGATGCCAGCCTGCGAATAGCTCTTGAGCTCCAGCGTGATCTCCTTCTCCTTGGACAGGGCATTGAGGCAGCCAAAGATGTAGTGGTAGTTGAAGGCGATGGTGCCCGACTCGCCCTCGGCCTCGACATCGATCGTCTCCTGCGCCAGGTCCTGGTCGTTGGAAATGGAGGACAGGCCCATCTGGCCGTTCTCGACGTCAATCTCAAACTTGACGGCGGGGTTGGCGCTCGCGATAACGGCCACACGCTTAAGGGCGGCGTTAAAGGCGGCTACGTCGATCTTGACGCTCGTCACGCACGAATCGGGGATGAGCTGCTTGTAATTGGGATATACGCCCTCGATGCGGCGCGACACGTAGGTGGTGTTGCCGGCCTCAAAGACGACCTGGGTGTCGGTGGCGCCGATCATGATGGTCGCCTGGCTGGCCATGATGCTCAGCGCGTCGTTGAAGGCGTCGGCAGGCACGTTGAGCTCAAAGGAACCTTCGAGGGTCGAGGTCTCGACCTGCGTATCGCACACGGCCAGTCGGAAGGAATCGGTCGCGACCAGGCGCACGGTGTTGTTCTCGACCTTCATGTGCACGCCACCCAGGATGGGACGGGCCTTGTCAGTCGAGGTGACGCGCCACACGCGGCCGACCATCTCGGACAAGATATCGGTCGGCAGCTCCACGGCACTCTCGATGGCATAGGCCGGAAACTCGGGGAAGTCATTGGCATCGAGCGTGTTCAGGCGGAAAGAGCTCTTCTCGCAACCAATCAGCACCTGGCGCTCGGACAGCTCAAAGGTGACCGGGGCATCGGGGAGAGTCTTGGTGATATTGGAGAGCATCTTACAGGGGATAACCATCTCGCCCTCTTCTTCGACATGCGCCGCGATGCGATGACGGATCGAGATGGTGTAGTTAGAGGTCTGGAATTCCAAGATGCCGTCTTGCGCCTTGACGAGCACGCCCGACAGGATGGGAAGGGTGGATGCCGAAGCGACACCCTTCATAACGACGCCGATGGCTTGTGTAAGCGAGCTCTGGCTGACGGTGAACTTCATCTTTTAATACCTTTCTATAGATATAAATATCTTAATAATAGTAATAGCACTGACGAAACTGTTGATTACTCCCAAAGACGCAGGTCAGACCCAGAAAGAGAATCGACAGCAACCTGTGTGCAACAGGGGTGGTTTTCCACGTTCAAAACCTGCGCAAAACTTTTCATCACCGCGGATTGGGTTTTAGACACCTTATGCCCGTGGTTTCGACAAGTTTTCAACAGGTGTCTCTATTTCCCTACGAGCGCAGTGTAATTTTATCGCGCAGCGACTTGAGGTCTTCGGTGACGGTGCGGTCTTCCTGGATCATCTTCTGGACCTTTTTGTAACTCGTGCTGACGGTCGAGTGGTTGCGGTTGCCAAATTCGGCGCCTACCGCCGTGGTCGTCATCTCGCACATTTCGATGGCAAGGTAGATAGCGATATGGCGTGCTTTGGCGATATTGGCGTTGCGACGCGGGCCGATGAGCTCCTCGTGCGTCACGCCGTACTGCTCTTCGATGACGGACTGAACCGTCTGGACGTTGATCTTTTTGGCCGATGTGTCGAAGTACTGGCTGGCGATGGCGTCGATATCGTCAAAGGTGAGTTCCCCTCCCTCGCGCTCGCGGTCGCCCGCCTCGCCGGCGCAGCGCTCGCAAAAGCTCTCGAGTTCGCGGATGTTGGTGCCTGAGACCTCGGCCATGTGTTTAAAGTGCTCGTCGGTCAGGTGCCCGCCGTCGCCCCCATAGGCCGCCAGCAGCGAGTCGTCGCCTGCCTCGGGAGCGGCGACGATGGTGTTCTCGTAATAGCGCTGCAAGATCTTGTATTTCATCTCGTAGCTGGGCTCTGCGACCAGGCAGAGCATGCCGGCGTTGAAGCGGCTGGTCAGACGCTCGTCCATGCTCAGGTCCTTGGGAGCGCGGTCTGCCGCGATAACGACCTTCTTGTTATTGCGGATGAACTCGTCCATGAGCTGGAAAAAGTAGTCCACGCTCGCGCGCTTGCCGATGATGTTTTGGATGTCATCGATGATGAGCACGTCCACGCCGTGGTACGCCTGCATGATGGGGGCGTTGCTCTTCTTTTGGCGGTCGAACTCGGTCATCAGGTCGTCCAGATATGCCTGGGAGTTGGCATACTTGACCTTGATCTCGGGCGACTTCTCGGCGAGCTCGTTTTTGATGGCAAGCAGCAGGTGCGTCTTGCCCAGGCCCGATTTGCCGTAGATGAACAGCGATGTGCACGTGCCGTGCTCGTCCGCGAGGGCGGCAAACTTGAGTGCCGAGCGATAGGCATGGCTGTTCTCGGGGCCGTAGACAAAGTTCTCAAAGGTAAATTTTGAGTTCGCGGCGAGCGGGGCTCCATCTGTATTCTGCTCGGCCGGCACGGTCGGTGCTGGCATGGGTGAAGCGGGGGTCGCAGCTTGCGTGGATTTAGTTGGCGCTCCGCCCTTCATCTGGTTCATCATGCGACGAAAATCATCGGCCGAGAGCGTGTTTTTGATTGCAATGCCCGAATCCGCGCCCGCCGCTGCGTCGTGAGCGATGGGCATGTGCGTGACGGGTGCGTTCGTTGACGTCGCCGCCGCGGTTGGCAACGGTGCCATGGTTTCACGGGAAACATCGCTGTGCTGGTGCTCGATTGTCGGCACGTCGCCTGCGGAGGCCGGTGCCGCCGGGGAAGCGGCGGGAGCCGTGGCGGGCGCCGTCGCGGCAGCGGATTCCGTTGCGGCGCCTTGCGGTGCCACGATGTCGAGCGCGATCGGTGCAAAGGCGATTTCTTCCAGATAGGCCTCAATAGTCGGCTGATGCTTTTTGAGCTGCGCGATGGCAAAGCGCGAGGGGGCCTCGATCGTGAGCGTATCTTCGGTCAGGCTTATGGCGCGCGATTGCCCCAGCATGTTGATGAGGCGTGCATCTTGGCCGTCGCGCTGGCAAAAGGCGATGGCGTCCCCCAGGATGATGCTTGCTTCCTCGTCCACTGTTTCTCCCGTTCTTTAGCTCTGAGCTCGCACGCGAGCGGCGCCGAGTTCGGTCAGATGGTATTTCTGGCCATGCTTGATGACCAAGCCAGCCTGCGCCAAGTCATTGAGCGTGCGTGACCAAGTGGGGGCCGAGTTTCCAAACGCCCTCGCCAGATCGGTTGCACCGCACGCTTGATTTTGCGCCAAATAGCCTAGTGCGGCGTTGCCGCGATCGCTTACGAACACGTCCGGTTGTGGCTGCGCATACTGATTTGCTGCATTAGGATACATCATTTGAGCTGCTGGTTGTTGAGAACTCTGCATCGGCGGCACTTGCTGTTGAAAACTTTGAGGCCACTGTTGGTAAGGCTGCGGAGGCATCTGCTGGGCCCAGGGGTTGTACTGCTGCTGCGGCATCTGCTGGTACGGCTGCTGATATCCCTGCTGGTACTGCTGCGGGAACTGCTGGCCGTACCCCAGCGGCGGCATCTGTTGATATGGATATCCCTGTTGGTACGGCTGATAGCCCATTTGCTGGCCACCCGGTGCGCCCGTCGCCTGCTGCATTGCTGCTGCATCCTGATCCGCCAGCGGCACGGCCTCTGGCATGTTTGGCGGCATCGACATCGATGTCGCCTGGGGCTCTTGTGTGGGAAGCATTCCGGGCTGCTGCATCTGCCTCACGGGGGGCTGCATCTGCTGCGTTGCCATGGGCTGCTGCGCAAAAGCTCCCGGCAGGGGATATGTGGGCTGCTCCGTCTCGGGCCGCACGGCAGCACCGCGTCCGCCGGCACGCTCGATTTCCTGCACTCGTTTAGGGTTCAGGCTTACCGTAACCACGGTGCCGTTGCCCATGTTGTCCTCGATGGATACGGCACCGCCGGCGTTTTCCAAATACTCCTGCACCATGGGAAACCCTGCTCCGGTTCCACGGATATAGCGCTTCATCTTGCTGTTTGCGCTGGTAACGCCAAAGTCGAAAGCGCGTTCCTTGTCGTCGATGCCGGGTCCTTGATCAGCAAAGCGGATGGTGTCTCCGCCGTCCAGAATCGAGATGATGGGCTCGGCAAAGTGTGCGTGGATAAAGTTTTCGACAATCTCGCGGATGACCATGAGCGAGATATGGCCACCTTGTTCTTTCATGCACTGGTAGACGGTGTTGGTAGTCTCTTCCAAATACGTGCGGACATCTTGCGGATCAATGACGATCACACGCGGTGTCGACAGCATGTCGTCATAGACGGCGATACGCGCGGCGTACATGGCTTTTGGCGCCTGCGTGGTCGTCTGCTCGCCTTCCGCACGCTCTTCGCGCACGCCGGTGATGTGCTCGTTGTCGGGTGCCGGGTCTCCAGAATCGACCATGGTGTAAAAGTCATCAGACATGCCGCTCGCAATCTTCCAAAAGGTTTCGAACAAATAGTAGCTCACCGCGCAATGTTTCTCATCTTTCGACAACTTTTCAAAACCTGTTGAAAACTTTGGAAAACGGGCGAAAAGTTCTCAACATTGCCAACATGACCTGTTGAAAACTCGATGAAATATCGTGAAAAGTTGTCATGCACCGCTAAATCGAGCTTGGCTTATGGGGGAACCGTGTGAACTGCGCAACCTTTTACCTTTGATTTCTTGACATTTGAACATTGATTTCCCTACAATCTTCAAGCTCACGTGTCTATATCTGCGTCCGCGTCCCCGTGGACACTCGAAATGCAGCAGGAGGAACTTAAGATGAAGCGTACGTATCAGCCTAATAAGCGTAAGCGTGCCAAGACCCATGGCTTCCGTGCCCGTATGGCCACTAAGGGTGGTCGTGCCGTGCTCGCCCGTCGTCGCGCCAAGGGCCGCAAGCGTCTCACTGTCTAGCAGCGATACACACATCTCGCATGAAGACTATTAAGTCTCGGCAAGATTTCGAGCATGTGTTCAGTCAGGGGCGTCGTTTCAATCACCCTCTGATTCGAATGACCATATGTGAATCGGTTGGCGAAGGCGACTCCGGAAGGGTCGCCTTCGTTGGTGCTAAGCGACTCGGTTGTGCCGTCGTGCGCAACCGATCTAAGCGTGTGATGCGCGAGGCCGCCCGCAGCTGCGGATTTCCCGTTGCGGGTTATGACATCATCTTGTTTGCAACTCCCAAGACTAGGGTTTCCTTGCCGCAGGAGATGGACAAGGCGTTGCGTTCGCTTATGAAGCGCGCCGGCGTTGCCGGGGAGGAGCGATGAGCAATCACGTTTTGCGACGTGTTGCCATCGCTCCTATTCGCATATATCAACAGGTTATTTCGCCCTTATTGCCTGACGCCTGCATTTATTACCCAACGTGCTCGCAATACGCCATCCAGGCGATTGAGAAGCACGGTGTTTTGAGAGGCTGCTGGCTTGCCGTGAGGCGCATCGCTCGCTGCAATCCCCTGCACGTCGGCGGTTATGACCCTGTGCCCTAGCGGGCACTCGCTATCGGAGGAAAACTTACATGTGGGATTGGATCGTTAACATCCTTTTCGAGCTGCTCAAGCTCATCCAGACCTTTGCGGTCGACTGGGGCCTGTCCATCATCATTCTGGTGGTCATCATCCGTCTGCTGCTGACGCCGCTTATGCTCAAGTCGACCAAGTCGACGGCTCGCATGCAGGTGCTGCAGCCCAAGATGCTCGAGATCCAGGAGCGCTATGCCGACGATCCCCAGCGTCAGGCCGAGGAGATGCAGAAGTTCTACAGCGAGAACAAGTTCAACCCCATGGCTGGCTGTCTGCCGCTGCTGATTCAGATGCCTATCCTGTTCGCCCTGTTTACATTGCTGCGCAACCTGCCGCAGTACTTTAACGACGGCACGTTCTCGTTCTTCAACATCCTGCCCGACCTGACCACCACGCCGAGCGCTTCCTTTGCCGATGGCTTTATGGTTGCACTGCCTGCGCTGGTTTGCCTGATCCTGTTTGCCGTCCTGACCCTGATTCCGCAGCTCTATATGTCGCGCAACCAGACCGGCCAGCAGGCTCAGAGCATGCGTATGATGGCCGTTGTCATGACGGTCATGATGCTTTGGATGGGCTGGAGCCTTCCCGTTGGTGTTCTGCTGTACTACGACGTCTCGTCTGCTTGGCAGGTTATCCAGCAGATTTTTGTGACGCAGAAGGTCATCGACAAGGCGAAGGCCGATGAGGAGGAGCGTCTTAAGAACGCTCCGCTGCAGGTTGAGGTCACTCGTCGCGAGAAGAAGCCGCGCCCGCACAAGAAGAAGTAGTGGGATATCAATCTTATTTAGGTACCTAACTTTTGGAGTACGTTATGTCTGAAGAGATCATCGAGGATATGCTTGAGGAGGTTGCCCCGCAGGTCGCGGGCGATTATCCCGAGATTGCACAGCGCTACAAGGCTGGTGAAGAGCTGACCGATGAGGAGCTCGACACCATTGCCGATGTTGCGATTTCCATCCTGCGTTCCATCCTTTCGCACTTCGATGCCGCCAACTCTCCTATCGATGAGTATGAGGGCGACGAGGGTGAGCTGATTTTGGATGTAACGGCTCCCGACCTTGCTGTTCTCATTGGCCGTCATGGTCGCACTCTTGATGCTCTTCAGGTTATGTTCTCTTTGCTGGTGAGCCGCAAGCTTGGCTTTAGGTATCCGGTTGTAGTGGACGTCGAGGGATACAAGAGTCGCCGTCAGGATAAGGTCGCCTCCATGGCTCAGTCTGCTGCCGAGCGTGCCATCCGCACTCATAAGAGTGTTTCGCTTCCGCCCATGAATGCCTACGAGCGCCGACTGGTTCACATTGCACTTCGTGGCAACGATGCAGTCGATACTCATTCTGAGGGTTCTGACCCTGATCGCCATGTGGTGATTGTTGCTCGATAATCTACTCGAGCTTATGCTAAGGGGACGTGGTTTCCACGTCCCCTTTTTTTGTCAAAAGTTCTCGATACACTGATTTTTGTCAGAAAGGAGCTTTCGTTGTTAGTACTTACTGATCAGCAGGCTGACGAGATGTTGAGTCGTCTAACTTCCTATTGCAAAGAGTATTCCTTGAGCGTAACTGATGTTGAGCTGAGGAAATGTATTCAGCATTTGGATTTGGTTCTAGAAACTAATAAGACAACCAATCTCACCCGTATTCTTAACGTAGAAGATGCTGCAGTACTTCATATCCTCGACTCACTTGTTTTGCTCCCCTATATCAACAAGGCTCCTGAGGGAGCTTTGCTCGATATGGGAACAGGTGCGGGCTTCCCTGGTATTCCATTAACCATAACCACGCATCGTAAAGCTACTTATATTGACTCTGTTGGCAAGAAGGTTGATGCGGTTAATTCCTTTGTCCATGCTCTTGGATTGAAACATGCTCATGCGGTTCATGATCGTCTTGAAGAATATGCTCGAAGCCATAAGAAGCAGTTCTCTGTTGTAACCGCCCGCGCACTGGCCCCTCTACCGATTCTTGTTGAGTATGCGGCTCCGTATCTGAAGGATGGAGGGCTATTTGTTATAACCAAGGGCAATCCTTCGGATGAGGAGCTTGCTTCCGGCATGTCAGCAGCTAAGATTTGCGGCTTCACTTTGCTTCTGAATGACGCAATTGATTTGCCTGAAGGCTTGGGTCACAGGGAGTTCATTGTTCTTAAGAAGAGTCATCCAGCATCTGTCTCATTGCCTCGTGCAAATGGCGTGGCAAAGAAGAATCCGCTTGCCTAGATGTTTCACGTGAAACATAATGGATACTAACAACTTGCAGTGTTTCACGTGAAACATGGCGGTTGATATCGATTCGGAATGTTTCACGTGAAACATCCTCCGTTTGACAGCTTTAATACACACCAGGAGGGACCGTGGGATTTCGCGACGTTAAGCGTTCTAAGAGCGCAAAAGACACGCGTATCATTGCAATCATCAATCAAAAAGGCGGCGTCGGTAAGTCAACGACGGCTGTAAACCTTGCAGCAGCACTGGGTGAGCAGGGTCGTAAGACACTGATTGTCGATTTTGATCCGCAGGGAAACAGCACCAGTGGATTCGGAATTGAAAAAGAAGACCTTGATCACTGCATCTATGATGCATTGTTGAATGATGTGCCGGCAGAATCGCTTGTTCTTGATACAAATTGTAAAAAAGTATTCGTTATTCCGGCTACAATTCAACTTGCAGGCGCGGAAATTGAGCTCGTAAGCGCAATTGCTCGTGAAACCCGCCTCAAAGATTTGCTTGAGCCGATTCAGGACGAGTTTGACTTTATTTTCATTGACTGTCCTCCTTCGCTCGGCCTGCTTACTATCAACGCTTTGACCGCAGCAGACAGCGTTTTGATTCCGATCCAGTGCGAATATTACGCACTCGAGGGCGTTACGAAGCTGCTTGAGTCAATGAAGATGGTCAAATCACGGCTGAACAAGGGCTTAAACACCTATGGTGTGCTTATGACCATGTATGACTCGCGTACTTCACTATCGAATCAGGTTGTTGAGGAGGTTCAATCGTACTTTGGTGATAAGGCGTTTAAGACGCTAATCCCCCGTACGGTTAAAATCTCCGAAGCTCCGTCTTTTGGAGAACCGGTAATTACCTATGCACCTCAAAATAAGGGTGCAAAAGCATATATGAACCTTGCAAAAGAGGTGATCAAGCGTGCCTAGTGTAAAGAAACGTGGCGGATTGGGACGTGGACTCAATGCTTTGGTCTCAGAGGCCGAGTATGAGACCGGCGGTTCGGCTGCATCGGCTTCAAATGCCGCATCTGAATCAAAACTACCTATTGAGGATATCGTTCCCAACCCTAATCAGCCGCGAATTCACTTTAACGAAACTGAACTTCGCGAGTTGAGCGAGTCAATCCAAGAACATGGCGTTTTGCAGCCGCTTTTGGTTCGCAAGCATGGAAACGGCTATGAGATCATCGCTGGTGAGCGTCGTTACCAGGCGTCAAAGCTTGCTGGCCTTGAAGAATTGCCAGTCATCATTAAAGAGGTAAATGATGAAGAGATGCTGGCTCTTGCTCTTATCGAAAACCTTCAGCGTTCTGATCTGAATCCCGTCGAAGAGGCTAAGGGCTATCGCCAACTCATTGATGCCAGCGGGATGACCCAGGAGGCATTGTCGAAGGCAGTAAGCAAGTCACGCTCTGCAATTACAAACTCGCTGCGTCTTCTCGATCTCCCCGAAGTAGTTCAGCAGATGATTTTTGAAGGCAAACTTACTGCTGGTCATGCACGTGCGATTCTTGCAGTTCCCTATGAGGACGCTCGAATTCGACTTGCAGAGAAGGTTGTTGCAGAGGGCCTTTCCGTAAGAGCGACAGAAAATCTCGCTCCGTTGTTTTCTGCCGGAGAGACACCTAAGATCCCGAGGCCTGCAACGCCTCAGTCTTTTAAAAAGGCTGCCCGCGTGCTTCGTCAGGTTTTTAATACCAACGTGCGTGTGAAGAGCTCGCGTGGAAAGAATAAGATTGAGATTGAGTTTAAAGACGAGGAAGAGCTCTCTCGTATTCTTGGCGAAATGATTCAGTTTGATCAAGGAGGCCAAGATGAGGAATAAGATTTTAACTGCGATTGCATTGGCGACGACTGTCGCAGCTGGTGCCTTTGCTGGATATAAGATCGCGACAGACGATGAACTTCGAGGTCGTCTGCTTCGAGGCGCGCAAGATATCGTCGATACTTCCAAGAAGAAAATGAATGTTATGACAGAAGATGTTGCCATGCGTACAGCTCAGGTAACAAAGAATCCTAAGATTAATCAAGGTTGGGTTAGCAACCAATGGGAAAATGTAGGCTATTAGGTACCTAACAATTACTTACTATATTTTGATGGGTCCTTGTCTGATTCACGAGACAAGGACCCCGTATTTTGGCCGTAAAAATGGGACCAGTAGCAGCTGATTCAAAATTAAGGTCAAGAAATGAAACGGCCACGGTTGCATTTCCTGCAACCGTGGCCGTTCGATGTTTCACATGAAACGTTTTGGGGTGCGACTCCCCTATGCGTTCTTCTGAACTTTGAAGCGCTGCTTCAGCTGTCCGCAAGCGGCGTCAATATCGTTACCACGGGAGTTACGAATCGTGGTCTCGATGCCACGGGACTCAAGACGACGCTGAAGATCCTCAACCTTATGAATCGGCGACGGCTTGAGCGGGCTGCCCTCGATGTCGTTAAGCTGAATCAGGTTAACGTGGCACAACGTTCCCTCGCAGAAGTCGCAGAGCGCCTGCATCTCGGGATTCGTATCGTTGACGCCTTCGATCATGGCATACTCATAGGTCGGGCGGCGGCCAGTCTTCTCGGTGTAGAGTTGAAGCGCCTCGTGAAGGCGAAGCAGCGTGTACTTCTTAATACCGGGCATGAGCTTATTGCGCGTCGACTGGATGGCGGAATGCAAGGAAACGGCAAGCGTGAACTGCTCAGGGATGTCGGCAAATTTGCGAATACCGGGAATAACGCCACTGGTAGAGACAGTGAGGTGACGAGCGCCGATACCGATGCCATCGGGGTCGTTGAGGATTCGCAGCGCCTTGAGAACCTCGTCGTAGTTGGCAAACGGCTCGCCCTGGCCCATGAAGACAACGCTCGTGGCGCGCTCGCCAAAGTCGTTGGATACATGAAGTACCTGGTCGACGATCTCTTGAGCGGTCAGAGAGCGCTTGAGGCCGTTGAGACCGGTGGCGCAAAAGGCACAGCCCATGCCGCAGCCTGCCTGGGTGGAAACGCAGACGGAAAGCTTGTTACGACGGGGCATGCCGACGGTTTCGACGGAAACGCCGTCGTGGTACTCGAGCAGATACTTGCGTGAGCCATCTTTGGAAACTTGCTTGGTTAGTTCAGTCGGCGTGTCGAAGGCAAAAGCCTCTTTAAGCTGCTCGCGGAAAGCCTTGGGAAGGTTGGTCATATCGTCAAACGAACAAACGTTCTTCTCAAAGACCCATTCGATGAGCTGCTTCGCGCGGAACGCGGGCTGGCCAAGTTCGGCCACGAGCTCGCGAATATCGTTTTGGCTCAAGTCGCGAATGTCCTGAGATTTAGTCCTGGGATTCATGGAAGCCTTTCGATTTTGGGGAAACGTAGAGGGTATCGCTACAATATGGTATCAGCTGCAGAAATTATAGAGGAGGAGTCTGCCCATGCCGGGTAAAAGCCTAGAGAACATGCACGTAGCGGTCTTGGCGGGTGGTCATTCCGCTGAGCGCGAGATCTCGCTCAATTCGGGAAAGAACGTTGTGACGGCACTGAAGGAGGCCGGCTACACCTCGGTGGAGCTGCTCGACACGGCCGCTGATGACTTTATGGTAACCATGGCGACTGGCGGTTTCGATGTGGCGTTTATCGCCATGCACGGCGCCGGCGGTGAGGATGGCGCCATGCAGGGCGCCATGGAGACCCTGGGTATCCCCTACACGGCCTCGGGCGTGCTTGCTAGCGCCTGCGGTGCCGACAAAGAGGTCTCTAAGCTCCTGTACGCCAAGGCGGGCATTCCCATTGCCCCCGGCCTTGCGCTCGAGGTGGGCGATGAAGTCGATATCGATCATATCGTCGAGGTTTGTGGCGAGCGCAGCTTTGTGAAGCCGGCCGTCAACGGTTCCAGCTATGGCATTTCCCTGGTCCATGAGCCCTCCGAGCTGCCCGCGGCAATTGCCAAGGCGTTTGAGTACGGCGACAAAGTGCTGGTCGAGAAGTGCATCGAGGGTACCGAGATCACCGTCGGCGTGTACGGCGAGGACGACGTCCGCGCCCTGCCGATTGTCGAGATTCGCAAGCCCGAGGACTGTGAGTTCTACGATCTGGACGTGAAATATGTCGACCCTACGGACATCCATCGTATTCCGGCGCAGATTTCACCCGAGAACTATGCTCGTGCCCAGGAGCTTGCCTGTGCCGCTCACAAGGCCCTCGGTTGCCTGGGCATCTCGCGCAGCGATTTTATCGTGAGCGAGGACGGCCCCGTTATCCTCGAGACCAATACCATTCCCGGCATGACCGATACGTCGCTGTATCCGGATGAGATCCGCCACACCGACGACATGACGTTCCCGCAGGTCTGTGACAGCCTGATCCGTATGGGTCTTCGTCGAGCGGGCATTGCATGCTAATCGAGGACGCGGTTTCGTCAGGAACGCCGCAGTTTGTCATCGACTCCTATGCCACGCTTGCCGAACGCGCCAAAACGCAGTCCTTCGGCCTTATCGAGGAAGATGTGATTGTCCTCGATACCGAGACCACAGGTCTTTCGGTGCAGGACAACGAGCTGATCGAGATCTCGGCGGCCCGTCTTTCGGGCCGCGAGATCGTCGACCGCTTCGATACCTTCGTACATCCCAAGCAGCTAATTCCTGCCGAGATTACCGAGCTCACGAGCATTACAAATGCCGATGTGGCAGATGCCCCGTCGGCCGTTGAGGCCGTCGCCGCTCTCGCCGATTTTGTCGGTGGTTGCCCGGTGATCGCACATAACGCCACGTTCGACCGCTCGTTTATCGAGTCGGTCAAAGGCGGCGTCAACGTGAGCGATATCTGGATCGATTCGCTGGCGCTGTCGCGCATCGCGCTTCCGCGCCTGGCCTCGCACAAGCTGTCTTTTATGGCCGATCTGTTTGGCTGTGACTCGGTATCACACCGTGCCAATGCCGACGTCGACGCCCTGTGTGGCGTATGGCGCGTGTTGCTCGTGGCGCTCACCGACTTGCCTCAGGGCCTTATGGCGCGCCTAGCCGACATGCATCCGGATGTGCCTTGGTCCTATCGTCCTATCTTCTCATTCTTGGCAGGGCAGAACCCTGGTTCTATCTTCTCTCTCAGCGCCGCTCGTGCTAACGTTCTCAAGGCCGATCGCGCCGACGATCGGGTGGACGCCGACGAACTGCCGGTCCTCAAGATGCCGAGTCGTGAGGAGATTGAGGCAGACTATGCGCCAGGTGGCCTGGTCAATCGCATGTATCCCACCTACGAGCCGCGTGATGAGCAGATCGCGATGGCGCTCGAGGTCCGCGATGCGCTGGTCACGGGCACTCATCGTGTAATTGAGGCGGGCACAGGCGTCGGCAAATCGATGGCCTACCTGGTGCCTTTTGCCGAGGCAGCGCGCCGTAACAACATCACGGTTGGTATTGCGACCAAATCGAACAATCTTGCCGACCAGCTCATGTACCATGAGCTGCCAAAACTTGCCGAGCAACTGGACGGTGGTCTGTCATTTTGCGCTCTCAAGGGCTATGACCACTATCCGTGCCTGCGCAAGCTTGAGCGCATGAGCCGAGGCCAGGTCGAGATTACCACCAAGCGCGATCCGGCGGACACGCTCACGGCGGTCGCGGTCATTATGGCGTACGTCTGCCAATCAGCCGATGGCGACCTCGACTCGCTCGGCATTCGGTGGCGCAGCGTCAACCGTCCCGACTTTACGACGGCCTCGCGCGAGTGTGCTCGTCGCCTCTGCCCGTTTTTCCCTGATAAATGTTTGGTCCACGGCGCTCGCCGTCGTGCGGCGCATGCCGATGTGGTGGTCACCAACCATTCCCTGCTGTTCCGCAATGTCGCGGCCGAGGGCAGGATTTTACCTCCGATTCGTCATTGGGTAATCGACGAGGCCCATTCCATCGAGCGCGAGGCGCGCCGTCAGTGGGCGCGCGTGGTGTCGGCGGACGAATCACGCGTTCTGTTTGAGCGCCTGGGTGGCTCGAGCGCCGGCGCGCTAAGCCAGGTTTCCCGTGATTTGGCAACCTCCGAGGGCTCTACGCTCTATCTGGGCCTTACTGCCAAGGCGACGTCGACGGTTGCGCGCGCGAGCATGGCAATCGCCGACGTGTTCGATGGCGTTCGCGAGCTCGGTCGCCGTGCCCGTGGGGGTTATGACAATGCCAATCTATGGATTGGCCCCGAGCTGCGCGAATCTGACGACTGGCATGATTTCTTACAGTCGGCCTACGCTGCCATCGACGCATTGGAACAGGCTGACAAGAGCGTCGACGCGCTGGTGCAAGCCGTCGCCGCCGACAAGCCCGAGGTTGTTGTCGACCTGGGTGATATCTCGCGCCGCCTGCACGAGCTGGCCGAGAACCTCAAACTCATCATTGATGGCACCGATGAACACTACGTGTATTCGCTGCAGGTCAATCGCAGGCTGCGTGCCGGCGGAGAGTCAATGACCGCAGAGCGCATCGACATTGGCGAGGCCTTGGCAACCGAGTGGCTGCCCGAGGTTCACACGGCTATCTTTGCCTCGGCGACCATGACGGTGTCCAAAAGCTTCGAACACTTTAACCACGCGATCGGCCTCGATCGCATCGGTGCTTCAACATCCTCATCGCTGCACTTGGACTCGAGCTACGACTTCGATTCGAACATGGCTGTAGTCGTTGCGGGCGATATCCCCGATCCGCGCGATCGCGAGAGCTATCTTACGGCGCTCGAGCGCGTGCTGGTCGACGCCCATCTTGCCATGGGCGGATCGGTGCTCACACTGTTCACCAATCGGCGCGACATGGAAGACCTGTACGCCCGCGTTGAGCCCAAGATGGCCCGTGCGGGTCTGGAGCTCAACTGCCAGCAGCGCAACTCATCTCCTCGTCGCCTGCGCGATCGGTTTATCAACGAGCCGACTTCATCGCTTTTTGCGCTTAAGGCCTTCTGGGAGGGGTTCGACGCCAGCGGCGAGACGCTGCGCTGCGTCATCATTCCCAAGCTGCCGTTCTCGAGTCCCACGGACCCGCTCTCGTGCGAGCGCAACCTGCGCGAAGACCGCGCTTGGGCGCGCTATTCGCTGCCCGAGGCGGTGCTCGAGGTCAAGCAGGCGGCCGGCCGCCTTATCCGCTCGTCGACCGATTGCGGCGTGCTGATTCTGGCCGACCCGCGCCTGGTGACGAAGGGCTACGGAAAGAAGTTCTTAACGTCGCTGCCCACGAGCTCCTACCAGCGCATCGAATCGGCGCAGATCGGTCACTATCTGCAACTGTGGCGCGCACGCCACGAGCGGCGGCGCTAAAGCGGACAGACGAGGGTTTTTGCCATATCGCACAGGCGCTTTGACAGGGCGGGGTCATCCAAGATGCGGATGGCTCCGCCCGCTGTGATTACCTGGCTCAGTAGCCAACGCTCAGAGCCGTAATGCACGGTTACCGTTGCCATGTCTGCCCCGCTGTGCTCGATTAGAGTGATGCCGGCCCAGTCCAGATGCTCCGCCATATCGAATGGCATCAAGAGCTTTGCGCTACGCTGTGTCCGGGCAAGGGAATCGCGGAGGGATGCAACGTCCGGTGCGTGAGGCACGACGGAGTCTTCCGTCAAGGCGAGTCCCTCGATTTTATCCATGCGATAGGTGCGCTGCTCATCGACTGTGATGTCCCAGGCAATCAGGTATGTTTGGTCGCCGTTTGCCGTAATGCGCAAGGGGTCGACCAGACGCTCGCGTGGCCGTGCATCGTCCATCGAGCGATACGAGATGCGACAGCGAACGCCGTCCTGAATGGCGCAGCTCAGCTGCTGCCAGTGCGACCCGTGGTTGACGGTGTCAAAGACGCGTTGGTTATAGCCGAGCTCTTCGGGCAGAAGGGCATGTCGAATCCGAGCTGCCGTCTGCGGCTCGATCTCCAACGATTCAAGTTCATGGTTGAGCACGGCGCCCTCGGCGGCACTCAGGCGCAACGGTAGCACGCGCCCGGCGTCACCAGTGAGGGCCACGCGCTCGCCGCGGCATTCGCAGATGATGCGCGCGCCCGATTCTCGGTCCGCGAGCGTCGAGACGATCTCGAGAATCTCGTCGAGCGATACTCCCGTGATGTCAAAGCGGCCGCAAATTTCGGTTCGTGTCATGCCGCTCTCGCCGGCGGCGTAGAGGGCCTCCATGATGTCGATGGCGCGCGAGAGTCTCTGCTCGCTGGTGAGTTTACGCACGGGCATGCTCGTGCACCGTCCTTTCAATGAGGTGGTTCCACGCCTGCTTGAGCGATTTGGGGGCCATGGGCCTCATGCCGTCCATGGCGTGGGCCATGCAAAATGAGGCGGCGGCTTCAAGGTCGCGCACGTCAACGGTCCAGATCCATCCCGCATCGGTGTGTGCGAGCTCACCTCGCCCGCGCGTGAGGCCGTTGATCATATCGATCTGCGTCTGAGGGGCGAACGAGAACGTGGCTGCAACGGGCGGTCGGTCGGCGAAATCGAATTCAAAGAACAGATAGTCGTTGAGATTGAAGTCCGCAGGGATGGCGTAGGCCTTCGAAGGACGCCAAGCGCGAACGATACGGTCGCAGCGGAATGTCCTGATGTCGTCGGTGACATTGTCGAGGCCGCAGAAGTACGCCACGCCCTCGCGTTCGAACATGCCGTAGACACAGACGGTACGTTCTTTCTGCTCGCCGCGTCCGTTCTGATATAAAAATCGCAGCGCGCATCGCTCGGCAAAGGCGCTCCATACCGCATCGACGGTGGGAGAGCGGCGGATCGGTACTTCGTCCACCGCCGACATGCCGGTGAGGTAGGCAATTTTGGAGCGAATATCGGCAAGCGGCGCGGCAAAGGTGGAAGAGCCGGCCGCTAGCGTCTGGTCGATGGCGTTGAGTAGGATGTCGGCGTCGTCTGCGGTGATGAGGCCGCCTGCAGCAAACGTGTGCTCGCGGTCGATTGTCCACGAGCTTTCCTCGGTCTCCTGCGCACCGGCGGGGCGAACCTCCTTGATCAAGATGCCACGCTCGAGCAGTTTGTCACGATCGCGCCGAAACTTGCGCTTATCCGAGTCGATGTTGCCCGAGCCATATCCTAGGTCAGAATCCAAGACAATCTGCTCGGTCGTCAGCGGTTCGGGGGAGCTGTTGAGCACAAAGAAAAGGTTGAGGATGCGCTGAGCCGTTTTATCGAAACTGGGCTCCGAACTTCCCTTTTTAATTGTCGCGGTCGCGTCGCTTGCCGTCATAGAGTCCTCGCATAAGAAGGTAGTTTGCTGCCATGATTTTAGTCCGATATGGAGATTAGGCTATATCCTTGTCCGCTCGGGGCGTTAAGATGGCCCGAATTCGGTCGTTTGCGCTCGCTCGGGGTATACTTTCGACTATATACGGTTCTAATGTGCATGCATTGGGCCTATTTGTCGGATTATGGATGTGGAGCGCACATGGCGAACACCCAGAACTATATTAACCACCTGCTGCAGAACACCGGCATTACGCCGGCATGCAGCGAAGAAGAGCGCTTGGCTGCCGAGGATATCGCTCAGATCTTCCGCAACCACGGCTTTGATCCCGAGGTTCAGGAGTTCAATGCCCCGGCGCCCAGTAGGTTGGCATTTGCCGTTACCGGTATTCTTGCGTTTGCCGGCGCCCTGTTGATGGGCATCGGCGGTGGTATCGGCTTGGTCGGCACCTTGCTGGCAATCGTCGGCGCCGTTCTTTACGTGCTCGAGCGCACGGGCCACCCCGTGGTTTCGCGCCTGGGCAAGACGGGCGTGAGCCAAAATGTCATCGCCTACCACAAGGCCTCGGGCCCGCTCGCGTCTCCGCGCAACCGCCCGGTGGTCGTTGTCGCACACTACGACTCTCCCCGTGCTGAGCTGCTCGCCCGCGAGCCCTATGCTTCGTATCGTGCGCTCATCGCCAAGCTGTTGCCCGTTGCCACGGTTGCCCCTGCTGCCGTTGCCATCCTGCGTATCCTGCCGCTCCCCGGCGCGCTCAAGGTTCTGCTGTGGATTGTCGCGATCCTCGCTTCCCTCGTTGCACTTGCCAACGCGGCAAACATCATCTCTAACCGCCACATTCTTCCCTATACGTCCGGCGCGGTGTGCAACAAGTCTTCTGTCGCCGCTATGCTCGGCGTTATGGACAACGTTGCTCCCTTCCAAGGCGAGAACGAGTTTCCCGACGATGTTCCGTTCGATACCTATTTTGGGGAGCAGAAACGTCGTGCCGAGGAAATGGCGCGCGCGGCGGCGGAGTATGCCGCGGCCCAGCAGCAAAACGACTACGGCAACACCATCGAGTACGAAGAGCCTACCTACGCCGAGGACGAGTTCGGTCAGCCGATTGCTCCCGACGCTCAAACCGAGCCCGAACAGGGCGAGGCTTTTGACGAGCAGATCGAGGGCTTTGAGGGTGCGTCTGCCGACGAGACGCTGATTGGCGCCATCGTGCCCGAGGATCAGAATCAGGCTGTCCAGGCCGAAGAGTTCAATGACGAGGTTCCCGCTGCTGAGCCGGCGGAGGAGCCTGCCGCGGCCGAGCCCGAGCCCAAGCTCTATCGCAACGCCGCCGGCAACATCCGCTTTGGTTCGGATGCCATCCGTGCGCTCGGAATGCTTCCCGAGTCCTGCACGCTCGATTACGAGGAGGGCGAGGAGCCGACGTTTGAGCCCGAGCCTGCGCCCGTTGTCACTGCGGATGATGAGTCTGCCGCGGTTACCGTTGCCGAGCCCGAGGCGGTGTCTGCGATCGATCCCGCGGCAGGACTGGACATTTTGGCTCCCGCCGCGCCGGCGCAAGACGTTGCGGACGAGTCTGACGACGATTACGTTGAACAGCCGGGGCGCGTGTCTTACGAGAGCGATACTGATTTCTCGGCCGAGATTCCCGCGGCAACGCCCCATGCCGATATTGCATCCGCGTTCTCTTCGATTGGCGCCAGCGCTTCCAGCTTCTTTAAGGGTGCGCTTGCAAAGGGCAGGAAATTTGTCGACGATTTCGAGGAGAAGCGCGCTGCCGCACGCGAGGCTGCCGAGCAGGAGGCTATCGCTCAGCAGCAGGCAGCCGAGGCGGCACGTGAGCGCGCGGCGCAAGAGTTCGAGCAGAACGAGGCTATGCAGTCCGGGCCCGTCGACGCTGCCGAAGCTACGACGTCCTTTGAGTCCCAGCAACCGACGTCAGCGGATGTTGTTGAGGCAACAACGTCTTTCGAGGCTCAGCAGCACGTCGATAGCACCATGTCGTTTGATGCCGCGCAGTTCGATTCCACGATAACGTTTGAAAAGCAAGGCACCGCAATTGCCGAGCCCCTTCCTGTTTCCGATGAGCAGGGCGACGCGGCAGACGATGACGAGCCCATTGATGCTGCCGAAATCCAAGATGCCGCCGAGGACGAGTCCGTCGAGGCCAACTCTGACGAAGAGCAATACGCGGCAGCCGATCAAGGTGATTCGACCGAGGTCGAGCAGGAGGAAGTGCCTGCGGTTTCCGAGACTCCCGAGACGGATGAGTCGAGGCCTTACTCCACGCAGATTTTCACCATGCCGACCCCGAGTGGTTCCGGTGCCACGGTTGCCAATGTCGCTCCCACCCAGGACGAAACGGTCGATTCCCTTATGGCCCAGATTTCCTCCCAGGCATCGCCGCGTCCGCAGATGAATGTTCCCGATCCGGCGTCGGCACCGTCGCCTGCACCTTCCTCGTCTCCGCTGGCTTCGGTCCCCGATCCGTCGCTGCCGTCTATGAAGCAGGCAAACTTTGCGTCTCGCACGTCGCTGTTCGACCTTCCCGATCCCTCTGCCCAGGTCAACGACCCCTTTGCTACTGCCCAGGGTCCCGAACCCACATCGGCACCCGTTGCGCCTTCTATGCCCGTTGCGTCGGGCGCGCAGCCGATCGAGACCATTTCGGCTCCCGCCCCGGCGGCACCCAAGTCTCGCAAACGCGGCCTGGGTGGCCTGTTCGGTCGTAAAAGGAAAAACGAGCAGGACAGCATGAGTGATTGGCTGGGCGTCGAAGACGATTACGATGCCAAGAAGTCCGGTCGCGGTATCGGTTCGTGGGATAACTTCGAGGACGATAACGATGGCTGGAAGGGCGGCGCTACGTCTTCCGATGGCGCTTCTTCCGAAGATATGCTCTCGGCTGTCGCCTCTATGGGCGATGATGAGCTGCTCGGTCACGATATCTGGTTTGTGGCAACGGGCGCCTCGGATTGTGATGGCGCCGGCATGAAGGCCTTCTTGGCTTCGCATCGCGATAAGCTCCGCGGCGTATTCTTCATCAATCTTGAATCCGTCGGCGCCGGTAGGCTTTCGGTGGTGACGGTCGAGGGCGAACAGCAGCTGCTCAAGGGCGATCGCCGCATCATGAACCTGGTCAGCAAGGTGTGCAAGTCGTTCCATGTCGATTGTGGCGCGCTCGAGATGCCCTATGCCAAGACCGATGCCTATGCCGCGCTCGAGGCGAGCCGCCGAGCCCTCACCATCGCCGGCGTGGACGGCACGCGTCTGGCTTGCGCTCGTACCGAGGACGACCTGCCCCACAATGTCAACCCGACGAACATTGCCACGGTATCCGAGGTCGTGACCGAGGTTATCCGCCGTTCGTAGACGGAGCTCTAAGGAGTCAACGTGTTTTCGTATATTAAGCGCCATTGGCCTGTCTACGTGATTTTGACCTTGATTGCCATTGCGTTAGGATTTGGGGCTGCCTACATCGTGGGTGCAAAGGGCTCGACCCCCGCCTCCGCAATCAGCGAAGAGGTGGAGCAAGAACAGAGTACGGGTGCCGATGGGATTCCTGAGTCCGAGCAGGCAATCGTTGATGGTGGATCTTCGTCTGCAGAGTAGATACGGCGATTTACATGATTGAAAGCGGGCGAGCCAGGGGACTGGCTCTGTCATTCAACGCTGTACCCT
>CABUSH010000028.1 GCA_902494195.1 uncultured Collinsella sp. | reverse complement strand
TCCTTGGTATAGTCGACCTTCATGGTGGTCGTGCTCTTCTTTTTGCCCTTGCCTGAGGTGATGGTCATCTGGTACTTCTGGTCGGGCAGCTCGCCAAAGTCCTCCATGGCAAAGCCGTCATCGCCATCCACTTTGATGGTGTAGCTTTTGCCCTTGCCGGACACCGGCGTCAGCTCGACGGTATAGTTCTTGAGCTTTTTGCCCTTGCTGTTCTTGGGAAGCACTTTGGTCTCGCATGCGCAGACAACGTAGCCCTTGCCACCCGAAGTCACCTCGGACGACGCGCCGATACGCGGCACGATCACGATAGCGGCGACAATGGCGACAACGGCAACACCGCCGATAACGGCAGCGACGATACGGCCCTTGTGCTTGGGTTTCTTGGGCTGCGGAGTCGGAACAGACGGCTGAGCGGCCTCAGTAGGCTCGGTCATAGGCTCCTCATAACGAGGCTGCGCCGCCATATAAACCGGGGCACCCTGAGGAGTGCGCTGTCCCGCAGGGGCGGTCGCCAGCGCATCCCCTACCGGAAACGCCACAGGCTCCGCCTGGTCCTCAACTCCGCCCACGCGAGCGCCGCAGCTCGTGCAAAACGTGGAGCCATCGGGTATCTGAGCTCCGCACTTGGTGCAATACATCGCATCTCCCGTCTCTCATCGCAGCCGCAATGCGCCCGCGCAATTCTTCCAACTACACCGTACGGGAGAAATCCCCATTCTTGTTGCGCAACATTGCCGCCATCCCAAAATGATCCGTTTTCCTCCGTCCCTTTGGAATCAAAAAGCCCCGCCGGGCCTTGGTAGGCACGGCGGGGCGGGCAAGCGGCTATGAGCAGCAGGCTTAGAACAGGCCGGTGATGTTGCCGTCGTTGTCGACGTCGATGTTCTCGGCCGCGGGAACCTTGGGCAGGCCAGGCATGGTCAGGACGCTGCCGGTCAGCGCGACCACGAAGTGGGCACCGGCGGAAACCTTGAGCTCGCGCACGGTGATGCGGAAGCCCTCGGGAGCGCCCAGCGCCTTGGCATTGTCGCTAAAGCTGTACTGCGTCTTGGCCACGCATACCGGCAGGTTGCCAAAGCCGTTCTCGCGCAGCTCGGCGAGCTGGCGCTTGGCAGCCGGCGTAAAGTCGACGCCGTCGGCGCGGTAGACCTTGGTGGCAACGGCCTCCAGGGCGTCAGCCACATCGGCACCGTCCTCGTAGGCAAACTTGAGCTCGCTCGGCTGCTCGATCAGGCGCATGACCTCATCGGCCAGGTCGAGCGCGCCCTCGCCACCCTTGGCCCAGACCTCGGACAGCTTAACGTTGACACCGAGCTTCTGGCACTCGGACTCGATGAGGACAAGCTCTGCCTCGGTATCGGTCGGGAAGCGGTTGATGGCGACCACGCAGGGCAGACCGTAGACGTTCTGAATATTGTCGACATGGCGCAGCAGGTTGGGCATGCCGGCCTTGAGGGCCTCGAGGTTCTCTTCGTTGAGGTCGGCCTTGGCGACACCGCCGTTGTACTTAAGCGCGCGGGCAGTGGCGACGACCACGACGGCGCTGGGACGAACGCCCGTCATGCGACACTTGATGTCCAGGAATTTCTCGGCGCCCAGGTCGGCACCAAAGCCGGCCTCGGTAATGGCGACATCGCCAAAACGCATAGCCATACGCGTGGCCATGATGGAGTTGCAGCCGTGGGCGATATTGGCGAAGGGACCGCCGTGGACAAACGCAGGCGTGCCCTCGAGTGTCTGAACCAGGTTGGGTTTGAGCGCGTCCTTGAGCAGGGCCGCCATGGCACCCTGAGCCTTAAGGTCACGGGCGCGGACGGGCTCACCGGCAAAGCTGTAGCCGACAACGATCTCGCCCAAGCGTTCCTTAAGATCGTTGATGCTCGTGGACAGGCACAGGATTGCCATGACCTCGGAGGCAACAGCGATGTCGAAGCCATCCTCGCGCGGCACTCCCTGGGCCTTGCCGCCAATGCCGTCAATAACATGGCGCAGCTGACGGTCGTTCATGTCGACAACGCGCTTCCAGGTAATGCGCTTAACGTCGATGCCGAGCTGGTTGCCCTGCTGAATATGGTTGTCGAGCATGGCTGCCAGCAGGTTGTTGGCGGCGCCGATGGCATGGAAGTCGCCGGTAAAATGCAGGTTGATGTCCTCCATGGGGATGACCTGCGCCCAGCCGCCGCCGGCGGCACCGCCCTTCACGCCAAACACGGGACCGAGCGAAGGCTCGCGCAGGGCCACGGCGCTCTTGACGCCGCGACGACGCAGACCGTCGGCCAGGCCGATGGTCGTAGTGGTCTTGCCCTCGCCTGCGGGCGTGGGATTGATAGCGGTCACGAGGACAAGCTTGGCCTGGTGATCAGTTGGCTCGTTGAGCAGGGAATAGTCGACCTTTGCCTTGTCAAAGCCGTACGGAATCAGATGCTTAACGTCGACGCCGGCGTTCTTGGCCACCTCGGTAATAGGCAGCGGCGTAACAGAACGTGCGATTTCGATGTCAGTAGGCATGGGCGGTCCTTTCGTTACCGGATGAGAAAAAGACCAATCCAGCATAGCACGCGCGCGCAATAGTAAAACGCCCGTAACCGACGAACGGTGATATGTTTACCCGATGCCCAGCGATAGCCTACAAACCCATCCTAAACGGTCGGCTCAATTCCTAAGTGCTCAAAGGTGCGCAGGGTTGCCTGGCGGCCTTGGGGCGTGCGAATCATCAATCCGCACTGCAGCAGATAGGGCTCGTAGACATCCTCAAGCGTACCCGGGTCCTCGCCCACCGCACTGGCAAGCGTGGTCAAGCCAACGGCACGGCCGGAGAACGTCTTGGCGAGTGTCTCCAAAATGCGAATATCCATCCAGTCCAAGCCAAGCTCGTCGATCTCGAAAAACTCGAGCGCCTGACGGCAGATTTCGAGCTCGATGGGGCCGTTGCCGCGCACCTGCGCATAGTCGCGCACGCGTTTGAGCAGACGGTTGGCGAGGCGCGGCGTACCGCGCGAGCGCGAGCCGATCTCGAGCGCGCTGGGATGGTCGATCGTCACGCCCAGGATGGTCGCCGAGCGCGTCACGATCTGGGCGAGCTCCTCGACGGTGTAGTAATCCAAGCGATACGAGATGCCAAAGCGATCGCGCAGCGGGCCGGTGAGCATACCCGAACGGGTCGTGGCCGCCACCAGCGTAAACTTGGGAATATCCAGGCGAATCGAGCGCGCCGCCGGGCCCTTGCCGATCACGATATCGAGGGCAAAGTCCTCCATCGCAGGATACAGGACCTCCTCGACCGAGCGGTTGAGGCGGTGGATCTCGTCGATAAACAGCACGTCGCCCGGTTGCAGGTTGGTAAGGATGGCAGCCAGGTCGCCGGTGCGCGCGATGGCCGGACCGCTCGTCGTCTTGATCTGAGCGCCCAGCTCGTTGGCAATAACCGTAGCCAGCGTGGTCTTGCCCAGACCCGGAGGGCCCGAGAAGATCACGTGGTCGAGCGTCTCGCCACGGCTTTGCGCCGCCTCGATGAGCACGCGAAGGCTCTGCTTGATATGCTCCTGACCGCAGTAGTCATCCAAGCGCTGGGGACGCAGGGTACGGTCGACATCGAGGTCCTCGGGCGTCAGCTCCGAGCCCACCATGCGCTCACCGTGTGCCATGGATGCCGCCGGCGAGTTGCCGGCCGTCGCCCACAGGTCCTGAGAGTCATCGGCTTCCCACATCACGCATCCATTCCGAGTCGCTTAAGCGCCGCGCCGAGCAGATCCTCGACACGCATATCCTGCCCATCATACCCGCTCAGGGCGACATCGGTCTCCTGTGGGCTAAAGCCCATGGAAAGGAGCGCCGCACGGGCGTCATCGATTGCCGAAGGAGCGGCGGCGGGAACCGGCATCGCAACCTGGCCGGGAATCACGTCGACCGGCACAAAGCCCTTGTCCTTGGCAAAGGTGCTCTTGAGTTCCAAGATGAGGCGCTGCGCGGTCTTTTTGCCCACACCGGGCACCTTGGCCATACCCTTGTCGTCCTCGGCCATCACCAGCGAATACAGTTGCCCCACGGTGTAGGTGGAGAGCACGGCAAGCGCCAGACGCGGACCGACGCCCGAGACGGACACGAGCCGATCGAACATCGTGCGCTCGTCCTTGGAGGCAAAGCCAAAGAGCGTCATGGCGTCCTCGCGCACCTGCATACGGGTATAGAGGCGAACCTCGCCGCCGGGCGTAGGCAGCGTGGCGGCAGTGCTGCCCGAGATGCCGAGCTCAAAGCCCACGCCCGACACATCGACGACGGCCGAGCTCATCGTGGCCTCGACAAGCGTTCCATGGAGCTGGGAGATCATCAGTATCCGGTTCCTCTCTGTTGATAGAACTCGCCGCCGGTAAGCGCCCGGGTGCGGCTGAGGTTAACGTGGCAGATGGCGCAGGCTAGGGCATCGGCAGCATGGTCGGGATGCGGGTCGTGATCGAGCTGTGTGAGCGTACGAACCATATACGCGACCTGCCGCTTATCTGCAGCGCCGGTGCCCACAACGGCCTGCTTAATCTGCATAGGCGTGTACTCGCCGATCTCGAGCGCGCATTCCGAAAGCGCCACGAGCGCAGCACCGCGGGCATGCGCCGTAGGGATGGCCGAGCGAACGTTGGCGCCAAAGTAAATGCTCTCGATAGCAGCGGTATCGGGTCGATAACGCTCCACGACACCCTTAAGGTCGCGGGCGATGTGAGACAGGCGCACCGCAAGCGGACTGCCCGCGCTGGTCTCGATACAACCGTAGGCACGGCAGCGAACCTCGCCGCGCCGCTCCTCGATAATCCCCCAACCCGTATGGACCAAACCGGGGTCGATACCCAAGATAACCAAGCCAGCCTCCCCTCGCCACAAGCGCAGCGCAAGGCAACGCCCCGCGCACTATTCACGAACGTCTGTTCTAGAATAACACAACGCCAGCCCCATAAGTCAGCCGAGATTAAATGCAGGTTGAGCATACGCAAGCGAGCGCCCGCCAGAGCGAGCAAGGTGCCTTGAAAGAGGAGGGCATTGACCTGGCGGTCATGCCCGACGATTGAAAGGCAGATTGCCGCTCTGGCGGGCGCGCAGCGGCCTAGTTCTGCGAGAAGAACGGGAACTGTCGGGGATCAACCGGCGGGTGCGGCATCGGTCCGCCCTGGGGCCCACCTTGCGGGCCACCCTGGCCGCCCATCATCTTATCGATGGCGTCCTGGACCTCGCCCTCAAACTTCTTCATGCCCTCGTGCAGGCGACGCTGGCCATCCTCGGAGCGCAACTCCTCCATCTGCTCGGGCGAAATACCCAGCAGCTCGCCCAAAATGCCCATCATCTCACCACGCATACGGTCACTCGTATCGTCGTCGTCAAAACGACGCACCTCGGCGCGCGCCAGAGAATCGACCGTCATGCGCTCCTTGCCGTCGAGCCCCAGATCGGACCACGCGAGCATATACGGCCAGGCACGCTCGGCAAACGAACGGGCCGAGACGATCGGCGCCGTCGGCAGCTGGCGGCGAGCCACCTCTCCCTGACGCACGAGCATCAGCAGCAACGAACATGCCTCGGGCTTGCCAGCGGCCATCGGAATGTCGTCGAAGGGACGGTTGCGGTCGACGTGTGACTCGAGCGTGCCATCGACTTCGCCCGGCTCGAGCCCACCGAGCAGCTGCGCCGCGCGGTCGAGCATGTCGACCGGACCGTCAAGCGTCGAGAGCGCTTGCGCCAGCACGCGCTCCATGCAATCCTCCACCGCGTTGAGCGTCACGAGCTCCTGCGGCACCACGGCAGACGTACGGTTGCGTACGCGCGCCACAAACTCGAGGGTCGACAGATACACATCACCAAAGGGCGCGTAATCGCCCTGGTAGCCACCGCAAAGCGTGGGCGCCGCCAGCGCGTACTCAGTTTTGGACAGTGGACTCAACGCCATCGCACCCAGCTCGAGCGCCGTATCCTCCAGCATGAGGCCCAGCGTGCGAGAGCGCAGACGCTCGGCGTCGCCCGCCGACACATCGCGGTCGAGCACACGCGCGGCATCCGGCGCATCGCGCTCAACCGTGCGAATATGCAGGCGCTCGGCAATGGCGCGAACGGCGGCACAGCGAGCAGCCTCTGCCTCCTCCTGCGCCGGCGTAAAGATACGGTTGCGTCCCAGCACTAGGCCGATCACATTGCGCGGACCCAGGGCGTCGACGGCAAGTGCCGCCAGCAGGGACGACGGCAAATCGCCCTCGAGCGCCACCACGGCGCGCGACGTACCATGGGCACGGGCGTTATCGCGCACAGCGAGCACCAGCGCCTGCCACAACCACTCCTCGGAACGAAACTCGGGCAGCTCGTGGTCCTCCAAAGCATCGAGCATTACGCCGCGCTGAATCTCCTGAACCAGCAGGCTCTCCTCAAAGCACGGCGCCTGGGCCACCACGCGCCCGCAGTCGTCGAGCACAAACGATCCGCCGGTATACACCGACTCGTCATAGGCACCGACCGGCGCCATGCAGGCAAACCATACGCTGCGCTTGGACGCGATCTTGCGGTAGGCACCGCTGCGAACGGCGGCAATGGCGGCCGTCTCGCGGTCGGTCATATCAAACGCGTTGAACTGAAAATAGGCGATGAGGTCGACGCCGGTCGGCAGCATCTCGAGCTCGCGGTCCAAGTCGAAGATCACGGCGATACGTACGCCGTCCACGTCGAAGACCGGCGGCGCCCAACGGGCATCGCCGTTCCCACCGCGCTGCAGGGCAATGCTCGAACGGGCCGGCACTACATGGCCGTCCTTGAGCATCATGTAGTCGAGCAGTGGCTGGCCCTCAAACGAAACCGCCGCGGGCACGATGCAGATCATATCGAGCTCTTGGATACGCTCGGCAACACCGGTCAGGCCCGTCAGCATGTCGTGCTCAAAGTCGGCAGCACCCACCAGGCCGCCGGGCAGGGCTCCCATAAAGAGCGGAGCCGGCACGCACAGCACGCGCGCACCGCGCTCGTGGGCCAGGCGCGCCTGGTCCTCGATGCGACCGCAGATACCCTCAATATCACCCAGGCGCATATCGATCTGTGCAAGTGCGAGCTTCATGGCTCAGCCCTTTCCGTCGTAAACCATCGTTGTCGTAGTAAAAGCGCCGGCCGCATGATGCAGTCGGCGCTCGCATGTGCATATGCTAGCTATGATACCCCGAGCGGGGGCGCGCTCCTAGAACGTCGCGGACCACAGTCCGTGCAGGTTGCAATAGGCATAGACGGTACCGGTCTTGGAACCGCCGGCAAAAAACGTCGCGGGCTTCATGCCGGGCTGGAGGTAATGGACCTCCAGACGGCCCTCGGCCTCAAGGGCGATCCACTCGATGTAGTGCTCGGGCACCATAGGATGCTCGACCGAGCCCACGCGTGCACGGATCACGTGACCGTCGCGCTCGCTCTCGACGACGGGCACGTGCTTCTCGTGCGCCGCGTCCTCGGTGTTCGCGGTCAGCTCCGTGCAGCCGGCAGGGGTTGCAACGTCGTTGCCAAGGGCGGCAATGAGCTTGCCGTCGGGGTCCTTAAAGAATTTCGCCATGATGTTCTCCTTTGCTGATGTGCCGATGTTCTCGATGTTTCTTATGCCCAAAGGCAAGCGAACCATCCACGGCATCGCAAATGAACACATAACGAGCGGGGACGATGGGACAGCGCGGGCTATCCGCCCTGGCGGCCCCACCCGAGCGGGTTAGCGCCCGTCGCCGCCGAGCAGCGCCAGAACATCCTCGCGGGTAAACAGCGCCGAGGAGATGCCGTCGCCGCCAAGCACACTGTTGACCAGATCGCGCTTGGACTCCTGCATCTGCATGATGCGCTCCTCGATCGTGTCCTTGGCGATGAGCTTGTACACGGTCACGGTATGTTGCTGGCCAATACGGTGCGCGCGGTCGGTCGCCTGGTCCTGCGCGGCCACGTTCCACCACGGGTCGTAGTGAATGACCACGTCGGCCGCCGTCAGGTTGAGGCCCACGCCGCCCGCCTTGAGCGAGATCAGAAACACCGGAACCTCGCCCTCCTGGAACTGCGCGACCATCTTGGCGCGGCTCTCCTTGGACGAAGCGCCCGTGAGCTTAAGAAAGCCGATGTCCTCCTTGGCCAGGCGCTTGCCGATGATGTCGAGCATGCCCGTAAACTGGCTGAACAACAGGATGCGATGCCCGCCGTCGAGCGCACCGTGCACGAGCTCCATGCAAGCGTCGAGCTTGGCGCTCCCCGCCTTGTAGTCCTCGTAGTGTAGATGCGGGTCGCAGCAGATCTGGCGCAGCTTGGTGAGCTCGGCGAGCACCTTGAGCTTGTCTTTCTTAAACTCGGATGCCTCGCGGTGCTGCACCTGCTGGGCGATGCGGTCTTGGTTGGCCAGGTAGAGCTTGCGCTGCTCGCCGGTGAGCTGCGCCATGACGGTGTCCTCGATCTTCTCGGGCAGGTCAGCAACCACGTCTTCCTTGACACGGCGCAGCACAAACGGCGACACGAGCGCCTGCAGGCGAGCGGCGCTATCGCCCTCGGCGTGCTCGACCGGGCTTTCGAAGCGCTTGGCAAACGACTCGCGCGTCCCCAAAAGGCCCGGCATCAAAAAGTCAAAGATGCTCCAGAGCTCGGACAGGCGGTTTTCGATGGGCGTGCCCGTCAGGGCAAAGCGCACACCGGCTGGCAGGCGCTTGGCGGCGCGCGCTACCTGCGTGAGCGGGTTTTTAATGTACTGGGCCTCGTCGAGCACAACGCGGGCAAAGTCCTGCTCGGCATACTCGTCGATATCGCGGCGCATGAGGTCATATGACGTCACGACCACGTTATGCTCGGCCACGCCGGCTATCTGCACGCGGCGCTGTGCCTTGGCACCCACGATGGCGCACACGTCGAGCGAAGGCGCAAAGCGCTCCAGCTCGGCAGTCCAGTTGTACACGAGCGACGCAGGGCACACCACAAGCGTGGGCTTAGTGTCCCCCGCTTCCACGCGCGCCAGGATATGTGCGATCATCTGCAACGTTTTGCCCAGGCCCATATCGTCGGCCAAGATGCCGCCGAGGCCCAGGTGCTCAAGCGAGCCGAGCCACTGATAGCCGTCGACCTGGTAGCCACGTAGTGTGGCCTTGAGAGATGCCGGCACCGTAAAGTCCATCTTGCCGAGCGTGTCCAGGCGCTCGACGGTACGGCGGAACGCAGCGTCGCGATCGGCCTCGAGCACAGGCGTGCGCGCGAGCATGCTGTCGACGAACAGGGTACTCGACGCGGGAAGCGACACGCCGTCGAGCAGGTCGACGGCATCGACACCCAGGTCCTCGGCAAGGCCAAACGCGGCGCGCGCTCCCTCGTCCAGGCGAATGATGTCGCCCGACGTGAGACGCGCAAACGTCTGGTGGCGCTTATACGAATCCAGATAGATGGCAAGATCTGCCGCCGAAAGACCGCTCGCGCCCAGTTCGACATCGAGCAGGTTGCTCTTGACGGTCGCACGCACCGAAAGCTTGGGCGCAGGGCGGACCGAGATCTGGCGCAGACGGTCGCTGAGCATGACCTCGCCCAGCTCGGACAGGGCAGACAGGCCCTCGGTCAGCAAGTGGAACAGGCTCTCGTCGTCGCGCTCCTCAAACGCCAGGCCGCCCTCGTAAAAGTCGAAATACAGGGCCGCCGTGTCCATAACGCGAAACTCTGCCACCTCGTCGCGCGGCGGCACGCCCGGACGCCGCTCTTCGAAGGGGCTGCCCGGAGCGCCCAAGCTAAAGAGGTCTGCCGACCAATCACCATAGGCAACCGTAATCTTGCAGGTCACAAGCCCATCGTCGACACCGATTGCCATGGCAAAGCTCGGCTCGGGCGCCACGGTGTCGAGCACGGCGGGAGCGGTGAGGTCAGTGTATTCGCGCAGCACGGGCAGTGCCATGCGGCAGAATTCGCCCACCTGCTCGGCGGCGATATGGACCGGCGTGCGACAGGGCAGCAAGCGCGATAGGAACGGCGCCGCATGCTGAGCAAACGCCGCATCGACGCGGCGCGCGCGGTGCGTGTCGACCAGATAGGCAACGTCGCCCGAGGCAAAGCAGTACATATCGGCGGGCAGGCGCAGGTCGTAGCTGCCACCGGCCGCCGGCGCGATCTTGGCGGCAAGGAGCGGCGGTTGTTTTGCCGAGACCTCGTCCACCCCCACCGGCGACAACTCAACCGCAACCTCGTAGGAACGATGCGTCGTCGTTCCCCGCGACCAGGCGGGCTCAAAGGAAATGGTCCGGCCACGCAGCAAGTCCAGCATGTATACGATGTCATGCTCGGACAGCGGCAACTGGCGCTCGGCGACAAAGCCGCTGCGGGCAAAGTCGTACGACGCCGAACGCGAACTTGTGATGTCGCTCAGATACACAACCGTTGCCACAACAAGGTCGAGCAGGCGTACCGAAACCTCGTCGAAGGCCTCGGGCGTATGGAGGAATGTAAGTTTCTTGCCGTACGAGAAGGTGCCGCCGCGCACGTAGGCGGCGGCCATGCCGTCGATGTCCTTAACCACGTAGGACACCGAACCGCAACGAATGCGGAACTCGAGCGCCCAGCTAAACCGGTCGGCAAACAGCGGATTGTAGTACGGCACCAGCGAGGGCTCCAACACCGCCTTGGGGGCATCGGGGTCGACAGTGCCGGCGAGCTTGCGGCGCATGCCCGCCAACTCATCCATGCGCGCGTCCGAAAGATCGGAGAGCGCCTTCATGAGGCTCGGGCTCGTGGGAACTGGCGCCGGGAAGGGAAAGTTAGGGTTGACGGCCGGCACTTTGGGCGCGGTGCGCACGGGCTGTTTCGGCTGCGCCGTAAACGTGCGAACCGATGTGCGCAGCCCCTCGACGGGCTCAATGCCGCTGGCGTCCAGGTACGCCAGCGCCGTGGCGATGGCGTGCTTGCACATACCGGGGTAGCGATAGGCAGCGGGGCAATCGCAGTCGTAGTCGATCACCTCGTGCTCGTCCATGTCGAGCGCCACGTGCGTCTTGTACAGGTCGCCGCGCGAGCCTCGCACCGAGCCCTCGACCGTCACGTTTTTGGAGAAGCGCGAGCCGCTGTCCTCGATCGAAAGCACGGCGCCGTTGAGCATGAGCGAACGCCCCTTCATAAAGGTGCCGCTCAGCGCCGCCTCTTTCCGGAGCGCCTGCACAAACGTCCCCTGCGCCATCACTTCCTCCAATCTCGCACCGAGTACCCCTCAGCAACGCCGTCCCTAGATAACCGTCACGCGGCCTTGGTTACCCACGATGGCCTTGGCCTCGGCCAGCAGCGGAATCGAGCGCGCGTTGACCTTAGCAGGCACCTCGGCGCGCAGCACGCGCCCGTCCACCTGCTCGATAAAGATCTCCACGCGGTCGCCGCCCGGGTTAGTGGTGAGCACCGTGGCCAGGCGCGCCATATTGCCCTGGCTAAAGCGGCTGTTGGGCACCATGATCTCAAACACCTTGGGCTTATTGTTCTCCTCGTTGAGCTCCAGCGGCACGATCTCCTGCGCGATGATCTGGTCGCCGCGGTCCGAGCGCTCGAGCTTGCCCTTAATGCGCACAAAGGCGTCGGACAGCTGCGCGCCGGTCTCGGGATCGACCTCACCGTACAGGTACCCCTCGGCCTCTTTATAGGTCTTGGGGAACACCACGACGGTGGCCTCGCCTTCCATGTCCTCGAGCTGCACGATGCCCATGGGGTCACCGTTTTTGGTCACACGCTTGGACACGCTCGAGACCATGCCGGCCCACCACAGCGCCTTGCCCTCGGGAATCTCCTGGTTGATGGTGCCACCCGTGGGGTTCTGCACTTCGTAGCCAGTATCGATCTGCGAGAACGAGAAGTCGCGCGCTTTGCTAAGCGCATACTCAAACGGGCGCAGCGGGTGGTCCGAGACATAGATGCCCAGAACCTCCTTCTCCTGGCTCAGCTTGAGGTGGCGGTCCCATTCCTGGCCGTCCGGATCGGGCACGCTGACCTCGAAACCCGAGCCCTCAACATCACCAAACATGTCGAAGAACGAGGTCTGGCCGCTCGCGCGGTCCTTCTGACGCTTTATCGCGGCGTCGATGATGTTCTCGGGGTTGTTCTTGTCCACAAAGTGCATCATCTGGCGGCGCGGATAGCCCGTGGAGTCGAAGGCACCTGCCTTGATCAGCGATTCGATCACACGGCGGTTGGCCTGGCTGGAGTCCACGCGCTCGACAAAGTCATGCAGCGTCTTAAACGGGCCGCCCGCCTCGCGCTCGGCGATAATCGCCTGCGCCACGCCGGTGCCCACGCCGCGGATGCCGGCCAGGCCAAAGCGCACGCCCTCCTTGGTAGCCGTGAACTCGGTACCGGACTCGTTGACATCTGGCGAAAGCACGGGGATGCCGTCGTGACGGCATGCCGAGACGTAGTGCACGATCTTGTCGGTCTTGCCCGTATAGGACGTCAGAACGGCCGCCATGTACTCGTGCGGATAGTGCGCCTTGAGCCACGCCGTCTGCATAACCAGGATGGCGTAGCCGGCGGAGTGCGACTTGTTGAAGGCGTAGGACGCGAACTCGAGAACATCATCCCAAATCTTCTGGGCGACCTCGCGCGTGTAGTTGTTCTTGATAGCGCCGTTCATCCAGTGGTCGTAGGTGGTCTCGTCCGAGCCATCCTCCCAGTGGAGCACCGTCGACGTGAGCAGCTTGATTTTCTTCTTAGCCACGGGCTTACGGATACGCGAGTCCGATTCGCCCTTGGAGAAGCCGCACATCTCGACGGAGATGAGCATAACCTGCTCCTGGTAGACCATGGTGCCGTAGGTTTCGCCCAGGATGTCGTCCAGGCGGTCGTCGTAGGAGACCGCCGGCTCCTTGCCGTTCATACGGTTGATGTAGGACGAGACCATGCCGGCGCCCAGCGGGCCCGGGCGGTACAGAGCAATCAATGCCACGACGTGCTTGTACTCGGTGGGCTTCATGTTCTTGATCGTGGCCGTCATGCCGGCGGACTCGACCTGGAAGACGCCGGCGGTGTGGCCGGAGCCCATGAGCTTAAAGATCTCGGGATCGTCAAAGGGAATCTCTTCCTCTTTGATGTCGATGCCGAAGTTCTTTTTGATGTTTGCCTTGGCCTTGGAGATAACCGTCAGCGTGCGCAGGCCCAAGAAGTCCATCTTGAGCAGGCCCATGTCGGCAACGGTATGGCCCTCGTACTGGGTAATCTCGACACCGCCCTTGGTGTCGAGCTTGGTGGGCACGTGTTCGTTGACGGGGTCGCGGCAGATCAAAACGGCGCACGCGTGCACGCCCTCGCCACGGGTGAGACCCTCGATCGAGAGCGCCGTGTCGATGATGCGGCGGGCGTCGTCGTCCTTTTTATAGGCCTCGGCAAAATCGGGGTTAAACAGATCTTCTTTGCCGGGTTGTTTGTCGAGCACCTGCTTGAGCTTGACCTTGGGGTCGCTCGAGACCATCTTGGACAGGCGCTGGCCCATGTAGACCGGATAGTCCAGGACGCGCGCGGCGTCGTTGATGGCCTGCTTGGCCTTAATGGTCGAGTAGGTGATGACGTGGGTGACCTTCTCGGGGCCGTAGAGCTGGCGAACGTGCTCCACGACCTCGAGGCGCCGCTCATCGTCGAAGTCCATATCGATATCGGGCATCTCGGTACGCTGCGGGGACAGGAACCTCTCGAACATCAGGCCGTTCTCGAGCGGGTCGAACGCGGTGATGTTCATGGCGTAGGCGACGATAGCGCCGGCGGCAGAACCACGGCCGGGGCCGACGCCGATGCCGTTGTCCTTGGCCCATTGCACGTACTCGGCAACGATCAAAAAGTAGGCGGCAAAGCCCTTGTCGCAGATGACCTTGTATTCGTACTCAAAGCGCTCTTTGATGTTGACGCCGCCGATCTCGCGCGTGGCCCAGTCGTCACCATAGTGCTGGCGCAGGCCCTTCTCGCACTCGCGGCGGAACTGGCTCTCGTGCGTCTCGCCGGGATCGAGCAGCGGGAAGCGCGGCAGGATGATGGAGTCCCAGTCGAGCTCGACGTAGCACTTGTCGGCGATCTCGAGCGTGTTGTCGCAGGCCTCGGGGCAATACGGGAACATTGCCCGCATCTCCTCCTCGGTCTTCATGTAAAACTCCGAGCCGGTCATGCGCATGCGGTTGGGGTCGTCGACCTTGGCGTTCATGCCGATGCACATGATGACGTCCTGCACGGGCGCGTCCTCGCGGCGCAGGTAGTGGAAGTCGTTGGTGGCGATAACCTTGACGCCCACCTGCTTGGCGATATCGATGAGCGTGCGGTCCATCTGCTCGTCGGTCAGACCGTTGTCGGTGGTAATGCCGTGTTCCTGGATCTCGATATAAAAGTCGCCAGGGTCGAAGGTGTCGCGGAAGGTCTCGGCCCACTTGATGGCGCCCTCCATGTCACCGCGGTCGATGTACTTGGGAATGATGCCGGCGATGCAGGCGCTCGTGCAAATCATGCCCTTGGCATGACGGCGCAGGTTGTCGAGCGTCACGCGCGGCTTGTAGTAAAAGCCCTGCACGGCGGCCTCGGAGACCGTCTGCATCAGGTTGACGTAGCCCTCCTGGTCCTTGGCCAGAAGGATCATGTGGTAGAGCTCGGGTTTATGGTCGCGGGCGAGCGTCTCGTCCGGCGTAAAGTAAACCTCGCAGCCAAAGATGGGCTTGATGACCAGGGGCGGCTTGAGCTCGTCGATGTTGCCCTTCTCGTCCCACATGGCCATGTCTTTGACGTACTGGGCATGCTCGCGCGGGTTTGCCTCGGGGTCGGGCTCCACCAGCTCGTCACGGCGATCCTTTTCCAAGAAGGCCTTGTCGTGGCTCCAAGTTTTGTACTCGGGCGTGTTGTGGTTGACGGCGTCGCAGGCCAGCGCCAGATCGGGCACGCCATACATGTAGCCGTGATCGGTAATGGCCACGGCGGGCATGCCAAGCTCAACAGCACGGTTGACCATATCCTGGATACGGGTTGCGCCGTCGAGCATGGAGAAAACAGTGTGGTTGTGCAGATGGACGAATGCCATGTGATGAGCTCCGATGCGGGTTCGTGTTCTGACTGAACGATTTTACCCCACGGCACGGACAGCACCCGAACCTAGCCAAACCCACACGGCTCCTCTTGCAGTTGCGGTGGAATCGAAAAGGATTCCACCGCAAGTGCAAGTTATTGAGGGCTAGAAGTTGTAGGTGACTACTTGAGGTTCGGCAGGTTTGACGAAGAGGGTCGGATCGGCCTGTTCCACGCGGACGAATTTGACGGTCACGGCCTCAAAGCCCGCCTTGTGCAAAACATCAGCGTAGACGCGCGCCTGCAGGGCGTGCTTCTCCTGCAGCTGGTCCGGCGTCTCATCCGGCGTGCCACCCGTCTTGTAATCGATGACCAGCGCATGCGACGGATCGGCCGGGTCGGTTGCCAAGGCATCGATAGCGCCCTCGGCATAGGCGCCGTAGCGGGCGATGTCCTCGTCCTCGCAGCCCAGCGAGAAGAACGGCACCTCGGCGCGAACGCACGGCCACGCGAGCAGGCCGGCACGAACAGCCGACTTGAGCCAGCGGTCCAGGGCAACGTCGAAGCGTTCGCGCTGCTCCGGCGTCAGGCGCCACTGGCGCGCCAGTGCATCGGCACGCGCGGCGGGCAGCGCATCGGCACCCATCTCGATCAGCCACTGGCAGGCGGCATGGAACGCCGAGCCCAGCGCCATGGGGTTGTCGGCGGGCTCAACGGCGGCCACGTCTGCATCCGTCATCTCGGAACCATCCGACTCCGCATCATCGCCAGCCTCGTCCATAGGCACGCGCGTCTCGGCGGCACGGTCCTCGGCCTCGGCATGCAACGCCGCGGCGATCGACGAATAGCTGTACGAATCACGCGCCGGGAACGGACACGTGCCCATGCGCACGCCCGCCGCCTGGGGATATACGAGCTCAAACGCATCGGGCTCGGGGTCGGCAGGACCGGGCACAGTTGAGTGCGCAGCATTATCGGCGACATCGGTATCGCCGCGGACAAGCCTGCCCTCGGCATCCAGTGAAGCGTTGGCCTCAAACGCCTGCTCGCCAAAGGTAAAGTCCGAAAGCGAAATGAGCTCGTAATCGCCCGGCTGGGAGTTGTCGAACACCAGGCAGTCGGCATCGAGCTGCGGCAAGGTCTGCGCGTCGGTCGGCAAAATACGGCGCAGCACGTCATAGGTCAGATCGGTCTCGACGTCGAAGGTCGGCGCGCACAGCTTGCCACGGCTCACGCCGGCATCCATCGCCAAGATCACCAGCTCGCGCGCACGCGTCATGGCGACATAGAGCAAACGAGCCCGCTCCTCGAGCGAAAGCTGCAGGTCGTCGCTGCGCAGGCGAACGAATGCCTCGGCGGGAGAACCCGTCGCGCAGACATCCTCCATGAGCTCCGGCGGCAGCCACAGCGACGTTCCCTTGCCCTTAAACGCATGCTCAAACTGTTTTTTGACGTCGTCGCCCTTCACAAAGGTTCCGTCGGCGAGCTTAACGCCGTCGAAGCGTGCCGGCAGCGCCACGACCTGCGCTCCGCCCTCGACGCGCCCCATCTGTGCCGTACCCGAGGACTTACGCGCGCCAAAGCACTCGGCGACCGCCACGACCGGATATTCCAGGCCCTTGGAGGCGTGCACCGTCATGATGCGCACCGCGCCGTCGCCCTCCTCGTTAAGGGCACCCGGGGCTTCCTTGCCCGCCAAGAAGCGGTCGAAGGCCAGCGCGATGGAACGCGGCGAGTTGCCGAACTCGGCCTCCGCTTCGGCCACGGCGTCGAGCGCCTTGAGCACGTTGGCGGCAATGGCCTTGCCCTCGGGACCACGCTGCGCCAGACGCACAAACCAGCCGGAGGCGTTGACCACGTCGCACGCGATGGCGGCGAACGAATCGCGGCCCACGCGACGAAGCGCATACCGCAGTACCTCGCGGGCGCGCGTCACCAGCGGCAGGTCTTGCAGGCCCGGCACATCGGAATCACTCATGATGCCCGCATCGATGTTGCGGCGCGAGGTCTCCCCCGTCTCGCTATCGAGCTTGGTCGCCAGCGCCAGGAACTCCTGGGCGCCGAGCGCAAACATCGGCGAGGCGAGCAGCGGCATAAGGCCCTGCGCCGTATCGGCCGGATTGGCGAGTGCACAAACCAGGGCGCGCACCGTCTGAACCTCGGCAGCTTGGGCAAAGACTGAGCCGCCCGCGATGACACAGTCGAGTCCCTGGTCACGGAAGGCCTGTGCGTAGACGTCTGCGTTGGTCATGCGGCCCAGTAGCAGCACCATGCCGCCCTGGGGCTGGCCGGCATCGGCAAGCGCGCGGAATCGCTCGGCGATCGCACGGGCCTTGGCCTGGGTGCGCTCCTGCGTACTGCCGCCGGCAACAAAGAGCGCCTGGCGACGCGAGGCGTCTGCCACCAGCGTGTCCTTGCGGCCGTCGCTCGCCTCAAGATCCAAAAAGCCCTGCATCAGGCCGCCGTCGTCCCCGTCAAAGACACGCGCCACATAACGCAGCACCTCGTCGTGACTGCGGAAGTTGCGTACAAGCTTGACGAGCTCGCCGGCGGGGGCATCGGAGACGGCAGCCGTCTCGGGCGCAGCAGAGGAGCCCACCTTGCGCTCCTGGCGACGGAACACCTCGACCTCGGCGCCACGGAAGCGATAGATGGACTGCTGTGCATCGCCCACGGTGCACAGCGCGCGCTCCCCCGCACCCGTCAGGTAGCGGATTAGATCGACCTGCATCTGATCGGTGTCCTGGAACTCATCGATCATGACCATCTTAAAGCGGCCCTCGTAGGCGGCTCGGATGGCGGGATAATCGCGCAGCGCCTCGTACGCCATGCGCAACAGATCGTTATTGTCGAGCGCGGACTTGTCGGCCTTGAGCGCACGGTACTCCGCCTCTACGGCACGGGCAAGCCCCACCAGCGCATCGAGCGCCGGGCCACCACAGGCAAGCACGATATTGATAAACGCATCGGCTGCCTCGGCCTTGAGGAGCTCCACCTGCTCCTTAGGAAACGCCTTGCTCGCCCGAGGCATGCTGCACGACATCATGAGTCGCGCCGCATCCTCCATGGTTTTGCCGCTCGCCTCAAACGCGTCGATGGCGTCGAATGCCACCTGCGCCTTTTCGGTCGCGGCCTTGCTCGCACCCAACGCTGCACGATAGGCATCGGCAAGCGCCGAGGTGTCGGCCTTGCCGCGCGCCACGCACACATCGTCCATGCCGCCCGGCAGCTGGCTCGAAAGCTCCAACAGGTCGCGCACCAGACCCTTGATGGTGGTGCCGGCGCCAAAGGGACCGCCCTCGCCCGCCATGGGATACCAGGCGTAGAGGGCTTTAAGCGAAGCGGCGAGCTCGGGCGCGGCATCGGGCGCCGTCGCGCGCCCCAGCACATGCTCAACAGCTTGGTCCATAAGCTCGTCGGTATCGGTAAGCACCGTGAACTCGGGGTCGATGCCCAGCTCCAGCGCGTGCGCGCGCAAGATACGCGAGCACATGCCGTGAATGGTCGAGATCCACGCGTCGTCGACGGTCAGGGCTTCCTCGTCCATTCCCTCGTCGATAAGCGCGCGGCGCACGCGGTCACGGATCTCGGCCGCGGCATCTTTGGTAAAGGTAATGGCGAGCACCTGGTCCAGATGCTCGACAAACGGACCGGATTCAGGCGAGAGCGCGTAGACGATGCGGCGCGTGAGGGTAAAGGTCTTGCCCGAACCGGCGCCCGCCGAGACAAACAGCGGACGGTCGAGCGTCTTGACGATCTGCAGCTGTTGCGGCATCAAAGTCGAAAGATCCATGGCCTACACGTCCCTCCTTACAAACGTTCCTTCGTGGTTATACGAGCAGCGCGCATGCGCGGCCTGAGCCGACGTCGGGTCGACGGCGGCAACGTTGCCTGCCTCGAGCTCGCGCAGGCGCTCGGCGATGCCGGCCTCCACGCGATCGAGCAGGGCGTCGAAGTCCATGCTGCCGCCCTCGCCGGGGAAACCTTTCTTAAGGCCCGGGATGCGACCGTCACCGCGCTCTTCCTCGAGCAGCTCGGCGCTCGCGGCACCACGCAACGCCGGCTTGCCGCCCTTGGTCGAAAAATAGAGCGCCGCACGGGTATCCAGATCCAGCGCCCGACGCATGGCCTGCGCATAGATAAGTGTCTGGGTATGGGGCGGTAGCCACCGCGGGTCGTCGATGGCGGCCTCGCCCGATTTCTCGTCGCGCACCGTAGGGTCGGCGAGTTTAAACTCCTCAACGCCCGTGCGATGCTTGTAGTCGATTACCACGGCGCGATTCTCGGCGTCCACGTCCACGCGGTCGATACGCCCACCAAGCGGCCAACCGGCATATTCAACGTTAAGATCGTTAAAGGCAAACTCCAGGTAGCGCGGAGCAAAAGGCGTCAGCGCCTCGGCTTCATAGGCAAGCACTCCCTCCAGCTGCGGCAGAATCTCGGCCACCTGGCGCTCCTCTACCGGAGAGAGCGGCACAAGCGGGCCCTCATTGCCACGCTTGGAGGCATGTTCGGCCAAGGTCTCGTCAAAGACCTCGCGCAGCAGCTCCTGGGCACGTGGCAGGTTCTCGGGCGTCACACGCTCCATGCCCTCCTGGGGCAGACGGGCGTGCAGGTGCTCCAGCACGTCGTGGACAAAGTTGCCCTTCTCCATATTGCCAAAGCCGGCGTCAATCGACTGGGGCTTCACGCGGTACGAGACGAACCAGCATAGCGGGCAGGTCGAGTACGCCTCAATCTGCGAGGCGGACGTCAGACGCGGCACGAGCGGCGCGTTCTCGCCCTCGCCATCGCGGCGACGCAGGACCAGGTACGGCACGGCCGCCTCACTCAAATGCTGAGGAGCCTCACACGCGACGCGCTTGCACTCGATGCCCTCGCCTGCAGCTGGATCAAAATCGGCGGCGATACCGCCCTCGCCCACGCACGCAACCTTGGCGGCGCCAGCGGCCTCGGCATGCGCTCGCAGCTCGGTCCACACGGCAGCCGGATAGCACTCGCGCGCTTGGCGATCGTGCGTCACCCGGGCAAGCGCAACCGGGCCGCGTGCCGCCTGCATCGCGTGGCCAAAGCGCACGCGCAGCAAGGCCGCAGGCTCAAGCGTCACGCCCTCGCGACCAAGGCTCGCCGTCAGCGTGGCCAGCGGACCCTCCTCATGTGAGAGCGGATAGCTGTCCAGATCGACATCGGCAAACAGCACGGCATCGTAGCTGCCGGGGCGCAGAGCCGCCGCATCGGCAAGCGAAGCAAAACGAACCTGAGCACGTGGCGCACGGTCAACCTCGTAGGTCTCGTAATCGTAGGCGGTGCTACGCTTGTCCACCTTGGTGCGAACGCCATCGAGCACGGGCACGGTCGCGGCCTGCGACACGTCGAGCGCGCGGGCGCCATTCATAAGGATGTCGATGACGTGGCGCAGCAGGGCCACCTCCGCCTGGCGACGGGCCTGGCCATCCAAGCTGCCCAGCGAGCGATCGGGCAACGCCTCGGCAACGGCAAGCATGGCATTGAGCGCCGTCACGGGCTTGTCACGCCACAGTGCCTGGAACACGTCCGAAACCACACACGGCACGTTCTTAAACCAGTTCTCGTCGCTCGCCGCCTTGCGCGCGCCCCTCACCTGGCCTTGGACACTCTGCAGCAGGCTCTTAACGCCCGCGGTAGTCTTGCTGCGCGAGAGACGCATATTCTTATCGAAGGTACGGGCATTGACGGCATCAGCGCCCGAAAGCGGACTGTAGATCCAGTCGGTAAGCTCCGGCGCGGGCCACCACTCGGTCTTTGACGCCGCACCATCATCGGCGGCCTTCATGCGCTCGATCAGACCGGCAAGCGCCGCAAACTGCCTGCCCGCCATGGATTGGGAAAACGCCGTGAACTCAGCTGTCTCGGCGGCGATATGACGTGCCGCCAAACGGGCAGCGAGTTCACCGAACAGCTGGGGCGCCCGGGCAGACACCACGAGCACACGCACGGGGTCCGCAGACGCCGCGACACCGCCGTCGACCTCGGCGTCCTCACACGTTTTTACCAGCTCATCGATTGCATCCACATAGGCGTGGGCGCGGGCGTGAGGGCCGGCAACCTCTACAAAGGCAGGCTGAGCGGCGGACTTGGAGGCAGTCTGGGGCGCGGCGGCACCCTCCCCCAGCGGCGCGACCTCAAACAGCACGCCGCGGGCATCAAATGCGGCAGCAAGCTCCTCGCGCATCGCCGCCTGCTCGCGGGCAAGTAGCACGACGACCTCTCCCCCATTGTTCGCCACGGCAGACAGCAGCTCGAGTAGACCGTGCGTAAACGACGTGATACCGCGCACGCATACGGCGCGGGTGCACGCCGGCAGGCTATCGGCCAGGGTACCGGCCATAATGTCGGCTGCCTCGCAGGGCTCGACCATATCTCGACGGTCCAAGCCGTCCGCGTAGGCACGCAAAAGCTCGAACACACGAGCCTCGGCATCGCTTTTTGGCTCAGGCTGGCAATTGTTGCCACCGCATCGCTCGGCCGTCGTCCCCGCCACACCCGGCAGCACATCGCGGGCCATGCGCGCAAGCATGCGCACCGTGCCCTGGCTGCGCGAAAGCGGCTGCAGGTCGGCATCGTCGAGACGCGTGACCATGTCCGAAAACAGCATCTGGCGCTGCAGGTTGTCGACGAAACCGCGCCCGTCGCCCAAAAGCTCCCAAATCGAGCGAAGCCACGATGTAGGCGTCTTGTAGTCGATACCCAGCGAAACGCCGGCTTCCGCCGCATCATGACGGCACAGGTCGAGCTCGGCAAACGTTGGCGCCAGCAACACGGCACGCCCGTGGTGGGCAATAAGGTCGGCAAGCAGCGCCGACTCGGCATCGCTCAAATCCGTGCCGGCATTGGTGGTATAGATTCGAACAGGCATGGTCCTCCGCTCAAACTGTTCGCAATAATCAATGTATCCATCCTACCCGCCCAAGCGGACACATTTGCCCCACGCCAACAGATTTGATCCCTTGGGGACGGAGGAAAACGGATCATCGAGGGGGTCAGTCTAACCCGGTAATCCGTTTTCCTCCGTCCCCAAGGGATCAAAAAACCGCCCCCGGAGGAGCGGTTTTGCACAATTCGTTTTTGGCGCGGTCTACTCGCCATCCTCCAGTTTAATGAGGATCTTGCGGTAGCCACCGTACTCGCCGTTGAGCGCCTTGGATACACGGCTCACCGTGGTGGACGAAGCGCCGGTACGCGCCTGAACCTCGACATAGGGCTCACCCTCGTCCAGGTAACGCGCGACCTGCAGACGCTGCGATAGATCGCAAATCTCACGCGGCGTGCAGATATCGGTCAAAAACGCTTGGATATCCTTCTCGTCGTCCAAAAGGCTAAATGCGTGGACCAGCTGCTTGACATCAGGCTTGTCAAACATGTTCTCGATATTCATCGATCACCGCCAAACCCGCCAAAAGGCATCGAAGTTGATACTGACATCGGGCATCGTTCACCCGTTCTATGCAATAGGGCAACGCCTGTGGCTTTTGCCCGTAGCAGTGTAGCACACCACCAAACTAAAGCGACAAGACTCTCTGCCAGCGGCGCGTTTTTCAGGACGAACGCCGTTTAGAAACCATATGCGCACGTAAGCTCCACGAATATTTGAGACAATGGGCGCCCAAACACCGCGGCGCGCCCGCGCAACCATCCAGGTCGCCGCCGTAAGCCACTTCACGCGACGCCAGCAATCCCGGCGCAAGAAAGGATTCACGCCATGCGCTTTATGCTTAACTGGCTCTTCACCTCGATCGCCATCGCGATCGCCACGTTCCTCGTCCCCGGTATCCAACCCTTCGGCTTTGCCGAGACCTGGGTCTGCTTTGCCTTTGTGGGACTGTTCCTGAACATTGTCGATTCGTTCGTCAAACCGTTCCTCACGGTCATCTCGCTGCCGCTCACGATCATTACGCTGGGCATTTTCCAGCTTGTCGTCAACAGCTTTATGCTTGAGCTCGCGAGTTACCTGTCGGTCAACCTGCTGGGCGTCGGCATCTCCATCGCCAGCTTTGGATCGGCCTTTATGGGCAGCATCCTGGTGTCCATCACGCGCAGCATCCTCGACAGCATCGCCGAGGACTAAAATGGCCATTCCGGCCGTGTCCGTCTCAACAGCCCAAAACGAAGGCCGCCCATCGCAAAAATGGGCGGCCTTCTTATTTGCCAAGTCTCAAAGGGCGAGAAAATCTACCATTTCCACCCCGTCCCCAAATGCAGGTGTGGGTTAGATGACGTAGTCGTAGCCATGGTTGGGAGCGACAAGTTGATCGAGCGTCACACCGTCGAGGTAGTCGTTGATGAGCTTGTCCAGGTTCTTCCACACGTCGAGCGTGGGGCACTCATCCGAACGCGAGCAGCCCTTGCAGTCGCCATCCAGGCAGGCGACCGGCGCCAGACTGCCCTCGGTCAGGCGCAAGATCTCGCCCACCGTGTATTGCTCGGGCGGGCGCGTGAGCACATAGCCGCCGCCCTTGCCGCGCATGCCCGAGAGCATGTTGGCGCGCACGAGCGTAGCCAAAATGTTCTCGAGATATTTCTCGGAAATCCCCTGTCGCGCCGCGATCTCTTTGAGCGGGATGCGACCGGCTGCCTGGTGCTCGGCCAGATCGACCATAACGCGCAGGGCATATCTGCCCTTAGTAGAAACCAACATGTATAGTGCTGCCTTTCGGTCATTTAGTCCGTAGAAATTCTAGCCGAAATATTGGTTTTGAAAATACCCGTTCCGGTCAAGATGGTTAATCGACTCGTAATAATCTTCTATTTCCTATTGCGTTACTAGGCTTTACTGTCTACTATGCTTGCCAACAGCAAAACGAACAACCCATAAGGTTTGTGGGTTTCGCTGCTACACACACCGTAAAACCACACGGTATCCAGTCATTTGAACACTTTGGAGGTTCACCATGAGCAATGTTTACACGTCCATCGATCAGCTTATCGGCCACACTCCGCTTCTGGAGCTCACTCACTTTGAGGCCGATGAGGACCTCAAGGCCCGCGTGCTCGTCAAGCTGGAATACTTCAACCCCGCCGGCTCCGTCAAAGACCGCGTCGCCAAGAACATGATCGACGAGGCCGAGAAGGCCGGCAAGCTCGTGCGCGGCGGCGACTACACCATCATCGAGCCCACGAGTGGCAACACCGGCGTCGGCATCGCCTCGGTGGCGGCGGCTCGCGGCTACAAGGTGATCATCACCATGCCCGAGACTATGTCCGTCGAACGCCGCAAGCTTATGCAGGCATATGGCGCACAGCTCGTGCTCACCGACGGTTCCAAGGGCATGAAGGGCGCCATCGCCAAGGCCGAGGAACTGCAGAAGGAGACGCCAAACAGCATCATCGCCGGCCAGTTTGTGAACCCCGCCAACCCCGCCATCCACAAGGCCACGACCGGCCCCGAGATCTGGGATGACACCGACGGCGAGGTCGACATCTTCGTCGCCGGCGTTGGAACCGGCGGCACCGTGACCGGCGTGGGTGAGTTCCTTAAGGAGCAGAACCCCGAAATCAAGGTCGTCGCCGTCGAGCCCGCCACTTCCCCGGTGCTCTCCAAGGGCCAAGCCGGCCCGCACAAGATCCAGGGTATCGGCGCCGGTTTTGTGCCCGACGTCCTCGACACCCAGGTCTATGACGAGATCATCCCCGTCGAGAACGACGACGCCTTTGCGACCGGCCGCGCCGTGGGCCACAAGGAGGGCGTGCTCGTGGGCATTTCGTCCGGCGCCGCCGTGTGGGCCGCGCTGCAGCTGGCCAAGCGCCCCGAGAACGAGGGCAAGACCATCGTGGCCCTGCTTGCCGACACCGGCGAGCGCTACCTGTCCACGGCGCTCTTCCAGGACTAGGGCCTGTCGCCCATAGGTTGAGCCCACGGACGAGCCGGTCTCCTCTCTCCCGGCAGTCTGAGCCCATCCAATCAGGGTGTCCCACGAGACGCCCGAACTTGCTACAATGTCTGCGGCGCGGAACCAGCCTCCCGCGCCGCTTTTCTTTTTTGGCCACATGCCACCAAGGAGAACCTCCCCATGCACAACAAGCGCGTGCTCGTCGCCATGAGCGGCGGCGTCGATTCCAGCGTGACCGCGTACCTGCTCAAAAGCCAGGGCTACGAATGCGTCGGCGCCACCATGCGCCTCACCTGCCCCGCGCCCGATCCTGCAACGGGTATGAGCAAAGTCGACCGCGACATCGCCGATGCAAAGGCCGTCGCCGAGCGTCTGGGGATACCCCACCATGTGCTCGACTTGCAGCAAACCTTCGACCACAGCGTTATCGAGCGCTTTGTGAACGCCTACCAGGAGGGGCTGACGCCCAACCCGTGCATCATCTGCAACCGCCACATAAAGTTTGGCGCGTTGCTCGGTGCGGCGCTGGACATGGGCTGCGACTACATCGCAACGGGTCATTACGCCAAAACAAGCCAGACAGTAGACGGCACCTGGCAGCTGCATCGCGGCGAAGATCCCAAAAAGGACCAGAGCTACTTTTTATATTCGCTTACGCAGGAGCGCCTGGCGCACACGATCTTTCCGCTGGCAGGCCTAGACAAAGAGCGCGACGTGCGCCGCATAGCCGCCGAGCAAGGCTTTACCAACGCCCAGAAGGCCGAAAGCGAGGACATCTGCTTTATTCCAGACGGTGACTACGCGGGCTATATCGAGCGCCGCTGCGGACATCCCGCTGCACCGGGCGACATTGTGTGGCGCGACGGCAGCGTGGTCGGACGCCATAACGGCGCGTTGCGCTATACCATCGGCCAGCGCAAGGGCTTGGGCGTCGCGATGGCGCATCCCGTGTATGTGACGGGCGTCGATGCCGCCAACAACACCGTGCATCTGGGCGAGGCCGAGGACCTAACGGCCACAGCACTCACGGCCGACGACTGGATCTGGAGCGCCCCTGCCGACCGCATGGAGGCAGAACTCGATGCCGGCGGCATTCGCGTGGGCGCCAAGTACCGTTACCGTCAGAAAGACCAAGCAGCGACCCTTACGCGCGGCGAAGACGGGCAAATGCTGCTGACTTTTGACGAGCCGCAGCGAGCCATCGCCCCCGGCCAGGCCGTTGTAGTCTACCACGGCGACATCGTCCTCGGCGGCGGCACGGTGACCGGCGCACTTAAGTAGCCGCGGGTTTATCGCTGTACGTGTCGAAGCACCTCAACAGCGGCACCAACCTCGATTACGCGACGCTCGAGGCCGCGGCAAATGGCCTCGAGTCGACCCTCCGCCGTCGCCCATTCGCTCTGCGAAAGAATCTCGATCGCCTCATCTACAAATCCGTTGAGCCGCGATGAATCGAACCAATCGAGCGAGTCCGCAAGCGCCAGCTGGACGAAAGGGTCGGGCCCAAACGGCTTAGCGGAAAACCCAAACTCCCCAGCTGCGAGCACGGCAGTTGGTACGTTGTACCACAGGCAGTTGCCGCTATCGAACAGCGGAGCAGGCCTTATCTCCAGGGTGTCGACATTGCGGATGATGCCGAAGTTTCGCCAATGGCGGTCGCTGTTGGCCAAAAGGGCATCGCAGACAATCATCTGCGACATAGACCTTCTCACAGCAGCCTCGTCTGCTCCATGCTTACCAAGGAAGCGGCAGTACCGGTCGTACGTCGAGTTTCCTCGCTGGCCGCCAAGGGCGTCCTTAACGTAAACAGCCGGAACATATTCCTCGCGGCCGTCAAGAAAGTCGTCGCACAGACACACAGGGCCATCGAACATCCGCTCAACCGTATAAGGAACAAACTCGCCCTCCGACAGCAAGCGACGATGTAGAGCCGTTGCAACTGCCTCGTTAAAGGGACGCTGATCGTCCGCGCCACACCCCTTGACCAGGATGCGAACACCGTTGCGAATCATCCACGATTTAGGAAGCTCGCCCTCGGACGTGTTGTCAGGATTTTTAAGGCCGATGCCCTCCAGCCAACCAGAACGGCCCTCGGGCGCCGATCGCTCAAAACCATTCTCAAAGTAATTGAGGTTTTGCCATTTGAGCCCGTCGCATTCTGCCGGCCGCAGCCAATAACAATCCGAAAGCGATAGGCCCAGGCACCGAACCGGAACCTCGATGCCACTGGCAATTCCCAGTTCACGATAGCGCGAGACGAGTCCGGGGCGAACATCGGGCACCGACCGATGGCTCCACCACACGTTGAGCTCCCGTTTATTCACCGTAGGAGAAGAGCTCGAGCACGTGCCAAACGGCATCCTCAGCGCATCGAGTACCTCGGCGATTTCGAAGGGGAACTCACGCGTCGGATCAAATGAGACACGCGCAACCTCGTAATCGGCGGACATCAGCGTAAACTTGCGCCCCACATCGGCCGCAGGACGGCGTCCACGTTTGCGGACCTTTTGATAAGCGACCGCGGAATTGTACTCGACCATCTTCCGTCCGCCCACAATATCGCACGCGAGCGTTCCCGATGCGGCAAGTTGAGATATGCGGGCTTTCGTAACGCCCAGCAGGCGGGCAGCATCACCCATAGACAAGTACTCAGACGTATCCATACACCGCATCACCTCGTTAAGTAATTTAAACGTTTAGTTAATAGATTACATACATCATAATACTAAACGATCCAAAGCGAAAAAAGGCCCGAGAAATCGGGCCTTAGCGATTGGTCAGCCGAGTCGCAAGCTACTCCCCTAGCGCTGAACGTAGGCGCGAACGAGCTCGTAGGTGTTGCGCACGCCGTCGATGTGGCTGCGCTCGTAGTTGTGGCTCGCGTACACGCCGGGGCCGATCAGACCATGGCGAATGTCGTAGCCGGCCGAGAGCGTGGCCTCGACGTCGGAGCCATAGTGCGGGTACACATCGATGGCGTAATCGAGCTCAAGCTCGCGCGCGATATTGGACAGCGTGGTTACCAGGTCGTAGTTGTACGGACCGCCCGAATCCTTGGCGCAAATCGAAACCATGCGCTCGGTGCAGCCGAGGTCGTCGCCCACGCAGCCCATGTCCACGCTGATCATCTCGCGCGTGTCGGCCGGCACAAAGGCACCGCCGTGGCCGACCTCCTCGTACACGGTAAAGAGCAGCGACACCTTGCGCGAGAGCGTCACCTCGCCAGCGGCGACGGCACGCGCCAAGCCCAGCAAAATGGAGGCCGACAGCTTGTCGTCCAAGAAGCGACTCTTAATGTAGCCGCTCTCCGTCACCGTGGTACGCGGGTCCATAGCGATGATGTCGCCGGTCTGAATACCCAGCTCGAGCACATCGTCCTTGCTGTCAACGTTCTCGTCGAGCAGGATTTCCATGTTCTTCTCGATGGTCTTGACCGGCTCGTCGGCCACATGCGCCGAAGGCTCGGTGTTGAGGACCACGCCCGTGTAGACATTGCCATCGCGCGTATAAACGGTGCAGTTCTCGCCATCGGCCGTGGACCACTGGTGCCCGCCGAGGGTCGTGGGGCGCAGGCGACCATTGTCCTTAATGGAGCGTACCATGGCGCCCAGGGTATCGACATGGCTCGCCAACACGAGCGGCTCGCCCTCGCCGCCAAGTTCAACCAGCACGTTGCCCTTATTGGAGCGCTCAGGCCCAAAGCCCATATCGCGCAACGCCTCCATCAGATAATCAGTCGCCGCACGGGTATAGCCCGTAGGCGAAGCAATCGAGGTAAGCGCCTTCAACTGGTCAGTAATATAGGAGAGCGTAGAATCCATCTTGGACACCAAAGTCACCCTTTCATATCGAATTAAACCCACAGCAACGATACCACCGCGAACCATCTTTTTACCTAGCGAGATGACCCATCGAGCTCTTCAGAACTGCGCCCGCCACGATAACGAGCCGGCGGCCATGAAGGCCGACGAGATCGAGG
>CABUSH010000027.1 GCA_902494195.1 uncultured Collinsella sp. | reverse complement strand
TATCGCGAGTTCCGCACGAACAGGAGGCCACTTAATGTGGCCTCCGTCGTGAGCAGGACTGTAGAGCAGGAAACTTCATCAGTGCCCGCCCCACGGGAAACCGGCGGGATATACAGGTCCAGATGGGGCTTTGATGCATGGGTGGTCTGTGCTCGTGCAAATGGGTATCATATTTTGGTTATTGCATCGACTCTGTGATGCATGTTTGTACGTTCCCGGCGGTCGGTTTGCCAGAAGCGCCCCGTCGGTTGTTCCAGACCCGTTTCGAAGAAAGGAAACCACACGAACCTATGGCAGCTAAAAAATCATCTCCTTTGAAGATCATTCCGCTCGGCGGCCTTGACGGCATCGGCAAGAACATGACGGTCTTCGAATGCGGCGACGACATGGTGCTCGTTGACGCTGGCCTCATGTTCCCCGACGATTCCCAGCCCGGTATTGACCTGGTGCTTCCCGACTACACCTATGTTCTGGAGAACGAGGAGAAGCTCCGCGGTATCGTCGTCACCCACGGCCACGAGGACCACACCGGTTCGCTTCCGTACCTGCTGCAGGACCTCAACAATAAGGTGCCCATCTTTTCGAGCAAGCTGACGCTTGGCTTTATCGAGGGCAAGCTTTCTGAGTTCCGCATCCGCGCACCCAAGTTCCGTGAGGTCAAGGGCGGCAGCCACGTCAATTTGGGTGGCATTTCGCTCGACTTCTTCTCGATGACGCACTCCATCCCGGGCGCTTTGGGCGTGTTCATCCGCACCAACCAGGGCACCGTTTTGCACACCGGCGACTTTAAGCTCGACCAGACGCCCATCGACGGCGTCACGCCCGACTATGCCGCCATCAGCCGCTTTGCCAAGCAGGGCATCGACCTGCTGTTGTCCGACTCCACCAACGCCACGGTCCCCGGCTTTACCAAGTCCGAGGCCGAGGTTGGCCCCAATCTGCTGCATGCCATCAAGAATGCTCCGGGCCGCGTGTTCGTCGCGTCGTTCTCGAGCCACATCCATCGTCTGCAGCAGATCTGCGACGCCGCCCGCAAGTGCGGCCGCAAGGTCGTCGTGACCGGTCGTTCCATGCTCACCAACACCCGCGTGGCGCGCGAGCTCGGTTATCTCAACATCGATGACGCCGATATCATCGATGCCTTCGATATTGACAACCTGCCCGACGACAAGATCGTCGTCATGTGCACCGGTTCGCAGGGCGAGCCGCTGTCGGCCCTGTCCCGCATGGCCAATGGCGAGCACAAGACGCTCTCCATCCACGAGGGCGATACCGTTATCCTCTCGGCAACTCCTGTTCCCGGTAACGAGAAGGCCGTTCAGCAGGTCGTCAACAGCCTCGCCAAGCTTGGCTGCGACGTGTGGGATAAGAACCGCGCCCTCGTTCACGTCTCGGGTCACGGTAGCCAGGAGGAGCTCAAGCTCCTGATGGCCATGGCCAAGCCTACGTACTTTATGCCGGTCCACGGCGAGGCCGTGCATCTGCGCGCCCATGCCCAGCTTGCCCGTAAGATGGGCATCAAGGATGATCATATCTTTATCCTCGACAACGGAGATACGCTCGAGATGCGTGGCGGTATCGTCAAGCGCGGTACGCCCGTCGAGTCCGGCGTTGTCTACGTCGACGGCCTGCGTATCGGCGATACCGACCCCATCGTTCTGCGCGATCGTCAGAAGCTTGCCAACGACGGTATGGTCACGGCTGTCGCTATCGTTTCGCTCAAGCACAAGAAGATCGAGGCCATCGAGTTCTCGGGCCGCGGCGTCTCCTTTGCCATCGACGACCAGTTCTCCGATGACGCCTCGGCGTCCATCATGAAGACGATCGAGAAGGGCAAGTTCAGCTTTACGAGCAGCGGTTCCGATGCTATTCGCAAGGCCGTGCGCGACTCGCTCTCTAACTTTATCTGGAGCCGTACCCGCACTCGTCCGATGATCATCCCGGTCGTCATGGAGGTTTAGTTTGGCGCGCGGATCTGCACAAAACGCCAAAGGCAATAAAGCCAACAACCAACCGGCATCTGCTAAGGGTGCCGGTTCCCATCTTCGTGCCAATAAGGGCCACGAGGCCGAGTTCGACGATTTTGAGCCCCTGGTCGAGCCTTCGGCCAACCGCGATATCGCCGGCGTGGTCATTGCCGTTTTGGCGATTGCGTCCTTCATTGCCGTGATTTCGCCGGCGACCGCACCCGTTACGGCTGCGGTTGCCGGTTTCTACCACCTGGGCTTTGGCCTGGGCGCCTACGTGCTGCCGATCGTCATTTTGCTCTTTGCCGCCACGCTCTTTTTAGGCGAGGACTCGCCGCTCAACGTGCGCTCTGTTGCGGGCGGTGCCGTGGTCTTTATCGCCGTCGTCTCCATTCTTTCGCTGATGGTGCCGGGTACGAGTGGCTCGTGCGACCTTATGTTCACGCCGCAAAACCTGTCCGCCTCAGGTGGCTACATCGGTGCGTTTATTGCGAGTGCGCTGCAGAATGCCCTGGGTAAGCCTATCGCGATGGTGGTCCTGTTGGGCCTTGTCGTCGTGGGCCTGGTCATCATCGGCTTTTCGGTGGGTGGCGTTTTGCGCTCTGCCCGCGACCGTGCGGCCGATTTTGCCGAGCGCCGTCGTGCCGATGTCAACGCGAGCCCGTGGGGTGACGACGAAGCTCTGTCGGTGCCCGGCGTTGCCCGTCCGCACCTGAGCATTCTTCGTCAAAAGGGCTCCGATGCCGCCGTGACCACGGTCATGGGCAACGATGTGGACCCGGTTTTGGACGATGACGACGAGGACGAGGATCCGTTTGTCGACGTGTCCGATGCCGTGGAAGCTGAGCGCGCTAAGACGACGCTGTTGCCGCGCCGCCATGCCAAGAAGGGCAAGGCTGCGCCCAAACTCAATACGAGTGAGCCCGACCCGTCTTGGTCCGAGAGCGAGATTGAGCTCACCGAGGGCGATGACGAGGACGACGAGGCTCCGATTGAGACCGCAAAGACAACTTTGCTGCCGCGTCGCCATGCAAAGCGCGACCAGGTAACCGGTCAGGTTTCGATGGAAGACGACCCCGATAAGATCGACGAGTCCGAGCCGCCGTTTGCCGTGAATCCTGTCTCGGCAGCACCTCAGATCCCCGACTTCTTGAAGCATCCCAAGGTTGCCGATGCGCCTGCCTTGAGTGCTGTCGAATCGGCTGCGGCTAGCGATGGGGGAGCGGACGGCGGCGCCGCAGATAACGAGGGCGAAGAAGAGGACGGCCTCAAACTTCCGCCACTTGAGATTCTGCATGCCAACCCGCAGTCGTCGTCCTCCGCGTCTTCTGACAAGGAGCTGGAACAGACTGCCGAGTCGCTTCAGTCCACGTTGTTGGAGTTTGGTCGTAGTGCCCGCGTGGTTGGCTGGATCGCCGGCCCCACGGTGACGACCTTTAAGTTGCAACCTGGCGAGGGCGAGCGCGTGAGCAAGATTTCGAGTCTCGAGGATGATATCGCGCTATCGCTCGCTGCCCAGTCGGTGCGTATCTTTGCCCCGATCCCCGGCACCTCGCTTGTGGGTATCGAGATCCCCAATCGCAAGCGCCAGAACGTCAACCTGGGCGACGTGCTTCCCTATGTGAAGGGCGGTCCGCTCGAGCTCGCCATCGGTCGAGATGCCGAGGGTACGCCGGTCGTCGCCGACCTTGCCAAGATGCCCCACCTGCTGATCGCCGGTACTACCGGTTCTGGTAAGTCGGTGATGATCAATTCCATCATTACGACCCTGCTCATGCGCGCCCTTCCCGAGGACGTTCGCCTGATCATGGTCGACCCCAAGCGCGTCGAGCTTGCGGGCTATAACGGTCTGCCGCATCTTTACGTGCCTGTAGTGACCGAGCCCAAGCAGGCCGCGAGCGCTCTGCAATGGGCCGTGTCCGAGATGGAGCGTCGCCTGAAGGTCTTCGAGCGTCTCAACGTGCGTAAGATCTCGACCTACAACGAAAAGCAGGCCGCCGGCGAGTTTGAGCATTACGATAACCCGCCGCAAAAGATGCCCTACCTGGTCATCATCATCGACGAGCTCTCGGACCTGATGATGGTCGCCGGTAAGGATGTCGAGGCCTCGATCGTGCGTATTGCTCAGCTGGGCCGTGCCGCCGGCATTCACCTCATTGTGGCTACGCAGCGCCCGAGCTCCAACGTGGTGACGGGCCTCATCAAGGCCAACATCACCAACCGCATCGCCTTTAACGTCGCCACGGGCATCGATTCGCGCGTCATCATCGACCAGATGGGTGCCGAAAAGCTCACCGGTTTGGGCGACATGCTGTTCTCTAAGGTCGACTGGGGCAAGCCCCGCCGTATCCAGGGCTGCTTTGTCTCGGATGATGAAATCAACGAGATCGTCGAGTTCGTCAAGTCGCAGAGCGAGCCCGACTACCACGAGGAGATCCTGTCTGCCGTGGCGCCCGCTTCCATGTCCATGGCGGGTGGCGGCGGCATTGTCCGTACCGGAGTCGCCGAGCCGCAAGACGATGATCCGCTCATTTGGGAAGCCGCCCATATTGTGGTGGAATCGCAGCTGGGCTCCACATCTGGCCTGCAGCGTCGCCTGAAGGTTGGCTATGCGCGCGCCGGGCGTATTATGGACATGCTGGAAGAAAAGGGTGTCGTCGGACCGCCCGACGGTTCCAAGCCGCGCGAGGTCCTGCTGGATGAAGAAGGCCTTGCCGCGCTGGAATCCGTCGACGCCGAGATGGCACGTGAAGATCGTGAGTTTGGAGGATTCTGATGGCTGCACGCTTTGGTGACATGCTGCTCGAGCAGCGTCGCCGAATGGGCCTTTCCATTCAGCAGGTCGCCAACACCATCAAAATCAGGCCGCAGATCATCGAGTTTTTCGAGAATGGCAATTTTGCATCGATGCCTCCGCGCGGCTATGCGCAGGGCATGATTTCGAGCTATGCGCGCTTTTTGGGCCTCAATCCGCGGGAGGTTGTCAACGCTTATTTTGACGATCTGATGGCGTATGAGCGCGAGACGTCGCAGCAGGGTGGTCGTTTTCAGGACGCCGCCGGCTACGTCAATTCGCGTTCCTCGGTCGACAACGGCCGCTTCCTGATGGTTCAGGGCGGGCGTTCGACGCGTTATGGCCAGCGACCTCAGCAGGCTGGTTATGTTACCGAGACGGGCTCGAGCGAGGAGATTCGCTCACAGCGTGACCGGTTCCGCAGCACGCCGATGCCCGAGGACCGTGCACTTCCCGCTGCCCGCGGCGTGGCGCGTGACCCTCGTGCCGGCTACGGCGACGGCGGCTATTCCGATCGCGGTTACCGTGGTGCCTCTACGGGACGTTCTCGCGGAGGCTATGCGGACGCCGATACCACGCAGGTGACGCCGCGTCTTCGCTCTCAATCACAGCCGTATGGCCAGCGCTCTTCGGCTCCGCGTTCGGGCCAGCGTGGCTATCAAGGCCGCGGTGAACTTGCGCCCCGCTCGGGTCAGCGCAGCCTTCAGGGCCAGGGTGGCTATCGCGGCCGTTCCGATAGCAATCGTGGTCGTATGCCTCAGGGAGGCGGCCGCAGCAGTTCCAATCGTGGACGCGGCGGATCACGTACTCCTCAAAACAACGGGCTCGATCCGCGTATCGTCTACGCCGGCATCGGTGCCGTTGCGCTGCTGTTGATTGTGCTCATCGTGGTGCTTCTGCGCGGCTGCGCATCTTCGGCGCCCGAGACCACGCCCGAGACGCCCACTGCCACCAAGACAACGACTAAGAAGTCTTCTAAGAAGACCGAAACGGTCGACGAGGACGAAGACACCGATGAGGCGACGGATGAGTCGACTGATTCGGACGCCACCAAGACGACGGCCAAGAAGGAAGAGAACGAGGTCACGAAGGTCAAAGTCTCCGTTGCCAAGGGAAAGACCGCGTGGATTGAGGTCAAGGTCGACGGCAAGTCGGTCTATGGCGCCCAGGCGACTGGCCCCTTTGAGCAGGAGTACACGCCCGAGTCCTCGATCGAGATCACCACATCCAAGCCTTCCGATGTCACCGTTACCAAGAACGGTGAAAAGGTCCGTTACGATACCAAGACCTCGGGCGTGGCACGTGTGACAATCACCGTTCCCAAGAAGGAGACGACTGATTCCGAGAATGGTGAGAGTTCTGATGGTGCCGACGCCACCGATGGTAACGATACCACCGACGGTACCGATGCCCAGTCCGCGGATGGCGCCGATACCGCAACTGACGGTCAGACGCCCACCGATTCTACCGACTATTCGTACGATAGCTACTAAGCCGCTCGTACGCGAAAGGAAACATCATGGCTAAAGATTCCAGCTTCGACGTCGTGTCCGAGGTCAACATGCAAGAGGTCGACAACGCCTTTCAGCAGACCACGCGCGAGATTTCCCAGCGCTATGACCTTAAGGATTCCGGCGCTACGATCGAGCTTTCGAAGGAGGACAAGCTCTTTACGATTAACGCCCCGGCCGACTTTGTCTCCAAGCAGATTATCGACGTGCTGAGCTCCAAGCTCATCAAGCGCGGCATCGACCTCAAGGCTGTCTCGTGGGATGCTCCGCAGGCGGCATCGGGCGGCACCGTGCGCGTGCTCGGCCATATCGTCGAGGGTATCGACCAGGCGACCGCCAAGAAGATCAACAAGGACATCAAGGACCAAAAGCTCAAGGTCAAGGTGACCATCGAGGCCGACAAGCTGCGTGTTTCCTCTGCTTCGAAGGACGCGTTGCAGACCGTGATTCAGTTCCTGCGCGACCAGGACTACGGTCAGCCGCTGCAGTTCACCAACTACCGCTAATATCATTCGAAAGGACCGCTCTCCAACATGGATACACCGTTGGGCTCCGTGCTCTACATCACCCTCGGGTGCGCTAAGAACGAGGTTGACACCGACCGCATGCGTTCTCTTTTGACCGCCGCAGGCTACGAAGAGGCATTCGACCCGCAGGATGCCGATATCGCCATCGTCAATACATGTTCGTTCCTCGCCTCCGCAACGTCCGAGAGCATCGAGACCACGCTCGAGCTCGCCAACGAGGTTCAGGACGGCGTTCGTTCTTGCCCCATCGTTATGTGCGGCTGTGTGCCGTCGCGCTATGGCGACGACTTGCCTGACGAGCTGCCCGAGGTCGCTGCCTTTGTGAAGGCCGACGAGGAGGACGGCATCGTGGCGGTCATCGATGGCGCGCTGGGTGTCGAGCGTGAGATCGCAGCCTATATCCCGCAGGTCAAGCGTACCGTCGAGGGCGCCGTTGCTTACGTCAAGATTTCCGATGGCTGCAACCGCTTCTGCAGCTTCTGCATGATCCCCTATATTCGCGGTCGCTATCATTCGCGCAATGCCGAGAGCATTATCTCCGAGGTGCGCGACCTGGTTGCCGGCGGTGTGCGCGAGATCGTGCTGATCGGCCAGGACACGGGTATTTGGGGCACCGACTTTGCTGACGAGGATGTCGCCGAGGGCTCGCCGCGCAATCTGGCGCAGCTGCTGCGTGCCGTCGCCGAGGCCGTGCGCCCGCAGAACGTCTGGGTTCGCGTGCTCTACCTGCAGCCCGAGGGCATGACCGATGAGCTTATCGATACGATTCGCGATACGCCCGAGGTGCTGCCCTATATCGATATCCCCGTGCAGCACTGCGACGCGCGCATCCTCAAGGCTATGCGCCGTTCCGGTTCGCGCCAGGAGCTCGAGGACCTGTTCCGCGATCTGCGTGAGCGTATCCCCGGCATCGTGATCCGTTCCACGGCTATGGTCGGCTTCCCGACCGAGACCGACGACGAGTTCCGCGACCTTATCGACTTTATGGACACCGTCGGCTTTGACTACACGAGCGTCTTTGCCTACTCGCAGGAGGAGGGCAGCCTGGCCGCTAAGATGGAGGGTCAGGTCGACGAAGAGGTCAAGCTCGAGCGCGCCCAGGAGGCCATGGACCTGGCCGAGTCGCTCGGTTTTGCCGCCACCGCCGCACATGTGGGCGAGCGCGCCCAGGTAATCGTCGACGGTATCGAAGAGACCGAGGATGGCGTCGAGCTGATCGGCCATGCCTGGTTCCAGGCGCCCGATTCCGATGGCGCGGTGCACTTGGACGCCAGCGAGGCGTCCGTGGGCGATATTCTGACCGTCGAGTTTACCGATAGCTTCTGCTATGAGCTTATCGGTCATGTTGTGGAGTAGGAGAGCGTCGTGGCTAACGAGAGCAATAAGGAACTGACGAGTGTTTGGACGCCCGCCAACATCGTGACGTGCGTGCGTATCGTCTTTATTCCGGTGTTCATGATCGTGTCGGCGCTGTCTCACACGAGTGTTGCCGGTACGGATTGGAGCACCTTCGACGGCCCGCTCGCCGCCGCTGCCTTCATTCTGTATGTGATCCTGTCGTGCACCGATAAGGTCGACGGTTATCTGGCGCGTTCGCGCAACGAGATCACCGACTTCGGTAAATTCTTGGACCCCATCGCCGATAAGCTGCTCGTGTTCTCGGCCCTGCTGCTGTTCTTGGATTTTGGCGCGGTGACCGTGTGGTCCGTGTTCATTATCCTGTTCCGTGAGCTTCTGGTGAGCGCCCTTCGCATGGTCGCGAGTGCGGCCGGTGTGGTCGTTGCGGCCGATAAGCTCGGCAAGTACAAGACGGCGACCACGATGGTCTCCATCTGCGGTTACCTGTGCGTTTTTGCTATGGCCGGCTTGCACCTTGGCCCGGTGGCGCTGACGCTCGGCATCTACTCGGTGTCGCGCTTCCTGTATGCCGTTGCCGTTGTCTTGACCGTTATCTCTGGCGCCCAGTACTTCTGGAACTGCCGCAAGATCGTCTTTTCGGTCTAGGTCCTGGTGGGTATGACGGACTCTTTTGAGCAGATTTCCGCACATAACGAGGAACTGGCGCGCGATATCGTTGAGCGCGCGAGCGCTCGGGGTGTGACGGTTTCGACGGCTGAGTCGCTGACGGCGGGTATGATCGCCTCGACGATTGCGGATATCCCGGGCGCCTCGGCCGTGCTGCGTGGCGGTGCGGTGACCTACTGCGATGAGATTAAGCATCGCGTGCTGGGTGTTGAGCAGGAGACGCTCGACCGCTACACCGCGGTGTCGCATCAAACTGCGCGCGAGATGGCGTCGGGTTCGCTGGAGCTGTACCAGAGCGATATTGCCGTGAGCGCAACGGGTTATGCCGGCCCCGGCGGTGGTACTAAGGACGATCCTGCTGGCACTTTCTATATTGGGTGGGCACATCGTTCCGCCGATGGGGGAGTGCCGGTCGTGGACTCTGTGCGCTGCCACTATGAGGGCGACCGTTCGTGTGTTCGTGCCCATGCGGTCACGGAGGCACTGGGTCGCATTGTCTGCGTGCTCGATTCTATGGAATAGACGTGTTTTAAGGGGCCTCCGGGCCCCTTAATTGTGGAGATAGGGACCTCAGAAGAATTTAGCGTTTGTGCTGTTCATAGGTGTATTTTTGCCTGCCTTGTTCTTATTTGGCCCTTTATGGTCAAGCATTTGGTCAGTGTTTGGTCGGCTTTTGGTTGGGTTTTGGAAAGGTCGGCTGCATATGATTTATCTGAACGGTTGACCACGAACAGCCGTTCGTTTATTATCGATGCAGGTTGTTAAGAGGAGGGCTATTCATGGCCAAGAATTCAGGTCCCGTACGTACCGTTCATGCTCGCACGACGGGTAAAGAGCGCGATGAGATGATCGCCACCACCAAGGCTGAGATCGAGAAGAAATTCGGCCAGGGTTCCATCATGAGGTACGGCGACGGTGGCCCCGAGCTCGAGGTCGAGGCCATCCCTACGGGCGCTCTGGCACTCGATGCCGCGCTGGGTATCGGCGGCGTGCCGCGTGGCCGTATCGTCGAGATTTACGGTCCTGAGTCCTCCGGTAAGACGACGCTTTCGCTCGAGATCCTGGCCGAGGCCCAGGCAATGGGTGGCGTTGTGGCATTTATCGATGCCGAGCATGCGCTCGATCCCACTTATGCCGCGCGTATCGGCGTGGATATCGACGAGGTGCTCATTTCTCAGCCCGATACGGGCGAGCAGGCGCTCGAGATTGTTGACATGCTCGTGCGTTCCGGCGCCATCGATGCCATCGTTGTTGACTCCGTCGCCGCGCTGACCCCGCGTGCCGAGATCGAGGGAGAAATCGGCGACACTACGGTCGGTCTTCAGGCTCGCCTGATGAGCCAAGCGCTCCGCAAGCTCGCCGGCTCGCTGTCTAAGTCCAACACGACGTGCATCTTCATTAACCAGCTGCGTGAGAAGATCGGCGTCATGTTCGGCAACCCCGAGACCACGACGGGCGGCCGCGCCCTTAAATTCTTCTCTTCGGTGCGTATCGACATTCGCCGTATCGATAGCATTAAGCTTAAGGACGAGGTTATCGGTAACCGCGTGCGCGCTAAGGTCGTTAAGAACAAGGTGGCAGCTCCGTTCCGTTCTGCTGAGTTCGACATTATGTACGGTACGGGCATCTCTAAGGAGGGCTCGATTCTGGACATGGCTGTCGAGTGCGGCATCTGCAAGAAGATGGGCTCCTGGTTTGCCTATGGCGAGGACAAGCTCGGCAACGGTCGCGAGGCCGCCAAGGCGTTCCTGCGCGAACACCCCGATTGCGCCGACGAGATTGAGCATAAGGTCCGTCTTGCCTGCGGGCTTGAGTTTGATGACGATGCTCCGTCCGAGGTAGAGCTGACCGATCAGCCTGCGCCTGAGGAGTTTGACGAGCTTTACGCCATCGATGGTTCCGCCATGCTCGATGATGACGACGAGTAGCGGTTACGCTCATGTCGTATACGGTGACCGAGGCCACGGTCGTCTTTCCCGATAAGAAGGAGGCCTCTTCGTTCTCGAGCGGGTATGCGTCCAAAAAGCCTTGCGCACATATCGATTGTGAGCTTGAGGGCGGTTTTGAGCGGTCCATTTGGCTTCCCGTGCGGGTCGCGCGCCTGTATGTCAAAAACCGCCCCGATCTTCCCTGTGATTGGGATAACTTTCGTGAGGCGGTGCAGCTCATCGAGCGTAAATGTGCACTTACCATGGTGACTGAGATGTTATCGCGCCGCGACCATGCGACGGGTGAGGTCCGTGACAAGCTGGCTCGCTACGGCTTTCACCAGCTCGCGATCGATTTCGCCGTCGAGCGCGCCACCGAGTATCGCTTTTTAGACGAGAACCGCTTTTGCTCGTACTTTATCGAGGAACGCAAGCGGCGCGGTTGGGGACAGCGCAAAATCGAGACCGAGCTCAAGCGACGTCATGTTGTGCTCGATGACATTCCCGGTTATCCCGAGGATTATTTTGCCGTCGAAGACGATTTGGCGCGTGCGTCAGCCCTGCTCGCCAAGCGACGTGTTCCAGAGACGCGCGGATTCGAAAAACTGGTTCGGTTTTTGATGGGCAAGGGCTTCTCGTATCACATCGCCGCCGATGCCGTTAAGGCACGTCTCGATGCCGAATGCGAGGAATGTGCGCTTTAGGCGTATGCGTTTTGTGGCCCCGCCGCTCACCGCGTTTTAGCCGCCGTACTGGGGCCATTTATTTGACAGTTGTTGTGGTTCAACGTACGATAAACACTGTCATTTGCTTTGTGATATGTGCTCATCTGTGATGAGTTTGTTTATATGTTTATCTGTATCCGACCCGCATAAGCTGCGCCCATATTACTCAAATGTCGCGAGCCGTTCATAAGGACGGTTCGCTTTGTTGTGTAACGAATCCATAAAAAGGAGTGAGCATGCCTATCATTGCAGCGCTCGTTGGCATCGTTTTGGGTGCCATCGCCGCCATTGCCTACATGCGCACCGCCAAGCAGGGTAGTCTTCACGAGGCCGACGAAAAGATCCAGTCGGCACACGCACAGGCTGAGTCCCTGATCGGTGATGCAAAGCGTCAGGCCGAGACCCTCAAAAAAGAGGCTCTGCTCGAGGCTAAAGAGGAGATCATCAAGAACAAGCAGATCGCCGAGGCCGAGGACAAGCAGCGCAAGAGCGAGATTCGTACGCTCGAGAACCGCGTGATGCAGCGCGAGGAATCCCTCGATCGCCGCAACGACGCTCTCGACAAGCGCGAGCATCAGCTGTCCAGTCAGGCCGGTCAGGTCGAGAAGCGCTCCCGTGAGCTCGAGGAGCTCTGCGCAAAGCAGACCTCCGAGCTCGAGCGTATCGCCGACCTTACCCGCGAGGATGCCCACAAGGAGCTCCTCGATAAGGTTCGCGGCGAGGTCACCCACGAGGCCGCCACGATTATTCGCGAGTCCGAGCAGCAGGTTCGCGCCGAGTGCCACAAGACCGCCCAGGAGATTCTGTCCCTGGCGATTCAGCGCTGCGCTGCCGACCACACTGCCGAGGTCACCGTTACCTCCGTGCACATTCCCTCTGATGACCTCAAGGGCCGTATCATCGGTCGCGAGGGTCGCAACATCCGGACCTTCGAGCAGGTTTCCGGCGTCAACCTCGTGATCGACGACACGCCCGAGACCGTCGTTCTTTCGAGCTTCGATCCGGTCCGTCGTGAGACCGCCCGTGTTGCTCTGGAGAACCTCATCGCCGACGGCCGCATTCACCCCGCCCGCATCGAGGAGATGTATCACAAGGCTGCCGACCTGGTTCAGCAGCGCGTGCGCGAGGCTGGCGAGCAAGCTGCATTCGATACCGGCATTCACGACCTGCACCCCGAGATCGTCAAGACCCTTGGTGCCCTGCGCTACCGTACCTCGTTTGGTCAGAACGTGCTTCAGCACTCCCTCGAGGTCTCTGACCTGTGCGGCGTAATGGCTTCCGAGCTTGGCCTGGACGTTGTTACCGCCAAGCGCGCCGGCCTGCTGCACGACCTGGGCAAGGCAATCGACCATGACGTCGAGGGCCCGCATGCCGTCATCGGCGCCGAGCTTGCCCGCCGTTATGGCGAGAAGCCCGTTATCGTCCACGCTATCGAGGCTCACCATGCCGACGTCGACCCCAACACGGTGCTCGATGTCCTGGTACAGGCCGCCGATGCTGTCTCTGCCTCTCGCCCCGGTGCCCGTCGCGAGTCTGCCGAGAACTATATCAAGCGTCTTGAGAAGCTCGAGGAGATCGCCAACTCCCATGACGGCGTCGAGCGTACCTATGCCATGCAGGCTGGTCGCGAGGTCCACGTCATGGTTCAGCCGGACAAGATTTCCGATGCCCAGTCCACGGTTCTGGCTCACGATATCGCCCATCAGATCGAGGAAGAGATGGAGTATCCCGGTCAGGTGCGCGTCGTCGTGATTCGCGAGAGCCGCGCTGTCGATATCGCTAAATAACATGAACGACGCGAACGAGCTCATCTCATTTATCGCGTCGATGTCGGGGGAGGGCAACCTTCGCGTCGAGGAGAACCTTGGCGAGGGGTATGTCCGCCTTCGCGTTTCGGAGGCCGAGCGGCGCCAGGCAAAGCACGACATTCAGCATGTCGAGGATATCGTCATCGAAATGCTCCGTAATGCTCGCGATGCCGGCGCCGACAAGGTCTTTCTCGCTACGACCAAGGAAGATGGCGTCCGCACGCTTGTCTTTCTGGATAACGGCTCGGGTGTTCCGCAGGATATGCAAGAGCGAATCTTCGATGCTCGCGTTACCTCCAAGCTCGAGAGCATGAAGATGGACCGTTGGGGCGTTCACGGTCGTGGCATGGCATTGTTTTCGATCAAGCAGAACACCGACGAGGCCCGTGTGGTCACGTCCGGTGTCGATCTTGGTTCAGCCTTTAAGGTGAGCGTTGCGGCCGACCGCCTCAGTGAGCGCGCCGATCAGTCCAGCTGGCCCCAGGCCGTCAAGGATGAGGACGGACGTTATGTCTGTGCTCGCGGTCCGCATAATATTATTCGCGCTGCCTGTGAGTTTGCGCTCGAGGAGTTGCGTGGTTGCGATGTCTATCTCGGTTCTCCGTCTGAGATTGCCGCGACCCTTTATGCTCAGGCGTCAAGCCGGCTCGATACGTCGCGTCTCCTGTTTATTGATGACGAGAGCGAGCTTCCGGTTGTCGATCGTTTATGCCTTGCCTCTGATGCCGAGGACTTTATCCGCATCTGTTCGGGTTTGGGTCTTGAGATGTCCGAGCGCACGGCACATCGCATTTTGGCAGGGCAGATTAAGCCCGTTCGCGGTGTGACCGCGCGTTTGCTGCGCGAGCGTGATTCTTCCTCGCATGCGCCGGCTCCTGTCGATCTTGCGAAAGATCGTCGCGGGCTACGTATTGCCAAGGATGACATGGCACAGTTTTCGCGTGCTGTGGAGCGCGACTTTAATGACCTTGCCGCCCGGTACTATCTCAACCTTTGCGGCGACCCAAAGATTCGCGTTTCACGTGATCGAATCACCGTGACCTTCGATCTTGCCAAAGAGGAATAGTGCCTTTACCGAGTCCACTCGGTACGATAAAGTTATTGCAGTTAAAACGTACTTTTAAACGCAGGAGTTTCTTCATGGATTGCCTGAAGGTATCAAGCAAATCATCGCCCGCGTCCGTTGCCGGCGCCATCGCCGGCATGGTCAAGGATGGTGTACCCGTCAACATCCAGTGTGTCGGCGCCGGTGCGGTCAACCAGGCCATAAAGGCCGTGGCTATTGCGCGCGGTTTTTTGATTCCAACCGGATTTGATATTTCCTGCGCGCCCGTGTTCTCCGACATCCTTATTAACGGGGAGTCGCGCACGGCCATCCGTCTTTCTATTTACGTTCACCAGATCAATCGAGCTGCTATGGATAACGTCGTCATGGATGATGTTAAGCCTGTGGCATAGCTTCTGCTTGCCTCGATTCGCCCCCCCCTCTCCCCATCGTTAGGACTTATGCACATGGACCAGCGTTCCGTACGCGATATTCTTGCCGGTAAAACCTACTTTATCCGCACCTTTGGCTGCCAGATGAATCAGCACGACTCTGAGCGCGTGAGCGGTCTGCTCGATTCGTATGGTTGCCTCATGGCGCTCGATCCCGAGCATGCCGATATCGTTGTCTTCATGACATGCTGTGTGCGTGAGGCCGCCGATACTCGCCTGTACGGTCAGTGCAATTCCTGCAAAAGCCTGCCGCCTTCGCCTTCGGGCAAGCGTGTGGTTGCCGTGGGCGGCTGCATCGCGCAGCGTGATGGCGAGGGCCTGCTCACCAACGTCGATAACGTCAATGTCATCTTTGGCACGCATTCTATCGCACATGTGGCCGAGCTCATTGCCGAGGCGTTCCTTGATGGTAAGCGTCATATCCGCACCAACGAGCATGAGGATACGGATGCCATGAGCATGCCGTGGCATCGCGAGACCCAGTATCACGCCTGGGTGCCCATCATGACAGGCTGCAATAATTTCTGCACCTATTGCATCGTGCCGTACGTGCGCGGTCGCGAAAAAAGCCGCCCCTTCGAGGAGATTGTCGACGAGGTGACCGCTTTGGTGCGCCAGGGTGTGCGTGAGATTACGCTGCTGGGCCAAAACGTTAACTCATATGGTCGCGATCTGTTTGGCAAGCCGCGTTTTGCCGATTTGCTGCGCGCGGTGGGCGATACGGGCGTCGAGCGCATCTTCTTTACCTCTTCTCATCCTAAGGATCTGCTGCCCGAGACCATCGACGCTATGGCCGAGACGCCCGCCGTCATGCCGCAGCTTCACTTGGCCGTTCAGTCGGGCTCCACGCGCATCCTCAAAGAGATGAATCGCCGTTATACACGCGAGGACTATCTGGGCCTTGTCGATCGCATCCGCAACCGCATGCCCGATATCGCGCTCTCGACCGACATTATCGTTGGTTTCCCGGGCGAGACTGAAGAAGACTTTGAGCAGACGCTCTCACTTGCCGAGACGGTCCGCTATGCTCAGGCCTATACCTTCATCTATTCCAAGCGCGCTGGTACCCCGGCCGCAGAGATTGACGATCCTACGCCGCATGAGGTTATTCTCGAGCGTTTCAACCGCCTGGTTAAGGTTATCGAGACCACGGCACACGAGTATAACCAGGGCGAGCTTCATACTTTGGTGCCGGCGCTCATTGAGGGAACGAGTAAAAAGAACGACGCGGTCCTGCTGGGCAAGAGTCCCAAGAATCAGACCGTGCATGCGCCTATCCCCGAGGGTTACAGCATCGATCAGCTTGTTGGCAAGATCGTTGATGTTGACGTTGACGTTGCCAAGACCTGGTATTTGTCCGGCTCCGTTGTGGGCGAGCCGCGCTAATGGTTTCTCCCGGGGCAGGTCTTTCCGCCGTTGCGATCGTTGGTCCGACGGCGGTAGGTAAGAGTGATGTTGCCGACCGTTTGGCCGCTCGTCTTTCGTCCGAAGTGCTGTCGTGTGATGCGATGCAAATCTATCGCGGCATGGACATCGGTACCGCAAAGATGGCGCCCGATGAGTGTACGGCGCCGCTGCGTCTTGTCGACATTGTAGAGCCGGGTGTGGCATATTCTGCTGCGCTTTATCAGGCTGACGCTCGCGCGCATGTTGAACGTCTCCTTGGTTTGGGTTGCCTGCCGGTTTTTTGTGGAGGTACGGGGCTGTATCTCAAGGCCGCCCTTGATGAGATGGACTTTCCCTCGGGTGAACTTGAGGACGATCGTCGTGTGGGCTATCAGGAGCTTGCCGAGCGTATTGGCGAGGAAGAACTGCATGCCCTGCTTGCCGAGCGTGATCCCGAGTCCGCTGCGGTCATCCACCCCCATAATGTTCGCCGCGTGATTCGCGCGCTCGAAATGCACGATGATGGCGTCTCCTATGCGCAGCAAAAGTCGCAGTTTAGTGTTCCGCGCGAGCATTATCACGCTCTGTGGTTTGGTCTGACGCGTAATCGCGAGGTGCTCTACGAGCGCATTAACCTGCGTGTCGATCTGATGTTTGAGCAGGGTCTTGTCGATGAGGTCCGCGGTCTTATGGACCAGGGGCTGGGAGATGCCCTGACGTCGATGCAGGCAATTGGCTATAAAGAGATCATCGATGCTTTCAATGGTGTGATGAGCATGGATGAGGCTCGCGAACTCATTAAGATGCGTTCGCGTCGTTATGCCAAGCGTCAGCTTTCGTGGTTTAAGCGCGATGACCGTATCGTGTGGTTTGATATGGATAAATTTACGATCGATGAGGTCGTTGAGGATATCCTGCATCGTATTGAGGCTGCCTAATGGCCCGTTTTCCTCTTGTTCCCACGGCACCCGAGCCCGAGCGTGCCATTTTGGTTGGTGTTGAATGGCGCGACAATGCATGGCCGCTCGATCGCTCGCTTGATGAGCTGGAGCGTCTTGCCCACACGGCTGGTGCCCAGTGCGTGGAACGCTTATCGCAGCGTTTGGTAAAGCCGTATCCTAAATCGTTTATCGGTTCCGGTAAGGTTGAAGAGCTGTGCGGCCTGGTACATCGCATGGATGCCGATGTCGTTATTTTTGACGACGACCTGACGCCCTCGCAGCAATCCTATTTGGAGAAAGCCGTGGGCGAGCCGGTAAAGATTATCGATCGTACTGCACTGATCTTGGATATCTTTGGCCTTCATGCTCAGACGCGTGAGGGACGCCTACAGATACAGCTGGCACAGCTTCAATATCTGTTGCCTCGTCTGCGTGGCATGTGGAGTCATCTTGCCAAAGAACAGACGCGCGGCGGCATCGGCTCACGCTTTGGTCAGGGCGAAAGTCAGCTCGAGGTCGACCGTCGCCTCATTCGTAATAAGATCGCTGCGCTTCGTCGTGAGCTCAAGCAGGTTGAACAGCGTCGCGATGTTCAATCCAAGAACCGCATTGAGTCACCGGCGTTTCGCGTCGCGTTAGCCGGTTATACCAATGCCGGTAAATCGACGTTGCTCAATCGTCTGACCGGCTCTACGGTACTTTCGCAGGACAAGTTGTTTGCTACGCTCGACCCGACGACGCGTTCGTATCGCCTGCCTGGCGGTCGCGGCATGACGATTACCGATACCGTCGGCTTTATTCAAAAGCTGCCGCATGGTCTGGTCGATGCCTTTAAATCGACACTGTCCGAGGTGTTGGGTGCCGATCTAATTCTCAAAGTCGTAGATGCGTCTGACGAGGACTATGAGCGGCAGCTGGAGGCTGTCGACCGCGTGCTTGATGAGATCGGCGCCGGAGAGCGTTTAACGCTGACCGTATTCAATAAAATCGATCTTCTCGATAGCGTCGATCGATTGAGTTTCCGTCGTCGTTATCCGGAAGCTGTTCTGTTCTCGGCCCAAACGGGCGAGGGGCTCGACGATCTCGTCGATCGCATTGCTCGTGAGGCAGCTGCCACTGATGTGCTGCTTTCTGCCGACATTCCATATCGCGAAGGTGCGCTCATCACGCTCGTGCATGAGCAGGGGACCCTTTTACACGAGGAATATCTTGAGGATGGCGTTCGTATTGTGGCGAAACTGCCGGCTCGTATTGCACCTCGGCTTGAGCGTTATCGCACCGAGTAGGCGAGCTCCAAAATGCCCAGTATGATGGGCTGATGCAGCAGATAAAAGGGGAGTGCATGACGTCCAAGGCTGGTGAGCGCCGGGATGGGATTGGCGTAGACCCAGCTTGGTGCGGGATGTTCACATCTTTGAGCGGTACGCGCAGTAAAGTATCCTGTGAGGTACATGAATATGAACGGGATGATTGGATAATAGTCGCCTGAAACAAACCGGGGGCCGGGAAATCCTAGCCACGCCAAATAGGGGAATGAATAGGTCGATTTCGGGATGCCCCATGTCGCCACGAAGAGAGCGAGGCATATCGCGATGCCCCATGTGCTGGGCACTTTCTTAAGCATCGGTCGTGCTACGGCTGCCACAGCGGTACACGCCGCCATGCAATAAATGATGCCAAAGTTCACTGAATCGTCGACCGATACGAGCGTTGTTGCGATCCAGACGACCAAAGCTGCGGCAGCGTACTTGGACGCTCGTTTAGCATTGTTGCGTGAGAGCGTGCACATCCAACCTGCGATAAACAAAAATACCCAGCTGATGCTGGCGCGCCAGACGTCTTGAAAGACAGTCTGGGTAAACCAGGGCATATCCCAACCGTACAGGTAGGCGAGATCGTAGCAAGCGTGAAAACCTGCCATTGAAATCATCGTAAACCCGCGGACGGTATCAAAGATGGTGATGCGTTTTTGCATTACGAGAACCGGCGCATCAAGCCGACGACTTTGCCCAAGATAACGGGATTCGTTGCATAGATAGGCTCCATGGTGTCATTCTCGGGCTGCAGGCGTACGCGTCCCTGCTCCTTGTAGAACGTCTTGACGGTCGCTGAACCATCAATCATGGCCACGACAATTTCGCCGTTCATGGCGCTCTTTTGTTCACGGACGATGATGTAATCGCCATTGAAGATGCCGACATTGATCATTGAGCTCCCATGCACCTCAAGGATAAAGGAACCCTGATCGGTGGCGATTTCGGTCGGGATAGTAAAAGTGTCTTCGATATTCTGCTCGGCCAGAATGGGAATCCCAGCCGCGACGCGACCAACGAGCGGTAGCGAGACCGTTCCGCGAGGTGCGGTGGGCTCGTCAGATTTAGAAATTGAGACAGAGGAACCGTCCTCGTTAAAGAGTTCCAGGGCGCGCGGTTTGGTGGCATCGCGCTTGAGTAGCCCGCGCGCCTCCAGGGCAGATAGATGGGCGTGCACGGTGCTGGGGGAGGAAAGTCCCACGGCAGAAGCCATCTCGCGCACGCTGGGCGGATAACCCTTCTCCTGCTGATATTCCTTGATGAAGTCGTAAATTTGCTGCTGACGCTTGGTAATTTTGCGAGCCATCAGGGCATCCTCTCTACCCATGTCAAACAAATGTTCGAATTTTGCTTGACAGGAACAACTGTTCGAAGATAATAATAACCGAACATTCGTTCTCGCGCTAGACATTTTTGTCCGCGCGGCTTGATAAAACTGTTCTCAGCAAAACACGCGAGAGGAGAACATGATGAAAGCAACGAATATGGTCCAGGGAAACCTCGCCCTTAAGCTCGAGATGCCTGCGGAACCCACTTTTACTGTTGTTCAGGGTGGCCGCTCCGGCTTTCAGCCTTTGACCGTAAAGTCTGCTCGCAATCAGCAGGCTGCAGTCGCGCCGGCCCGCGTTGCCCTGAAGGTTCCGACGATTGTCGCTGTTGCCGTTTCGCTTACGCTCTTCGTTGTCCTCGCTACGTTGGTCTTTAGCGCTCGTCACGCCGCGTATGCCGAGTCCGTTTCCAACGTTACCTACGAGACCATTCGCGTTCAGCCTGGCGATTCTCTTTGGTCGCTTGCCGAGGAATATCCCATCGAAGGCCTTTCCACGCAAGAGACTTCCGACATGATCCGTAACGTCAATCATCTGGAGCATGGTTCGCTCGCCGCCGGTGCGCATCTTAAGGTTCCTGCTCGTTCGTAATCATTATCGCGCTGCGCATGGTACCCTTGTTATCGTTTAAGAGGAGGTACCATGCGCTGTCCCAAATGTGGCAAGGCACATACCCGCGTCGTTGATTCCCGTATGCAGGAGTCAAATAACACCATTAAGCGCCGTCGCGAATGTTGCTCGTGTAACTATCGCTTTACAACGTTTGAGCGATGCGAAGACCCAATCGAGGTCATTAAGTCAGACGGAACCAAGCAGCGGTTCGATCGCAATAAGCTGCTCGTCGGCTTGATGCGCGCCACCATCAAGCGCGATATCGACACTAAGAAGCTCAATGAGATTATCGACGACATCGAGGTCGAGCTGCGCTCTCGCACGCTGACGGCCGTCACGTCCCATGAGTTGGGTGACATGGTGCTCAAGCGTTTGGCCAAGATCGACAAGGTGGCGTACATCCGCTTTGCCTCGGTCTACCGCGATTTCAAAGACGTCGATGAGTTTCTGCAAGAGCTCGACAAGCTAAGGTGATTCCATGTCCAACATTACCGTCAACATAAAGCGTCTCGACCCCACCGTCGAGCTTCCCAAATACGTCCATCCCACCGATGCCGGCTTGGATTTGCGCTCCAACGAGGACTGCGTCCTGAAGCCCTTCGAACGCCGTCTGGTCTCTACTGGGCTGGCCATCGCCCTGCCCGATGGCTACGCCGGCTTCGTCCAGCCCCGTAGCGGTCTCGCCATCAAACAGGGTCTGTCTATAGTCAATACGCCTGGCCTCATCGACGCCCACTACCGAGGAGAACTCAAGGTTATCCTCATCAACCTGGACCCCTCCAACAACATCCAAATCAACAAAGGCGACCGCATAGCCCAACTCGTCATCCAAGAAGTCCCCACGGTTAACCTCATAGAGGTAGACGAACTGGATAAAACCGACCGAGGCAACGGAGGCTTCGGCTCCAGCGGCGTCGCCTAGGGACGCTTGTATCCCTCCCGCCCGGGGCTTACCTATATCATTCCATGCTCAAACATTCTCGCGTCGCTTCGCTCGCTGCGAAACTGCGCGTGGAACGATATAGGTAAGCCCCGGGCGGGCGGCTACCAGCTTGAAACAATATTTACTTTTCTAGTAAGTCGATGCGATAAAGGGACGCCTCCTTTGTCGCATCGACTTACTGTATTTATATTTTCTGGGTCCCCTTTGCAGGTTCTAGTGGTGGGGAATCTGGTATAGCTGCTAGTACGTTAACGCAGCTAGCCTGCGGGAGGCCCTATATATCGTCCCGCGCGCAGTTTCGCAGCGAAGCGAGAATGTTTGAGCACGGGATGATATATAGGGCCTCCCGCAGGCTAGCGGACATTAAGACCCTAGCGAATATGCGCGGGTTTATCGCCCCAGTAGAAGCGGCAGAAGGCTCGTTTGCGCTTTTGGGGTTTGCCTACGAGCTCCATGGTTGCGATGGCTATGTCTTCGGCTGCGTGGGGACGGCGCAGGACTTCGCCATTGATGAGCAGTGCCTTGAGCGACTCCGGATGATCGTGGAGATGGCGCAACGTCACGATGAGTTCTCGTGCGGTGGTGACGTGCATGCTGGCGCCCATGCCGGTGAGCATCGTTGTGTTGGCCTTTTCCTGACCGTATGATTTGCCCAGCAGAATCATCGGCAGATGCGCGCACAGGCACTCAGTGACGGTGAGTCCGCCCGATTTGAGGATTGCCAGGTCGCAGCCGTGCATGAGGGCCGCCATGTCGTCCACGTAGTCCAGAACCGTGACGTTGTCGAGCTTCATGGCGTCGAAGAGCGTCTTGAGGCGGGTGGCGTATTCCTTATCCTTGCCCGGCAAAAAGATAAAGTGCATGTCCTCGAAGCTGCGCAGGAAGGGGAGTGTGCGGTCCATCTCCGCGCGAAAGCGAACGTACGGTTGAGGCAAACTGGCACCGGCCATCACCAACACAACGGTCTTGTCAGCGGGGAGATTGAACTTCTCGAGTTCTTCATCGCGATTGTAGTCCGTATCAAACCCGGCGCGAATGGGGATGCCTGTAATGCGGATTTTGGTCTCGGGAACTTTACGGGGGCGAAGTGTCTCGGCCATAAATTCGTTGGCTACGCAGAACAGGTCGGTGTCCTTGTGGGGCCAAAAGCCTTCGACTTCATAGTCTGTTGGTACGCAGATGACTGGATAATCGATACCCGTAATTACACGGGCGCCCACAGCGACGTTGGCTGCCGTAATGTGTGTTGCAACCACGGCTATGGGCCTGCGGGTGCGGACATATTCGTTGAAGGCAGGGAACATAATACGTGACCATGCCGTGCCGCCACCCCAGAGAAGATGTCCCGTAAGCGTATATCGCCAGGTCAGGTCGTAAATGGGGCGTGTGGCTCCCGTAAAAGAAGCCGCGGTCTTATTGCCGTCGAATTTAATACGTCCAAAATCAAGGATATCGAGCACTTCAATTTCAATATCCTCAGGGATTCCCTTGGTGCCACGGATAAGGTCAAATGCTTGTGCAATCGCGTTGGCGGCGGCTTTGTGGCCCGATCCAACCGATGCGTGCACAATGGTTACCAGGGGTTTTTGTGCAGGTAAAACGGTCATTTGCTCCGGTTGGGGAGTGGCTTGCATGGGCAGGGGAGCGTCGTCGCCCGTCTGCGTCTGATCCATCGATAACTCCCCTTCGACGTTGTAACACGGATTTATCATTGTAGTGCATGAGTGTCACGTTCACGTAAATTTGGGTATGAGCGCAAAGAACGCCAATCTTTCGACAGGAGGTCTCTTCATGACTACCCATCAGCCGATCGATGTTGCTATTATCGGTGGCGGCCCCGCGGGCTATGCTGCCGCCATTTACGCTTCGCGCTCCAACCTAACGACGACCGTGATTGAACAGGGCATGTCGGGAGGGCAGATCGCCACAACCAATGAGGTCGAGAACTATCCGGGCATTCCGCTCTTGAGTGGCGCCGAACTCGGCGAGCGTTTTCAGCAACACGCAGAGGGCCTGGGAGCACAGGTTGCATGGAGCATGGTTACGGGTATCGATTACGATGCCGATACAGCGCTGTTTACGGTGCATCATGATATGGGCGATACGCTGGCCTCGAGTGTTATCGCTTGCATGGGTGCTACGCCGCGATCTGCTGGTTTTGTTGGCGAGGATACGTATCGCGGTCGCGGTGTTTCGTATTGCGCGACGTGCGATGGCATGTTCTTTCGCGGTAAACAGGTCTTTGTCATCGGTGGCGGCAATGCCGCCTGCGAGGAAGCCCTGTTCTTGTCAGAAATCGCCAGCAGTGTGACCATCGTGCTGCGCCGCGACCAGTTCCGTGCGCCCGATGGTGTTGTTCAGAAAGTACTCGCAAAGGACAATATTACAGTTAGGTACCAAACTAGTATTGTGGAGCTATCGGGCGAAGCCATGCCAACGACGATTACCTTTAAGGACAATGCATCCGGCGAGACTCATACCGAGTCATTTGAGCCCGGCTCGTTTGGCATCTTTGTCTTTACCGGAACGCAGCCCCATACCGAGCTTGTTGAGCATCTAGTTGATCTGGCGCCTGATGGCGGCATTCTGACTGATGAATCCATGGCGACCCGCACGCCAGGTCTATTTGCCGCTGGCGATATCCGTTCCAAACGTTTACGCCAGGTTGTGACCGCTGTTTCTGATGGAGCCATAGCGGCAACAAGCGCATATGCATTTCTCCGCGGATAAGTACGATAATATATCTTATGTAAGGTTGTTGTCTTTTAACAAAGTGGTTGGACGGTGTATCAATGTGCTGTCCAACCACTTTTACTTTCCGGTTATATAGTATGCAAAACTAGATAACCTAGAATACAATATAGAAAATGAACGGAGGACCTTTATGAACCACGTAAAACACGTTATTCCGATGTCTGATTCGTCGGTCAGCATTAAGCCTGAGGATATTCAGCCCACTGTGTTGCCCGATGCATTTATTCAGTCCGATATCGTACGCAAACTCAATACGTTGAGTCTGCCGCGCTATGACCAGTTGCCCAATGTGACGCTCTACCGCGACCAGGTCATTGAGTATGTTGCGCTGTGGATGGAGCCGCTGTCCATTTGCGTTGAGCAGCCTGTCATTACGCCATCGATGATCAATAACTACGTAAAGGTTGGCCTGGTGCCTGCTCCGGTCAAAAAGCAATATGGCCGCGAGCAGATTGCCCGCCTGATCGCTATCTGCATCTTTAAGCAGGTGCTACCTATTGCTGCTGTGCAGGCACTCTTTAACATTCAGCGTTTGAGCTACGATGCCCCGACGGCCTTTGATTATGTGGTCGATCAGCTCGAGGCATCGATTCGTGCGGCGTTTTCCGTCGAGCAGACTCCCGTGCCCGATACGGCGCATCAGGTAACGCGTGAGTCGCTGCTTGTGCGCAGCGCGGTATCGTCCTTCGTTTCGAAGGCGTACCTGATGAGCTATCTCAAGTTCAACGGGTTTAATAGCTAGTCGACGTATAAAACGGGCGGGATAAAGAGGCATCTGTCGCTTTGTCCCGCCCGTATTTTTGCTTGGTTGGACTTTATTTGCCCGAAGCTACGCCCATGCCGTAGCCGATGATGAGGCCGTGCATCTCGGCGTAATAGGAATCCAGGCCGTTGCAGGGCATGATGATGGTCTTGGAGCCGGGCCAATGCTCGACTATGCGATCAGTAAGCGCCTGGGCTCCAGCTTCGTTCTCAACGTGATCTATGACGACCTCACCGCCCGTAAAGCCCTCGGCTTCCATCGTGTCGATGATTTTGTTGAGCATCTTTTTTTCGCCACGAGTGTGCCCGACGAGTTCGATTTTACCGGCCTCACTCGCCGTGCCTAAAATGCGGATATTGAGCTTGTTGGCAATGACGCCGGCTGCCTTAGGGATACGTCCGGCTTTGGCGAGGTTTTCGTAATTGCACAAGCTGAAGAGGATTTTGCTGTTCTGCTCAAGGCTATCGAAGTATGCGCAAGCGTCCTCGAATGAGACATCCGGGTTGCTTGCAAGATAGCGGTCGAACAGCAATAAAATGAGGTCCATTTTGCCGCCAGCTGCACGTGAATTGACTAGATGAATCTGTCGGTCGGGCTCCTCGGCAAGAACCATATCGCGAGCCGTGGCTGCCGCGTTGTAGCTGCCCGACACGCCCTCAGAGATCGGCATGCAGATGGTCTTGTCTGCCAATTTGAAGAGCTCGGCCCACTCCCCTACGCTGGGACAAGCGCTCGAAGAAGCGTTCGTCTCCGCCTGAACAGCGCAGTTGAGCTCATGAACATCGAGCGAAAGGTCATCGACGAATTCACGCTCCCCCACTCGAATTTTGAGGGGCGCAAATGCAAAGGTGGTATGGGGCGCGGTCGGTTGCCAATCGCGGAGGTTACAGCTTGAATCGGAGATAAGTGCCCAGCTCATAGAGGGTCCTTTCTAATTGTTCCTCAACAATTATAGCCATCTTGCAAACTGAATGTACGGCTATCTAGTTTTGAATACTAGATAGCCGTACAAGATCAGAGAAAAAAGAATGGACCTCACGACTTAAAGCCACGAGGTCCACATTCACACGCTGTGTAAGATGACTTAATAGCGCACGAAGATGTAGTTGTTGTTCATGCCGGCGGCAACGGAGCTGATAATAACACCCGTGTTGTAGTCGGAAGCATGAATCATCTGACCACCACCGATGTAAATGCCGGTGTGGTACGAGTTGACCACAACGTCACCGGGCTGCGGATCGGACACACGCGTCCAGCCCATAAAGGTGCCCGTGGTGCCCAGGCGGCAATAGCGACCAGTGAGGCAATAGCTAACAAAACCAGAGCAGTCGAAGCTGTTCGGGCCAATTCCGCCCCAAGAATAGGCGCAACCAAGCTTGCTGTATGCACGCGAGACAACAGAACCGCCATCGACGGACTGGCTCGGAGCAGAAGGCGTCGGAGCCGGAGCAGGCGTGAAGGGCTGCGGCGTCGGAGCAGGTGCCGGCGTAGGAGCCGGAGTGTTGCCGCCCTGGTTGTTGTTATTGCTGGTCTGGCCACCGTTGTTGGTGTTCTCGGTCGTACCGGCAGTCTCGTTGCTCACCGTGGCCTTCTCGGCGGTGCTAGCGTTGATGCCAGCCTGCAGCGCGGCGTTGGCCTCGGCCTCTGCGGCAAGCTCGGCCTGAAGCTGCGAATCCAGGGAGTTTACGACGTTCTGGGCTTGAGCCTGCTGGGCGTTAAGCTCGTCAACCTTCTTTTGCGTGGTGGCGACGTTCTTCTCCTGCTCGGCCTGCTTATCGGTGAGCTGCTGCTTAAGCTCCTTGACCTCTTGAATGGTCTGAGCTTGCTTATCGGAAACTTTGCCGTAGTAGAACAAACGGTTGAGCATATCGCTCAGATCATCGACACCCGTCAGAACCTGAAGCAGGCTCAGACCGCCGGTTTTGTACTCGCCGGCGACATAGGTCGAGAGTTTGGCCTGACCATCGGCGATCTCCTGCTGCTTTTGCGTGATCTCGCCAGCAGTCTGATCGAGTGCCTGCGTCTGCGTGGCGAGCTCATCGTAAATCTGCTGGGTTTGGGTACCGATCTGCTCGAGCTTCGTACGAGCAGCGGCAAGGTCGGATGCGGTATCGGCGTAGGCAGGAGCCGCGAGGCCCAAGCCCAAAACACAAGCGAGGGTTGCCGTAGCAGCGCAGCGTGCCATGTTTTTGTGCGTGTTTGCTGTGCGCATGTAGCTTCCTTTCCAGTAACTAAGGGTAACGGCTAGTCCACCGTCACCAGACTAAAGAGCTCCACATCGTCATTAGACGACATGAGCTTCTCGCGCGGGTTGAGAAACGCAAGCTCAAGGATACAACCGTAACCGACAAGCTTTGCGCCCATATCTCGCACCAGTTTACCTGTTGCCTCGACGGTTCCGCCCGTCGCGACCAAGTCGTCCAGAATCAACACGGTATCTTTAGAGCTGATAGCGTCGGCATGGATCTCAATTGAATCGGTGCCGTACTCGAGCTCGTAGCTCTGGCTCACGGTCTCGCGCGGCAGCTTGCCCGGTTTACGTGCGGGAACAAAGCCGGCGCCAAGGGCTACAGCCACCGGTACGCCAACCATAAAGCCGCGAGCCTCGGGACCCACGACCTTGGTGATTCCCATGCCGGCAAAGTGCTCGGCGAGGGAATCGATCATGGCCTTGAGCGCCTCGGGATTGCCAAAGAGCGGCGTGATGTCTTTAAAGATGACTCCGGGCTCGGGATAGTCGGGGATGTCGACGATTTGAGATTCGAAGTCGTACATTGCATGACCTTTCAATGGGTCGCCGAAATTTCGGCAGCGATTACTTGTCCGCGGCGGCGGTGCCGGATTGCGAAGGGGCGACGACCTTGAGCGGCTTGACGAGAGAATCCTCGTGCGAAGCCGGCGCGGCTATCTCTTCGTTTTTGGCCTTGGTGGACTCGGAGCGAGTGATTTCCTCATCGAGTGCATCGATGTCGGCGTCCTCGACCACGGCGTTAAGCGACTCAAAAACGCGGTTCTTGAGCAGCGCAGTGTGCACACCTTCCGTCAGGTCGTGAAGCTTCTTAAACGCACGCTCGAGCTTGGCATCGCGCTCGTCATCGGAGGTATCCATTCCGAGCATGCTCACGAGCACCTGCTCAAACATCGAGGACTCGCGGTTGGCGGAAGACACGTACTGACGCAGGTTGCGCGGCTCGATATGGAAGCGTGACAGCTCGGAGCAGTAACGGATGATCGGAAAATCGCGACCATCGACGAGCTCACGATTCTGCGGACTCTTGATGATGCGAATGAGGTCGTTCTCGGCGAGCGAGCGGATAAACGAAATCTCGACGCCCAGCATATCGGGAATGGTCTCGATGGGATGCAGCTTTTGCTTAGTCTCCTTGGGCTCCGTCTTGAGCGGAACATCGGACAGCAAGCCCACCTCGTAGGCGAGCGTTGACAGGTCCGTGGCGTTTTCCAAGCGCTGCTTAATCACGTTGAGCGGCATGTAGCGAGTCTTCTGCAAGTGCAGAATGACCTCCAGGCGATCAACGTCTTCCTTGGAGTACTGACGGTATCCCTTAGGCGTACGATGAGGGGTAATGAGCCCCTCATCCTCTAGAAATCTAATTTTTGAGTTCGAAAGATCGGGGTATGCGCCTCGAAGTAGGTTGACGACTTGGCCGATACTCAGATAGTTGCGTTCGGCCATGCCCTACTCACCGGTTTCGATGCGCTCCGGCGTGCTCTCGTGGTAGATGAGCGTAAACGTACCGATCTGAACGGAAGAACCGTCGTGCAGCGGGGCTGCATTGACGATGGCACCGTCGACCCAGGTACCATTGAGCGAGCCCAGGTCCTCGATGCGAGCGCCGAGGCCCTCGCGAATAATGCGCGCGTGGCTGCGCGAAACAGTCATGTCATTGAGGAAGATGCCGTTCGCGGGATCGCGGCCGATGGTGGTCACGTCGTCCTCGAGCTCAAAGGCGGCACCAGTCTGCGGACCCTTGACGATGGACAGAACGGGGGCGTTGATGCGCACGTTGGCCATGAGGTCGGGAACGGTGACGTCGCTTGAAGGCACGCGGAATACGCAGGTAGCGTCAGCAGTCTTATCATTCTGAGGCATATTGTTAACCATGTTGTCCATGACAACCCCTAACTTATCGCGGACGTGCCGCAAATAATGAACCGTACGTAATCATACCCCAACGAATCAGTCTTCGATTTCGGGGTTCAGAAAGTCGATGTCCTCGTCCTCGGGATGCGCGAGAGCCTGTTTAATGGCCACTCCGCCCTTAATGGAGTAGATGACAGCCGTGAGCATGGAGAAGATCACGCCGCCGTACACAAAGAAGATGCCGAGGGGCACCGAGCTTCCGTTGAGACCCGGGAATGCCGCGAGGGTTGAAGGTAGAAGATGCAGGCCGTCAATAACGGGGAAACCGAGCAGCATGAGCGAGAAACCAGTCATGAGCAGCGCTGTGGCAATCTTTCCGGGGAAGACAACATCGATGGGGCGACGGTGATAATGACGCACGATAAGCGTGCCGATGCCCAGATAGATGTCACGGCCAATAATGAGCACGCAGACCCAGATGGGCAGCTCTCCGCGGACCACCAGTCCTAAGACGCCGGTGAACAGCAGCGCACGGTCGCAAATAGGATCCATGACCTTGCCGAGCCACGAGACCGTCTTAGTCATGCGGGCGATCTGGCCGTCCATCCAGTCGGTGGAGGCGGCAGCGGCGTAGATTGCGATGGCGATGACGCGGTTGTTATCCGTCACAAACAGGTACAGAAATACCAGGGTGAGGATCAGGCGCGTAAAGGTGATGAAATTGGAGATCGTAAAGATCTTATTCGACGGGTAATCGGAAGTGCCGATAAGCTCCTTTTTGATCTTCTTTTTGATGCCCACAGGACTCCCCCGCTGGTTAACGACAAAACTTTCGATACTATACCCGTTCCGGCGATGTCTATCCAGCGCAGCCATAGAGAGTCCAGACATGTGGATGGCGCTTTTGGGCGGCGGGGGATTTTGCATTCGTGTACATCCGCCTCCAAAAGCGACATTTTTCGGCATCTTTGGTGGCTGGTTTACACGTTTTGATTCGGTGATTACATCGATCGGGAAAGTTGTTGCTTTAAGCAAATGCGTACGGGTCGAGAAGGGCTGGCACCAAAAGAGCCCAACGGCCGTTACGGCTTCGTTAGAAACGCGCCCCACCATGGATGGTGAACCCGAAAGGTAAGGCGCGCGGGCACGGCGACTCGGCCCGCGCGCCCGGAAGAGAAAGGACGAACCCATGGGTTACATGCTCGAGACGCGCGGGCTCACCAAGCGCTTCGGCCGCGGCGACCAGGCGCAGGATGCCGTGGCCGACGTGAGCCTTCATATCCGCGAGGGCGAGGTGTACGGGCTGCTCGGCCCCAACGGCGCCGGCAAGTCGACAACGCTCAAGATGATCTGCGGGATGCTGCGGCCGACGGCCGGGGAGATCCTCTTTGCCGAGCACGCCTGGCGCCGCGAGGACCTCTACGCAATCGGCAGCCTCATCGAGGAGGCGCCGCTCTACCCCAACCTCACCGCGCGCGAGAACCTGCGCGTGCGCACCACGCTGCTGGGCCTTCCCGAGAGCCGCATAGATGAGGTGCTCGCCGCCGTGGACCTCGCGGACACCGGGAAGAAGCGCGCCGGGCGCTTCTCGATGGGCATGCGGCAGCGCTTGGGGCTCGCGCTGGCGCTGATCGCCCGGCCACGCCTGCTCGTGCTCGACGAGCCCACCAACGGCCTCGACCCCATCGGCATCGAGGAGCTGCGCGACCAGATCCGCGGCTTCGCGGCGGCGGGCACGACGGTGATCGTCTCGAGCCACATCCTCTCCGAGGTGCAGCAGATGGTGGACACCATCGGCATCATCTACGGGGGGCGCCTCGCCTACGAGGATGCGCTTCGACCCGGGCAGGACCTCGAGGAACTCTTCATGAGCGTCTGTCGGGAAGGGCGACGAGCACGCGGGGAGGTGGCGGCATGACGGGCGAGAAAGGCGGCCTGCTCGCGGGCCTGCGCGCCGAGGCCCTGAAGTCGCGCCACGCGGCACCGGTTCGCCTGGCCGTGCTCATGGCGCTGCCGATGCCGCTGCTCGGCGCGATGCCCTACCGGGGCGTGCAGATCTTCAGCGCGTGGAACTACTGGTACGCGCTCTTCCTGCCCGTGTCTCTCTCGCTCGTGGTGGCGTGCGTCGCGCGGGCGGACGCGCGCACGCGGATGCGGGGGCTTCTGGGCCTGGGCTTCCCGCTCGGGCGCGCCTGGTGGGCCAAGGCGCTCTGGTGCCTCGCGCTTTGCACGCTCTCGAACCTCGTGGTCTTCGGCATCTACCTCGCGGGATCGGCGTTCTCCTCGCAGGGCCTCACGGCCGCGGGCACGCTCACGATGCTCCTCTGCGCGCTCGCCAACACGGTGACCGCGGCGTGGATGATCCCCGCAGGGCTCTTCCTCACGGCTCGGCTCCCTCGGAGCGCGCGAACCAGGCC
>CABUSH010000026.1 GCA_902494195.1 uncultured Collinsella sp. | reverse complement strand
TGAAGTTTCCTGCTCTACAGTCCTGCTCACGACGGAGGCCACATTAAGTGGCCTCCTGTTCGTGCGGAACTCGCGATAAACTTCATCAGTGCCCGCCCCACGGGAAACCTGCCAATAAGGGATAGGTTTGTTTTAGTAGGTTTTATCTGCGGGAATGCCGAGGCTATGATCCAATTGCCTCGTTGTAGGCATTCAGCTGGCCTTGCCAGAGCTTACGATCGCTGTCGGTAATCTCTCGAATGATATGAGCTGGATTGCCGCCGATGATGACGTGGCTTGGAACGTCTTTAACAACAACTGAACCTGAGGCTATGACCACATCGTCTCCGATTGATACGCCCGGATTGATAATCACCCCGCCGCCCATCCAGACGTTGTTGCCGATTACGACAGGCTTAGCATACTCGAGGTCTAGATTGCGCACATCGGCGTCAATTGGATGCCCAGCAGTAAATATACTCACATGGGGTCCTAGAAAGACGTTGTCACCAAAGGTCACGTAATTTTCGTCCAGAATCGTCAAACCGGTATTCGCATAGAAATGGTTACCAAACGAAACCCTGTCACCGTGATCAAAATAAACGGGAGCCGTTAAGACCATATCGTCCGGAGCAACGCGAAAACACTTCTTTAGTTCCTCAAAGGCGCTCGAATCAGCCCAATACTCCGACTCATTAAACAACTTCTGAGCCGCATGCACCCTACTAAACGAATGGTCGTTAACCCGATAGGGGCTATAGAGCTCCCCGGCAATCATGCGGTCCCATTCAACCTTATTTGTCATGCCAACCCCCTAGGCTAAGCGTTAGATGCGAAAAAGTATATCAACTAAGAACAGAAGACCAGCAAGCGACCAACAGCGTTAACCAGCCCTTTTGCTTGCGCCCGGGAGGGACGCATATGAAGTTTATCGCGAGTTCCGCACGCAAAGGAAAGCACTAAATGTGCTTTCCGTCTTGCGCAGGACTGTAGAGCAGGAAACTTCATATGCGGCCCTCCCGGGCGCAAGCAAAAGGGCGACCCCTGTACGGAGTCGCCCTTGTTGAGCTGCTTATGTTTAGCTGTTACTCGGCGTCGTGGTGACGGCGGGGCTTGCGGCCTCCGTTGTCGCCGGGACGGCGCGGACGGTCGCTGCGCTCGGAGCGCTCGCGACGCGGACGCTCGCGACGCTGGAAGTGCTCGCCGTCGCCCTCGGAGGCACCCTCGGCGCGAGCCGGGGCCTCGGGCTTGTCGAGACGATCGAGCGAGATCTTGCCGCGATCGTCGACCTCGATGACGACGACCTTGACCTCGTCGCCCACGTTGAGGACGTCCTCGACCTTCTCCACACGACCCTTGGCGACGCGGGAGATGTGCAGCAGGCCGTCCTTACCGGGCAGCAGGTTGACGAAGGCGCCGAAGGGCTGGATGGAGACCACGCGACCGGTGTACTCCTCGCCCGGCTCGGGAACCTTGATGATGAGCTTGATGCGCTCGACAGCCTGATCGACAGACTCGCCGGTGCCGCCGACAAAGACGGTACCGTCCTCCTGGATGTCGACCGAAGCGCCGGTCTCGTCCTGGATGCCGCGGATAACCTTGCCGCCGGAACCGATGACGTCGCGGATCTTATCGGTCGGAACCTGGATGGAGACGATGCGCGGAGCGGTGCTGCGCGTGGTGTGACGCGGCTCGGGGATCACATCAAGCATCTTCTGCAGGATGAAGGCGCGACCCTCCTTGGCCTGCTGCAGGGCGCGGGCCAGGATGTCGAAGGTAAGGCCAGTAGCCTTGTTGTCCATCTGCAGGGCGGTGATGCCCTCGGTGGTGCCAGTGACCTTAAAGTCCATGTCGCCCAGGAAGTCCTCGAGACCCTGGATGTCGGACAGGACCACAGTCTTGCCCTCCTCCTGGATCAGGCCCATGGCGATACCGGAGACCGGGCGCTTAATGGGCACGCCGCCGTCCATAAGGGCGAGCGTGGAGCCGCAGGTCGAAGCCATCGAAGAGGAGCCATTGGACTCCATGACCTCGGAGACCACACGGATAGCGTAGGGGAACTCGTTCTCGTCGGGAAGCACCGGAAGCAGGGCACGCTCGGCCAGGTTGCCGTGACCGATCTCGCGGCGCTTGGGGCTGCCCATGCGGCCGGTCTCACCGGTGCAGAACGGCGGGAAGTTGTAGTGGTGCATGTAGCGCTTGCCCTCGGTGGGCTCGATGGTATCCAGACGCTGGCCCTCGTTGAGCATGCCGAGCGACAGGACGGAGAGCACCTGGGTCTGACCACGCTGGAACAGGCCGGAGCCGTGAACGAGCGGCAGGTAGTTGTCCTTCACCATGATGGGGCGAATCTCGTCGGCGGCACGACCGTCGACGCGCTCGCCGGTCTCGACGACCATGGTGCGCATGGCCTTCTTCTCGAGCTTCTTGAGCGCCACGGGGATCTCGCGCTCCCAGGCGGCCTGCTCCTCGTCGGTGAACTCGGCGCGGATGGACTCCTTCAGAGCCTCGACCTTACCGATGCGGGAAAGCTTGTCGGCGTCGCGCAGGGCAGCGGCCATCTCGTCGTAGTGGGCGAAAATGCGCTCCTGGACCTCCTCGACGGGCTGGTCGAGCGGGTAATCCTTCTTGACGATAGCGCCGTTGACCTGCTCCCACTCGGCGACGAACTCGTCTTGGGCCTGGCAGAAGGCAGCGAGGGCCTCCTGGCCAAACTTCATAGCGGCGAGCATGTCGTCCTCGGAGATCTCCTCGGCGCCGGCCTCGACCATCGAGATGAAGTCGGCAGAACCGCCCAGCTCCAGGTCCAGGTCGGAGTTCTCGCGCTCCTCATAAGTGGGGTTGACGATAAACTCGCCGGTCTCCACGTTGCGGCCGATGCGCACGCAGGCAAGCGGACCCTCGAAGGGCACGCCACCGAGCGTCATGGCCAAAGAAGCGCCCATGACGTTGATGACGTCGAAGGGGTTGACCTGGTCGGCGACGAGCGAGGTGGCGACGATGTGCACCTCGTTGCGGAAGCCGTCCGGGAAGCTCGGGCGGATCGGGCGGTCGATCATGCGCGCGGTGAGCGTGGCCTTCTCGCTGGGACGGCCCTCACGCTTGAGGTAGCCACCCGGGATGCGGCCGGCAGCGTACATCTTCTCGTTGAAGTCGACGGTCAGCGGGAAGAAGTCATAGTTCTTGCGCTCCTTGGAGACGACCACGGTATCGAGCATCGTGGTGTCGCCCTGCTTGACCAGACAGGCGCCAGTGGCCTGCTTGGCAAGCTCGCCGGACTCAAAGGTGTAGGTCTTGCCGTACAGCTCAAAGGTCTTGGATACGAGTGTCATTGTTCTCCTTTACCCCACAGGCCCCTTGCCTGCGGGCTTCTCATGTGACGCGGGCCCCCTGCCCCCGCCACGCTTCAGAGCGTGATTGTTCACGCCCTTACACAAAAAGAGCGTCCCGCATGCAGGACGCTCTTAGCATGTACAAGTTCGCTACTGAATATTGTCGCGAATGCCCAGAGCCTTGATGAGCTCACGGTACTCGACGATGTCGTTCTTCTTGATGTAGGAGAGAAGACGACGACGACGACCGACGAGCATGAGCAGGCCACGACGGGTGTGGAAGTCCTTTTGGTGGGACTTCATGTGCTCGGTCAGCTCCTTGATGCGCTCGGACAGGATGGCGACCTGAACCTTGGGGTTGCCGGTGTCGACCGGGGTGTTACCGAACTGGGCAGTCAGCTCCGCCTTGCGCTCTTTGGAAACAGTCATTGTTTCACCTTTCGTTTTGCGTCGCCATCGGGCGACTCGATTCGCCTCGGACTGGGAAGCCGCCGGTGGAGCGAGCAACCAAGGTCGAGGTACTAACAGGCCGATATGTTACCACAAGCAGCCCGCCCCTGCGCATCATCACCGACCCAACATGAATTCCATCGCACGGAGGCGCTGATCGGTGTGCGTGGCGGCCCAAACATGCGAAAGCCCGAGCAAGAATGCCGCCGTATGCGGGTCGATTCGCTCGGCCATGAGCGCATCGAAGGTCATGGACATGAGGGCGCGCAGCCATGCGACCTCACCGGTCGACACCAACTCGGCACCCGGAACGCTCGACGCGCACGAGCCGCACATGAGCCCGCCGGCCTGGGGCGAAAAATACGACAGCATGGGGTCTCCGCACAGCACGCAGGCCGAAAAATCGGGTCGGTAGCCAACGTGCGACAGCAGCTTAAAGACAAAGGCCGCCACGAGCAGATCCATATGCGCTGTGTCGAGCCCGCTGCCCACCAGGGCAAGCGCTCGCTGCGTTATGGCAAAGGTAAACGGGTCCTCGGCGTCCTCGAACGAGCACACGCGCGCGACCTCGGCGATCGCGCTTGCGGCGCAGGTCGTCTCGTAATCGGGCGCAGCGCCGAGCGGCGCTTCCATAAGCTCGGCCTGGGAAACCACGTCGAGCGACCGCCCATGCGCGAGCAGCATGTCGACGGTACAGAACAGCTCACAGCGCGCAGCCAGGCGCCCACCGGGTTTACGGGCACCCTTTGCCACGGCACGAACCTGCCGTCCCCGCTCGTCAAGCATCGTCAAGATCAGGTCGGTCTCTTTGAGCTTAGTCTTATCGAGCACGAGCACTTTCGTGCGATATGTCCGGGAGCCTGCCATGCGCGCCGCGCGTCCTTAGTCTTCGGCGTTATAGCCAAAGCGGCGAATCTGGGCCTCGTCGTCGCGCCAGCCGGACTTGACCTTCACGTCCAGCTCCAAAAAGACCTGCGTGCCAAAGATGCGCTCAAGATCGCGACGGGCGTCGATACCGATATGCTTGATCATCTCGCCGCCTTTGCCGATGATGATGCCCTTTTGGCCCTCGCGCTCGACGTAAATGGTGGCGTGCACGCGCAGCACCTTCTTGGTCTGCTCGAGCGCATCGCAGATCACGCCAACGGAGTGCGGAATCTCATCACGGGTGCGGCGCAAGACCTTCTCGCGCACAAACTCGGCAACGAGCGTCTCATCGGAAGCATCGGTACCCATGTCCTCGGGGAACCAACGCGGACCCTCGGGCAAAAAGTGCGCAACGGTCTCGATAAAGGCATCGACGTTGAAGTTCTTGACCGACGACGTCACGATCTCGTCGTCATATTCCATGAGCTCGTGGGCGGCCTTAAGCTGCTCCATGACCTGTGCGGGGTCGGCCTCATCGGCCTTGGTAAGCACCAGGACCTTCTTGGAACGAGCGTTCTTGACACGCTCGGCAACCCAGGCGTCTCCCCTGCCGATGGGCTTGGTGGCATCAATCAAAAACGCGACGACATCGACATCGTTCAGCTCGAACAACGCGCTCTTGTTGAGCTCGGATCCCAAGCCGTCCTTGGGCTTATGAATACCGGGGGTATCGACAAAGACCAGCTGGTAGCCGGGGCGGTTGACGACGGCGCGCATGCGGCGGCGGGTCGTCTGGGCCACCGGCGAGGTGATGGCGACCTTTTTGCCATAGCAGGCATTAAGCAGCGTAGACTTGCCAGCGTTGGGACGACCGACCAGGGCCACGAAGCCGCTGCGAAAACCAGGCTCAACGTCGCCAAAGCCCGCGAGGTTGTCGTCCTCGTCGCACAGGGCATCGAGTTCCTCGTCGCTCATACCCTCAAACGGGTCGAACTCCTCGAAATCCTCGAGCTCCTCGGTATCCACCGCGTCCAGGGACTCGTCGTCCAAAATCTCATCGGCAGGCTGCATATTGTCGGACATGGGAATCCCTTTCTAAATAAAGCCGAGCGCGTGGGCAAATACCAGCAAGCCCACAATCGCGGCGGTGATGGAAAGAACGTATACGGAGGCGGCGGCGATGTCCTTCGCACGCTTGGCCAGCGGATGGAGCTCCTGGGTCGCTAGGTCGACGATAGCCTCCATAGCGGTGTTGCACAGCTCGCCGTGAATCACCAGGCCACAACAGATGATAATCGTGGCCCACTCGGCAATGTCGAGCCCCACGATACAGCCGGCAATGACGGTGCACACGCCCGCCACGAGCATGACCTTAATGTTGCGCTCGGTCTTGACGGCGGTAACGAAGCCCTCCATGGCATAGGAGAACGACTTTAAGAAGGACGGATGGTCCTTGTTAGATCCGGGAATCATAGACGGCTCCTAGTCGTGGGCGTGGTTGGTGATGGGGCCGACATGGACTAGCTTGGGGTCCTCGCCGCGCTCGAGCGCCAGATCGCGCAGGATGGCGTCCTCGCGGGCCTCCATGACCTCGGCCTCGTCGTCATCAATATGGTCATAGCCCAGCAGGTGCAGCATGCCGTGAACGAGCATCAGACGGCACTCGTCAGCGGGGCTATTGCCAAAACCGGGGGCCTGACGGGCAATGACCTCCGGGGCCAAGATGATATCGCCGAGCTCGAGCGTCTCATCGGCGGGAATGTCATCGTCAAAGGCCGAGTCGCATTCAAACGAGAGCACATCGGTGGTGCGGTCGATGCCGCGCCACTCGTGGTTGAGCTCGTGCATCTCGTCCTCGTCGACATACGAAAGGGAAATCTCGACTTCACGCTCAACGCTCTCGGCGGCAAGCACAACCTCGCAGATGTGCTCCACCTCCTGCGCGTCGAGCAGCGTATCGAGCTCGGCATCGTTGCTGATCAATACACTCAACGGGACTCCTTTCGGTCACGTGCGCGTTTCTCGCGCTCATCATCATAAGTGTCGTATGCCTCGACGATACGTCCCACCAAGGCATGGCGCACCACGTCGGCGCGCTCGAGGTGCGAAAATGCGACATCGTCGACACGGCCCAAAATCTGCTCAACGTCGGCAAGACCGCCACGACGACCCACCAGGTCGCGCTGGCTCAGGTCGCCGGTAATCACAAACTTAGAGTTGAAGCCCAGGCGCGTCAGGAACATCTTCATCTGCTCGGGCGTGGTATTTTGCGCCTCGTCGAGCACCACGAAGGCATCGCTCAGTGTACGGCCGCGCATGTAGGCAAGCGGGGCGATCTCGATCACGCCGCGCTCCATAAGCTCATCGGTGCGTTCGCGATCCATCATGTCAAAAAGGGCGTCGTAGAGCGGACGCATATAGGGATCGATCTTTTCCTCGAGGGTACCGGGCAAAAAGCCCAGGTTCTCCCCCGCCTCGACAACCGGACGCGTCAAGATCAGACGGCCCACCTCATGACGCTTGAGCGCGGAAACGGCGAGCGCCATGGCCAGATAGGTCTTACCGGTACCAGCGGGACCCAGGCCAAACGTGATGGTATGCGAGCGGATGGCATCCACATAGCGCTTTTGGCCGAGCGTTTTGGGGCGAATGGCACGGCCGCGATACGAAAGCAGCACGTCATCGCGAAGCGACGTGGCCTCGTGCTCACCGTCGCGCAGAACGGCCAGACAGTGCGAGACATCGTCGGCAGAAAGCGTGCGTCCGGCAGCTGCCTCGCGAAAAGCATGCTCGAAAAAGCACGCCACGAGTTCGACCTCATCCGGGTCACCGCTCACGGCGATGCTATCGCCACGGACGACCACATGGGCGCGAACCAAGCTCTCGAGCGCACGAAGGACGCCGTCGCCGGCGCCCAAAACGCGCGAGGGGTCGATACCCTCGGGAACGGTAAGTCTAATCTTCGAGGCTTCCATGAACCTCCCTGCGCGCATGGACCAAGCCGGAATCATCGACTCCGATGATAGCAACATCGAGCAGGCACGGGGCTGTAAGTCCACAGGTATCGTCAAGACGGGCATGATGGAACGAACCGAGCGTCAGGTTGTCGTCATACTCGAGCACCGCACGCTCGACCGTGCCCACGCGACGACGAGCGTCGGCAATAGCGAGCTCCTGCGCGGCGGCCCGCATACGGCGGCTGCGCTCGGCCATAACCTCGGGCGGCACTTGGTCGGGCATGTCGGCAGCAAGGGTACCGGGACGCTTGCTATAGCGGAACACGTGCATACGCGAGAAACCCACACGGCGGCACAGCGCCAGCGACTCCTCGAATTCCTCGTCCGTCTCACCAGGAAAACCGACGATGACATCGCACGAAAGAGACACCTGGGGCAAGTTGGCGCGAATCATGCGCACCGTGTCCTCAAAGGCCTCGGCGCTATAGGGACGGCCCATGCGATGCAGGGTCGCCGTGCAGCCGGACTGCACGGGCAGATGTAAAAACGGGGCGATACGCTGCGGATAGCGCGCCATAACCTTAAGCAGGCGCTCAGAGATATCCATGGGTTCGACCGAGGAAATGCGCACATGCGGAATAGACGTGCGCTCCATGATGGCCTCGAGCAGCTCATCGATTTCGACATGCTCGTCAGTCGCGCTCTTGCCATCGTAGGCGCCCAGGTTCACACCGGTCAGCACCACCTCGGGCACGCCGGCCTCCTGGGCCTCGCGAACTTGCTCGAGCACGGACTCGACGGGCACGGAGCGCTCGGGGCCGCGTGCCTTCCACACAATGCAATAGGTGCAACGGTGGTTGCAGCCGTCCTGAATCTTCACGCCCAGGCGAGAGCGACCGAGCGCATCGACCACCTCGCCATCGCTGCAGGCGGGAACGCTATCGGACTCAACGCCCAGTACCTCGCAGACACGTTCGGCGACATCAATCTTGGACGGCTCGGCGATCACGCGATCCGAAAGCTCCAGCAGCTCCTCGGGATGCAAATTTACCACGCATCCGGTCACGACCACATAGGGCTCGTTTGGATAGGCCAGCGCATGGCGGACGGCCTTACGGGTCTTGGCCTCGGCCTCGCCCGTAACGGCACAGGTGTTAATGACGATCAAATCGGCATCCTGAGGCTCCACAATAGCAAAGCCCAAGCGCATAAGATCGGCAGTGATACGGTCAGACTCAACCCGGTTGACACGGCAGCCGAGGTTGACGACGGAAATATGGGGTGCGAGCACGCGGGCTCCTTAATCGAGGATATCGTCGAGGGCACTCTTGATGCGGTCGGTCACCGACTTCTTACCAGAAGCGACGTCATCGCCCATCTCATCGGCAAAAGCACGGAGCAGCTCGCGTTGCTTATTGGAAAGATTGGTGGGAACGACCACGCGCAGTTGCACGATCAGGCGGCCACGCGAACCGCCACCGCCAATGCGCGGCATGCCGTAATTATTGACGCTCACGGTATCACCGTACTGGGCGCCGGCGGGAACCGTCACCTTAACGACCTCGTCGGGCATAATGCCCTCGACCTCGATCTCGCAGCCGAGCGCAGCCTGCGCAATCGAGACATCGTTCACCAGGTACAGGTCGTCACCGTTGCGCTTAAAGCGCTCGTGGTCGGCAACGCGCACGTTGACAATCAGGTCGCCCGAGGGCTCGCCGCGAAGGCCGGCCTCGCCAAAGCCGTTCACACGCAGCTGGCGACCGGTCGAAACGCCGGCGGGAATATCGATGTCGATCTTTTCATGCGAAGGCGTACGGCCCTGACCGTCGCAGGTCTCGCAGGGATGGTCGATAACCGTGCCCTCGCCATGGCAGTCAGGGCAAGGCGAGGAAGACTGAACCTGGCCCAGGAACGAACGCTGAACCGTCGTGACGTAGCCCGTACCGTGGCAGCGGCCGCACTGCTTTTCCTGTGCGCCCTCTGCCCTACCGGTGCCGTTGCAGTCCTCGCAAGGAGCAAGGCGGTCATAGCTGATCGTCTTTTTGCAGCCGAGCGCCGCCTCCTCAAGCGTCACCGAAAGCGAGATGGCCATGTCACGTCCGCGACGACGCTCACGACGGCTGCGGGCGCCACCGCCGGCACCGCCGCCAAAGAACGACGAGAACAAGTCGTCCATGCCCATGCCACCAAAGATATCGTTGATATCGACGTAGCCCGAACCACCAGGACCGTCGGCAGTGCCGTAACGGTCGTAGTTAGCACGCTTCTGCTCATCGGAAAGAACGGAATAGGCCTCGTTGAGCTCCTTGAACTTGGCCTCGGCCTCGGGGTCGTCCGAAACATCCGGATGTACGGTACGGGCCTTCTTTAGAAACGCACGCTTAATCGTCCGCGCGTCGGCATCCTTGTCGACGCCAAGCACCTCGTAGTAATCCCTATTTTCCGACACGACCGAATCCTTCCGACTTTCATTATTGTCACAGTGCGTCCTATACCCAAGCTGGGCCGACCGCAAACAGAGGGTTTGATGTTATTGCATTTGGTACGGCGAAAGCATGGCCCGTTGCGAGCAGCTCGCGAACCAAACCGACACGAGCGCGAACATGAAGCCGTTGGCAAAACCGTTGGCAAACTGCATCGCGCCGCGCTTCCACCACAGCAGACTGCGATGAAGCACGCCGTCCGAAAGCACCATGAACAGGCCCATGGTAAACGGAATAAAGCACATCACGGCAAAGGCCGAGAACACGCCCGAAATGGCCGAGAGTACCAAAAACGGCGCCACGATGCCCATCAGGTAAAAACCGGTACGAGCTTTGCCTTCCAAGCGCTCGGCCTCAACATGGGCGCGGCCGACCAGGTCGCCGCCCGCGGCACCGTTGGTGCCAGCATGACCCATGCCGCTAATGCGGACCTCGTCGCCGTCATGCGTGCTGGCAGGAAACTCAATCGTCTGCTCGGAGGTTACGCGAGTACGACCGCTGCCACCGCAATCAGGGCAGGGGTCGGCCACGACCTTACCGGAACCGCCGCACTCGGGGCAGACCGACTGGAACGTGCCCGCACCAAACAGAAAGGACAGGTCGACGTCGATGTGGCCGCGACCGCCGCAGCTCGGACAGGTATGTGCATGTTCGGAGGAGACAGAACCCGAGCCGCCGCAGTGACTACAGGTATCGAAGCGCGTGTAGCGGACGGTCTTGCGGGCACCGCCCTTGGCCTCCTTGGCGTCGAGTTTGATATCGACGACCACATTGGCGCCGTTCTCGGGATTGTAGGCAGCCTGCCCGCGACGCTGCTGGCCCCAGGCGCCACCAAAGGGAAAGCCGCCCTCAAAAGGATTGCCATAGCCTGCGCTGCCGGCGTAGCCGCCACCATAAGGCGAAGCCGTAGGAGCACCGGCAAAGGGATTGCCAGAACGCATGGCGTCGTAGCGCGCACGTTTTTGCTCATCCGAAAGCACGGCGTAGGCCTCGGAAACCTCTTTAAACTTTTCCTCGGCATCCGGCTCTTTGTTGACGTCCGGATGGAGCTTGCGGGCCTTTTGCTGGAAGGCCTTTTGAATATCACGCGAGGTGGCGTCCTTGGAGACACCTAGGATCTCGTAGTAATCTTTTTCGTTCATCGTCGCCATGCGCGGCAACCTCCTGCTCACAGCAGCGTATATATTCCGGTAATTCTACCCGAGCGGCCTAAGCTAGATCCCAAAACAGCTCGAACAGAACATTTCCATCGAGCCAGCCCAGGTGTGTCGGTGCTAAACGAGCTCGAACATGGCCCGCGACGACATCTGCCGAAGTGAAGGGTCCCTCATGGACCCCGAGCGTCTCGGGCACCCAAGTGGCAAGACCCAATTCGAGCGCGCGATCACAGGCAGCTGCCAGCTCGCCCGTTGGGATGACGCAAGACGCACGAACCAACAGGTCGGACGCAATACCGCGCGTCATGCGACAAGCGAGCATCAGGTCTTCGGCCGCAGCCTCGCGCTGCGACAGATATTCGGCCTCAAACGCCGTCGCGTCATCGTCACGTTGCACCAGACGCACGCGGTACGCATCGCCTCGAGAAGACACGCCGGGGAACAAACCTGCAAGACGGTCGAAATCCTCGGCGTCGAGCATGCCCGCGGCAGAGCGACCAAGGCCCAGGTAGCCCCGTCCGGTCCAGTAGGCAATGTTATGGGCGCACTCTTGGCCGTCGAGCGCGTAGCTCGCCACCTCATACGGGTGATAGCCGGCGGCACCCAGGAGCTCGCGTGCCAAGTCCATGCACGAAGCCTGAAAATCCTCGTCGGGCTCGAGCGACTCGTCGAGGCACGCCATGCGATAAAGGGGCGTCCCCTCCTCAAGCGTGAGCGGGTAGACCGACACATGATGCGGTGCCGCCGCCAGCACGCCATCGAGCGTGCGCTTCCAACTCGCCGCGGTCTGCCCGGGAAGTCCGCACATAAGGTCGCACGACACATCAAGCCCAGCGTTCTTGACCGTCGCGATGGCGGCGAGCGCCCGATCGGCATCGTGAATACGGCCGATGGCAGTAAGTTCGGTGTTATCGAGCGTTTGCACGCCCAGAGAGACGCGTGTGACACCAACCTTGGCAAGCGCAGTGGCAAGCTCGGCGGTCAGCGACTCGGGATTGGCCTCGCAGGTAAACTCAACGTGGGCGCACCACGCACGAATACGCCGCGCCAGCTCCACCAGGCGCTCCCCCGCCAGCGACGGCGTACCGCCGCCAACATAGACGGTGCGGATTTGGTCAAGGGCCCCGGCTTTGCCAAAAGCATAGAGGCGCGCGAACAACTGCTCAAAATAGGAATCGAGCGCGGCATCCAAATCACACGAAGCAAAGCTGCGCGAGTCGAAGTCGCAGTAGCGGCACTTTTGGGCACAGAACGGCACGTGCACGTACAGCGCGGTAACGGCCACCCTTAAGCCTCCGGCGGATGAGGGGGCACCGATTCGCCGGCGGCAAGGGCAGCCTCACAGGCCACCACATCATGCTCGATCTCATCGACCAGCGCCATAAACTCCTCATACGTGGAGCAGCGCACCACCTGCGCGCGCCAGGCTGCAGCATGGGGCATGCCTTTTAAGTACCAGCTTGCGTACGTGCGGGCACGCGACATGAGCGGTAAGAGTTCATGCGTCAGCGTAAGGTGCTCACGCAGGGCGTCCAGGCGCTCGACGGAGCTGCGCGCCGGCACCGGCATGTCATCGAGCGCAAGAGCGCGAGCATCACCAAAGACCCAGGGATTACCGTATATACCGCGCGCGATAAACACCGCGCTGGCACCCGAGTTGCGCAGATGCTCCGCGGCATCCTCGGCGCAGAACACGTCGCCCGAACCAATCACGGGAATCTCAACGGCGTCGGCAACCTCATCGACGACCGACCAATCGGCCTGGCCCGTATAGAGCTGCGTGGCACAGCGGCCATGCACCGCCACCGCGGCGGCACCGGCGCCTTCGAGCATCTGGGCAAACGTCGCGGCATTACGGTCCTCGGCATAAAAGCCCTTGCGGATCTTTACGGTCACGGGTACATGCGCCGCGCTCACCGCCGCCTCGACGATCTTCTCGGCCAAATCGGGCGTGCGCATGAGCGCCGAGCCCTCGCCCTTGGTAACGACCTTGCGGGCGGGGCATGCCATATTGATATCGATGAGCGACAGGCGATCGCCAACGCGCTCCTCGACAGCGGCGACGGCACTCGCAAACTGATCGGGCTTGGAGCCAAAGAGCTGCACGCAAATCTGCTGCTCCTCGTCGGCCGGCAGCACCAGGCGCCACGTTTTGTTGCTGGCATAGGCAAGGCCTGCCACGCTCACCATCTCGCTGTAGGCAAGGTTGGCACCGCGGCGGCGGCACATGATGCGGTAGGCAGGGTCGGTCACGCCCGCCATGGGAGCCATAAGGAACGGCTGCTCGGCATAGGCGCCCAGCAGCCGCTCGCTGTATTCGGAAAGCGCCATAGGCCTACTCGTCCACCTTGAGAATCGCCATAAAGGCCTCCTGCGGGACCTCGACCGAGCCGATGGCTTTCATGCGTTTCTTGCCCTCTTTCTGCTTCTCGAGCAGTTTGCGCTTACGCGAAATATCGCCGCCGTAGCACTTGGCAAGCACGTCCTTGCGACGCGCCTTGACGGTGGAGCGGGCAATGATCTTGTTGCCGATAGCACCCTGGATGGGCACCTCAAACAGCTGACGCGGGATGATCTCCTTGAGCTTGTCGCACAGACCGCGGGCCAGGCCATAGGCCTTGTCCTTGTGCACGATAAACGACAGCGCGTCCACCTCATCGCCCGAAAGCAAGATATCGAGCTTCACAAGCTCAGATGGACGGTACTCATTGAACTCATAGTCGAGCGAGGCATAGCCCTTGGTACGACTCTTGAGCTGGTCAAAGAAGTCCAGGATGAGCTCGGCGAGCGGCATGTCAAAGCGCATCTCGACCGATTTGCTCGTGAGGTGAATCATGTCAGTCGTGGCGCCACGGTGCTCGATGGCGAGCTGCATGACGGCGCCCGTGTACTCAGGCGGGCAGATGATCTTTGCCTTGAGGTAAGGTTCCTCGATGCGCTCGATGCGCGTGGCCTCGGGAAGGTCCTGCGGGCTGCGGACATCGATCATCTCGCCGTCGGTCTTGTAGACGTGATAGTCGACCGAGGGACTCGTGGCAATGAGGTCCAAGTTGAACTCGCGCTCCAGGCGTTCCTTAACGACTTCCATGTGCAGCAGGCCCAGGAAGCCCACGCGGAAGCCAAAGCCGAGCGCCACCGAGGTCTCGGGCTCCCACACCAACGACGGGTCGTTGACGTGCAGCTTATCGAGCGCGTCACGCAGGTTCTCGTAGTCCTTGTTATCGATCGGGAACAGGCCCGTATAGACCATGGGCTTAGCCTCGCGGTAGCCGGGAAGCGGCTCGGGGCAGGGATTCGACGCCCACGTGAGGGTATCGCCCACGCGCACGGCCTCGGGGTCCTTCAGGCCCGTGACCACGTAGCCCACCTCGCCGACCGTCAGCGCATCGACCGGAGTCTCGGCGGGACGCTTGACGCCCACGCCATCGACCAAAAAGTCGCCCTTTGCCTGCATCATGCGCAAGGTATCGCCCTTTTTGATGGAGCCGTCAAAGATGCGCACCGTGGCGACGACGCCACGATACTCGTCGAAGTATGAATCCAGAATGAGTGCCTTGAGCGGCGCGTTCGCATCGCCCTTGGGCGGAGAGATCAGAAAGACAATGGACTCCAGCAGATCGTGGATGCCCTCGCCGGTCTTGCCCGAGACACACACGGCATCATCGGCAGGGATCGCCAGGTCATCCTCGATCTCGGTCTTAACCTCGTCGGGATGAGCCGAGGGCAGGTCAATCTTGTTGATGGCCGGCACAATGTCCAGATTGGCGTTCATGGCGAGCGTCGCGTTAGAGACGGTCTGCGCCTCAACGCCCTGCGTGGCGTCGACAACGAGCACCGCGCCCTCACAGGCTGCCAGCGAGCGCGAAACCTCATAGGTAAAGTCCACGTGGCCCGGCGTATCGATCAGATTGAACTGATACGTCTCGCCATCGTCGGCGTCATAGGACACGCGAACGGCATTGGACTTGATCGTGATGCCGCGCTCGCGCTCGATATCCATGGTGTCGAGCAGCTGCGACTCCATGTCGCGCTCGTCGACGGTATGGGTGAGCTCGAGAATGCGGTCACTGATCGTGGACTTGCCATGGTCGATGTGCGCAACAATCGAGAAGTTGCGGATGTGGGAAATGTCAATTGAAGTATTCATGCGGACTATCTTACCCGAGCGGTACAAAAAATGGAGCCTGTTCCATAAAACAGGCTCCATTTATGCGCGTAATCTGTGTGGTGTGAAATTTACAACTTAAGCGTTGATGCTGTTCACGAGCTTGGCAAGACCGGACTTGCGGTTGGAAGCCTGATTCTTGTGGATAACATGCTTGGCGGCAGCCATGTCGAGACGCTTGGTGACGGTCTTGAGGGCAGCCTGGGCCTTCTCGGCGTCGCCCTCGGCGACGGCGGACTGGACGTGCTTGGTCAGCGTCTTGAGCTCGGACTTGACAGCCTTGTTACGCATGCGAGCTGCCTCATTGGTGCGGATACGCTTCTTCTGAGACTTGATGTTTGCCACTTCTGGAGTTCCTTTCGAGTTCCTTGCAAAAAATGTATGACACCTCTGAGACACGGTGAGGTCATGCAAGCGCCTACTATAGCACGCTCCCCCTCAAAGGGATAGAACGAATTTGTCAAATAGGCAGGTATCATCACGATTTTCTCAAGATGTTCGTAATCCAGAGCAAAAGCGCGGTCTCCGAATCGGCCGAACCCTTGAGTGCGAGCTCCACATCGACCGCGCCCTCGAGCGCGGCAACGAGCTCTGCCATCGAAAAGCGACGTGCCCAGGTCAGGTGATTCTTGACCTGCCAGGACTGGAGCTTGAGCGTTGCGGCCAGCTCACGACCCTGTCCACGCGCATCGAGCGCCTTGGCGACGATTAGCTCGCGGATGCGGCCGCACAGCAATGTGTAAGTCCACACGTAGCTCTTGGCGGGCAATAGATTGAAGAGCTCGAGCGAACGGCGCATGTCACGGGCCGAAACCGCATTGAGAAAGTCCCAGGGCTGGACTTCGGCCGTGCGCACGATCCAGCGTTCCACATCGGCAAGCTCAATCTGGGGCGCCTCGACCATCTGGGCAAGCTTAGCCAAGTCGTTATCGAGCATGCGGGTGTTCTCGCCCGAGCGAGAAACGAGCTCCTCGGCGGCCGCCGTCGAGATCGACTTGCCGTGCTGCGTCGCCATCTGCTGCACGCGGCGCGGTAGCTCCCAGCGCTTGGTGCCGGAGCAATCGATCACGGCCTTCTTGTCGATCTTGGCGATCGCCTTATACAGGCGCGTGTTCTTGGCAAGCGAGTCAGCAATGATGAGGCAGACCGTTGTGGGGCTGGGACTCGCCAAATACTCGACAAGCGGCTCCGAGACCGCCTTGGCGAGCTTTGAGCAGCCGTCAAGGATTACCAGGCGAAACTCGCTGCCCATCGGAAAGGTGTTAAGCGATCCGATAATGGACTCGATATCGGGGTCCTTGGTCATGTCGCGCTCGTCGAGGTTGAACTCGACCATGCCCGTCTTTTCCAGACGCGCTTTCATACGCGAGACGGCGTGATCGCGCTTGACTCCGTCGGTACCGACGATCAGATATGCCGGCAGCAGACCGATTTCGGACATTGCGCTCCCCTCCCGCAGGTCTTCGTATTCGTTCCGTGCCATTCTAGCCCAGGGGCCCACCACACGCCAACGACGTCGTCACGGTCGCTGGCATCGCATCGCAAAGCCATTCTCAGTCGGCGTAACGGTAATGTCGCCGTGTTCGATGGTGCACGCGAACACGCCGCCCGCTTCCCTCACGGCATCGATGCAGACATCGGACGGATGACCGTATCGATTCCCCTCGCCCGCGCTCGCGAGGGAAAGCTCGGGCTTCAGGACGTCCAGCAACTCACCATCAACTGAAACCTTGGAGCCGTGATGCCCAAGTTTAAGGACATCGATATCCCCCACCTCCTGCACGAATTCCCGTTCTTGGTCGAGCTCGGCATCGCCGGTGAGGAGCATACGCAGGCCCTTGCCTTCCTGAACATAAGAGAGTAGCAGGACAAGCGAGTCCTCATTTCCCTCGCCATCCACGGACTCGAATGGCCACATCACGCGAGCGCAAAATGAGCCGATGTCAACCGTATCCCCACGGCGCACCTGCCGATACTCCACGCCAGGTCGGTTCAATACTTCGGCAGGAGCATCCTCCAGCGCATCAGCCGCCACGGCAATCGTTCCAACCGAAAACTGTTCGAGCACGGCAGGCAGACCACCCCAGTGGTCCTCATCCCAATGCGTAACAAAGACGGCATCGATATGGTGCACGTTATTGCGAACCAACGCCGCCACCACGCGCTCGTCGAGCCCGCAGTCGACGAGCGCTACTACGCCGCCCTGGCGGATAAGAATCGCATCCGCCTGGCCCACATCGAGCACCGTCACCGAAGGCGGAGCGAATCGATCCCAGTAGACGTACGGAATCGCAGCCAAGAGCACCAGGCATGCAAGCCCCACCGCCATAGGACGTGCACGGGGACGCGGCCACCGGACAAGCAGAACCGCCAGCAAACACGGCACTAGGTAAATCCACATGCTATCGGGCGGCACGCTCACGGATGCACCCGGCACGGCGGCAAACAGCTGCTCGAAAAACAGCGCGCAACGGGCGGCAATCATGGGCACAACGAGCGCCCAAGTCCGCAACGGTGCCACGAGCGAAAAGGGAACCAGCACGATGGACACAGCAAGCAGTACGCTCACCACCGGACCGATGACCGCATTTGCCAACGGAGCAATGAGCGAGAACGTACCGAAGGCGGGAATGGTAATGGGAAGAGTCGCCAGTTGCGAGCACAGCGTGACGGAAAGCATGCTTGCAACGCCCGATGGCACACTCAGCTCACCCAAAGCGAAGGTCGCATAGGGGCAAAAGCACAGAATGGCAAAGACGCTGGCACATGAAAGCTGAAAGCCCATCTCGAACAGCACCGTCGGCCGCAGTAGCACAAAGATGGACATGGTTACGAAGAGTGCCGATGCGCCGTGCCGGCGACGCCCCGCGCCGTTTACGACAAGCGTCGCGAACACCATGCAGCACGCGCGCACGGCCGAGGGAGACGCGCCCGTAAAGACAGCGTAGCCCACAAGCGTTATCGCCAATATCGCCCGCTGAAGACCACGTGAGCAGCGAGTCTTTTGCAATACGCCCTCGATTACAAACCCCACGATAGCCAAATGGCTGCCGGAGACGGCTATAAGATGCGCCGTTCCCGTCACCGAAAACCAATCGCCCGCCGACTGGGCGCGCAGCTCGGCCGAACGACCGCAGACGACACCGGCTATGAGTGCACGCGCCGGGTCGGTCGCAGGCGCGATGGACGCAAGCAGCCCATTTCGCAGACGAAGCAGCGGCCCCGGAGAGCCCTCATCGACCGACACAATCCGAACGGCTTTTACCTTGCATACCTCGCCTCGGAGCACGCGCGATCGTCCATACGCATCGTTCTCAAAACGTGAAACGCGACCGATAACACGCACGTGCGCCCCGACCTTGAGCTCGCGGTCGCACGATAGGCGAACCGTTGCCAAGTTCTTACCGTCCGCGCGTGCCTCGCAGGTATAGGAATACACGTCGTCGTTTATGGATGGATCGCCCTGCACGATAAACTCGAGGCCGCTTGCCGCTCGACCGTCGAGCGCCTTCGAGGCGCTGAGCGCACCCACAGCCCACCACGCCGAGACGACCGCTCCCGCCACGAGACCGACGGACGCGGCATACAACCACCACTTCAAAGGGGCAAGCCGCGCACAAGATTGAGCCAGCACAACGAATACCGCCGCCGCAACGGGAATGGCCCATAGCAGCCCGACCGCCGGCGCCCGCTCCCTCAGCAGCGCATCAGCGGCCACGTTGAGCACCGAGGCGCAGCTCATGCACATGCCGGCACACAGGGCCATCGTCCACGGCATCAGGGGCCGCGGAGGCATCACATGCTCGCGCTCGGTCGCACTCATACGCAGATGCAATCTTTGATTTTGGCAAGCTTCTTCTCGCCGATTCCCGACACACGCATCAGATCGTCAACCGAGGCAAAAGCACCGTTCTTTGTCCGCTCATCGATAATCGACTGTGCCATGGAGGGACCGATGCCCGAGAGCGTCTGCAGCTCTGCCGCGCTTGCCGTATTGATGTTGACTAGGCCCGTTGCGCCACTCACGCCCAATGATGCGGAAGCCCCACCATCAACACCGGCTTCCGCAATGGACGCCTGCTGCTCCCCCACCGTTGGAACGTGGATTTTTTGTCCATCAGTGACCTTGGATGCCCGGTTAAGCCCCGTAACGTCTGCCTCGGGCGTAAGCCCGCCGGCGGCATCAATCGCCTGAGCCACCCGCGCGCCGTCCTTGAGACGATATACACCGGGCGACACAACGGCGCCGTCGACATCGACATAGACCTCTGCCGCGGCAGAAGCCTTAGCCGAAGAACCTTCGGATGTCTTTCCGCTCGAGGCATCACCGGATCCCGGCTCCACCAACGAGCCTGAACCGTCAGTGCGCTCAAACGACACGCCACCGGCACCGCCGCCAAGGTTCGCCATCGCCAGTCCACTCGCCATCGCAATGACGACCAGTATCGCCATCACCACTGCCTTATGACCGAACAGCTTGTCCGCCAAGCGGTCCATCCGTTTGACTCGTTCGTGTTGTTCGCGCTGCGCCATAGCAAAACCTCCCAACACCATCGTGTCAGGAAAGGAGCTCCACAACAGCCACGCTCCAAAACCGGTTTTAACGGTCAAACCAAAAACCGACCAAAACCTTGCACAAATCTGTCCATTTATTCAGGCACACGTCAGCAAATGAACACTTAGCCGCAAAATGCCCAGATAGCAAAAGGCCGACGATGCAGGCGCATCGTCGGCCTATGCACAAATTTACTCGTGATCTTGGTAAATCTCACGCGGAGCAAGCTCCGAATGTTTGCGTTTTAAGGTCTTAGGGGCCTTATACGTGTTGCTGGAGAAGTCAATGTACTCGGTCTGCTTAAGCAGACGCTCGATCATCTCCTCGTGGTCGAACAGCTCCCAGGCCTCGTGCACGGCATCGAGTTTGGCGTGCGTCTCGGGACGACGCGGCATAAACAGCGTGCAGCAGTCGGGCGCCGCCTCGGTGGAAATATCGAACGTGCCGATCTCCTGAGCGCGCGCAATGATCTCCTGCTTGTCGGACCCGATGAGCGGACGGAACACGGGAATCTTCACGGCCTCGTTGACGGCCATGATATTCTCGAGCGTCTGGGAGGCAACCTGACCGAGCGACTCGCCGGTCACGATGGCCTTGGCGCCCTCGATATGCGCGATACGCTCGGCAACCGAATACATGATGCGGCGATACATGATCACGCGCAGGTTGCTGGGACAGGTGACCGAAATCTCACGCTGGCAGTCGCCAAACGGCACCACGTACAGGCGGCCGATCTGGACACCCGGCTCAAGCGCACGAATGATGTCCTGCACCAAATACTCGCTCGTGTCGGGCGTCTGCGGACGACCTGAGAAATGTACCGGCACGCACACCGCGCCGCGACGCGCGAGCATCCAGGTTGCCACCGGAGAATCAATACCCGACGACAGCAGCGTCACGACCTTGCCGGCAGAACCCACCGGCAGACCGCCCACGCCGCGCTCGGAGCGCGCGTACACATAAACGCTACCCTGGACCACCAGTACGTGCACCATCGCATCGGGGTCGTGCATTTGAACCTTTTTATCGGGGAAGGCCTCGCACAGCACCTCGCCCACCTGACGATTGATGTCAATCGAGGTGAGCTCATAATCGGTATTGGAGCGCTTGGCGTGCACCTTAAACGAATCGAAGGAACCAAACTCGAGCAGCGCCTTCACGGCGGCGGCACAGTACTCCTGAGGGTCGCGATTGGTGTGATACGCCAAAGACACACGAGCAACGCCGGGAACGGTGCGAATGACACGCGCCGCCTCGTCGGCCTGATGCTCGTTAAAGGTCACGAGGATATAACCGGAAATTCGAGACACGGCATTCACGGAAAAGGCGGCCAAGGCCGCCTTGATGTTATCCATGAGGATATGCTCAAAATGTGCGCGGTTCTTACCCTTCAGTCCAACCTCGTGATAGTGGACCAGGCAGACGCGAGCCGCCATTTAGGCTTCAGCAACCTTGTGGCCGAGCGCCTTCTCGTAACGGGCCTCGTCGTAAGAGATGTCGCCGTCGACAATCTCGTCCATAGCCATCGAAATGGTATCGGCACCGGAAAGCCCGATAGTGATGTCATCGACATCCTGGACGGCAAGCACGCGGTTGTGCTGGCCACGCAGCATGCTGTTAATATCGCAGGCGCGCTTGGAGGCAAGCGAAGCGAGCAGGAAGCGGTTGTGATCGGTCTTCTCCAGAAGATCGTCAATGCAAGGCTTTACAACGGACACGGACCTCAGATCCTTTCATGCATATCGAGAACGCGAACGAGCTCATCGGTCGCGCGGTCGAGATCGTCATTAACCACGACGTCGTCGTAGCGGTCGGCAAGGGCAAGCTCATTGGCGGCGTTTGCCATACGCAGCTCAATCGTCTCGGGCGTCTCGGTACCGCGACCGACTAGACGCTCGCGGAGTACCTCAAGCGAAGGCGGCTTGATAAAGATCAGCACGGCCTCGGGAAAACGTTCCTTCACCTGCAGGGCGCCCTGGACATCGATCTCCAAAATCAGAGACGCGCCCGAGGCGAGCTTGGATGTGACCTCGCTCACCAACGTGCCGTAGCAGTTACCGTGGACCTCGGCCCACTCAACAAACTCACCGTTTGCCACGCGGCGGTCGAACTCCTCGCGCGTCAGAAAAAAGTAGTTGACGCCGTCGACCTCACCTTTTCGTGGTGCTCGCGTGGTAGCCGAAACCGTCAGGCCCAGGTTCGAGCGGCGCTCGCGCACACGAGTGACGAGCGTACCCTTGCCTGCGCCTGACGGTCCAGAAATCACAAAGAGCTTGGAATCCTGAGCGCTCACTTATTTGGTCAGCTGCTCGAGGAGCTGCTCGCGCTGACGGACGCCGAGGCCCTGGACGCGACGGGTAGCGGAGATACCGAGCTCCTCCATGATCTTGGCGGCCTTGGCCTTGCCATAACCAGGGAGAGACTCGATGAGGGTGGAAACCTTCATGCGGGAAGCGATGGGGTCATCGGAGTTGAGCACGGACTCGAGGGACTTCTCGCCCTTCTTGATCTGCTCGCGAAGCTCAGCGCGGGCGTGACGTGCGGCAGCAGCCTTCTCAAGAGCCTGCTTGCGCTGCTCATCGGTAAGCTGAGGGAGTGCCATTCGTACCTCCAAATAGTTGGGTTATATCTGATTCAATAATTGGCATTTTAGCACGTAGAACGTACAAAATGCCCAATCGCGGCTCCATAGGTTAGACGATACCCGCAAAAAGTGCAATATACTGCGCCCAAAGTTAAGCCCCTGACCTGCGATTCCACACAAAGGATGGGAAAGTTTACGCAGGCACAGGGGCTATTTTGTGCTAATGAAACCCAAAAGTGGTGACTTAGGGGAATCTTTTACGCGACGTTTTCGACCAGCTCGGCGACAATGGCGTCAAAGGCGGCAACCGGATCGTCGGCACCGGTGATGGGACGGCCCACCACAATGTGGCTTGCGCCACGCTCGATAGCCTGGGAAGGCGTCGCCACGCGGGACTGGTCACCAAGGGCGGCACCCACCGGACGCACACCCGGAGTCACGATCAGGGCATCAGGGCCCAGCAGCTCACGCATGTCGTGAGCCTCCATCGGCGAGCACACGATGCCATCGATGCCGTTGGCCTGAGCGAGCTTTGCCAGGCGGGCGGCCTCCTCGGCCACGGGCGACTCGACGCCGATCTCGCTCAAGGCATCCTGATTCATGCTCGTGAGCACGGTGATGGCGACGAGCTTGGCGCGGTCCTCGCGCGCCTCCTCGGCACCCTCGCGGCAGGCAGCGAGCATGGCGCCCGAACCCAAGCCGTGAACCGAGAGCAGGTCGGCACCGGCAAGCGAGGCCGAACGGGCGGCACCGCGAACCTGATGCGGAATATCATGGAACTTAAGATCAAGGAAGACCTTAAAGCCCAGGTCCTTAAAGGTCTTGACGATCTCGGGGCCCTCAGCGTAATAGAGCGTCATGCCAACCTTAAGCCAGGCGGCATGGCCCGAAAGCTCGTGGGCGAGCTCGAGCGCACGCTCGCGGTCGCAGTCGAGAGCGACGATTACGCGGTCGCGGGCATCGGTCTCTAGCATTCGAAAGCACCTACCAGTTCGTTGATGTCCTTCACGCCTTGGGACTCAGCCCAGGCCTCGAGCTCGTGCGCGATCTTGAGCGAAGCGCACGGATCGACGAAGTTGGCCATGCCGACCGACACGCAGGTGGCGCCGGCCAGGATAAACTCGGCCGCATCCTCGCCGGTCATGACACCGCCGACGCCGTTGATGGGGATATCGACGGCCTGGGCAACCTCCCAGACCATGCGCACGGCGATGTGGTGGCACAGCGGGCCCGAAAGGCCGCCCTTGGGCTTGGCCACGCGGGACTTGCGGGTATGGACGTCGATGGCCATGCCCTGAATGGAGTTGATGACCGAAAGGCCGTCGGCGCCGGCAGCCTCGAGGGCCTTGGCAATCTCGGCGACGTTGACCGGCGCCATCTTCACGAACAGCGGCTTATCGGTCACCTTGCGGCAGGCAGCCATAACGGATGAGGCGCCCTCGGGCGTAGAGCCCATGGCGGCACCGCCGGCGGCGATATTAGGGCAGCTCACGTTGATCTCGTAGCCGGCAGCCCAGGGGCACAGCTCGACATACATCTCGAGCGCGCGGACAAACTCGTCAACGGAGTGGCCGGCAACCTGACAGATGACCTGGCAGCCGTCCTTGGACAGCTGTTCGAGCCACGGACCGGACTCGCGGGCAAAGGCGGCCACGCCGGGGTTCTGAAGGCCCACGGAGTTGATCATACCGCCGGGGATCTCGGCCATGCGGGGCGCGGGGTTGCCGGGCCAGGGCTCGGCAGCGCAACCCTTGGTGGTGATGGCGCCCAGCTGGGAAACATCAAAGAAGTTCTGGAACTGCCAACCGTAACCAAAAGTACCGGCTGCGGTGTTGATGGGGTTCTGCATCTTGACGCCGCCGAAATCGACGGCCATGTTCACGGTACCCACTAGAAGACCACCACCTTGGAAGCATCGAACACGGGGCCGCACATGCAAGCACCCTTCATACCGTCGACCGTCTCGACATTGCAGGTGTTGCAGGCGCCAAAGCCACAGCTCATCATGCGCTCAAGCGACACCTCGCAGTACGCACCGGCCTCGGCGGCAGCGGCGGCGACTTTCTTCATCATGACAGCGGGGCCGCAGCTGGCGACGTAGTCGTAGCCGCCCTCGCCGAGCAGCTCGGCGGCAGGATCGGTGCAAAAACCGTGCGTGCCGAGCGAGCCGTCGTCGGTGCAAACGTTGACCGTGGCGCCCAGCGCGCGAAACTCATCGACACCCACGGCCTTGGAAGCGGTGCCAAAGCCCAGGCACACGTCAACATCCACGCCCTGCTCGGCAAGCATACCGGCAAGACACAGCACAGGCGGAACGCCGATGCCACCGGCGACGAGCAGGGCCTTCCTGGTGCCCTCGGGAACAAGCCAGCCGCGGCCGCCAGGGCCCAACAGGTTGGACTTGGAGCCGGGGGCCATCTGCGACAGACGACGGGTGTCGTCACCCACGACGGCGTACCACAGCTCGACGGTACCGGCCTGGGCGTCGGCGCGATAGAAGCTCAGGGGCACGCGAAGCAGCGAGGACGCATCGCCGGGCACGGCAATGTTCACAAACTGACCGGGCTTGAGCGCACTTGCAAGCTTGGGGGCCGAGATGACGAGCGAGAAGATGCCGTCGGCGATCTCCTGGTTCGAGACGACCTCGAAGTCGTGCATGCGTGCAGTGGAAGGTGTGGGCATAGACGCTCCAATCCCCCATGCGGTTGCATGGTCAAAACGAACAGAAAGCGCGGCACCGCAAGGGCACCGCGCACAAAAGCGATAAGGCTATGCTAGCAGATGCAGCCGTCGGCGAGCGTCTGCTTACCGCCGACAAACACATCGGTGGCACGACCGGTAAGCGTGCGGCCGGCAAAACCGGAGTTCTCGGCGCGCGACTCGTAACCGTCCTCGCCGACCGTCCAGGTGGCAGAGGGGTCGAACACGGTCAGGTCGGCAACGGAGCCCGCCTTGACCTGAACCTGGTCGAGGCCCAGGATCTCACGCGGCTTGATGGCCATGAGCTCGACCATACGGCCCATGCTCATCTTGCCCGTGTTGACCAGCTCGGTGAGCACGAGCGACAGCGAGGTCTCGAGACCGATCATGCCAAAGGGCGCAAGCTCGAACTCGCGGGCCTTCTCCCACGGGGTGTGGGGAGCGTGATCGGTGACGATAACGTCGACGGTGCCGTCGATGACGCCCTGACGGATGGCCTCGGCATCCTCCTCGGTACGCAGCGGCGGATTGACCTTGAGCGAGGTGTTGTAGGTCTCGTCCAGGTCGTTCTCGGTCAGGAACATGTGATGCGGGGTGGCCTCACAGGTAACCTGAACGCCAGCGGCCTTACCGGCACGCACGATCTCCAGGCCATGGGCGGTGGAGATGTGCTGAATGTGCAGCTTGGCACCAGTCAGCTTGGCGATCTCGATGTCGCGGGCGATCTGGAGCTCCTCGCCGGCAGCCGGCCAACCCTCGAGAGCCAGACGGGTCGAGACCTTGCCCTCGTTGATCTGGCCGTGGCCGACCAGATCCTCGTCCTGGCAGTGGCTCATAAAGACCTTGCCGAACATCTTGCCGTAGTCCATGCAGCGACGGAGCATGCCCGCACCCTGCACGCCGCGACCGTCGTCGGTGAAGGCGACGGCGCCGTGGGCGACCATATCGCCCATCTCGGACATGGCCTCGCCCTTAAGACCGCGGGTCATGGCACCCGACGGATAGACGCGGCAGTGACCGACCTCGGCAGCACGGGACTTGACGAACTCCACGACGGTGCCGTTATCGGTGACGGGATCGGTGTTGGGCATGGAGCACACACCAGTAAAGCCGCCCTTGGCAGCTGCGCGGGTACCGCTCTCGATGTCCTCTTTGACCTCGTAGCCGGGCTCGCGAAGGTGAACGTGCATATCCACCAGGCCGGGGACGAGGTACTTGCCGGAAAGGTCGCGGACCTCGGCTCCCTCGACGGCGAGATTCTCGCCGACCTCGGCGATCTTGTCGCCGTCAATCAGGACGTCAACGACACCGTCAAGCTCGACGGACGGGTCGACGACGTGGGCATTCTTAAGAAGCAAGGCCATTATCGGCACCTCCAAGCAGCAGATACAGGATAGCCATACGCACGCAGATACCGGCGTAGACCTGCTCCAGGATGACGGAGCGTTGCGGGTGGTCGGCCATATAGGAGTCGAACTCGACGCCGCGGTTGATGGGGCCCGGGTGGCAGATGATTGCGTCGGGCTTCATGAGCTTCTCGCGGTCCTTGGTCAGACCGAAGAGCTTGTGGTACTCACGAATGGTCGGGAACGGGGCACCCTCGAGGCGCTCCTGCTGCACGCGCAGCATGTAGACAACGTCCAGCTCGGGCAGGACAGAATCGAGATCGCTCGTCACGTGGTCGCAGCCCAGAACCTCGGGCGCCGGCGGCAGCAGCGTGCCGGGGGCGACGGCGTAGGTCTCGCAGCCCATGATCTTAAGGGCGGGAATCAGCGAGCCGCAGACACGGGAGTGTGAGATATCGCCGACGACGGCGACCTTCAGACCGTGGAAGTCACCCTTATGCTCCCAGATGGTGTACAGGTCGAGAAGGGCCTGCGTGGGGTGGTTGTGCTTGCCGTCACCGGCGCAGATGACGCTCGCGGGCGAGTTCTGCGTGACGATGTAGGGAGCACCGGCGTGCTTATCGCGCACGACGATGCAGTCGATCTTATAGGCGTTGAGGGTCTCGACGGTGTCGACGAGGCTCTCGCCCTTGACCGTAGAGGTCGAGGAGCCGCCAAAGTTAAGGCTATCGGCCGAAAGGCGCTTCTCGGCAAGCTCGAAGGAGCTGCGGGTGCGCGTCGAGGGCTCGTTGAACATGTTGACGATGGTCTTGCCCTTGAGCGTGGGGACCTTCTTGATCGCACGCTCGTTGACCTCGGAGAACGCCTTGGCGGTCTCGAGGATGAGCTTGATGTCCTCTTCGGAGTACTCGGTAATGTCGATCAGGTGCTTATGGTTGAACGCCACGGTACTACTCACCTCCCAGCGGCGCAGAACCCACGTGGGAGCCCGGCGCGACGTCGTTGATCTCGACGGCGGTGTGGCCGTCGACTTCCTTCATATATAGATGCACGTTCTCCTCATGCGACGAGGGAACGTTCTTGCCGACAAAGTCCGGCGAGATGGGGAGCTCGCGGTGGCCGCGGTCAACGAGGACTGCCAACTCAATGCGGCTCGGACGGCCCAGGTCCATGACGGCGTCGAGAGCGGCGCGGATGGTACGGCCCGTATACAGGATGTCGTCCACCAGCACGACGCGCTTGCCGTCGACGCTAAAGGGAATGTTGGTGGCGTGGATCGCGGGAGCGAAATTGGTCGCATAGTCATCGCGGTAGAAGCTGATGTCGAGGCTGCCGAGCGGAACTTCGACGCCCTCGATCTCCTTGATCTCGTCGGCGAGCTTCTTAGCCAGAAGGTCGCCGCGCGTGACGATGCCGACCAGAGCGAGGTCTTCACAGCCCTCGTTGCGCTCGAGAATCTCGTGCGCGATGCGGGTCATCGCTCGATTGACGGCGGTCTCGTCCATGATGACCGCCTTGGGGGAAGTCGTGCCCATCGATCTCCTTCCTCACATGTCTTGACTGCTGACACAGTCAAAAAAATAGATGCCCGACCGCTTAAAGCGGACCAGACACCCACAGGAAGGGCTGCTCTTTGGCAGCTATGTAATTCCATGTGGGTATCTCGTACCCCTTTAATGGTCAAGGGATAGTGTAGCCAACCTCGAGCTTAATTGCGAGCATAAATACAGAGCAATCCGTAAACGGAGCCCAAAGCCCAATAAACCTATATATATTTGTGGGACGAGCTTGAAAACGCACGCACGAGCTGGCATAATCCCCTCTGCTGCACGCAAATCGGATCTACGTCCAGGGCCGTGGCGTGGGCACTATCGCCAAAAGAGGAATATCTCTGTGTAGATTGCGCACAGGGAGCGACTTCTGTGCTATAGTTCAGGCTTGTTTGTTAACGCGACATGTTCGTTTGTCGCCCAAGGAGGGTCAGTTATGTCCAAAGTTTGCGAAGTTTGCGGTAAGCACCCCGTTGCCGGTCGCTCCATCAGCCACTCTCACCGCGTCACCAACCGTAAGTTCCGCCCCAACATCCAGCGCGTCTACGTCGTCGTCGATGGTCACCGTCGCAAGATGAACGTTTGCTCCACCTGCCTCAAGTCCGGCAAGGTTGCGCGCTCCTAAATAAGGTCTTACCAACAAGTACCTCGGACTCTCCGGGTCAAAGACCTCGCGTTCATATAGAACTTACCAAAGGCGTCCTCCCCTACGGAGGGCGCCTTTTTGCACTCATTGGGGACAGGCTTACATGAGTGCTTTCACGCATTGGGGACAGACGTGACGTACACATGCGGCGCCATGATCAGGTCCTGCCCAGCCTCACGCAGCCTCCCTCCAGCCCACAGTGGCCTTGGTCACGCTTGTAGCGCCAATGCCGGTGATACGGGCAATTTGCTTGACCGTGAGATGTGCCCGCCTGAGCCTCAGCAGACAGGCATCGCGATCGGGGCGTGGCAGGGCCTTGAGCAGCGCAGGATCTATGCTCGGCAGGACTTCGTGCGCAATGGAAAGGGCCTCCTCATCGGGGATCCGCCGGCGTGGAAGAACCTCCACTGAGCAAGTGCGCCCGGCAACTTCCTCGAGATGCTCGCAATAGCAACGGGAGCCTCCGACGATATCGAGCATAGGAGCCGCGTCACAGATGTCAAAGGGATCATAGCCCAGCTGATATGCCTTGTAGCTTGACCAGCGGTACGCCTCGAGCGAGTCGAGCGCACCTTTCACGGGATTGAGATGGATATAATCGAGCAGCTGTACCGCCTGCGTGTCCGACTCGACCGCGACCCGTGAATAGCGATTGTCAAACAGATGTCCCGTTCTCCCCGTTTTCCCATTGAAATACTTGGCATACGCCGTCAGCGCACACTGCATTGCCTTTGAAAGATTGTCAAATGGGTCATCAACCATCAAATGGAAGTGATTGTCCATAAGGCACCAAGCCAACACCGCCACTTTATGGTGCGCGAACCTGTCCGAGATGTCCGATAAGAAACGATATCGGTCAGAGTCATCTTCAAAAATAATCTGTTTAGAGTTACCACGGTCAAAGACGTGGTAATAACCGGTGAGCGAAACGGCGCGGGCACATCGAGGCATAATCTCTCCTTTCAAAAACTGAACAGGCAACACCTAAAAGGAGAGAAGGAACGCGAAATGCTGAGCCTGTGACCTATTTATATCCAATGAGCGGCAAACAGGCCCAGAACGGCAAAATGACAAATCGATGTCTGTCCCAAATGAGTGAAAGCACTCATGTAAGTCTGTCCCCAATGAGCGGGGCGATGCAGCAGGCAGATAGTTTTAGTTAAAACGCTTCAGTTTATTGAAGCGTTTTAGTTTGTCTTTTACGGGAATCTGACCGTTCACCGAATTATTTCTTGCTATCATGCAAGGCGTAGGGTAAATCTCCGATCGCAAGGAGACACAAATGGTGAAAAAGTCACCGGAAAACACTACTCCCGCAATTGTGGACAACGTAGAGGCGCTTGAGGCTAAGCTCGCTCAGATGCGAGAGGCCCAGGCGCTTTTTGCTACGTACACGCAGGAGCAGGTCGACAAGATCTTCTATGAGGCCGCCATGGCCGCCAACAAGGCTCGTATCCCGTTGGCGAAGATGGCCATCGAGGAGACCGGCCGCGGCGTTCTTGAGGACAAGGTCATCAAGAACCACTACGCCGCAGAGTACATCTACAACGCTTACAAGAACACCAAGACCTGTGGTGTCCTGGAGCGCGACGAGGCTTACGGCATCACCAAGATCGCCGAGCCCATCGGCATCGTGGGCGCCGTCATCCCGACGACCAACCCCACCTCCACCGCGATCTTCAAGACGCTGATCTGCCTGAAGACCCGCAACGCCATCATCATCTCCCCGCACCCGGCTGCCGCCAAGTGCACCATCGCCGCCGCCAAGCTCGTGCTTGACGCCGCCGTCAAGGCCGGCGCCCCCGAGGGCATCATCGGCTGGGTCGATGTCCCCTCCATCGAGCTGACCAACATGGTCATGCGCGACGTCGACATCATCCTCGCCACCGGTGGCCCGGGCATGGTCAAGGCCGCCTACTCCTCGGGCAAGCCCGCCCTGGGCGTTGGCGCCGGTAACACCCCGGTCGTCATCGACGACACCGCCGACGTGCTGCTCGCCGTCAACTCCATCATCCACTCCAAGACCTTCGACAACGGCATGATCTGCGCTTCCGAGCAGTCCGTAACTGTCATCGACAGCATCTATGACCAGGTTAAGGCCGAGTTCCAGAAGCGCGGCTGCTACTTCGTCAAGCAGGGTGCCGAGATGGAGGCCCTGCGTGCCGCCATGTTCAAGAACGGCGCTCTCGATCACCGCATCCCCGGCATGGCCGCTGCCAAGATCGCCGAGCTCGCCGGCATCGAGGTTCCCGCCAAGACCAAGATCCTGATCGCCGAGGTCACCTCCACCGACCCCGCCAAGGAGGAGTTCTCCCACGAGAAGCTCTCCCCGGTCCTGGCCATGTACCACGCCAAGGACTTCCAGGAGGCCGTCGACAAGGCCGAGCACCTCGTGCTCGCCGGTGGCCCGGGCCACACCGCCTCTCTGTACGTGCACCCTGCCCAGGCCGAGAAGATCAGCCTGTTCGAGCACGTCATGAAGGCCTGCCGTATCGTCATCAACACCCCGTCCTCGCACGGCGGCATCGGTGACCTGTACAACTTTGGCATGAAGCCGTCTCTGACCCTGGGCTGCGGCTCCTGGGGCGGCAACTCCGTCTCCGAGAACGTTGGGGTGAAGCACTTGATCAACGTTAAGACTGTGGCCGAGCGCCGTGAGAACATGCTGTGGTTCCGCGCTCCCGAGAAGGTCTACTTCAAAAAGGGTTCCACGCCCGTCGCCCTCGACGAGCTGGGCAACGTCATGGGCAAGAAGCGCGCCTTCATCGTCACCGACCAGTTCCTCTTCAAGAATGGCAACACCCGCGCCATCGAGGCCAAGCTCGACGAGATGGGCATCGCCCACGACTGCTTCTACGACGTCGAGCCCGATCCGTCGCTGCAGTGCGCACGTCGCGGCGCCAAGCAGATGGCTCTCTTTGAGCCGGACGTCATCATCGCCGTCGGCGGTGGCTCCGCTATGGACGCCGGCAAGATCATGTGGATGATGTACGAGCACCCCGAGTGCAAGTTTGAGGACATGGCCATGGACTTCATGGACATCCGCAAGCGTATCTTCACCTTCCCCGAGATGGGTAAGAAGGCCTACTTCGTCGCCGTCCCGACCTCCTCGGGTACCGGCTCCGAGTGCACGCCGTTCGCCATCATCACCGACAAGGAGACCGGCATCAAGTGGCCGCTCGCCGACTACGCGCTGCTCCCCAACATGGCTATCGTCGACGCCGACAACTGCATGACCGCCCCGCGCGGCCTGACCGCTGCCTCCGGCATCGACGTCATGACCCACGCCATCGAGTCCTACGTCTCCATCATGGCTTCTGACTACACCAAGGGCCTCTCCGAGCGCGCTGCCAAGCTCGTCTTCGAGAACCTGCCCTCCAGCTTCACGAACGGCGCCAAGGACCCGCACGCCCGCGAGGAGATGCACAACGCCTCCTGCATGGCCGGTATGGCCTTCGCCAACGCCTTCCTGGGCCTCAACCACTCCATGGCCCACAAGCTCGGCGCTTTCCATCACCTGCCCCACGGCCTCGCAAACGCCGTCATCCTGACCCGCGTCATGCGCTACAACGCCGCCGAGGCTCCCGTCAAGATGGGTACCTTCTCCCAGTATCCTTACCCCAACGCGCTGCACAACTACGCCGAGATGGCCAAGTACTGCGGCATCGAGGGCAAGGACGACAAGGAGGTCTTCGAGAACTTCATCACGAAGCTCGAGGAGCTCAAGGACTTCATCGGCGTCAAGAAGACCATCGCCGACTACGGTGTTGACGAGCAGTACTTCCTCGACACCCTCGACGAAATGACCGAGCAGGCATTCAACGACCAGTGCACCGGCGCCAACCCGCGCTACCCGCTCATGAGCGAGATCAAGGAGCTCTACCTGGACGCCTACTACGGCCGCGAGCCCCAGGATTACGCCGTCTGCTAGTTTTAGCACGGTTTTTAACGGCGGGGG
>CABUSH010000025.1 GCA_902494195.1 uncultured Collinsella sp. | reverse complement strand
TGAAGTTTGTCGCGAGTTCCGCACGCAAAGGAAAGCACTTAATGTGCTTTCCGTCTTGCGCAGGACTGTAGAGCAGCAAACTTCATGCCCTCCGGTCCGCCCCGGGAGCCACTGCTGGGTTATCCCCCGGCATTCAGAAAATCTAAGTGCCAAAAAATAAGATTTTTTGACTCCGTGTTGTATAACCCGCCATTCGTGGGTACCATTCAACGCGTACGCAAACAAAAAGGGTTAACCCGCGCGGCATGACCGCGCGGCCCACAAAGGAGGAAACAAGCATGTCGTCTTTGAAGCCGCTTGCAGATCGCGTCCTGGTCAAGCCCGACGAGGCCGAGCAGAAGACCGCCTCTGGTCTGTACATCGCCAGCAACGCTCAGGAGAAGCCGCAGCGCGGCACCATCGTTGCCGTTGGCGCCGGCAAGGTCAACGACAAGGGCGAGCGCATCCCCATGGACGTCAAGGTTGGCGACGTTGTCATCTACGGTAAGTTTGGTGGCAACGAGGTCAAGGTCGACGGCGAGAAGTATCTGCTGATGCGCGCCGACGACATCTACGCCGTCGTCGAGGCCTAGTCTCGTCGGAATCTCTGATTCGTCTTTGAACGCGTCCGCCGCATAGGACTCGGAAGCGGCGACGCGAGTCACATTTCTTTTGGAGGATTACCTACCATGGCAAAGAACATTACGTTCAACACCGATGCCCGCGCTAAGCTCGCTAAGGGCGTCAACACTCTGGCCGACGCCGTTACCGTCACCATGGGCCCCAAGGGCCGCTACGTCGCTCTGCAGCGCTCGTTCGGTGCCCCGACCATCACCAACGACGGCGTTTCCGTCGCCAAGGAGATCGAGCTTGAGGACAACATCGAGAACATGGGCGCCCAGCTGGTGAAGGAGGTCGCCACCAAGACCAACGATACCGTGGGTGACGGCACCACCACCGCAACCCTGCTCGCCCAGGCTATCGTTAACGACGGTCTGCGCAATGTCGCCGCTGGCGCCAACCCGCTGGCCATCCGTCGCGGCATCGACAAGGCCGTTAATGCCGCCGTCGCCGAGATGAAGAAGCAGGCCAAGCCGGTCGAGACCAAGGAGCAGATCGCTTCCGTCGGTACCATCTCCGCCGGCGACCCCGAGGTCGGCGAAAAGATCGCCCAGGCCATGGAAGTCGTGGGCAAGGACGGCGTCATCACCGTCGAGGATTCCCAGACGTTCGACATTACCATCGACACCGTCGAGGGCATGCAGTTCGACAAGGGCTACGTCTCGGCGTACTTCGTCACGGACAACGATCGCATGGAGGCCGTGATGAAGGATCCCTACATCCTCATCACCGACCAGAAGATCTCCAACGTCCAGGACATCATGCCTGTTCTCGAGGCTGTCCAGCGCACCGGTAAGGGCCTGCTCATTATCGCTGAGGATGTCGAGGGTGAGGCTCTGCCTACCCTCGTCCTCAACAAGATCCGCGGCGCCCTCAACGTCTGCGCCGTCAAGGCCCCGGGCTACGGCGATCGCCGCAAGCGCATGCTCGAGGATATCGCCGTCCTTACCGGCGGTCAGGCTGCCCTCGATGAGCTGGGCGTAAAGGTTGCCGACATCACCGCCGATATGCTCGGTACCGCCAAGTCAGTCACCATTTCCAAGGACAACACCGTTATTGTGGGTGGTGCCGGTTCCAAGGAGGCTATCGACGCTCGCATCGCTCAGATCAAGGGCGAGATGGAGAACACCACCTCTGACTTCGACCGTGAGAAGCTCCAGGAGCGCCTGGCCAAGCTCTCCGGTGGCGTTGCCGTCATCAAGGTCGGCGCTGCTACCGAGTCCGAGCTCAAGGAGATCAAGCACCGCGTCGAGGACGCCCTGCAGGCTACCCGCGCTGCTGTCGAGGAGGGCATTGTCGCCGGTGGCGGCGTCGCCTTCATGGACGCTGCGCCTGCGCTCGATGCTGTCGAGATCGACGACCCCGAGGAGAAGATCGGCGTCGACATCGTCAAGAAGGCTCTGACCGCTCCGGTCGCCACCATCGCCAAGAACGCTGGCTTTGAGGGCGCTGTCGTGGTCGACAAGGTTGCCGAGCTACCCGCCGGCCAGGGTCTCAACTCTGCCAACGGCGAGTGGGGCGACATGATCGAGATGGGCGTCCTCGACCCCGTCAAGGTCAGCCGCGTCACCCTGCAGAACGCTGCTTCTGTCGCCAGCCTGATCCTCATCACCGAGGCCACCGTCTCCGATGTGCCCAAAAACACTCAGCTTGAGGATGCTATCGCTGCTGCTACCGCTGGTCAGCAGGGCGGCGGTATGTACTAAGGCCGACAAGGTCTAGAACTCCCACCGGGAATCCGGGGGCGTGACGGGGGCTTCTCTCCGGAACGTCCTCGGATAGATTAGGACCCCTTGTCCTGCTCCTTTGGAGCCGCGGACAAGGGGTCCTATTTGTGCTGAATTATTGTTCAGCTATTTCGGGATCTCTCATTTGTTCGACTTTAATCGACTGTCTGCTCTATTGAGTGGCGGGCTCGTCTCGATTCGCGTCTTGCAAGTTCTTGGGTAGACGGCTTGCTCGAGGATTATGTAAGGGACCGTCCCGCGGGACGGTCCCTTACAGAAGATTCTGTATAGGGAGCGGTCGCCGTATTCTAGCGCCATCTTTCGTTTAGCGAATATGTGTCGCAGGGCATAGGCATGACATTCCGATGCGCGCTTTTCGGGTGAAGTGTCTCCCCATAGCCTGCGCGCTCGTTTCAGGAAGAAATTTCCATCGATTAGGACAGCGGTTCTTGTCATGATATCTCCTGCTACATGAATTGACCCCCGAGCTGTGGTACTCCGGCTAAAGATTGGAGCCACTGTCGGAGGTCTTCAAAAAACGGAGGACAGGGAGATGGCAGAAAACCTAATTTCTCTGTCTGGCTTGAGTCTACATCCATTGACTCAGCAATTTGTGGTGGAATTCGGGTTAGATTGTGGAATCGCGCCCTTTGCACTTCGGGGAATTCTGTGTTGACTGCCTTTCTTGATCTTTCGTACTTGCCTGCGATCAGTTGTTAGCGTGCTGCAGCATCGTTGTTGCGCCGCTCTATCCCGGGCGTATCTGTAGAGCGTTTCCCCCACCACAAATTACCCTTGGCATACTTGCGTGAAAGCCTGCTGGTGCTACACTTGCAATTGCTGTTTCAGGGCGGGGTGGAATTCCCCACTGGCGGTAAATCGGGCGGTGCCAAAGGGGCGCCGTGGCGCAGGTAAAGTGCCTGCGATCGAGCCGATGAGTCCGCGACCCGTGGGTGCGTTGGTTCGCATGCCGGCTGAACTGGTGAGACCCCAGTACCAACGGTTAGAGTCCGGATGAAAGAGGCAGGTGATCTTATGTCTGAACAGTCGCAGCATATCCATTTTGAGAACACGAATAGGTGGAGCACCAAACAGCTCGTTACCATGGCGTTGATGTGCGCCTTGGGAGCACTGTTTATGTATGTGCAGCTGCCCATCCTCCCCTCGGCGCCGTTTTTGACGTATGACCCGTCGCTGGTGCCGGCGATGGTGTGTGGATTTGCGTATGGCCCTAGTGCCGGCACCGCTGTTGCCGCTACGGCGATCGTTATCCATGCGCTTACCACGGGCGATTGGGTCGGTGCGCTTATGAATTTGGTTGCCACGCTGGGCTATATCCTGCCTGCGGCTATCGTCTATCAGAAGATGCGCACCTACAAGGGTGCCGTGATTGGCCTGACGCTGGGCGTTATTGCCGCTACGGTGCTTTCTATGGTCGCGAATCTGACCATTGGCGTTTGGTTCTGGTATGGCTCGGCCGACGTGATTTTGCCGCTCATGATTCCCGCCGTGTTGCCGTTCAACCTTATCAAGACCGTGCTTAACTCGGTGTTGACGCTTGCGGTGTACAAGGCGGTCTCCAACCTCATCACGCCTAAAAAGGACCAGGTCAAAGGCCGCGCATGATTGAGTGTCGGGGCGTTTCCTTTAGCTATGACGGTGCCGTACTGGCACTCGACGGCGTCGATCTGAACATCGAGGACGGGGAGTTTTTCTGCATCCTCGGTGGCAATGGGTCGGGCAAGTCGACGTTTGCCAAGCATCTGAATGCACTGTTGCAGCCCGATGCGGGCACGGTACGCATCAACGGCATGGATGCGTCCGACCCCGAGTTGGTCTACGACATTCGTTCGACCGCGGGCATGGTATTCCAGAATCCCGATGACCAGCTGGTGGCAACGCTTGTCGAAGATGACGTTGCGTTTGGTCCTGAAAACCTTGGCGTGCCATCGGCGCAAATTGCGCAGTGTGTACGCGAGGCGCTGAAGGGCGTGGGCCTGGTGGGCTTTGAGCGCCACGAGACCCATGCACTTTCGGGTGGCCAAAAGCAGCGCGTGGCGCTTGCCGGTGTGCTCGCCATGGAACCGCGCGTGCTCATATTGGACGAGGCTTCTTCGATGCTCGATCCGCGCGGACGCAAGGGCCTTATGAAGGCCTGCCATGCGCTCCACGACCGCGGCATGACTATCGTGATGATTACGCACTTTATGGAAGAGGCTGCCGAGGCCGATCGTGTCGCGGTATTTCGGGCGGGGCGCGTTGCCATGCTCGGTACGCCCGAGGAAATCTTGACACGGGCGGACGAACTTGCGCAGCTCAACTTGGATATGCCGGCGTCGTGCTGCTTGGGCACGGCGCTTCGTGCGAAGGGCGTGCCCGTTCATGCGCAGGTGCGCGAGGCGGATATGGTCGCCGAGATTGCGCAGGTATATGCCGACCGGAGTGGGGAAGACACCGCAGGGCGGCCTTCTGCATCCGATTCTCGTGTGCTCGACAACGTCTCCTCTGCAACCGACGGGACAGCCGTGTCGGAGCCCGTCATCGAGATTTCGCACCTCTCGCATAGTTACTCGCTGAGTGCCCGCGAGCGCCGTCGATGGCGCAAGCGCTCGGCCACTGCGGGCAAATCGAATAAACAGGCTCTCTGGGGAAACGACCCCAGCAGCCCGTGGGCGCTGCGCGATGTATCGCTGACGGTGCGTCGCGGCGAGTTCCTGGGCTTGGCAGGTCATACCGGTTCGGGTAAGTCGACGCTGGTCCAGCATCTCAACGGTTTGATTCGCCCCCAGGAGGGATTCGTTCACGCACTGGGGCTCGATCTGTCAAACAAGAAAGACGCCGCCGCGGTTAAGGCCAAGGTCGGCGTGGTGTTTCAATATCCCGAGCGTCAGCTGTTTGCCGAGACCGTGGTACAGGACGTGGCGTTTGGTCCGCACAACCTTGGCTTGCCGCAGGCCGAGGTTGTCCGCCGCGTTGAGTCATCGCTCGCGCGCGTGGGCCTCGACTTGGCCACGGTGGGCGACAAGAGCCCCTTTGAGCTCTCGGGCGGGCAGCAGCGGCGCGTGGCGTTTGCCGGCGTGCTTGCTATGGAGCCCGAGGTCCTGGTACTCGATGAACCCATGGCGGGGCTCGATCCGGCGGCGCGCAGTGATTTCCTGGAGCTCATCGATCGACTTCACCATGGGGGCCTGACCGTCGTCATGGTCTCACACAGTATGGATGACCTTGCCAATTGCTGCGACCGTATTGTCGTGATGAATGAGGGCGCGGTGTTTGCCGAGGGCACGCCCGCTCAGGTTTTTGCGCATGCGGATGAGCTCAAGTCGATCGGCTTGGGCGTACCTGCTGCTCAGCGCATGGCGTTGGCGCTCGCGGAGGCGGGCGTGCCGCTGCGTTGCGGCGGGCTCTATACGGTTGAGTCGCTGGCCGACGAGCTGGCAGATTTGCTGATCGGTCGCTCAGACGGTCCTTCTAACGTCGCGGACATTGCTAAATCCAAGACGGTCGCGCGAGAGGAGGGCTGCTAATGGAGGCGTTTTCGTTTGGCAGCTACTATCCCGGCGATAGTGCAATCCACCGCCTGGACCCGCGAACCAAGTTGCTCTTGGGCTTTGTGTTTCTGATCACGACGCTCACGGTCGGTGGCTTCCGCGGACTGGCACCGGTCGCAATTTTCGTTGTGCTGATCTATGCCGTGTCTCGGGTGCCGGTTCATCGCGTTCTGTCGTCGATGGCGCCGCTGCTGGCAATCGTCGTCGTGGTCGCGGTGCTCAACTTGTTTACCGATCAGAGTGGGCGCATCCTGTGGCAGCTCGGCTTTCTGCGGATAAGCGAGGGCTCGCTGCATTCCGCCGCTTTTATGACCTGCCGTCTGACCTTGATGATGGCCGGCATGAGCGCTATTACGCTCACCACACCGACGCTCGACCTCACCGCGGGCTTCGAGCGCCTGCTCGCACCGTTTGCGCGTGTGGGACTTCCTGCGCACGAGCTCGGCATGATCATGGGTATAGCGCTGCGCTTTATGCCGCAGTTTGCCACCGAGATGAAGCAGACGGCCGATGCACAGGCAAGCCGCGGTGCACGCGTGACGGGCGGTCCGCTCGGCGGCGTGCGTATGCTCGGCAGTGTGGCGATTCCACTGTTCACGGGCGTGTTCCGTCATGTCGAGACGTTGTCTGCCGCCATGGATGCCCGTTGCTATCATGGCGAGCAGGGCCGCACACGTCTGCATACGCTTGCATTTGGCCGCGGCGATGCGTTGGCGGCGGTGGTGACGATGCTGCTGTTTGCGTGTGTCATCGTCGTCAACCTTCAACTTGTTTAGGCGCGATTCGAGCGCAAGAAAGGGGTCCCTATGACCGACAACGACCGCACAGCTCAGCTTGAGCGCGCCTGCTCGTATCTCAGGCGCATTCCGGCGTGGTATCTGGCCACGATCGACGTGACGGACGGACATCAGCCGCGCGTGAGGCCGTTCTCGTTTGTCATGGTCGATGAAGGTAAGCTGTGGTTTTGCACGTCGCGCGACAAGGATGTGTGGGCGGAGCTGAGTGCGAATCCCAAGTTTGAGCTCTCGGGCTGGAAGCCGGGGGAATGTTGGATCGTATTGACCGGCGAAGCCGCACTTGAGGACGACGCAGTTGCGAGCGACAAGGTGCGTCAAGCGGGTTTTAAGCACATGGTGGGCATCGGCGAGGAACACGAGAGTGCCAACGACGGCCGCCTTGCTTTCTTTTCGGTCCGCAACATTGCCGCGCGCTTCTGTGATATCGACGGCAGCGAGGAGCGCCTGGAGCTCTAGCTCACACCAACCAGGCTCTCAAACTGGCTAGTACAGGAGGAAACGTGGACGGATTGAATACGGTTTTGGAGTATCTGACGTCGGTGCCGGCGTGGTACTTGGCGACGAGCGTGGACGGGCAGCCACATGTACGTCCATTTTCGTTTGCTCAGATTCAGGACGGCAAGCTGTGGTTTGTGACGGCGCGCACCAAAGATGTGTGGCAAGAGCTGCTGCAAAATCAGCGCTTTGAGGCCACGAGTTGGTGGCTGGGCCATGGCTGGCTCATCTTGCGCGGGCGTGCCGGCTTGGATGACCAGGCCGCTCCCGATATGCGCGAGGCGGGATGGAAACATCTTGAGCGCTTGAGCGAGCACTATGAGGGGCCTAACGACCCCACGCTCGTCTTCTTTAGCGTGGAGGAACCCGAGGCCTTTATCTGCAACCATGACGAATGGGTGCCGGTCGAGCTCTAAACGAGTCTCTCAACAAGCTTCGACAATTCAAATTCTCGCATGTAGCGGGCCCCACATTGCAACGTCACCGTAAGGCGCACTGGGTAATAGGGGGCCCGCATTTATTTGTCAATTCCTTCGAGTGAATGTGTCGGGATTGTTTCAATGCATGAACATGCAAAAGATTTGCGTATATATGCATCTTTTGGTGTTAAAGTTTCAACCCACTTCATAACGACGGCTGCGGAATGCGCATTGGTGCATAACTGCAGACAAGGAGTCTGATATGTCTGTAAAGGTTGGAATCGTCGGTGCGGCTGGATATGCCGGCGCCGAGCTCATTCGCCTCGTCCTCGGTCATCCCGAGTTTGAACTTGTCGCCATTACGTCCAACGCCGATGCCGGCCAGCCGTTGTCTGCGGTGTACCCGAGCTTCACCGGCGTAAGCGATCTTGTCTTCACGACGCATGATGCCCCCGAGCTCAAGAACTGCGACGCGGTATTTTTGGCCGTGCCGCACACGGCTGCCATGGCTCAGGTGCCCGCCCTGCTTGCCGCGGGAGTCTCCTGCATTGACCTCTCGGCCGACTATCGCCTGAGCGATCCGGCCACCTTTGAGGCCTGGTATGCCGCCGAGCACACGAGCCCCGAGTTGCTCAAGACCCGTGCCTTTGGTCTGCCCGAGCTGTTCTGCCAGGACTTAGAGACCGCTGCTTCCAACCATGCCGCTGGCAGGCCCGTGTTGGTCGCCTGCGCCGGCTGCTATCCCACCGCAACGAGCCTTGCTGCCGCTCCTACCGTGCGTGCGGGCTGGGTGGCCGAGAACGGTCCCGTGATTGTCGATGCCATTAGCGGCGTGACGGGCGCCGGTAAGTCCTGCAACGCCCGCACCCATTTTTGCAGCGCGGACGAGAACCTGGAAGCCTATGGCGTGGGTAAACATCGCCACACGCCTGAGATTGAGCAAATCCTTGGCTTAACCGATCGCGTCGTCTTTACCCCGCATCTGGCACCGCTCAAGCGCGGCCTGCTCTCCACGGTGACGATGCCGCTCGCGCCGCAGGCCATCGACTCCTTGGCTCTTGAGGATGTTGTCGACTATTACAAGCAGTTCTACGCTGGGCGCACCTTTGTGCGTGTGCTCGACGCCGGCCAGCAGCCCAAGACGGCTTCGGTCGTCGGCACCAACGCCGCCCAGATTGGCCTCGCGCTCAACAAGCGCGCGGACGTGCTGGTGGCGACGGGCGCCATCGACAATCTGTGCAAGGGCGCTGCGGGCCAAGCAGTCCAGTGCGCCAATATCGTCTTTGGCTTTGACGAGCGACGAGGCTTGCCCACAGTGGCGTGCCCGGTGTAGCACATTCGATTGTTAACGATTTGGTAGTCGGGCATCGAGTGGGGCGCCACTCTTAAGCTGGTCTCATGATCACGACTGGCATGGCGCACCAACCGATGTCCGTGTTTTTGTTTGACATAAGGAGTCATAAAGACGATGAATACCGAGCTGTTTGATATCAAGATTCGCGCCGTCGAGGGTGGCGTTACGGCTGCGGCTGGTTTTAAGGCTGCAGGCATCCACGCTGGGTTCCGCAAGAACCCCGAGCGTCTGGATTACGCGCTTGTCGTGCCCGATAAACCCTGTCCCGGTGCCGGCGTGTTTACCACCAATCGCTTTTGCGCGGCGCCCGTGCAGGTGAGCCGTGCCAACCTGGGCGGTGCCGACAAGGGCTACGGTATCATCGCCGGCGTTTCGGTCAACTCTGGCAATGCCAACGCTGCCACGGGTGAGACCGGCCTTGCATGCGCGCGCGAGACGTGCAGCATCGCATCGCAGGTCATCGGCTGCGAGCCCCAGCAGATTCTGGTTGCCTCCACGGGTGTGATTGGCCAGATTCTGCCGATCGACACGTTTGAGACCGTCATTCCTGCTGCCTACGAGGCGCTCTCCGCCCACGGTGGCGCCGATGCCGCTCGCGCCATCATGACGACCGACACGCACTCCAAGGAGTACGCCGTATCCTACGTCAGTGAGGCTGCGGGTCATGCGGGCAATGTCTATACGGTAGGCGGAATGTGCAAGGGCTCGGGCATGATCATGCCCAACATGGCCACCATGATCGCAGTTATCACCACCGATGCCCCCGTCGAGCCTGCGGCGCTTCATACCCTGCTGCTCTCGACCGTCAAGCAGACCTTTAACAAGGTAACGGTCGATTCCGATACCTCGACCAACGACACCTGCATCATGCTTGCCTCCGGCGCCGCTGCCGCAGATGCCGAGCCTATCGTCGAGGGCTCCGATGCCTTTGACGAGTTGGCATTTGCCGTGCACGAGGTGTGCGAGAGCCTGGCGCGCAATATTGCCGCCGATGGTGAGGGCGCATCTAAGCTTGTTACAGTCAACGTTACCGGCGCCGCCAACGACGAGGAGGCCGATATCGCCGCCCGTGCCGTTGCCAACTCGCCGCTCGTTAAGACCTGCATCGCCGGCCACGACTGCAACTGGGGCCGCGTTGCTATGGCGCTTGGCAAGTGCGGCGTGAAGTTTAATCAGGAAGACGTTTCCATCGACATGATGGGCATGCCTGTCTGTCGCGACGGTCTGACTGTTCCCTTTGACGAGGACGAGGCTCTACGACGTTTTGAGGCGCCCGAGATCGTGATCTCGGCCGACCTGGGCGCAGGCGACGCGGCAACGACCGTGTGGACCTGCGACCTCACGCATGAGTACATCTCCATCAACGGCGACTACCGTTCCTAGATTCCAGGCACGCTGTGCATCTTGCCGCGATTGCAGACAGCAGAGCACGGCGCGATAGCGATACGAAAGACGAGGCAGATTATGAAATTCGCACGCGATTGTCGTTCGAGCGAATCCAACGAAGCAACCGCGCAGCTGCTGTTCGAAGCGCTGCCGTGGATTAAGAACCTGACCGGCAAGACGGTTGTTATCAAATATGGCGGAGCCGCCATGGTTGATGAGCAGCTGCGCCGCGACGTGATGAGCGACATCGTTTTGCTCAAGATCATCGGTATGCGCCCCGTCATCGTGCACGGCGGCGGCAAGGCTATCAACGAGGCGCTTAGCCATTACGATATTCCCGTCGAGTTTAAGAACGGCCAGCGCGTGACCACGCCGGCGACTATGGATATCGTGCGCGAGGTGCTGGGCGGCAAGGTTAACCAGGAGCTGGTTGCTGCCATCAACCACCACGGCAACCTGGCCGTGGGCGTGTCGGGCAGCGATGCCGGCACGCTCATCGCCGAGCCGCTCGACCCCGAGCTCGGTCGCGTGGGCAAAGTGACGCACGTCAACACCGACTATATCGAGCGCTTACTCGATAGCGAGTACATCCCCGTCATCGCTACCGTCGCGGCGGGGGAGGACGGCGGTTTCTTCAACATCAACGCCGACACCGCCGCCGGTGCCGTTGCCGCGGCGCTCCACGCGCATAAGGCGATTTTTTTGACCGATGTCGATGGCCTGTACAAGGACTTTAGCGACAAGGACTCGCTTATCTCCAACCTAACGCTCGACGAGGTTAACGAAATGCTCTACGGCGGCGAGGTCGATAAGGGCATGATTCCCAAGCTGCGTGCGGCCGTCGATGCGCTTACAGGCGGCGTATTTCGTGCCCACATCATTAACGGTACTACGCCGCATTCGCTGCTCCTGGAGCTGCTGACCGATGCCGGCGTCGGCACCGTGATCCATTCCACCGAGACGGCTTACGAGTTCGATACGCATCCGCATCCGCTTTCGACGTTTGCTGCGCGTCTGACCGAGAACCTTGACGAGGTCGAGAAACTTCAGACGGTCTAGCTGACCCGCAGCCGCCCCATTCCTGCACCCATAGCCCCGCGCCGTCTGGCGCCCAACGAAAGGCATCTCATGTCACTTGCAGCTCAGCAATCGCTTGAATCCCATTACGTTATGCATACCTTTGGCCGCTCTCCGGTCGAGTTTGTCGAGGGTCACGGCATGAAGCTCACCGGCGACGATGGCCGTGAGTACCTCGACTTTCTTGCCGGCATCGGCGTGTGCAGCCTAGGTCATGGCGACCCGGCTGTGCTCTCGGCGCTCGAGGCACAGACCAAAAAGCTCATGCATGTCTCCAACTATTTCTACATCGAGCAGCGCGGACAGGTCGCGGCGCTGCTGTCCAAGCTTGCTAACGACGACGTAGATGGTGCGCGCGTGCTTGCCGATGCCATTGCCGCCGGCGATGAGACCACGGCAGCTGCTCTTGGTGCCCCGGCTGCGGGCGAGCGGGTGTGGGAGACGTTCTTTGCCAACTCCGGCGCCGAGGCCAACGAGGGCTCGATGAAGCTCGCGCGCCTGTACGCCAAGCGTGCCGGTAACGGCGGCAACACTATCGTGTGCATGCGCGGCGGCTTCCACGGCCGTACGCTCGAGACCATTGCCGCCACTATGCAGGATTGGCTGCAGGACAGCTTCCGCCCGCTGCCGGGTGGCTTTGTGGCCTGTACGCCCAACGATATCGATGAACTGCGTGCGATCTTTAAGCAGCTGGGGAGCGAAATTTGTGCCGTGATGCTCGAGCCGATCCAGGGTGAGAGTGGCGTGCACCCCATGACCGAGGAGTTTATGGCGGCAGCGCGCGACCTGGCACACGAAGTGGGCGCCGTGCTTATCGCCGACGAGGTCCAGTGCGGCATCTTCCGCTCCGGCAAGCCGTTCGCATTCCAAACCTATGGCGTGGAGCCCGACATCATGAGTCTTGCCAAGGGCATCGCCGACGGCGTTCCCATGGGCGCTGTGGTGGCAAAGAAAGAGATCGCCGACGTGTTTAAGCCCGGCGATCACGGTTCGACTTTTGGTGGTAGCTGCTTGGCCATCGCGGCGTGCGCCGCGACGCTCTCCGCGCTCGTGCGCGGCGATTATGCCGGCCATGCTGCCAAGGTAGGCGCCTATATGGAGGCAAAACTCGCCAAGTTACCGCATGTTACCGATGTGCGCGGTCGCGGCTTGATGCTCGGCTGCGACCTGGATGAGGCAGCGGGCGACGCGCATGATATTGTTGCCCGCGCGCTGGCCGCCGGCGCCGTGATCAACGCTACAGGTGCGCATACGCTGCGTTTCCTGCCGCCACTTGTCTGCGAAGAAGCCGACGTGGACAGCCTGATCGAGATCCTGTCGGGTGTCTTGGCCTAGCGAGAGCAATACATAGCCAGGTTGAACGGGTTTCAGATTGTCGGTGTGTCATTGATGCATCATTGGACGGTCTGGAACCCTTTTTGTCATAAATCTGCACAGGCCAGGAGAGCCTCTGGCCAAAAAAGAAAGGCCTCCATCACTGGGGGCCTAACAATTCAGTGGTGGGCGATGAGGGATGTCGCGTGCGGCTGACGCCGCCCGCTCTCGCTTCGGGCCTACGGTCCTCGCGTGCTGCGCTGGAAAACGCTTCGCGTTTCCTCAGCTCCGCACCCTTGCGGGTTCGAATCCCTCTGCGATGGGCCCAAAAAAGAAAGGCCCCCATAGCTGGGAGCCTATCAAATCAGTGGTGGGCGATGAGGGATTCGAACCCCCAGCCTTGTGCGTGTAAAGCACCTGCGCTAACCGTTGCGCCAATCGCCCGCAGGGATTGAGTATAGCGGAAACCCGATACGGTTCATCGCTAATCCATAACGAAACTTAGGCGGCGACTTCGGCGCCCTTGTTCTCGTCGATAAAGAAGCGCTTGTACCAGATGAGGAACGTCAGCGTGGTATAGATCTTGCGCTGGTTGAGCGCACGGCCCTCAAAGTGATCGTCAAGCAGTTTCATGAGTGCATCCGTGTCAAAGAAATCGGCAGCCCACGGCGCGGTGAAGTACTCCTTGACGTAGTCGTAGTACTTCTGCTCGCGCAGCCAGAACTTAACCGGCACCGGGAAACCGACCTTCTTGCGCGTTGCCCACTCGTCGGGCAGCGTGCGGTTGGCGGCGTGACGCAGGACGAGCTTGCAGCCTTCTTCGTTAACACGGTAGTTGGCGGGAATGTGCTCGGCAAATTCCATGACTTTTTTGTCCAGGAACGGAACGCGAAGCTCCAGTGAGTGTGCCATGCACATCTTGTCGGCCTTGAGCAGAATGTCGCCCGGCAGCCACATGTTCATGTCCAGATACTGCTTCTTGGAGAGCTCGCAGCAATTGGGAACCTGCTTGTAATACTCGGCGCACATTTCGGCGGCGTTCTTGCCGGTGTCGTAGGCAGGCTTAAGCACCTCGTCGACCTCGGACGGGTCGAACACCTTTGCCTGGCCCACATACCAGCGCTCGGGGACCTCGGCGCACTTGGTCAAGAAATTGTGACCCTTAAAGTAGGGAAGATGCTGAACGAGCGAGCCCAGGGCGCGGCGCACGCCGAGCGGGACGCGCTTCTTGAAGGAGCGCATCTGAGGGGTGTCCTCGTACCACTCGTAGCCGGCGAACAGCTCGTCTGCACCCTCGCCCGAAAGGACCACGGTGACTTCCTTGGCTGCCATCTGGGCCAGATAGTACAGTGGCACGCTCGAGAGGTTCGATTGCGGCTCGTCCATGTGATACTGGATGTCGGGCAGCGCGTCGAAGAACTCGTCGGCGGTGATCATCTTGCGCACGTTCTTGATGCCCAGCTTGTCAGAAAGCTCGGCGGCGTAGTTGGTCTCGTTGAAGTTCTTGTAATCGAAGCCGACAGAATACGTGGTGTCGGGCATGAGACAGGCGGCAATGTAGCTGGAGTCCACGCCGCCAGAAAGGAACGAGCCCACCTTAACATCGGCGATTCGGTGCGCAGCGACGCTTTCGTGCACGACCTTGTCGCACTCGTCCACGTACTCCTCGAAGGTCTTGGAGTTGTCGTCGGTGAAGTCACAGCTCCAGTAACGCTTGATGTCCATGGTGTTAGTCGTCAGGTCATACGTAAAGCAATGCGCCGGGGCAAGCTTGAACACGCCCTTAAAGAAGGTCTCCTCCGTGGCGGGGAATTGCAGCGTCAGGTAGGGGCGCAGCGCGTCGTGGTTGACAGCCTTCTCAAACTTGGGGTGGTCCAGGAAGCTCTTGATCTCGGAGCCAAACAGCAGCGAGCCGTCGGAGGCCTGGTAGTAATAGAACGGCTTGATGCCAAAGATGTCACGGGCGCCAAAGAGTTTGTTCTTGTTCTGGTCGTGAATCACGAACGCGTACATGCCGCGAAGGCGGTTGACCAGATCTTCGCCCCACTCCTCGTAACCGTGCACCAGGACCTCGGTGTCGGCGTTGCAGTGGAAGACGTAGCCAGCGGCCTCGAGCTCGGAGCGGAGCTCCTGGAAGTTGTAGACCTCGCCGTTGAAGACAATCGTGACCTTGCCGTCATCGCTCGACATGGGCTGGGCGCCAGCCTCGGAAAGGTCGAGAATCGAAAGACGGCGGAAGCCAAGCGCGACGTTATCGACGATGTGCTGACCGCCCATATCCGGACCGCGATGGATAATGCGATTCATCATGGCCGTGAGAACCAGCTCACTCTGTTCATCTGTACCGGTAAAACCGACAAAACCGCACATGCAAGATCCTTTCTGCTGACGGCTTAGGTGCACTGCCGCAAGGATTTGCAGCAGTCGATATCAATCAATCCTTACCATCATGCCAATCTTTTGTTTCGTGATGGGGCATAAGCGCCGAGGGGACCGAAAAAACCACGGCCCGCACTTCGGGTGAAGTGGCGGGCCGTGACTGTGATGATTGCCGTGCGCGAGAACGCGCAAGAGAGGTTAACGCTTGCCGCGCTCGGCAAGGTGGCGCTCCACCTTGGTGACGACGTGGATTAGCGGAATCGTTACAACCAGATAGTAGAGTGCGGCGCAAATGTAGGGTGTGATGTTTCTCGTGGTTGCCGTGAGGTTTTTGGAGAACAGCATGAGCTCTATGACACCGACGCTCGAAAGCGGCGACGTATCCTTATAGAGCATAACGAACTCGCTGGTCATGGCTGGGATGACTCAGCGCACGGCCTGCGGAATCACAATGCGCGACATGACTTGGGGCCACGTCATGCCAAGCGAGTAGGCAGCTTCCGATTGACCAGGCGGGTCGCGATGCCGCCGAGCACGCCGTTGCCGGTGTCTTCGTTTGACTTTGCAGTTGTCGAGGTAACGGTGAGCGTGGAGCCTGTCTCATCGCCGGCACCCGAGGCGTCCTCGCTCGAAGAGCCGCTCGTCGGCGCCATGCCAAACTGCTCGCCCGTCGGAACCTCTTTGATGATTTTCATACCGGTAAAGGAGTTCGACACTATCCATTTTGTAGGGCAGGTCTCTTGTTATTTCGAATTAACCGCGCGCCAATCCTTGCAAGTTTTTAGGGTGCTGAGACGCTCGCAAGGTTAGGTGGCATATTAGGATGGTTGATAATACGAAGGACGTGACCGGATTCATCCGAGACGGTCTTTGCTCTTTTAAGGTTAGGTTTAGCGAGAGAGGTCGTTATATGTCGGATATGACGCAGGAGAAGCTGGCTTTGATGCGCTATGTAGAGCTGCTCGAGGCCGAGGCCCTTGTTGTTTCCAAGCCGGATACTCTATACGACCAGCGCATCGAGTTTGCGACCGACGACTCGCGCCAGGTGCGTCCGGGCACATTGTTTGTTTGCAAGGGCCGTGCGTTCAAGCGCGAGTATCTGGTCTCCGCGATTGCCGATGGCGCCGTGGCGTACGTGTCCGAGGTCGATTATGACGTCGATATTCCCGCTGTGATCGTCAACGATATCCGTCGTACGCTCGCTGTGGTGGCGGATGCCTATTACTGCCACCCTTCGGGCAAGGTGAAGGTCTGCGCTTTTACCGGTACCAAGGGCAAGTCGACCTGCAGCTTCTATCTGCGCGGCATTCTTGCCAACGAGGCAAAGCTCACGGGCTGCCATCGGCCTGCCCTCAACACGGGTATCGAGTTCGATGATGGTATCGAGGCGGGCCCTTCCAAGCTGACGACTCCCGAGTCCTTCCTCTTACAGTCGCGTATCGCACATGCCGCTGAGGTGGGCGCTCCGTGGCTGGTCATGGAGGCGTCGAGCCAGGGCCTCAAATACGAGCGTACGGGCAAGATTGCCTTTGAAGTGGGCGCCTTTACCAATATCGGTGAGGACCACATCTCGCCGATCGAGCATCCCACGCTCGAGGATTACTTTGCCAGCAAGCTCAAGATTTTTTCGCAGAGCCGTTTTGCCGCGGTCAACCTCGATATGGATAAGGTCGATCGTGTGCTCGAGGCGGCGTCCCGCTGCGAGCGTACGGTAACGTTCTCCCTGACCGACGAGCGTGCCGACGTGCTTGCGCTGGCGATTCATAATGGCGACTGCGGCATGGTGGCAACAGTGCGTACGCCCCGCTTTACGCGTGACATTGTGATTCCCACGCCGGTTAAGTTCAATGTGTCCAACGCGCTTGCCGCTATTGCCTGCGCCGAGGCCCTGGGCATTTCCGAAGAGGGCATCGTCCATGGCTTTGAGGGTGTCTTCGTTCCCGGCCGTATGGAGCTCTATCCGTCCGTATCGGGCAAAATCTTGGGCGTCGTTGACTTTGCGCACAACGGCATGAGCCTCGAGACGCTTTTGCGCGATCTGCACGAGAACTATCCCGAGCGCGAGCTGGCGGTTGTCTTTGGTGCAACGGGCGGCAAGGGCGTCGATCGCCGCACCACGATGGGTATTGCCGCCGGCAAGTACGCCGATCGCATCGTGATTACCGAGGACGACCCGGGCCCCGAGGACGTCGAGGACATTTGTGCCGAGATTGCGCGCAATGTCCAGGCGCAGGGAAACGACAACTGGCAGATTGTGACCGACCGTACCGCCGCTATCGAGGCGGCCGTGCGCGAGACCGAGCGCCCCGCTGTGGTCATCGTGACCGGTAAGGGCGAGGAGGAGTGCATGCTGCGCAAGAACGGACCCGAGCCCTGCAAGCGCGATGGCTTGGTTCTCAAGCGCATCCTTGCGGCGTACGACGCCTAAACGCTGCCGCCTTTAGGACGGCGTTTGCGGACCCCGGCGTCTGATGATGCAATGCCTTCTAGGTGTGCTTACCCTAGGGAAAACACGCTACCAAGATTAAACCTCTTCTACGTAAACGGAGTAACCATGTCCCACAACACCCTGCCGACCGTTACCGAGCTTTCGGGCGAGATGCGCGAGCGCTTGGCCAAGGTCAAGTACGTCTTTACCGACCTGGATGCCACGATGCTCGCACCCGGCTCGTGCGTGCTGCGCGACAACGACGGCAACCCTTCGACCAAACTCGTCGAGGCCGTCGTGGCGCTTGCTCGCGCTGGTATTCAGGTGGTTCCCACCTCGGGCCGCAACCGCACCATGATCCACGAGGACGCGCGCGTGCTCGGCCTCAACTCCTACATTGGTGAGATGGGCGGCCTGGTTATGTACGACCTCAAGGCCAACGATTGGGAGTATCTGACTGGCGACATGCCTTACGATCCCGCCTGCGGCCTTACTCCGCACCAGGTGATCGAGCAGACCGGCGTGTGCGAGAAGATCCTTGCCCGCTGGCCGCACAAGATCGAGTATCACAACGACATGTCGACCGGCTACAAATACCGTGAGGTCACCGTCGGCATGCGCGGCGATGTGCCCGACGATGAGGTCCAGGCCATCCTGGACGAGGCCGGCTGCGGTCTGATCTGGGCTTGCAACGGCCATCTGACTCACCTGTCCAAGCCGACGACGCTCGAGCTCGATCGCGTCGAGGACGGTCGCGCATTCAACATCAACCCCGCGGGTCTCAACAAGGGCGTTGCCATTGCGCGCTTCTGCGAGCACCTGGGGATCGAGCGCGAGGAGACGCTCGCGCTCGGCGACTCCGAGTCCGACTTCTACATGGCCGATTACGTGGGCACGTTTTGCCTGGTCGAGAATGGCCTGACGAGCGCCGGTGCGCCCGAGTTCTTGGCTGCTTGCGAGAACGCTTTCGTTACGCGCGGCAAAATTGTCGACGGTTGGGCGGCGACGGCAGAGCTGCTGGTCGCGGCGCGTTCGTAGCGCGGCGCCGCCGCACTTGGACATGTCTTTTCGAGAGAGACTGGTGAGGTAATGTCCGATATCGAGAATTCGGCAGGTGATACGCGCCCGATTGGCGTGTTCGATTCTGGTTTGGGCGGTCTGACGGTTGCGCGCGCGATTGCGACGGCGCTGCCGTACGAGTCCGTCTACTACTTCGGCGACACCAAGCGCTGCCCCTACGGCACCCGTACCGAGGATGAGGTGCGCTCGTTTGCGTTGCAGGCGGGCCGTTGGCTGTCGAAGCACGACGTCAAGATTATGGTCATCGCCTGCAACACGGCGACCGCTGCGGCCTTGCGTCTGGCCCAGCAGGTGCTCGACGTTCCCGTGATCGGCGTGATTGCGCCGGGTGCCCGTGCGGCAATCAACAGCACCCGCTCGCGTCGCGTGGGCGTGCTCGCCACCAACCTCACCATTCGCTCGGGCGCCTACACGCGCGCCATTCAGGATCTAGATGCCGGCGTCGATGTATACGGCTGTCCTGCCTCGAGCTTTGTCGAGGTTGTCGAACACGAGCTCGCCTCGGGTGCACATCTGCAGGAACAGTGGCTTGAGAACGAGGACATCTTCGATACGCCTGCCGTGCGTGCGCTGGTGGGTGCCACGGTTGAGCCGCTGCGCGACCACGGTATCGATACCGTGGTGCTCGGCTGTACGCATTTTCCGCTGTTGGTGGGACCTATCCGCCACGCTCTGGGGCCTGGGGTGCGCGTCGTGAGTTCCGCCGCGGAGACCACACGCGAGTTGACCGATATCCTCACGCGCCGCGAGCAGCTGGCGGGCGACGCCGCCGAGCCGCAGCATCGTTTTGCCACGACGGCCGATAACATTGCCGAGTTTGCGGTGGCGGGCAGCTTTATCTTTGGTCAGCCGCTCAAGAGCATCGAACATATCGATATCGATGAACTGAAATAGATGTAAGGCAGCCGCCAAAGCCTTCGCCACATCTTTTGCCGAAAGGATATTTCTATGGAGTACATGCAGGTCAACCGCGCCAACGGCCGCGCCGCCAACGAGTTGCGCCCCGTTAAGCTCACCCGTGGCGTCATGAAGCACGCCCACGGCTCGTGTTTGGCCGAGTTCGGTGACACGCGCGTGCTGTGCGCCGCCACTATCGAGGAGGGCGTACCGGGCTGGCGAAAGGGAGCTAAGGCTGGCTGGGTGACCGCGGAATACGCCATGCTGCCGGCGTCGACCGGCAAGCGCTGCAAGCGCGAGCACGTCAACCGCAAGGGTCGCTCCATGGAGATCGAGCGCCTCATTGGCCGCAGCCTGCGTACCGTCGTCAACATGAAGGCGCTCGGCGAGTACACCGTCACCGTCGACTGCGATGTGATTCAGGCCGATGGCGGCACGCGTACAGCGAGCATTACCGGCGCTTGGGTGGCGCTGCACGACGCCCTCGCCATGTGGGTCGAGGCGGGCAAGATCGAGCGCATCCCGCTTACCGGCCAGGTGGCTGCCATCTCCATGGGCGTTGTCGACGGCAATACGCTGCTTGACCTCGATTATTCCGAGGACAGTCATGCCGAGGTCGACATGAACCTCGTCGCCATCGACACCGGTGAGATGATCGAACTCCAGGGCACCGGCGAGCAGGCGCCCTTCGACCGCAAACGCCTCAACGCCCTGCTCGACCTGGGCGACAAGGGTATCGCCGAGCTCATCGAGCTTCAGCGCCAAGCCCTCGCCTAACCTGCCAAAACAGGACAGGTATATTTTGGTAGGTTTTATCTGCGGAAATGCTGCGTTGAAAGGTCCGATCGCCTGAGAGGGGAGAGGCCAAGTGCCCGAACGCCCCTCGGCGCGGCATTGCTATAGAGACAAGGAGACCACTCATGGCACTTGAGAAGATTGACATCGACACCCTCGACCCGGCAGCGACCATTGTCGTGGCAACGGGCAACGCCCATAAGCTCACCGAGATCGAGGCCATTTTGGGCAAGGTCATGCCCGAGGTTCGCTTTGTGGCGCTCGGCCAGCTGGGCGATTTTGAGGACCCCGAGGAAAACGGCACGACGTTTTTGGAGAACGCCATCATCAAGGCGCAGGCTGCCGTCGAGGAGACGGGCCTTATGGCCATTGCCGACGATTCGGGCCTGGTCGTCGACGCACTGGACGGTGAGCCCGGTGTGTATAGCGCGCGCTACGCGGGCGTTCACGGCGACGATGCCGCCAACAATGCCAAGCTGCTCGTGAATCTGGAGGGCGTGGCCGACGAGGACCGCACTGCGCGCTTTATGAGCGTCGTCGTGCTCATCGACACGGACGGCCTGGTCACCTATGGCGAGGGCGCCTGCGAGGGCGTTATCGCGCACGAGGGCCGCGGCGATCACGGCTTTGGCTACGACCCGCTGTTCCTGCCGGTCGATACGCCGGGCAAGACCATGGCCGAGCTGACAGCGGACGAGAAGAATGCCATCAGCCATCGTTTCCATGCGCTCGAGCATCTGTCCACCAAGCTGACGGGCGAGGAGTAGACCGTGCGCGCGGTGGTGCAGCGCGTGCTCAACGCCGGCGTGACGGTCGACGGCGAGTGCGTGGGTCGCATTGGACGCGGCTACCTGGTGCTGCTTGGCGTGGGTCACGGCGATACGCACGCCGAGGCCGATAAGCTGTGGGGCAAGCTCCGCGGGCTGCGTATCAACGAGGACGAGAACGGCAAGACCAACTTGGCACTGGCCGATGTTGACGGCGAGGTACTCGTGGTGTCGCAGTTCACGCTGTTCGCCGATTGCCGTCACGGCCGCCGCCCATCGTTTACGGATGCCGGCGCCCCCGATGTCGCCAACGAGCTCTACGAGTACTTCTTGACGCTCGTTCGCCAAGATGTCGAACACGTGGCGCACGGCATCTTTGGCGCCGATATGAAAGTCGACTTGGTCAACGACGGCCCATTCACCATCGTCTTGGACACCGATAGTCTGTAAGTAGTCAATTTGGGACCGGGCTTATTTAACTACTTGCGTATGGCGGCAGCAGGGTGCTATAGTATTAGAGTTTTGTCTATCTTAGGGGTATTATCCCCTTTTTGAATTGCACCTTCTGGAGGCCCTGTTCATGGAAGAGATGGAAGTCAATCACGTCGACGACATCCACGAGAAGCTGACCGATATGGTGGGCGATCGCGTCAAGGTGAAGGCCAACATGGGCCGCACCCGCGTCGTCGAGCGCATGGGCACCATCAAGAGCGTCCACCCCGCCGTCTTCATCGTCGAGGTTGACGAGCGCCGCGGCCGCAAGTCGCGTCAGTCCTACCAGTATATCGATGTCCTCACCGGTCAGGTCGAGCTGTTCGACCCCGAGAGCGGCGAGCATATCTTTACCCCGCTCGGCAATCAGCTCGAGGAGCACTAGCGGTGACCGATCGGTCCCTGACTCTTTTCGCGCCGGCAAAGATTAACCTCTACCTGGGGGTTCATACCGAGCGCGATGACCGCGGCTACCACAGGGTCGATTCCCTGATGGCAGCTGTCGGTCTTTCCGATACCGTGACGGTCACGCCGGCGCAGGCGCTGACCGTCCAGACGGTTCCGGCATCAGATTTTCCCATGCAAAAGAATACGGCGTATCGGGCTGCGGTTGCTATGGCCGAGCATTATGGTCGCGAGGCAAACATCTGCGTGACGATTGAGAAGCGCATTCCATTGTGCGCCGGCTTGGGCGGTCCCTCGACGGATGCGGCCGCGGCCATTGTCGCCTTGGCGGAGCTCTGGGGCATTGATCGCACCGATCCCGCGCTCGACGACATCGCGTGCGGCATTGGTGCTGACGTCCCGTTCTTTTTGCACGCGAGCCCTGCGCTCTACGTAGGTGGGGGAGACGTGCTGGCAACTGAGTACCCAGCGCTGCCCGCGACGCCCGTCGTACTGGTTAAGCCGCGCGAGGCGAGCGTTTCGACAATTGAAGCCTATCGACGTTTTGACGAGGCCCCGGTGCCTGCGGACAAGCCCGGCGCGATAGCTTCTGCCTTGCGTGCTGGTGATGCCGAGACGGCATATGCACTCATCCATAACAACCTGGGTGTCATTTCCGCACAGATGGAGCCGCAGATTCAAACGGTCCTCGACTGGCTGCGTAAACAGGACGGCACCGTTGCTGTAGATGTGTGCGGATCGGGTGCCTGCTCGTTTGCCATTTGCGACACCGCCGCCACGGCCGAAAGGCTTGCCGAGGCTGCCCAGCAAAACGGCTGGTGGTCCTGCGCGACTGAGCTTATTCCCAACACGGTTCAAATCGACGCGCCAAAGAAATAAAAATTTCTCTAGCACGCGGCGAAAATCTTTGTTACTATAGTCGAGCTAACGGGTTGTGGCTCAGTTTGGTAGAGCACTGCGTTCGGGACGCAGGGGTCGCTGGTTCAAATCCAGTCAACCCGACCAGAGCATGAGGAGGGACCGCTTCTTGCGGTCCCTTTTTTTAGCTATTGTTGTGATACCGCGATACCCGCGGTATACTCATTCGAGCTTGTCTCGCTGTATTGTGGAGGTCTACATGTTTGGACTGAAGGCTCCTGAGCTCATCATTATTCTCGTCGTTGTCCTGATTATCTTCGGGCCCAAGAACCTGCCGAAGCTCGGCAAGTCCCTCGGCTCTACCGTCAAGAATATCCGCGAGGGTATGGAGGGCGACGATAAGGCCGAGACCAAGCAGGCCGAGGAGGTCGTGGTCGAGCAGTCCGAGGAGGACAAGGAGATCGCTGAGCTCGAGGCCAAGCTCGCTGCTGCCAAGAAGAAGCAGGCAGAGGACGGCGACGCGGACGCAGAGTAGTCCCATCCCTTTGGGGTGAGCACCTGACCGGCTTGCCCGCAGGCTAGCCGGTCTTTTTCGTTTTGTTGACAGTTGATTGTTTGATCAGAGTTGGGGAGATATCCGTATGGACGCAAGCCAGATCGTACTGACCGCTGAGGGCCGCCAGAAGCTCGTCGAGGAGCTCGCTTGGCGTGAGGGCGATTACGCCAAGGAGATCGTCGAGGACATCAAGGAAGCCCGCGCGTTCGGCGACCTTTCGGAGAACTCCGAGTACGACGCCGCTAAGGACAAGCAGGCCCAGAACGCCGCTCGTATTGCCGAGATCCAGGCCATCCTCGCCAACGCTCAGGTTGCTGCCACCACGGGCGACCTGACCGTCTCCATTGGTTCCACCGTTTCGCTGATTGATCCCAACGGCGAGGTCATGGAAGTCACGCTCGTCGGTACCACCGAGACCAACTCGCTCGAGCACAAGATCTCCAACGAGTCTCCGGTCGGTCACGCCATCATTGGTCACGGCGAGGGCGACTCCGTCGAGGTCGTTACGCCTTCCGGCAAGACTCGCGTCTACACCATCGCCAAGATCGCACGCTAGACCACGGTCCCGCGTAAAGGTATGTTTTCGCTCCCTTGGACCGAATCCTGGGGAGCGTTTTAGTTTGAGGAGCTAACTTATGGCAGAGAACCAGAACGCCGCCGATCAGGCATCGACGCTCAACGATGAGCGTGCCACCCGCCTGGCCAAGCGTGCCGCCCTGTTCGAGGCGGGCCAGAACCCCTATCCCGAGCACTCTGAGCTTGAGGACTACGTCGCCGATATCGAGGCTAAGTACGCCGAGCTTGCCGATGGCGAGGACACCGAGGACGTCGTGAAGATCGCCGGCCGTGTGGTCGCCAAGCGCGGTCAGGGCAAGATTATGTTCATCGTCGTGCGCGATGCGACTGCTGAGATTCAGCTGTTCTGCCGCATCAACGACATGGACGAGGCTGCTTGGAATACGCTCAAGGCCCTCGACCTGGGCGACATCCTGGGCGTGACCGGCGTGGTCGTGCGCACCCAGCGCGGCCAGCTTTCCGTTGCCCCTAAGAGCGCGACCCTGCTTGCCAAGGCCGTTCGTCCGCTGCCCGAGAAGTTCCACGGTCTTTCCGACAAGGAGACCCGCTATCGCCAGCGCTATGTCGACCTGATCGCCAACGACGACGTTCGCGAGACCTTCCGTAAGCGTTCGCAGATTCTCTCCACCTTCCGTCGCTTTATGGAGTCCGACGGCTACATGGAGGTCGAGACCCCCATCCTGCAGACCATCCAGGGCGGCGCTACGGCTAAGCCGTTCATTACCCACTTCAACGCGCTCGATCAGGAGTGCTACCTGCGTATTGCCACCGAGCTGCACCTCAAGCGCTGCATCGTCGGTGGTTTTGAGCGCGTGTTCGAGATCGGCCGCATCTTCCGTAACGAGGGCATGGACCTTACCCACAACCCCGAGTTCACCACGATGGAGGCCTACCGTGCCTTCTCCGACCTCGAGGGCATGAAGGCGCTCGCCCAGGGTGTCATTAAGGCGGCTAACAAGGCCATCGGCAACCCCGAGGTCATCGAGTACCAGGGCCAGACCATCGACCTTTCTGGTGAGTGGGCCAGCCGTCCCATGACCGACATCGTCTCCGACGTGCTCGGCAAGCAGGTCACCATCGACACGCCGGTCGAGGAGCTTGCTGCCGCCGCGCGCGAGAAGGGCCTGGAGATTAAGCCCGAGTGGACCGCCGGCAAGATTATCGCCGAGATCTACGATGAGCTGGGCGAGGACACCATCGTCAACCCCACGTTCGTGTGCGATTACCCCATCGAGGTCAGCCCGCTTGCCAAGCGCTTTGAGGACGACCCGCGCCTGACGCACCGCTTTGAGCTGGTTATTGCCGGTCACGAGTACGCCAACGCGTTCTCCGAGCTCAACGACCCGGTCGACCAGGCCGAGCGCTTTGCCGCTCAGATGGCCGAGAAGGCCGGCGGTGACGACGAGGCCATGGAGTACGACGAGGACTACGTGCGCGCCCTCGAGTACGGTATGCCTCCTGCGGGCGGCATCGGCATCGGCATCGACCGCGTGGTCATGCTGCTCACCAACCAGGCTTCCATCCGCGACGTGCTGCTGTTCCCGCACATGAAGCCCGAGAAGGGTTTCCAGTCCGGTGCCGCTGCCGCCAAGGCTGCCGAGGCCGGCAACACCGCGAGCCCCTTCGTCAAGCCGTTCAAGCCCACGGTTGATTATTCCAAGATTGCCGTCGAGCCGCTGTTTGAGGAGTTCGTCGACTTTGATACCTTCTCCAAGAGCGACTTCCGCGCCGTGAAGGTCAAGGCATGCGAGGCCGTCAAGAAGTCCAAGAAGCTGCTGAACTTTACGCTCGACGACGGCACCGGCACCGACCGTACCATCCTCTCCGGCATTCATGGCTACTATGAGCCCGAGGACCTGGTCGGTAAGACGCTGCTCGCCATCACCAATCTGCCTCCGCGCAAGATGATGGGCATCCCCAGCTGCGGCATGCTCATCAGTGCCATCCACGAGGAGGAGGGCGAGGAGCGTCTCAATCTGATCCAGCTCGATGCTTCCATCCCCGCCGGCGCAAAGATGTACTAACTAGTTACGCGGTTCTACGAACCGCGTAACGGCTCGACGCTGCGCGGGCCGCATTTGGACAATCTGACGTTCAACTTCAAGGGCGCGACCAGAAGGTCAGCGCCCTTTCGTTTCACGTCACCTTGTCTCAAATGCAGCCCGCTCGCTGACGTTGCCAATACATCGGCGTCGCCTTGGCCGTCAATAGTCATTGGGGACGTTCTTAAACGACTACCCAACGGCTATTGAGCACATGGCTCGCATGACAGTCGTCTCTTTTATGTTTCCTTTAGCCGTTGCTGCCTAGGATGGGGGTTAGTCGGTAGGAAGGGAGCGTCTATATGGACGATGCGAGCGAGCGTTCAATCGAAGAGGACATGCTCGATCAGTTCAACTACTTTGATGATGAGGACGAGGAGCTGATCGACCGTCGCGAGCCAGCGCCGCTTGATTCCTTTGATCTGGTCGATGAAGAGGCTGATGAGGTTGAGGGTGAATCAGCGGAGCCCCCACAGCCTTCGCGCCTTGACTCGCTGCTTTCGAGAGCCCCCATGCACCACGGCGTTCGTGCCGGCGCGCTCCATATGAAAACTGACTGGCACCAGATTGTGACGGCAGGCGATGAACTTGCCGTCGATGCGCCGCTCACCGATAAATCATCCATCATCTGCCGCACCGGCATGCTTATGCTGGCAAGTGGAACAGGTGCTTGGCGTGTTCGCGATACCATGAATCGCGTCGCCGCCGTACTCGGTGTGACCATCCACGTTGACTTAAGTCTCCTGTCGTTTGAGTGTACTTGCATCGAAGATGGTCACTGCTTTAATGAGGTTGTCAGCTTGCCCACAACGGGCGTCAATACCCATCGCATTTGGATGATGGAGAGCTTCTTAAAGGAAATCGAGACGTATGGGCGCCGGTTTACCGTGCACGAATACCACGAGATGCTCAAGACCGTTGAGAGCTCAGAGCCCGATTACACTCCCTGGCAGCAGGGACTTGCCGCGGCCTGTGCCTGCGGCGCTTTCGTCTTTTTGCTCGGCGGCGGCCCCATCGAGATGGCCTGTGCATTCGTGGGCGCTGGTGTCGGCAACTTTGCTCGCTCCCATATTCTCAAGCAAGGCCTTGGTCAGTTCAGCGCGCTGACGACCGGCGTTGCGCTCGCTTGCGTTTCGTATCTGCTGGCATTGCTCGGCCTTGGCCAGGTCATACCGGGGGCAATGTCGCACCAAGAAGGCTATATCGGCGCCATGCTCTTTGTGATTCCCGGCTTTCCGCTCATTACGGCAGGCCTCGACATCGCTAAGCTCGACATGCGAAGCGGTATCGAACGTCTGTCATATGCCGTATCGATTATTGTGATGGCGACGCTCGTAGGTTGGATGGTTGCCGAGTGTGTTGGCCTGGCGCCGGACGACTTTGCGCCGCTCGGCCTTTCGCCGCTTGCTCTTACGCTCCTGCGCGTGGTAATGAGCTTCGTTGGCGTATTCGGCTTCTCGGTGATGTTCAACAGCCCGGTAAAGATGGCCGCGGCAGCTGGGTTGATCGGCGCCGTGTCCAATACCCTGCGTCTGACCCTTGTCGATGCGCCGACGCTGTTTCCCTTCTTGGGCCTGAGTGCGGGCATGCCTCCCGAGGCAGCAGCGTTTATCGGCGCGCTGGTATCGGGTCTGCTGGCAAGCTTGGCCGAAGTCAAGCTCACCTACCCGCGCATCGCTCTCACGGTGCCTTCGATTGTCATTATGGTGCCGGGACTGTATCTTTATCGCTCGATGTATTACATGTGCACCTTTGACACAGTCAATATGCTCGGCTGGTTTGTGCGCGCAGTGCTCATCGTGGCGTTTTTGCCCGTTGGCCTGGGTGTGGCGCGTACGCTCACCGACCCTCGCTGGCGCCACACCAGCTAATTGGTACAAGGGGGACAGGTTACTTTGCACCAAATGAGTTGCGGTGAAATAGGGACTGAATTGCTGCTTAAAGGGTCAAAACAGTCCGTATTCCACCGCAACTTATGGGGTCGGGGGATTATTGGTGCCCTGCATCTTCATAAACTCAACGCTTACGAAGCGCATGCGTTTCGTGCTAGGCTGGTTCCATCATATAAGTAGTCGCAGACGCACGTACCACGGGCGGGCGAGATGAAGTCCCAACAGCTCCATCTTGCCCGCCCGTTTTTGTTGCGTGGTGCCGCGGCGTAACACAGAAAGGATTTTGCCCTTTATGCCTATCAACAAACGAGAGAGCCTGCTGTTCACCTTTATCATGTGCTTTTGCATGGTGCTCTGGATGAGCATCTACAACGTTGCCCTGCAGCATGGGGCCATCAACGGCGAGGTTGTTACCGCCGCGTGGCTCGGCTTCCCCGTTGCCTACATTTTTGCCATGTGCTGCGACTGGTTTGTTGCCAGCCCCCTTGCTAAGGGCTTCGCCTTTAAATTCCTGGTCACGCCGGGCAAGAGCTCTCCGCTTGCCATGACGCTCGCCGTCAGCTCCTGCATGGTCGTCCCCATGGTCATCATTATGTCGCTCTACGGCGCGTGCGAAGGCCTGTTCCATATGCCCGGCGGCCCGCTTGCCAGTTTGCAGGCGCTGCCGATGATGTGGCTCGTCAACATTCCGCGCAACTTTATCATGGCCCTGCCCTGGAACCTGCTGGTGGCTGGTCCGGTTGCTCGCTTTGTCTTCCGCCGTGCCTTCCCCATGGGAACCGTCTTTGAAGAGCAGCATATGGAGCTCGTGCGCATGCCTGGCACTCCCGTTGCCGTTGCCGTCAATGACGTTGCCGAGAGCATGGACGCCGAGCCCGCCTGCTAGGTAACAGCCTCTAACCTAGAGCGCCCGCCGCACCCGGCGATTCCTTTTTTGTAGACGTTGTCGTATGGCTGAATGCGGAAAAGGCCCCAGCGGTTAACATATACTCCATATGGGTAAAGAGAGCAAAGCGCCGCCATAAGTGGCGCTTTGCGTTTGAAAAACTAGCTCGTCTAAGAGGAACTAGCATGTTAGACCGTTTTACCGATCGTGCGCGTAAGGTCATGTCCATGGCCAAGCAAGAGGCGCTCGATCTTCACTCAAATAAGGTGGGCACCGAGCACCTGCTGCTTGCGCTCGCCAAGGAGGACGAGGGCATTGCCGCCGAGGCACTGCGTTCGCTCGACATCTCCTACGTTGACATCATGGATACCCTCAAAGAGGTCCAGACCACGGTTCCCGAGCCCAGTGAGGAGACCGAGGCGGCCAAGCTCGCCTTTACGCCGCTCGTCATCAGCGTGATGGAGCGCTCCTTCCGCGTGGCGCGTGAAAACAATCAGACCTACGTGTCGACCGAGCACTTGCTGATCGGCATCGTCGAAGAGGGCAACGGCATGGCCATGGACATCCTCATGCGCCTAGGTGTGTCGTCCGCCTCCATCAAAAAGGCTATCGAGAAACTCACCGCCAAGGATCAGGACAAGAAGCGTCCGCTCGCCGGCGCCGGTGCTGGTCGTCCCGGTGCGGGCCTGCCGTTCTTTAGCGGCTCGGATGCCTCTCAGCAAAAGGGGAGTGGCACCGATACGCTTAAGCAGTTCGCGACCAACCTCACGCAGAAGGCGCGCGACGGCGAGCTCGACCCTGTAATTGGTCGCGAAAAGGAAGTCCAGCGCATGATGGAGATCCTTTCGCGCCGCACTAAGAACAATCCGCTTATCCTGGGCGACCCCGGCGTGGGCAAGACGGCCATCGTCGAGGGCCTGGCGCAGCAGATTGCTGCCGGCAACGTGCCCGAGAACCTCATGAACCAGAATATCTGGACGCTCGACCTGCCGGGTCTCGTGGCGGGTGCCAAGTATCGCGGCGAGTTTGAGGAGCGCCTCAAGAACGTGATCCAGGAGGCCACCGAAGCTGACGACGTCATCCTGTTTATTGACGAGATGCACACCATCATCGGTGCCGGTTCTGCCGAGGGCTCCATCGATGCGAGCTCCATGCTCAAGCCTGTGCTTGCGCGCGGTGCCTTCCAGATTATCGGCGCCACCACGGCCGAGGAGTTCCGCAAGTACCTCACCAAGGACCCGGCCTTCGAGCGTCGCTTCCAGACTATCGATGTCGAGGAGCCGAGTGTCGAGGACACCGTCAAGATTCTGACTGCGCTCAAGCCGCGCTACGAGGAGCACCACCACGTGCGCTACACGCAAGGTGCCATCGAAGCCGCCGCGAACCTCTCCAACCGCTATATCCAGGACCGCTTCCTGCCCGATAAGGCCATCGACCTCATTGACGAGGCCGGTGCCCGCGCTCGCATCGCCGCGAATCGCGCGCCCGAGCCGGTGCGCGAGGCCGAGCATCGCATCGAGGAGCTCAAGGCCGCCGCGCAGGAGGCCACCGAGAGCGACGACATGAACAAGGCTGCCGAGATCACCGAGCAGCAGAAGGCTGCCGAGATTGAACTCGCCGAGGCCAAGGCTGCCTGGACGGCTGAGCTCGACGCCAGCCCGCTCACCATCGATGTCTCCCAGATCGCCGATATCGTGTCCGTGACCTCGGGCGTGCCGGTGTCCTCGCTTACCGAGAGCGAGAGCCGTCGCCTGCTGCAGGCCGAAAGCGTGCTCAAGACGCGCATCATCGGTCAGGATGAGGCTGTCGAGGCCGTTGCCAAGGCCGTGCGCCGCAGCCGCTCACCGCTCAAGGATCCGCGTCGCCCCGGCGGCAGCTTTATCTTCCTGGGTCCCACCGGCACGGGCAAGACCGAGCTCGCCAAGACACTTGCCGAGTACCTCTTTGGCAGCAAGGACGCGCTCATCAGCTTCGACATGTCCGAGTTCGGTAGCGAGTTCGAGGTTTCCAAGCTCATCGGTAGCCCTCCGGGTTACGTCGGTCACGACGAGGGCGGTCAGCTCACTAAGGCCGTTCGTCGCCACCCGTACTCGGTCGTGCTGTTCGACGAAATCGAGAAGGCGCACCCCGATATCTTCAACATCCTGCTGCAGGTGCTGGAGGAGGGTCGCCTGACTGATAGCCAGGGCAAGACGGTCGACTTCCGCAATACCGTGATCATCATGACGTCAAACGTGGGCGCCCGCGAGATCGCGCAGGATGCAAGTGTGGGCTTTGGTACCACGGGCGAGCAGGGTCTTACCTCGAGTGAGATCCGCGGCCGCGCGATGGGCGAGCTCAAGCGCCTGTTCCGCCCCGAGCTGCTCAACCGTATCGACGACATTGTGGTGTTCCAGAAGCTCTCGGGTGAGAATCTCACCAAGATCGCGCACCTGCTGGTGGACGACCTGCGTCAGCGTTTGATTGCCAACGGTATGAACATCAAGCTCACCGATGCGGCCTATGACAAGATCGTGGCCGAGGGCACCGACCTCACCAACGGTGCGCGTCCGCTGCGCCGTGCTATTCAAAAGCTCATCGAGGACCCGTTGTCCGAGGAGCTTCTGGCCGGCGAGTGGGGCGAGGGCGATACCGTCCTGTGCGACGTGGCCGATGGCAAGTTTGTCTTTAGCCACGGCACGGGCGAGATCCCGGCACCGCGTCCGGCGGGCGTACTCGGTGGCGATACCGCTCCGGCGGCACCGCATACCGGAAACGCTGCTCCTGTAAGAGGCGGCGTGACCTCGGGCCCCGGCGGCATGATGCAAGCCGGCTCCGGCGCGCTGTAGGGCGTGGCGACAATTTGATACGTGCAATCGAGGCGCTCTGGCAAGGGCGCCTCGATTTGTAGAGCTGCGAAGTTGTGACCGTTACGCCATGCGGTTCACCGTTAGCCGATGATGCGAGGGCGCTCGGCGTTTTCGACTGGTTTATGCACGCAAAGTCTGGGAATATACAAGTCGCATGTCTTACTGTCTAACCAGTTGCGCCAAGGAGGCACCATGGACTACAAGATTACCGGCTACGAGCCCGCCCAGCTGTTCCATTTCTTTGAGGAGGTCAGCGCGATCCCCCGTGGGTCTGGCAACGAGAAGGGCATCAGCGATTTCCTGGTTGCGTTTGCCAAGGAGCGCGGCCTCGACGTGTATCAGGACGAGGTCTACAACGTCATCATTCGCAAGCCCGCATCTGCCGGTGCCGAGAATGCCCCGACCGTGATGCTGCAGGGTCATATCGACATGGTGTGCGACAAGCTGGGCTCCGTTGAGCACGACTTTACGACCGATGGTATCGACCTGGTCGTCAAGGACGGCGTCCTTACCGCCAACGGCACCACGCTGGGTGCCGACAACGGCATCGCCGTCGCTTTGATGCTCACTGTTCTCAATGACGATTCGATCGTTCACCCCGCCCTCGAGTGCGTATTCACCACTGACGAGGAGACTGGCCTGGTCGGCGCCGAGACGCTCGACAAGTCCCAGATCAGCGCCCGCACCATGATTAACCTTGACTCCGAGGAAGAGGGCGTGGCAACCGTCAGCTGCGCCGGCGGCGTCGTCGTTACCTACACCTGCCCCATCGTGCGCGAGCACAAGACCGGTAGCACCCTCACGCTCGACATCTCTGGCCTGCTGGGTGGTCACTCCGGCTCCGACATCAACCTGGAGCGCGGCAACGGTAACCTCATCATGGCCCGCATCATCGACCGCCTGATGGTTGCCGGCGAGCCCGCCATCGTTAGCTTTAACGGCGGCACCAAGGACAACGCCATCAACCGTGAGTGCAAGGCCGTTCTGGTCTATGCCGATCACGCTGCCGCCGAGGCCGCGGCCCAGATCGCAAAGGGCATCATCGCCGACGTCACTACCGAGCTCGAGGTCTTCGACCCCGGCTTTACCTGCACCGTCGAGATTGCCGACGACGCCGAGGTCGAGGCCATGGACGAGAAGTCCGCGCTTGCCCTCATCCGCGCCCTGCGTCTTGCCCCTAAC
>CABUSH010000024.1 GCA_902494195.1 uncultured Collinsella sp. | reverse complement strand
TCGATCCCCCTCGTCTCCACCCGAGCATTGAATGAGGCTCCAACGCAAGTTGGGGCCTTTTTTCATATAGGCACACAAGGTCAAAGGCGGCACCATGATCCTCCTGGTCGACAAGATCGAAAAAAGCTTCGGCGCACGCGTCCTCTTTAGCGGCGCGTCCTTCCAGATCAACCCCGGCGAGCGCTTCGCGCTCGTGGGACCCAACGGCGCCGGCAAAACCACCATGCTCAAAATCATCATGGGCATCGACAGTCCTGACGCCGGCCAGGTCCAGTACGCCAAGGACTGCCAGGTGGGCTACCTAGAGCAGGAAACCAACCTGGAGCAAAAGAACACCACCATCCTTGCCGAGGTCATGGCGGCCGCCAAGGAAATCCGCCGCATGGGAGAGCGCGCCAACGAGCTGCAGGCTCAGATCACCGAGCTCTCCGAGCAGGGCAAGGACGTCGATGCGCTCCTCAACGAGTACGGCCAGGTCCAGGACCGCTTTGAGCATCTGGGCGGCTACGAGCTCGAGAGCAACGCCCGCAAGATCCTGTCCGGCCTGGGCTTTAAGGTCACCGACTTTGAGCGCCCTTGCTCCGAGTTCTCGGGCGGCTGGCAGATGCGTATCGCGCTCGCCAAGCTCTTCCTGCGCCACCCCGACCTGCTGCTGCTGGACGAGCCCACCAACCACTTGGACCTCGAAAGCGTCCAGTGGCTGCGCGGCTTTATCGCCAACTACGACGGCGCCGTCCTCATCGTCAGCCACGACCGCGCCTTCATGGACGCCTGCGTCGACCACGTCGCCGCGCTCGAAAACCGTCGCGTGACCACCTACACCGGCAACTACAGCAGCTACCTCAAGCAGCGCGAGGACAACCTGGAGCAGATGCGCGCCAAGCGTGCCGCTCAAGAGCGCGACATCGCCCACATGCAGGTCTTCGTTGACAAGTTCCGCTACAAGCCCACCAAGGCAGCCCAGGCCCAGGAGCGCATCCGCAAGATCGAGCAGATCAAAAAGGAGCTCGTCATTCTGCCCGAAGGCCACAAGCACATCGACTTTAAGTTTCCCGACCCACCGCGCTCCGGCGATATGGTCGTGGGCCTCGAGGGTGTGTCCAAGTCCTACGGCGACAAGCACATCTACAGTGACATCGACCTCAAGCTCTACCGCGGCGAGCATGTGGCGCTCGTCGGCCCCAACGGCGCCGGCAAGTCCACCCTCATGAAGATCCTCGCCGGCCTGGAGCCACCCACTACCGGCACCCGCGACCTGGGCACCAACGTGGGCGTGGCCTACTACGCTCAGCACGCACTCGAGGGCATGACCGAGTCAAACACCGTCCTGCAAGAGATCGACACCGTCACGCCCAAGTGGACCGTGCCGCAGCAGCGCAGCCTGCTGGGCGCCTTCCTGTTTAGCGACAACGATTCCATCGAAAAGCAGGTTCGCGTCCTTTCCGGCGGCGAAAAGGCGCGTCTGGCCCTGGCAAAGATGCTCGTGGCCCCCGAGGCGCTCCTGTGCCTGGACGAGCCCACCAACCACTTGGACATCGACTCGGTGGACATGCTCGAAAACGCCCTGCAAAACTTCCCCGGAACCATCGTGCTGATCAGCCACGACGAGCACCTGGTGCGCGCCGTTGCCAACCGCGTGATCGACATCCGCGATGGCAAGGTAACGGTCTACGACGGCGACTACGACTACTACCTCTACAAGCGCGAGGACCTTACGGCCCGCGCCGCCGCCGAGGCGGCAGGGGATAGCGCACCTGCCGCGGCCAAGTCCACCAAAGCCAGCGCCGCCCAGGCCGACACCCCCGCCGCGGCGCCTAAGCCTGCCGAGGGCAAAAAGACCAAGGAGCAAAAGCGCGCCGAAGCCCAGGCCCGCGCTGCGCTCAACAAAAAGCTCAAGGGCGTGCGCAACCAGCTTAAGAAGATCGAGACGGAGCTCGACAAAAAGCGCGCCCGCTATGACGAGCTTATGGAATTGATGGCAAGCGAAGAGCTTTATGCCGATCAGGATAAGTTCAACGCCGCGCTGGGGGAATATAACGGCCTTAAGCAAGAGCTACCTAAGCTCGAGGACGAATGGTTGGAGCTTTCCACCCAGATCGAAGAGGAGACCGCGCGTGAATTCTCGTAAGGCCGCTGCCGTGGCGATGAGCGTCATCGCCATCGCCTGTCGCATCTGCGGCATCTTTATGAGCGCGATGACCGTGCTGCTGTGCTTTAGCGGCCTCACCGCCAAACTGCAGATTGTCGGCTTTGTCGTTGAGCTTTCTCGCGCGCTGCCGAGCGCCATCGCCGGCTACGGCGTCATCACCTCACCCTTTGGCGGCGTTTTCCGCTTGGATTACGCCATCGTGGCCGTCATCCTGTTTGTAGCTGACTACCTGCTCACGCGCGCCTCGCGCCGCGTCCGCTAGGGGAGCGCCATGTCCAGCAGCTACATCATGAACCTGCTCGCCAGCGCCGTCGCCGTCATCGTGGGCATCGTCATCCACGAAAGTGCGCACGCCGCCGCGGCCTGGGCACTCGGCGATAAGACAGCCCGTTCGCGCGGCCGCGTGTCACTCAACCCGCTCAACCATATCGACCCGTTCGGCACCATCATCCTGCCACTGCTCATGCTCGCAGCCGGTGGCCCGGTGTTCGCCTTTGCCAAGCCCGTGCCCGTCTACCTCAACAACCTCAAGCACCCCAAGCGCGACGAGGTCCTGGTGAGCGTGGCCGGCCCCGCGTCGAACATCGCACTCGCATGCCTCGCGGCCGCCCTCATGCACGCAACGTACGGCAATCTCTACGCCAGCATGTCCTTTGCCGTGGCGTCGCAGATCATGAACTTCGGCGCCACGTTTATCGTGGTCAACCTGTCGCTCGCGTTCTTTAACCTCATTCCGATTCCGCCGCTTGATGGCTCGTCGATCATCGTGCCCTTCCTCAAGGGCACGGCGCTCAACAACTATTACCGTCTGCAGCAATACGCTATGCCCATACTCATCCTGGTTCTATACCTGCTGCCTATGTGGACCGGCATCGATGTAATCGGCCGCTATTTCGACGTTACCGTGTATCCGCTTGCTGAGCAGCTGCTCAACTTCGCAATCGCCGGCATCTAAGGTAAACTTACAGGTCGACCGTGTAAAACGGTCGCAACATGCACCCAAACCGCGCCGCGAAGGCGCCGTCAAAGGAGGTCGAAGATGTCGTATCGCGTGTCGACGCAGGTCTACAGCGGACCGTTCGACCTGCTGCTGCAGCTGGTAACCCGCCAAAAAGTAGATATCGGCGCCATCTCGATCAGTGAGGTGGCCGAGCAGTACCTTGCCGAGGCCGAGCGCATCGAGGCGCTGGACCTGGACGTGGCGAGCGACTTTTTGCTGGTCGCGGCAACCCTTTTGGACATCAAGGCCGCCTCTCTGGTGCCGCAGGAGGCCCCGCGCAAAGTCGATGACGACGATGACGAGTTCGACGAAGACCTTGAGGAGCTCAGCACGCTTGACGGCGATGCCCTGCGCGAGGTCTTGATCCAGCGCCTGATCGCCTACAAGCAGTTTAAGGGCGCGGCGGCAGCCCTTGGCGCGCGCATGCAGGCCGAGAGCCGCATGCATCCGCGCGTGGCCGGCCCCGACCCCGAGTTTTTGGGCCTTATGCCCGACTACCTGGCCGGCATCACGCTGCGCGGCCTGGCCGTCATCTGCGCCGACCTGGACGGTAAGCGCCAGACCTTCCTGCTGGAGGCCGAGCACGTGGCACCGCATCGCGTGCCGCTCGACCTGACGGTGGCCTCGGTCGACCGCTTTACCATAGCGCATCAAACCTGCACCTTCCGCGAGCTGTTGGACGGCGACGCCACCACCGAGCAGCTCGTCGTCACCTTCCTGGCCATGCTCGAACTCGCCAAGCGCGGCTCGCTCATGCTGAGCCAGGACGAGATCTTTGGAACCATCTGCATCAACCGAGTCGAGGGGGCCGAGGCATACGTGCCCGGCGAGGGCCCCGAGCTCACCGAATAGGAGCGGCAACCATGTCAACCCTTTCCACGCTGGAGGCCAACAGCCTCAAAGGAGCCCTCGAGGCGCTGCTGCTGGTGTCGAGCGACCCCGTGAGCGCACCCGCCCTGGCAGGTGCGCTGGATATCGCCCCCGGCGAGTGCGCGTCGCTTTTGGCCGAGCTCAAAGTTGAGTATGAGGAGGCCAACCGCGGCTTTCAGCTGCGCGAGGTCGCCGGTGGCTGGCGCCTGTTCACGCACCCCGCCTACCACGATGTGGTCGAGGCCTATGTGCTGAGCTGGGACACGCAAAAACTGTCGCAGGCGGCGCTCGAGACCCTGGCCGTTATCGCCTACCACCAGCCCGTCACGCGCGAGGTGGTCAAGGGCATCCGCGGTGTCAACTCCGACGGCGTTATTGCGTCGCTCGTGGACAAGGGCCTGGTGCGCGAGTTCGGCCGCGACCCCGAGCGCGGTCAGGCCATCATCTACGGCACGACCAACGCCTTCTTGGAAAAATTCGGTCTGCGCTCCACCCGCGACCTGCCCGATCTGGAGCAGTTTGCCCCCGACGAGCAGTCGCGCCAGTTTATACGCGAGCGCCTGAGCGGCCGCAGCATTCAGTCCACGCTCGAGGAGCAGGCCGAGGACCTGGACGAAGAACGTGAGCTGCTCGATACCGATATTGATGATGTCGAGGCAGTCGGCGGCGAGGAAACGCTGTCCACCGACGACACTGCGGAGGATACGCATGACGAAGACTAACGAGACAGGGGAGATGCGCACCGGCGCTGCGGCGCCCAACGCGGATGTGCACAAGTCCGACGCCCAGCCCGTCTATCCGCACACCATGCGCCTGCAGCGCTTTTTGGCGCGCGCAGGCGTGGCGAGCCGCCGCGGGTCGGAGGACCTGATGACCGCCGGCCGAGTGACGGTTAACGGCGAGGTCGCGACCGAGTTGGGCACCAAGGTCGATGTCGACCGCGATCATATCGAGGTCGACGGCATGCCCGTTAAGCTCGACCAGGGCGCCGTGTACCTGATGCTCTACAAGCCGACCGGCTATCTCACCACCATGAGCGACCCGCAGGAGCGTCCCTGTGTGGCGGACCTGGTTCCCCGCGACCGATTTCCGGGCCTGTTCCCGGTGGGCCGCCTGGACCGCGACACCACGGGCCTTTTGCTCTTTACCACCGACGGCGACCTGTCGCAGGACCTGCTGCACCCGAGCAAACACGTCTACAAGACCTACCAGGCACTCGTGGACGGCGAACTGTCCGACCGCGACCTCACGCCGCTGCGTCGTGGCATCGAGCTCGACGACGGCCTATGCCAGCCGGCAATCTGCCGCGTCATCACCGCTCGCGAAGCCGAGGCCGTGGCTCCGCAGGGCGTCAAGCCCGGCACCACCGCCGTGGAGGTCATCATCCGCGAGGGTCGTAAGAACCAGGTCAAGCGCATGCTGGGCAAGATCCACCACCCGGTGATCCGCCTGCATCGCAGCAACTTTGCCGGCCTGGAGCTCAAGGATGTGGCCAAGGGCTCGTGGCGCGAGCTCACCGACCGCGAGGTGCAAATCCTCAAGGCCGGCGGCATCCCGCCTAAGCAGGCCAGCTCCAAGCGCGACAGCGGCAAGCCCCAGGGCACGCCCGCGGCACGCACGCGTCACCACGGCAGCCACGGCTCCGCGCCCAAGCGCAACACCTACCGCGAGCGCTACACCGGCTAGGCAGACCGCCAAGCCGCAGCGCCCGCGTCCCATACCAGCACGTCAACCACCGAAAGGAAGCATTGCATGATCGTCGCCATCGACGGCCCCGCCGGTTCCGGCAAGTCCACCATCGCCAAGGAGATTGCCCGCCAGCTGGGCTTTAACAAGCTCGACACGGGCGCCATGTATCGCGCCGTCACCTTCGCCGCGCTCGACCGCGGCATCGATCTAGACGACGAGGCGGCTATCGACGCCCTCGCCGAGCAGATCGAAATCCGCTTTACCAACGGTACCGGCGAGGACACGCGCCTGACCATTGACGGCCAGGACGCCTCGGCTGCCATTCGCACCCCGCAGGTTGACGCTAACGTCTCCAAGGTCTCGGCCTACCCGGGCGTGCGCGCCGCCATGCTCATCCATCAGCGCCGTGCCGCCGAGGACCGCGATATCGTCGCCGAGGGTCGCGACATCGGAACCGTCGTGTTCCCCAACGCGCAGGTCAAGGTCTTCCTGACCGCCGACCCGCGCGAGCGCGCCCGCCGCCGCGTGCTTCAGCGCCACCAAAACGATGCCCAGCCGCTCACGTCCGAGCAGCTCGAGACCGAGGTCGACGAGACCCTCGACGCCCTTAAGCAGCGCGACAAGCTCGACAGCAGCCGCGAGGTCGCCCCACTCGTGCCCGCCGAGGACGCCGTGCACGTCGACTCCACCGCCCACACCATCGATGAGGTCGTCTCGATAATCGAGGACCTCATCAACCAAAGGAGGTAACCCATGCGCCTGTTTAAGCAGACGCCCGAGGATTATTACAACGCTCCTTATGCAGAGTTCCCAGCGCTCATCCGCGGCACCGTCGTCGTAGTCATGGCCATCCTTTGGGCCTTCTCCAAGCTCATGTGGCGTTGGAAGGTCGAGGATGCCGATCTACTGTTTGAGCGCCAGGAAGGCCGCGGAAGCGTGGTCATCTGCAACCACACCTCGATGGCCGAGCTCTTGGCCGTGGAGACGGCGCTGTTCTTTGGGGGGCGCCGCATTCGCCCCATCTTTAAGTCCGAGTTCGCCAAGAGCAAGATTGTGCGCTGGGCCTTTAGCCGCGTAGGCGGCATCCCCGTGGAGCGTGGTACTGCCGATATGAAGTGCCTGCGCGCCGCCCAGCATGCGCTGCAGCGCGGCGAGGACGTTCTGATCTTCCCCGAGGGTACGCGCATCCGCTCGCGCGAGATCAAGCCCGAGGTCCACGGCGGTTTTGCGCTCATCGCTCAGATGGGCAAGGCGCCCGTCAACCCGCTCGCCATCTGCGGCTGGTCCGACATCACGCCCTCGGGCAAAAAGATCATGCGTCCCAAGAAGTGCTGGATACGCGCCGGCAAGGCCGTCTCGCTTTCCGACGCACCGGCCGGGCTTAAGCGCACGGAGCGCCTGGAATGGTTTGAGTCCGAGGCCATGAACCGCGTCTACGCCATGCGAGACGACCTTTGCGCCGAGCATCCAGGCAGGTTCTAGCCATGAGCGAGAACGTTACGAACACTGCCGCGACTGCATCCGACCAGGCAACCGCGCCTACCATCGAGATCGCCGCCCACGCCGGCACTTGCTACGGCGTACAGCGTGCGCTCGATATGGCGCTGGCCGCCGCGCCGCAGGCAGGGGAGTGCACTCAGGTCCATACCTTGGGTCCGCTCATCCATAACCCCATCGTGGTGCGCGAGCTCGCTGAGGCAGGCGTTGGCCTGGCCGAGAACCTGGACGACGCCGCAACCGGCACCGTGATCATCCGCGCCCACGGCGTGGTGCCGCAGGTGATCGATGCTGCCCGCACGCGCGGCCTCAACGTGGTCGACGCCACCTGCCCCTACGTGAAGAAGGTCCATATGGCAGCCGAGCGCCTGGTGCGCGAGGGCTACCGCGTGGTGGTCGTAGGCGAGCCGGGGCATCCCGAGGTCGAGGGCATTCTGGGTCACGCCGGCGACGATGCGCAGGTCGTGAGTTGCGCCGCAGATGCGGACGCGCTGCCGCTCAAGGGCAAGGTAGGCCTCGTCGTGCAGACCACCCAGACCGCGCAGAACCTCGCCGAGGTCGTGGCTGCTATCACCCCGCGCGTGCAGGAGCTGCGCGTGATCAACACCATCTGCGCTGCCACGAGTGAGCGCCAGCAGGCCGCCGCCGCACTTGCCAACCGCTGCGACTGCATGGTCGTGGTGGGCGGCAAGAACTCGGGCAACACCCGCCGCCTGGCGCAGATTTGCGCGGACGCCTGCGAGTGCACGCATCACATCGAGGAAGCTTCCGAGCTCCAGGCCGCGTGGTTTACCGATGCTCACCACATCGGCATCACCGCCGGAGCCTCCACCCCGCAAGAACACATCGAGCGCGCCGTCGAGCGCATCAAGGAGCTTTGCCGCTAACCATGGACCAGACCGTACCCGCATACGCCGCCGAGGTGGCCGATTACGGGCGCAGCCGCGACCCCGAGCCGGGTGAGGGCGCGCTCGTAAAGAACGTGCGTCCCGAATCGCCCGCATGGGATGTGGGTATCGAGCCGGGCATGCGCGTGCTCACCGTCAACGGTGAGCAGCTTACCGATATGATCGTGTGGCTCTGGGAGGCAGATGACGACATAGTCGAGCTGGAGGTATTCGACCCGCGCGACAACAGCGTCACCCCCGTCGAGCTCGACCGCTTCCCGGGCGAGGACTGGGGGCTGGAGTTCGACGGCCCTATCTTCGATGGCATGCGTACCTGTGTGAACGCCTGCGTGTTCTGCTTTATGACGATGCTTCCCAAGGGCGGCCGCTCGACGCTCTATATTCGCGACGACGACTATCGCCTAAGCTTTTTGCAGGGCAACTTTGTCACGCTCACGAACCTCACCGACGAGGACGTGCAAAACGTCATCCAGCGCAACATGAGCCCCATGAACGTGTCGGTCCACGCCGTAAGCCCCGACGTCCGCCGCCGCATGATGGGCCGCAACGCCCAGCGCGGCATGGATGTGCTCGAGGCCATCATGGCCGCCGGCATAGAGATTCATGCGCAGATCGTGTTATGCCCCGGCATGAACGACGGCGAGGAGCTTGAAAAGACCCTGCGCTTTTGCGAGGAGCACGAGCAAATCACCAGCCTGGGCATTGTGCCGCTCGGTTTTACCAAGCATCAGAACCGTTTTAGCTGGTCCTACAGCGACAAACCCGAGCTAGCGCGCGAGACCATCGCCATGATTCGACCGTTCCAGGACCGCGCCTATGAGCGCTTTGGCCGCCACACCTTCCAGATGAGCGACGAGTTCTATCTGGACGCCGGCATCGATCCTCCCGAGGCAGACTTTTACGACGGTTACCCGCAGTACTACGACGGCATCGGCATGATCCGCTCATATCTGGACGAGACCGACGACGTGCTTGCCGCCGACGCCGAGCGTCTGGCCCGCGTCCGCGTTGGCATCGCCGAGCGCAACCAGCACCTGCTGTGTCTCTCGGGCGCCAGCGCGCGCGACACCGTGGCGCGCTTTGTGGAGTCGCCGCATGGTCTCGGCGGCACCGTCACAGCCATCAAGAACCGCTACTTTGGCGGCAACGTGGACGTGACCGGCCTCATCGTCGCGTGTGACATTCTAGAGCAGCTGCCCCAAGATCTGTCGGGTGTTATGCTCTTTGTGCCTAAGCTCATGTTCAACGCTGACGGCATGACGCTTGACGAGTATCATCGTGACGATTTACTCGCAAGCCTTACCAGTCGCGGCGCTGAGGTTCATGTGGTGTCGACCATGCCGCACGAGCTGCTCGATACCCTGGAGCGCATCCTTGGCATTGTGCCCGCAGACTCTAACACTTCCACTGACCCTACCCATTAAAGGAGAGCAGATGAAACCTATCGTCGCCGTCGTCGGACGCCCCAACGTGGGCAAATCCACGCTCGTTAACCGCCTGGCCCAGACCTCGGACGCCATCGTCCACGAGTCTCGCGGCGTCACGCGCGACCGCTCGTATCACACGGCAGATTGGAACGGCCGCGAGTTCACAATCGTCGACACGGGCGGTATCGAGCCGCTCAAGAGCGACGATGTCTTTGCCACGTCCATCCGCGACCAGGCCCTCGCCGCCGCCGAGGAAGCCGCCGTCATCCTGTTTGTGGTCGACGGCCGCACCGGCGTCACCGAGGAGGACGAGTCGGTCGCCCGTATGCTCAAGCGCTGCGACAAGCCGGTCTTTCTGCTGGTGAACAAGCTCGACAACCCCGATCGCGAAAACGACAGCATCTGGGAGTTCTATTCGCTTGGCATCGGTGAGCCCACGCCGCTCTCGGCCCTGCATGGTCATGGCACGGGCGACCTGCTCGACGATATCGTGGCCCTGTTGCCCGAGGAGGAGGACGAGATCGCCGACGAGTTCCCCGATGCGCTGAACGTCGCCATCATCGGCCGCCCCAACGCCGGTAAGTCCTCGCTGTTCAACCGCATCCTGGGCGCCGACCGCTCTATCGTGTCCAACATTGCCGGCACGACGCGCGACGCCATCGATACCGTCGTCGAGCGCAACGGCAAGCACTACCGTATGGTCGACACCGCGGGTATTCGCAAGAAAAGCACTGTGTACGAGAACATCGAGTACTACTCGATGGTCCGCGGCCTGCGCGCCATCGATCGCGCCGACGTGGCGCTGCTCGTCGTCGACGCCTCCGTGGGCGTTACCGAGCAGGACCAGAAGGTCATGGGTCTTGCCATCGAGCGCGGCTGCGCCATCGTGGTGCTGCTCAACAAGTGGGATCTGCTCGACGACGACCGTAAGCGCGAGGCCTGCATGGAGACCATCGACCGCCGTCTGGGCGTTATGGCTCCCTGGGCCCAGTACCTACGCATCTCGGCCCTGACCGGCCGCAGCGTCGAGAAGATCTGGACAATGGTAGACGCCGCCGAGAAGACGCGCTCGCAAAAGATCAGCACCTCGCGCCTCAACACGTTCCTCACCGACCTGCGCGAGTTCGGTCATACCGTGGTGGACGGCAAGCGCCGCCTGCGTATGCACTACGTGACCCAGACAGGCGTCAACCCGCCGACGTTCACGTTCTTCGTCAACCACAGCGATCTGGTCAACGACACCTACCAGCGCTACGTGGAGAACCGCATGCGCTCGACCTTCGACTTTGCTGGCACACCCATTCGACTCTTCTTTAGGAAGAAGGAGCAAAAGGATGCATAATCCGATTCTGCTGACCGCCATCTGCGCCGTGGTCTCGTTCTTTATCGGGGCGATTCCGTTTGGTCTGATCCTGGGCCGCGTGTTCAACCACACGGACATTCGTAAGGCGGGCTCCGGCAACATCGGCACCACCAACGCCCTGCGCGTGGCCGGCCCCAAGGTGGCCGCGCTCACGCTGCTGCTCGACTGCCTTAAGGGCGCCATCTGCGTCCTTATCGCGCGTCCGCTCATTGCCGACTTGGGCTATGGCTTCCCCGTGAGCATTATGGCCCCCGGTGCCGCCGGCGACTGGATGCTCGGCGTCATCTGCCTGGCAGCCGTGTGGGGCCATATCTTCTCGCCCTACCTCAACTTCCATGGCGGCAAGGGCATCGCAGTTGGTCTGGGCGTCATCCTCGCCTGGTACTGGCCTATTGGCCTGTCGCTGCTGGGCATGTTTATCGTGGCCGTCGCCATCACCAAGTTTGTGTCGGTGGGCTCGCTTGCCGCGGCCATCGGTCTTCCCATCGCTGCCTGCGCGGTCTTTCCGTACAGCAGCCTCGGACTTAAGTTTTGCATGGCGCTGATCGGCATTACTGTGGTGTGGGCCCATCGTGCGAACATCAAAAAGCTCATGACGGGTAAGGAGTCCAAGCTCTCGTTTACCAAGCGCGTCACCGAGCCCGACGATAAGTAGGAGAGAGTCATGAATGTTGCGCTGATTGGCTCCGGCTCCTGGGGAACCGCCGTCGCGGGCCTTGCCGCCGCGCGAGCCGAGCGCGTGACCATGTGGGCCCATAGCGAGGAGACGGCCGCCGGCATCAATGACGAGCATCACAACCCCCGCTACCTTGTGGGCTACGAGCTGCCCGGCAACGTCATCGCCACGACGGAGCTGGTGCAGGCGCTCGACGACGCCGAGGCCATCATCTTTGCCGTTCCTTCGAAGCACCTTCGCAGCGTATGCCACCAGGCCGCGCCCTTTATCGCCGCCGATACCCCGGTGCTTTGCCTCACCAAGGGCATTGAGCCCGAGTCCGGCCTGCTCATGAGCGAGGTCATCGCCAGCGAGATCGGCAACGAATCGCGCGTGGCAGCGCTCTCGGGCCCCAACCATGCTGAGGAAATCTGCCGCGGAGGTCTTTCTGCCGCCGTCATCGCCAGCGAAGATACGCAGGTAGGGGAGACCTTTAAGGACCTGCTCCTGTCCACGGCCTTTCGCATCTATCTGTCGCAAGACATGACCGGTGTCGAGGTCTGCGGTGCCATGAAAAATGTCATCGCCATCGTGTGCGGCATCTCCGCCGGCACCGGTGCCGGCGACAACACGCTCGCCCTTATCATGACGCGCGGCCTGGCCGAGATTAGCCGTCTGGTGCATGCCCGCGGCGGTCAAGCTATGACCTGCATGGGACTTGCCGGCATGGGTGACCTCATTGCCACCTGCACCTCCGAGCATTCGCGCAACCGCACCTTTGGCTACGAGTTTGCCCACGGTGTTTCGCTCGACGAGTACCAGACGCGCACGCATATGGTTGTCGAGGGCGCCGTCGCCGCCCGCAGCGTGAGCGAACTCGCCCGTTCGCTGGGCGTAGATATTCCGCTCACCTTTGCCGTGGAGCAAACGCTCTACAACGGTGTTACTTTGGATAGGGCGCTCGAGATTCTCACCGACCGCGTCCCTTCTCAAGAGTTCTACGGACTCACCGACTAGCGCAGAAAGGCTACTACCATGGGTTCCATTAAAATCGCTCCGTCCATCCTTTCGGCCGATATGGCCAACCTCAAGGGCGAACTCGACAAGATCGCCGGTGCCGACCTTGTGCACTTCGACGTCATGGACGGCCACTTTACCGGCAACCTCACCTTTGGCGTTGACATCCTTAAGGCCGTCAAGCGCTCCACCGATGTGCCGGTCGACGCGCACCTGATGGTGTCGAACCCCGACGAGACGGTCGATTGGTACGCCGACGCCGGAGCCGACATGATCACCGTGCACTACGAGGCTTCCACGCACCTGCACCGCACGCTCACCCATCTGCAGCAGCGCGGCGTCAAGGCCGGCGTGGTGCTCAACCCCGCCACCCCCGTGTGCGTACTCGAGAGCATCATTGACGTCGTCGACATGGTGCTGCTCATGAGCGTGAACCCCGGCTTTGGCGGTCAGAGCTTTATCCCGGGCACCATTGCCAAACTGCACGAGCTCAAGGCCATGTGCGAGCGTCACGGCGTTTCGCCTCTCATCGAGGTCGATGGCGGTATCTCTTCCAAGAACATCGCCGAGGTCGTCAAGGCCGGCGCCAACGTACTCGTAGCCGGCTCCGCCGTATTTAAGTCCGAAGATCCCTCTGCCGAGGTTGCACTGCTGCAGAAGCTGGGCAACGAGGCAGCACAGGAGGCATAAACCCTTATGACCGCAGGTCAAAACCGCATACCCGTGAATCTTGACTATGCCGCCTCGACGCCCATGCGCGCCGAGGCGCTCCTTGCGCAGCGTGAGTACGACGACAGCGAGCTTGCCGGCGTCAACCCCAACTCGCTGCACTCGCTTGGACGCAAGGCCGCTGCGCGCCTGGAAGTGGCACGTCGCGAGATCGCCCGTAGCTTTGGCGTACGCGTTCGCCCGTCCGAGATTGTACTGGCCAACGGCGGCACCGAAGCCAACCAGTTGGCACTGCTCGGTCTTGCCGAAGGCGCCCGTCAGCGCGACCGTAAGCGTAACCGCGTGATTGTATCTGCCATCGAGCACGATTCGATTCTGGACAACCTGCCGCTGCTGCGTGCTGCCGGCTTTACCGTCGACCTGGTGCAGCCCTGCCGTGCAGGTTATATTGAGCCTGCCGCGCTGAGCGACTTGCTCGGCGACGACGTCGCACTCGTGAGCATCATGGCAGCCAACAACGAGACCGGCGTGGTGCAGCCCATCCGCGAGCTGGCCGCCGCTGCACATGCTGTCGGCGCCCTGTTCCACACCGATGCCATCCAGGGTTATCTGCATATTCCGCTCGATGCCGCCGAGCTGGGCGTCGACGCCATGTCCGTCGCCGCTCACAAGATTGGCGGTCCCGTGGCATCCGGCGCACTCTACCTTAAGAACCGCACGCCGCTGCGTCCGCGCATCTTTGGTGGTGGACAGGAAGCCGGCCGTCGCGCCGGCACGCAGGATCTGCGCACGCAGCTGGCTTTTGCCGCTGCCGCCCACACGTTGGCGCCCTATGTGGCCCAGGAGCGCGCGAAGCTGCAAGCCCTTTCCGACAAGCTCTACGCCACGCTTACGGCCCACCCGCGCATTCACGCCACCATGGGCGACTATGCGCATGCCGATCGTCTGCCCGGCATGGTGTCGATCTACATTGACGGCATGGACTCCGAGGAGCTCATCATCAAGCTCGACGCCGCCGGCTTTGAGGTATCGGCAGGCTCGGCGTGCTCGAGCGGCAGCATGGACCCGAGCCATGTTTTAAGCGCGATGGGCATCGGTCGCGAGCAAGCTCTCGGCGCTCTTCGCATCTCGTTCGATGACCGCGTGAACCCAGCCGATCTGGACGACTTTGCCCAAGCGCTGCTGTCGATCGTGGGTGCCGCATGATCGTCGCCGAGCTCGAGCGCGCCCTGCTGGCGCGCTACCCCAAGGCGGACGCCGAGAGTTGGGACCATGTAGGACTCTCCGTCGGCGACCCTGCCGCGGAGATTGCCGGTGTTGCCTGCGCACTCGACGCGACCGAAGCCAACGTGCGCCGCGCCCAGGAGGCCGGTGCCAACGTGTTGTTGACGCATCATCCTATCTACATCAAGGCGCCCGAGGCGTTTTGCCCGGCGGATGCGTCGCGCCCCCAGTGCAGCGCAGCGCTGTTTGAGGCCGCCCGCTGCGGCGTGAGCATTATTTCGCTCCATACCAATCTGGACCGCTCGCACGAGGCTCGTGCCTACCTAAGTGAGCTGCTGGGCGCCGCGCCCGTGAGCTCGCTGGAGCACGTGGACGGCCCTGAGGCCACCGGCCTGGGCGCGCTTGCAACGCTCAACGACCCGTGCACGCTGCGCGATCTTGCCACCCGTGCTGCCACGGCCTTCGGCAGCGACCCGCGTGTATGGGGCGAAACCGATCGCCCGTGCCGCACCGTCGCCATTTTGGGCGGCTCACTGGGCGACTTTGGAGAGCTCGCCATCGCCGCGGGCGCAGATATTGTCGTGACGGGCGAGGCGGGCTACCACGTGGCGCAAGACCTCGCCTTGCGCGGGCTGCCGGTAATCTTGCTCGGCCACGACCGCTCCGAGGAGCCGTTCGTTGATATATTGATGAACTCTGCAGTTGATGCCGGGGTCGACCCCCGTCATGCGATTAAAATACTGAACCCTTGCCAATGGTGGACTGTGACAAAAGGAGAGAACTTATGAGCGCCGGCGCTACGCTACTCAAGCTGCAACAGATCGATTTGGAGCTCGCCCGCAACAAGAGCGAACTTGCCAATATGCCGGAGCTCAAGGAGCTCGCTTCCAAGCGCAAGACCTATGTGAAGCTCAAGTCCGAGATGACCAAGCTCTACGCCCAGCGCAAGGATCTGGACATTGAGCTCGACGATCTCAACACCACCGAGATTCAGACCAACAACGCCATTGAGGCTGCCAAGAAGCGCCACGTCGACGGCTCCGACTACCGCGAGGTTCAGGACCTGGAGAATGAACTCGCCACCTTGGCCAAGCGTCTGGACAAGATTGAGCACACCCGCAAGGATGTCGTCATCGCCCATAAGGAGGCGCTCGACCGCGAGGCCCGCGCGCAGGCAATCATCGCCAAGTTCGAGGAGGGTGTGAAGGCCGATACCAAGGCCGCGCGCGCTAAGGCCGCCGACCTACAGGCTCAGATTGACGCCGCCACGAAGGAGCGCACCGCGCTTGCCGCTACGCTGCCGGCCGACGTGCTCACCGACTACGAGCGTCTGCTCAAGCAGTTCCGCGGCCTGGCCGTCGAGACCATCCAGGGCAACATCCCCACGGTCTGCCACACCGCGCTGCAGGCATCGTCCATGAGCGACCTCAACCACGACGGTAGCGAGATTACGCACTGCCCGTACTGCCACCGCCTCCTGGTACTCCCGAGCAAGGAAGCGTAGCGATGACGGCGGCATCCAACAATTCAATGCAACTTGAGGGAAAAACGATCCTGCTGGGCGTTACCGGCGGGATCGCCGCCTATAAGTCGTGCAATATCGTGCGCCTGCTGCAAAAGCGCGGTGCGCGCGTCAAGGTCGTTATGAGCGAGCATGCCACCGAGTTTGTGGGCCCGCTCACCTTCCGTGCGCTCACCAACGAGCCCGTTGCCGTGGGCCTATTCGACGATCCTTCCGACCCCATCCACCACATTTCGCTGGCGCAGGAGCCCGATCTGGTGGTCGTGGCGCCCGCGACGGCCAATATCATCGCCAGGATGGCCAACGGCATCGCCGATGACCTTATCTCCACCACGCTGCTTGCGACGCCGCGACCCATCGTGATCGCACCTGCTATGAACAACGGCATGTGGAAGGCGCCGGCGACGCAGGCCAACATGGCCACGCTGCGCGACCGCGGCGTGCATGTGGTGGGTCCGGGCAGTGGCTACCTTGCCTGCGGCGACGTGGACACGGGACGCATGAGCGAGCCCGAGGAGATCGTCGAGGCTGTCTGCGAGACGCTCAACCCAGCGCCTCAGGACCTGGCAGGTAAGCGCATCGTGATTACCGCCGGCCCCACGCACGAGCCGATCGACCCCGTGCGCTTCATTGGTAACCGTTCATCGGGCAAGATGGGTATCGCTCTGGCGGGGGAGGCCGCACGCCGCGGTGCCTCCGTCACGCTCGTACTGGGACCGACATCGCTCGATGTTCCCCGCGGCGTGGAGTGCGTGCGCGTGCAGACCGCAGCAGAGATGCTGGAGGCGGCGCTGAGCGCCTTCCAGGCGGCCGATGCGGCCATTTGCGCGGCCGCCGTCGCCGACTACACACCGGCGGCCCCTGCGGACCATAAGCTCAAAAAGGCCAACGAACGCCTGGATCGAATTGAGCTCGTCGAGACCGTTGACATCTTGGCCGAGCTCTCACGTCAAAAGGGCAATCGCAGCGTGATCGGCTTTGCGGCCGAGACCGATAACGTCGTCGAGTACGCTGAGCGTAAATTGACCCGAAAGGGCTGCGATGCCATTATCGCCAACGATGTATCGCGCGCCGATTCGGGCTTTGGGACTGACACCAACAAGGCCTGGATTGTGAGCACAACGGGCACGCAAGAACTTCCCGTATTAACAAAACCCCAGCTCGCAGATACAATTTTGGACTTGCTTCAAAATTTGTAAAAAAGTTCTTGCACAAGGACAAAGTTTCGGGTTAATATACTCCCTGTTGCGAGCGAGAGCAGAGCAACAAACAAAAGCTTCGGGACGTGGCGCAGCTTGGTAGCGCACTTGACTGGGGGTCAAGGGGTCGCTGGTTCGAATCCAGTCGTCCCGACCAGAAGTTTGCAGGTCAGGCACGTAGTGCCTGACCTTTTTTTTGTTAAGAATCAACAAGGTAAGCAACGAAGAATCAACAACTGATTTTTAGCTAATAAGGACATGCCCATCTAACTGCGGTTTTGTAGAATCATGATTTTAATAGATCCCCCCTCCACTGCGATTCCACATTTCGTCAATCTATTGATTCCGCATACGCAAACTAGTTCGTCTATTTGGTCTACATACGCGAATGAATCTTGCCTGCGTCCATCTATTTCGTCTACTTGCGCGATAGCCACGTTGCCAAAACGCCCGAAAAAATACGCTTCAAGACAATCGGGCGCTCAGCCTTTTTTACAAATGCATATGACGCGCAGGTGTGAAGGGGATTGATGCCGGCAGAGCCGTTCAGAACCGAAATCCGGCCATTTCTGAGAAGATCCCTACGTGGTTCGGGGCAATACCGAGAACTGGTCTCAGATCGCCTCTGAAAGGCCGGTGCTAAGGGGGAAGGGGAGGAAGTTCTGAAGAGCAGGCAGCCCTCCATCACTCTAGTTCATAGTTCGTCAGCAGTGCCTCGGCCGCGGGTGACGTCAAGACGGTAACACCCAGATTCGGGGGCATGAACACCGTCATCGATGAGGATGGCATCCATATCGAGATGCAGGTCGGGAACATGCGCCAGACGCTCGGCAAGAACGTTTTCGACTGGATGCCGTAGGCGTGATCTGCCGCAACGGCAAGACCAGTGCAGAATTATGCAATTGCCCTACGCTCGGCGATGTATCTACAAGCCCTGAGCGAAGGGAGTGTCGCATATGCATGCAGCGGCAATTGACCTTCGGGGGGTGTTCCTATAGTTTTGTCAACTGGGCAATGCTGTTTTCGAGATTGAATCGCGACATGCTAACGCCAGGCCTTTCGGCCGATGGGCTCCAATCTGTTCGGAGCGCTTCGACTAGGCGGCGTAGGGCACCCTGTCCCGCATGATCGCGTAGATGACCTTCAGCCTCTTTCGTGCCAGCGCCTTGAGCGCCTTGCCGTGCGGCATGCCCCGCTCTCGGCACCTAGCGTAGTAATCGCCCCATCTTCCCTCTGTCCGGGTAAGGCAGTTGCACGAGAATATGAGCAGGTTCTTCAGCCTCTTGTTGCCTTGGCGCGATGCCGTCACCGAGGAAATCGAGGTCCCCGACTGGCGGTTGCGCGGCGCCAGGCCGCAGTACGACGCGAGCCTGTCATGGCTTGGGAAGTCTTCGATATCTATGGAGATCGCGAGCTCGGAAGCGGTTTTGGGGCCGATCCCCGGCACCGTCAGGAGGCATCGGTAGGTATCGTCGCCCTCGAGGAGGGCGGATATCTCCGCCGTGATCACATCGATCTCCGCCGAGTTCTCGGAGATCCTGCGCGCGAGCAGCCTCACCGCCCGGTCCTCGGCGGCGATGGCCGCCGCGTCCGGCCTTGTCGAGGAGGCCGTCGAGCGGACGAGGGCCTCGATCTTGCCGCGCGCCGCCCCGCGCGTGAGCGCCGCCGCCCTGCGGGGCCCGGCGTCGGCCACCGACCAGGCCCCGCCGAGGGATGCCATGAGCCTCAGCTGGGGACCGTCGGACAGGTCGACCAACGCCTCGAAGGCGGGGCACGATTCCAGCAGGATGCTGCGCAGCCGATTCTTGCTCCTGGTGTTTTCGCAGTTCAGGAAGTTTCTCTGGGCGGCCAGCGCCCTCGCCGCCGCGACCGTCGGGCCCGGATCCCTGACCGGCAGGAGTGCGTCGGGGATGCCCAGCGCCGTCTTCGCGATGACCATTGCGTCCCGCTCGTCGGTCTTGGCGTCGCCGGCGAAGAGCCTGGCGGCCCCGTGTGCCGCGAGTCCCGGCAGGTACGCCGCCGACATCCCGGCCGCCTTGGCGCGGGCGAGCGCGAGGGCGCCTATGTTGCGCGACTGGTCGACAACCACGAGCGCGTCGGGGAAGCGGCCGAACAGCGAGTCCAGATCGCCCTCCCTGTTCGCGACGGGGGCGCTCAGCAGTATCTCGCCGTCCCGGGTCGCGACGCATGCCCAATGGGACAATTTCCCGACATCGAGCCCGATGACGGCTTCCGGCATTCTAGGTGGTGCCACGGTGTTATCCTCCAATCGGTAGGCCGATCGGAACCCCTCCCTGCGACACCCACATTACCTGGCCGTGGCGCTTGCACCCGGCAGTTTCCTATCAGTCGTCCGGAGCGGCGAGCGCCCCCGGTGGCAACACCCCCCGGGCCCTCTACGGGGCAGGGGCAGACGGCCATCCGGAGGCGCCCGATCGGCGGCCCCTCGGGGCTTGCCCGTATCGTAGGCAATGCGCCGAATGCTCGCCATCGAAATTTATCGGTGGCCCACTTCAGACTGTAATGGGGTATCTCCTAGAGGTACTCTTCTCCGAGGGCAGTCAATCATCGAGTACGTACTGATCATTGCGATCATCGGTCTGTTGATCGTGTTCGCCGGACCCAGTGTGGCGGGCGCCATCCGCAACCAATTCAACCAGGTGACGAACACAGTGAACTCCGGCACCGACGGCGACGGCTTCTTGAGCGCGGAGGAGAAGGCCTATCAGGAGGCCATGAAGAACATTACCTCTAAGGACGCGAAGGACTGGACACTCGATGAGCAGGAGGCCGCTGCCACCGACATCGCCAAGAACGGGACTTCATCGGTCGCCTACGCCAAGGCGAAGGCCGCCATGGACGCGGGGACGAAATGGTCGGTGAAGCTCACCGATGGAAAGACGCTCGAATACCGCATCATCGGCATCGACCATGACGACCTCGCCGACGGTAGCGGCAAGGCTGGTCTAACATTCCTCAACACCCCGCCGCGCGGTCGTGCGCGCATGAACGCCACGGACACCAGCGACGGCGGCTGGGAGAAGTCGGAGCTCCGCCAGAAGATGAACTCCGGTAAGATCTGGAACCTGATGCCGTCCGACTTCCAGTCCAAGGTGAAACCGGTCAGGAAGCTCACGAATAACGTGAGTGGTACCGACAAGAACGCGACGGTCAGTGCGACATCGGACAGGCTGTTCCTGCTCAGCTACTCCGAAATCTTCCCCAACAGCGACTGGATTTCCGGCTTCCCCTGGCTCTACTCCGAGGGAACCCAGTACGAGGCGTTCAAGGACAAGGTGACGGAGAACAATTCGGACAATTCCGCCATCGATTATGGCCGCAATTGGTGGCTGCGTTCGCCGTGTCCGTACGGCCCTGGGTACTTCGTATGTGTCCGCAGAGGCGACGGCGTCGCCTGCGCCTCCCTCGCGACGAACTCGCAGTACGTCTGCCTCGCCTGGTGCTTCTAGCCATTTTGTCCTATAAGCCGACATCTGAATAAAAGCCCGTGCTATCCTGCGCGGGCTTTTCTCTTAGTGAGCCAACACGATTGCCGCAGCGGCACCTGCCAGCCCGAACAATACGCCTCATTTACGTTGTGTTGAAAAACGACATGAAATGGGGTTCTATGGCTTCAAAATGCGCGGGACGGGGCGTGCCGTTCGGATATGACCCTCAGAGGGATAGGTTTGTATGGTTGAGCTCGGTACCGCTCGACAGGTTCGGTGAGCGCTGCGGGCTCGTCTGCCCATCCTGCGGCGGCAAACTGCAGGCCGTGCGAACTGCGAAAAATTCGCCTCACCCGTATTACAAGTGCTTCAGGCATTCATCGCTGGCCTCGTGCGGCTGCAGGTTCGAGTCGCAGCTGCATAGGGTAGTCAAGTCTCTTCTGGCCGATTCGGTCGGCAAGGAGTTTCGCCTCCCGATGGTCTCCTTGGCGGACGCCGCGCCGCACGCATCGAGGATAAGCGATTCCGGGCGATGGATTCACGATTGGCGGCAGACTTTCGAACAGGACGACCGCTGCGTCTATCCGGAGATTTGGGTGCCGTACTCGGCGAGAAAATGTACCATCGAGGCCGTTGAGCTTGAGACAACTCAGGAAAACGGCCTGCGCCCTGATGCCGTCCTGACACTGAAAGATAGCCGTGGTGATCTCAGCAGGGTTGCGGTTGAAATCCGCGTGGAGCACCCGAAGTCGCTGGAAGACGCGGTGAAGTTCAGCGAGATCGGCCTGGACGTTATCGAGATAAATTTCGGCGGTATCGATTTGACCTCGGAGGATTGCGAATCATTGCTCCAAAGGACCGTATTCGGCGACCTGTCCCCGAGATGCCAACGCGACATGCGCCGCGAGTGGCTTTGGACTGCAAGAGCCGTATCGGCGCTTGATAATTACCATCCCCATGTAGACCAATCCGGTTTTTCTAAAAATGAAATGGCTCGGTTTCCATATATCGGCAGGCATGCCCATATTGCCGTTGCAAAAGGTATCGTGAAGCAGGATTGGGGCAATCAGCCTCGCCTGACTTGGGAAGATCTGACCAAGCTGTGCGACATCGTTGACGAAATCGATAGGGAGGCGGATTCCGAAACCGAAGGATCGGAGCTCGATTACTTCGGAACGATTGAAACGGATGCGGAATCGTCCGATATGGCTGACGGACAGGAAGATCGAGCTATTCAGTCAGGTGAGACTGCAGCCGATGGATCCGATGGCTCTATCTTTGGTAAATCGAAAGGGAAAGCCGACAAGAAACGATGGTGGCAGCGCAATCCCTTGAGCCGTTTCCTGAGCAGATTCAAATAGCCGCCTCACTCAAGCGCCAAACCGATGACACGAGAGTATTTATTTCGAGAGGCTCGCTTCGATTTCTGAGCGGCGGGCGTTGATTTGATTGCACTCCTCGGCATACTCCGTGACGGACTCCGAAATGTCGTCGAGCGATTCGAAATCCTTGTCGAAAAGCCGATCGCATAATTCAGGATATTTATTCCTTAGCGCTACTTCATTTCCGCAGCTCAACAGTATCGAGGCAAGGGAAGAAGAGTGGATTTCGGTGAGATTTTCGTCTAAAAATTCAATGACCGAATAGGACATTTCGTCATTCCTGCGCGAGAGGATGATAGCGATAGGCTCAACCGTGCCAACCGACTTTTCTTGGAGTTCGATATCGCTCAGGAGTTGAAGGCTTGTCGGGGCGAAGGTTACCGGCCCCGATTTCTTTGAACCGATGTGAATCGCGCCAATTGCGAAGCCTGCTTTTGATCCGGATATCCAAATCTCAGCGTTAACTTTTGAGCGACGCTTGTTGACTGCACTCACATGTGTTGCGGTGGAACCGAATTCATTTAGGAATTTGGCTGCGATTGTTTTCATCTTAAACTTAGGCGCGATGCTATAGCCGAGGTCTTGGGGTTTAAGATTGCCTGCAATCGCTCGGGCATACACCTCATGAGGTTTGATTCGGCAATTGTGTTTGTCGATGCCCGCGAGATGACTGAAGTTGCCAGCAGAAAATGACACTTCGAGAAAACGAAGTGTCTTTGTACCGAAGCAAATAAGAAAAGATTTGCCATTCAAATTCTTATCGAACTGCTGGGCTAGTGAAATTATTGCTTCAGCTTCTTCCTTGCCGGCTAGACGCCCATAGCTGTTGCTTCTCATGAGGTGCCTCCTTTTTGGGAAAACTACCTCAATCGCTGAAACTGTCGTTATCGGTGCCGCAGTGGCAATATCTACTCTCTAAACAAATAAGGGCGCTTTCGCGCCCTTATTGATTCTCGGTTGCTGCCTGCCAGTCTGCTCTCCTAAACCGAAGTCTAGGCGCGGGGGCTTAGGCCCCTAGGCTTGAACGTACTCGAGGTCAAGCTCTCCAGGCGCGTCCACGTACACCGCGCCGAACGTCAGGTTTACCAGCCGAGCCTAGGTTCCTTTCGGAACACCTTCATTATACCCTGGTAAGTCTAGGTGATCAATATCGTTTAGGAGAGATTTCAATCTAATCTCGATTTCGACGTCTCCCCATCCACTCAGTCAAACATGTGGGGCGCCCCAAAAAGGCGCCCCTCAGTAAAGCAAGTTGTTTTCATCACTCATATCGTGAACCCACATCGTCCTATTTATCCCTTCCGCTCCTTCCTGCCCTTCTACCTACCCGCTAGCCCTCTACCTGTGCCGAGCCGCCATATAATCCTCACCGCAGCAATGGTTTATCCGTCGCCCAAATCAACTCGGTCATGACAACCCCAACCAATCATTTCCCCAGCTCATCGCTACCGTCCTCTTCAGACTCCCGATACCGAACCGTCTCCACATCACGTTCAAACTCCCCGTAAAATCTACCTGCTTGAAAATCGCCTGCCCGCGCGTCTATCAGCCTGATTAGACCCCAGTCATTCACTCGAACACATCCCCGAACGCGACCCCGCGCTATCTGCCCGCCGCCTCGACACCTACCTCGACAACTGAATATTGCCCGACTGGCTATTCTTGACCTATCCGGTTGCCTGCCGCGCGACCCGACGCCTGATCAGCATCGGAAAGCGCCGAGCGCGGAGGACGTGGCCACTAAGGGCCTGAAAGAGTCCGCAAGTGCTCAAAACTTGGCGAAAGGCGCAAAGGATGACGGGACCCATTTCGGATACCGAGTACCCAGGTGAGGTCGATATAGGCGGTTTTAGCAGACTACGTCTCCTGCCAGCGATTACCCTGAGAGGGAAAGGGTCTCGTAGGGTTCCGTAATTCAATGCGACCGATCGTCGCCTGGACAAGGGGCCGGACTTCATGGCCATATGCCGCGAATCCATAAACGCAAATTACCCATACCACGGATCCGCGGCACAGGCCTCCATGAGATAGGAGCCACATGTCCGCGAGCGGTTTGAAATTAAGGGACTACCAAGCGGAATGTATCGACATAATCGACAACCTAGACGGCGGCGCCCATTTGGTGCAGATGGCAACCGGCTTGGGCAAGACTGTCACGTTCGCGAACATCCACAGGCACGGTCGAATGCTGATTCTGTCCCATAGGGACGAGCTGGTGGCGCAGCCAGTCAAGTATTTCGATTGCCCCGTGGGAATTGAGAAAGCCGGAAGGCATTCGGATGGCGAACCAGTCGTCTCCGGTTCGGTGCAGACCCTATCGCGCGGCACCCGCCTCGAGCGGAACTTCAAGCCGGGCGATTTTGACCTCATCGTGACTGACGAGGCACATCATGCCTCAGCGCCAACCTACCGCAAGATAATCGATTACCTGCAACCCCGTCTCCACATCGGTTTCACGGCGACGCCGAATCGAGGCGACGGTAGGGGATTGGACGATATCTTCGAGGATATTGTCTTCCAGCGCGATCTCCTCTGGGGTATCCGCCGCGGGTACCTCTGCGATATCGACTGTATGCAGGTCGAAGTCGAATGGTCCACCGCCGGCGTGAAGCGCGTTGCGGGAGACTTCCAGCTGAGCGCCCTGAACGATGCCGTGAACCGTCCGAAATCGAACGCGCAGGTCGCCGAGGCATACCGCCGACTCCATCGTGGCCAGACTCTCATCTTCGCCTCGTCGGTCAAACATGCCTACGCGTTGGCCGAACTCATCGAGGGCGCGGTGGTCGTCGATGGCAAGACCCCAATGGACGAGCGCCGCCAGATTATCGAGGACTTCACCGCTCGAAAGATTCCCGTCATCATCAATTTCGGTGTATTCACCGAAGGCACTGACATGCCTCTTATCGAGACGATTCTACTAGCCCGGCCGACGCGAAACTCAACCCTCTATACGCAGATGGTCGGGCGCGGCCTGCGTCTCTACGAGAACCCCGAAACGGGGTACAAGAAACAGAACCTGCTGCTGATAGACTGTGTGGGCGATTCCGACAAGAACGATATCTGCACGGCTCCGAGCCTGATCGGCATCGACCCGAGTGACCTCGATGAGAACGAGAAAAAGGCCGTCCGTGGCCCTCTGTCGGGTCTACGCGACCGTATCGAGGCATCCGAGGACACTCCCGAGGGCTGGGTTCTTTCCGTCCGCAAGGTCGACCTCACATCATCGAGCCAGAATATCGCTTGGATTCGCCGCGCAGACGGCTCGAAGGTCATCCGAGGCAAGGGCTGGTCGGTTCGCATGCACGCCCCCGATATCCTCTACCGCGTCGCGGTCGATTTCAACGGCAACAACAAGACCATCCGTGAATATGACGATGAGGCTGAAGCCGAGGCCGCAGTTCGACGCTGGTTAGACCACTATCCCGTACCCTCCCAAGACAGATCACTATGGGACACTGAATCTGTCAAAAAATGGGGCAACAAGCCCGCCTCCAGCGCCCAAATCAGCCAAATCAGGCGCATGCTCGGCGATGATACCGAGGCGATCGATGTCGAGCACCTAACGAAGCGCGAGGCGGCTGCGGTTCTGGATAACGCATTCGAGAAGCAGGAAAAGGCCTTCGCCGAGATCTATGGTTTGTGTCCCAAGTGCGGTCAGGCTCTAAAACTTACCAAGAACAAGAAATCCTTCACCTGTACGTCGAACCACTGGTCGCAAAACGGATCATGGACGCTGGTTTCGGGATGCGGAACGACCTTCAAGGTGAGAGCCGACGGCCATTGCATAAAACCCGCCGAACTTAAGGCAATTCGGGAGAACGGCTTCTACGTATGGCGCGGGAAGAAGTACGCCTTCGAACCTGCCGTGAACCTCGGCGACTTCAGTGCCGTCAGATGCATCGGACAGGCCGATGATGACTCCTGATAGATTTACGAACCCGCGCTCCACAACTCAAACCCGTCCAACCCTTATGGTCGAACAACGCTCAGCTCCAGTCAATCGGAGTGATTTTCAATAGCATCTTCATTGACTGATTTCTTTAGTCATTCCCTCAATCCCCAACCTTACCGCAGCGGCAAGACCGCCGCAAAGACCTGCGGCACCTCTACGATTGCGTCGAATCTATTAGCCCTGAGCGAAGGGAGCCGCGTATGCATGCAGCGGCATTTTCGCCTCGGGGGGGGGGTCGCTCCTAAGACGACCCGCCTTCGAGGCCAATCGATCATCGAGTACGTCCTGGTCATCGCTCTCATCGGCCTGGTGATCGTGTTCGCGGGACCCGGTGTGGCGGGAGCGATTCGAAATCAGTTCAACCTGGTCGGCGGCGCGGTCAATAGCGGGACGAACGGCGGTACCGAGGGCGGTGCGACGGGCGGCGGTTCCACAGGCACCGGTTCCGCGACCGTGCAGGCGGCCGTCGCCAAGGACGCGAAGGACTGGACGCTCGATGAGCAGGAGGCCGTAGCCGAGGACATCGCAGCGAAGGGCGAGGCGTCGCCCGCCTACGCCAAGGCAAAGGCCGCCATGGATGCCGGCACGAAGTGGTCAATCAAGCTCACCGATGGTAAGACAATGCAATATCGCATCATCGGCATCAACCACGACGACTTGGCCGACGAATCCGGCAAGGCGGGACTGACGTTCTTAACCACCTCAATGGGCATCGAGGGTCGTATGAATCCCCCAGATTGGGGGGCTCCCGAACCGGGCCCCGAGCCGCCTACCGAAAAACCGGTGCTGCCAAATAGACCGGCCGTAAAGCCCGCCAGACTAATCGCTGAAGCGTCCGCCTCGATTCAAGGCTATAACGGCGGGGGCTGGGAGGCCTGCGAGCTTCGTGCGAAGATGAACTCGGGTGAGATTTGGAACCTCATGCCGTCTGATTTCCAGTCCAAGGTGAAATCGGTTAGGAAACTTACGAACAACATCGGCGGCGGAGATGAGAATAGGCATGCAGCCGTGACGGCCACCTCGGACAAGCTGTTCCTGCTCAGCTACTCCGAAACCGTTAGTTATATTCCGACGGGGTCGGGGACGGTTGCAGATTATAGTATGTATACTTGGCTACCCAAGGAGGGAAGCCAATATGAGGCATTCCGGGGTAAGGTGTCGCCCGCCTCTGGAAATAGGATTCTTAAGACTGAAGAGAACTTGTTGGCATCGATACGCCTTGGTCGTTCCTCCTGTCCGACTGATTACGATTGCTTCATGGGCATCTTTGGCCTCGGCGAGGTAAGTTTTTATAGATATATTGAAAATGACACTAAGGCATACGTTATCTGCCCAGTCTTCTGTTTCTAATTTCGTCTACATCTTGCACAAACCCCGCGCGATTCCGCGCGGGGTTTTCTTTTGACAACCGCACGAACGGTTTGATTTTCGTGTCACAGGTAATGCGGTCTGAAGAACAATGGGGTCATAAAACAGCTCTCAGAGCGCCTACCACACCCTATCAATTGCCGCAGCGGCAAATCAGCCTCGCTAGACCCCATGACCTCTATCTTCAAACCATCAAAGACTTCGGTTTGAAAGGATACCTTCATGGCAGATAGCGAGGCACGTCTGTTTAACGCAACCGGAAACAACATCGGCTCTTATAAACTCGAGGTGATGGACACCTTCTGGAAGCGCTTCATGGGATTGATGGGACGCCCTGAGATGCCAATCGGCGATGCCGCATTGTTCCGCAAATGCTCTTCAATCCACATGTTCTTTATGAAGATTCCCCTCGACGTCATTTGGTACGGAGCGGCAGAGCCAGATGGTCACGCACCCGTCTTGGCGGTATCGAGGGCCGTCAAGCCTTGGCAATTGTCGTTCGGCCCGAAGCACGCTCAGGGATGCCTCGAAGTGGCTGCCGGTACCGTCCCCATGAACGTCGATTCAATTGAGATCGAAACCACATCTTCCGACCGCCCGAAAGCAGCTGTGACCCCTCCCGACTACCGCGACGTCGTCCGAGACCGTATCCAAGTGACCAGATGCGCCGATAGCCAAACCCACTTGGGCGGAGCCGCCTCGCTCCTACATGGTCATGTCTGCTAGCCAATTCCTCCACGCCACACTACCTGATGAGCCCATGGCTTCCAGTATCGCGGCGACGCTCGACCTCCATAGGTTGAGTTTCCATGGGGTAGGGGATACATGCCTACAAGGCCGCACGTCCCATTCGACCCGAATGATTCCCAAGATTTCCCCTCATTGACTGATTCCTATAGTCATCTACCTCAATCAAAACGCTCAAAACCACCCAGCCCTCGCAGCCGTTCAATATCATGACCCCAATCAACTAGAGAGATTCCAATATCCCTGCCTGACTTCTTTAGTCATCATCCCCCCCCCAAATTGCCGCAGCGGCAAGACCGCCACAAAACCCAACGCGGCTCCTACCCTTGGCTCGTATCTACCAACCCTGAGCGAAGGGAGCCGCATATGCATGCAGCGGCAATTTCGCCTCGGGAAGGGGTATCTCCTAGGAGTGCCCGTCTCCGAGGCCAATCGATCATCGAGTACGTCCTGATCATCGCCCTCATCGGCCTGGTAATCGTGTTTGCAGGCCCGGGTGTAGCCGGCGCCATCCGCAACCAGTTCAACCAGGTTACGAACACGGTCGATTCCGGCACCGATGGCGGCAATTTCATGAGCGCCGAGGAGAAGGCCTACCAAGAGGCGATGAAGACCGTCGTGAACAAGGACGCGAAGGACTGGACGCTCGAGGAGCAGAAGGCCGCAGCCACCGATATCGCCAAGAACGGCACGTCCTCCGCTGTCTACGCCAAGGCCATGGCCGCCATGGAGGCCGGTACCAAGTTCTCCGCCAAACTGACCAATGGCAAGACGCTCGAATACCGCATCGTCGGTATCAACCATGACGATCTCGCCGATGGTTCCGGCAAGGCGGGCCTGACGTTCGAGGCGACTAATTCTGCACTGGGTTACCAGAAAATGAACGCTACGAATACCAACGCCGGCGGTTGGGAGAAGTCGGAACTCCGAGGCCGTCTCAACACCGGTGACCTCTGGTCGCTCCTGCCTAGCGAACTTCAGTCCAAGGTGAAGGCCGTCACGAAGATGACCGATAACCAGGGTGGCGGCAAGGCCGGTACTCCCACCGCCACGACCGACAAGGTCTTCCTGCTCTCGGCGACCGAGGTCTGGGGCGATATGCAGTCCGACGGCACCCAGTACGAGTACTACAAGTCCAATGGCGTGACAACGTCGAACTACTCCGGAGCTTCGTCGAGCTACAGTCACTGGACTCGTTCCGTGTATCCGAGCAACTCCACGAACTTCCGCTATGTCGGTTACAGCGGCGACTGGAACTACTGTAACGCGACGTACGCCAACTACGTCTTCCCCGCTTTCTCCTTCTAATCTACGCCCCTGAACCCCTCCGGCATTCGCCGGAGGGGTTCCTTCCCAGTTGGAGGCTCCATGGTTCCCAAAAGTAGACAAACCGAATCGGTCTCGACTGAATATCTCCGACAGGCGCGGATTGTCTGGCGTGAACTCATATCGATAGCCAAGAAACTCCCGAAATCCCGCGCCTTCACCGAGACGCAGTACATCTGCCGCGCTGGTTACGACCTGATGCAGGCAGCGGCCGAGGCTGATGGAATCTACGTTATGACGGTTGAGGAAAGCGCACAGAGGCTTGTCCTTCTGAATGATGCCTACGGGCGGCTTTGTCTCATCGGTATGTTCATCGATGCCTGGCTGGACGATATGCCCCAAGTTATCTATACCGAGCAAGACGCTGGGGGAGCCGAGATGGGAGTTTCCAAGCCCTTCGTGAAGATTAGTCGGCTCGAATCGCTTGCAGGCACCGTTTCTACCGCCATGAAGGTGACAAAGGGAGCCATAAAGGCAGAGCGTATGCGTCTGAAATCATTTGATTCCAAATCGGATGCAAGTCCGGTTTCTCCCGAGTAGGCTGTTCTCCATCTGAGGTTCATTTTCGTGAATCCCAGATGGTGGGCATCCGTTTTAGCTTCGTCGAGCAACAATCACTGGACTCGTTCCGTGAATCCGAGCAACTCCACGAACTTCCGCTATGTCAATAACAGCGGCGACTGGAACAACAATAACGCGACGAACACCAACTACGTCTTCCCCGATTTTCTCCATCTGGTCTGAGTAGCGCACCTCGCGAAAGCGGAATGGTAAAGGAGAAAAGGGGATACCCACCGGTCGGCGCCCCATTCGGCGCTGCGAATACAGGCCTCGGTGATGCAAGATGGGCGGACTTGCTTCTCGAAAGAGACGGCATCTGGATCGCTCTGGCGGTTTTCAGGCACATCGGAGTCGGCACCTTGAATCAGGGTGCAGCCAGGGCTTATTGTCAATTTACGGAAGGAGGGAGCTCCTTGAACCGCTCCCAACGGGCAAGGCGGCGTGAACGCCGAGAGAAGCGCCGTCGAGATCTGAGCCGCCGATCGCTCGAGGCGGTACCGAAGACGCCTGAAGACGTTTTCTCTTTCAAAAACCTATATAGGGCGGCTCGTGTATGCGCGAAGGGTACCTTATGGAAATCGGCTGCGATGAAGTTCGATAGGTTCCGCGCCGTCAACTGTATCCGCCTGCGCGAGAGCCTGCTATCGGGTAAGTATCGCCGCCAACCCCCAGTCCGCTTCACCCTTTGCGAGCGTGGCAAGATTAGGCACATCGTGGGACCGCGCTACAAAGACCGCGTCATCCAGCGTTGCCTATGCGATGGCTTTATCGTCCCTATGTTGTCGCGAAGCCTTGTCTACTCAAACTCAGCGAGCCTAAAGGGCAAGGGTACCTCCTTCGCACGCAGACGCTTCGAGCGGGACATGCTTGCTGCACGGGCGAGATTTGGCTCGGACGCTCGGGTTTTCCAATACGACGTCAAGAATTATTTCGGAAGTATCCCCTCGGCCCGGGCGCATGCCGTCCTTTCTGAAATTATCCTGAAGCCCTTTCGCGGACGGACTGAATCGGACTCCATGTCACGCCTCCTCGATATCGCCGCTCTCTATAGCCGCGAATCGGATTTCCTGACATTGGGCAACCAGGTGAACCAGCTTGCGGCGATTGCCTATCTGAATAGGTTGGACCATGCCTTCCATGAGCTTCTCGGGGAGGGCGGGGCTGGCCGCTATATGGATGATGGCTATATTTTCTGCTCAAGAGAAGACCTGCCGTCTATTCGCCGTCTCTTCCTAGCGAGCCTTGAATCTATTGGGCTTCAGCCGAACGCCAAGGCCTGCTTCTCCTCCCGCCTGAATAGGGAGTTGACGTTTCTCAAGATTCGATTTTCATGCCCAGATGGCAGCCCATACCGCCGTCTCGCGCGGGTCACCCTAATCCGCTACCGCAGGCACCTCAAGTCGCTTTGTACATCCGTGGGTTCGGGGAAGCTGCCGCCGGAGGTTGTTGCGTCATCTATCGCGAGCTTCATCGCCGTCTTGTCCGTCTCCACCGCAAGGCATAAAACGTCCCTAAAAGCGAAGGCCGTCGGTAACGAACGTCACGTTTCCCGCATCTCGCATAGCGCCCGGAAGTGCCATTAAGGGCACTTCCGAAGTATGGCTCCTTGTTATTATCATTTTCACCTGCGCGATTCCGTGAACCTTTCTTCGACTATATCCTTCTTTTTCTTCTCCTTATTATTTTTTATTATCCTCGTCCTCCTTCTCATCCCCATCCGCACCCATTGCACCCACTTCGAACATTTACGGACATTCCCGGACAATGTCCTAAAACAGCCCAAAAATGTCCGAAAACGCCCCCAGATGTCCGCAATTGCATACCGTCTACCGATAACATAGGAAACATATAACGGCACACCGTTAACTATGCTACTATCCCAGCTGTCAGGCCGCACCCCAAACGACCTGCCGGACAGATAGGATGACGATTTGAACACTCTGTTTGCAGGAGGCGGATTCAAGTCCGCCTCCGCCCTTTTGCGAAGCGAAAAACCTATAGGAAGCCGAATGTTCTACTTCGAGGACGAGCCGCAAGATGACGGCACGTTCGTCTACGAGGCGGTTCAGTCGCTGGTAGGCGAGGTCGTGGATGTCGCTATGCCGTCCCCGTTCAAGGCACGCGGCATGGAAACCGTGCGCATGGAGATTACCCAGGCATACCCCGCATTTTTCATCGGACGGCGGGTGAGCGGCCACAAGCGCAGGCTTGTCGTAAGTGTCCGCTATGCCGATATCTCAAGCGGTGCCTGTATATCCGACCAGATTTCCACCGCGGTGCGCCGAATCGAGGCATCCCACAGCAAGGCGCAGCGGCACGCGAGCCGCGCAAAGCGTGCGAACTTCATCGCAGACCTTATCGATTAGCGTTTCGAGAGAGGAACCGACATGTCCGATATCAACAGCGTTTCCCTGACCGGCCGCCTGACGCGACCTCCCGAGTTGCGTACGACCGCAGGCGGCACGCAACTCCTGTCGTTCACCCTGGCGTTCAATACCTCCGTTCGAAACAGGCAGACCGGCGAGTGGGATGAACGCAGCAACTTCATCGACTGCACCATCTTCGGCAAGCGTGCCGAGGCCCTGTCGCGCTATCTCGCGAAGGGTCAGAAAGTCGCAATCGCAGGCGAGCTCCGTTACTCGACATGGGACAAGGACGGACAGCGCCATTCCAAACTCGATTTGATTGTCGCTAACATCGAGTTCTTGGCGACTCGACCGTCCGCAGCCCAGCCCGCGCAGGCACCTGCCCCGCAAGCCCCGATGCCTCCCGTCGTCGATGACTTCGATGACGATATCCCTTTCTAGGGGCGTGGGTTCGTTGCGATTCAACAAGAGCTCGGTAGGCGGTCAGGCGGCAATCGAATTCATCTTATTTGCTGTCATGCTGATAATAGCGTTTGCTTTTCTCATCATGACGTATCTGGACAACGGTGGATTTCGAGGCGGACGCGATTCGCCTGACGTCGAGCTGACGCAGACGGGAACCATCGAGGGCAAATATATTGACTCGGCGGGCTTCAGCAAGAGCTACTACGTCACCGTCCGAAACGGTAGTCACCATGCAGACCACGAGGTTTCCCTAGCCGAGTACAACGCCGCTGCGGTCGGTGCGGATTTCCCGATCGTGCTGACCGATTCCGATTCCGTCAAAACCGATGAGGCTCAAGAGCAAGCCGACAACATCGAAGCAGATTCTGCCAAATCCCAGGCGGCTGAACGCCAGAACAATGCCTACTGGCAGTGGTTTTGGACCCACCGGTTGCTCACAAACATGAGCGCGGGAGGCGAATAATCGTGATGCACTCTGAGCCCGAACACCTTCTAGCTTCACATGAGTGACAGATGCACATTATCGAGAAACTTCGCGATATCTGGACGAGATACGGCGGCTGGTTCAATAGCCTGAGCCCTTACGAGCTTGACGAGTTCATACATAGCGCATGGATCCTCGTTCTCCTTGGTGGCGTCCTCGCATGTATGGTCACATTTCTCGTGGTTCTGAACAACCTGACCTCGAATTCCTTCTAGTTTCACAGGAGTGCTAGATGCCCATCATCAACATACTTCGC
>CABUSH010000023.1 GCA_902494195.1 uncultured Collinsella sp. | reverse complement strand
GACTCCGCCCGCCTGCGCACCGAGATCTCCAAGAAGGTCGGCGTGAGCCCCAAGTCCATCGACGCCTACATGATCGGCGAGCACGGCTTTAGCCAGCTTGCCGCCTTTAAGTCCGCGACCATCGCCGGTAAGAGCCTCAACGAACTTCAGGCCGAGAACCCCGACAAGTATGCCTTCGACCACATGGAGGTCGAGGAGCTCGCACGCAAGGGCGGCTATGTAACCTACCAGGGCAAACAGTGCACCGAGTACGCCGTCGCCAACTCCGCCGCGCGCGTTTGCGCCGCTGTGCTGCATAACGAGCATGCCGTGCTTTCGGCATCCACGCTCATGACCGGCCAGTATGGCGAGGAGGGCATCTTCACCTCCCTGCCGTGCGTGATCGGTGCCGAGGGCGTCGAGGAGGTCTACACGCTCGACCTGTCCGAGCACGAGCTCGAGGGCTTCCACAAGAGCTGCCAGCACATTCGTGACAACATCGCCCAGCTCGACTGGTGGGATGCCGAGGCCTACGACGCCAAGTAAGCGTCGGTTGCCGCGACACCTCGCTCATACGGACGCCATGCAAAGCGGGCCGTGCCGGAAATCCCCGGCACGGCCCGCTTTTTGACTCACACGGCACGCTTGCGAATCGAAGGTGGATGCTTTTCCCGTTACTTAGTACTGCTCGATGCCCATGTAGCGACGAACCTCGGGGCTGTGATCGAACACCTTGCCGCGTGCGGCGCGCAGCTCGCAGCTCATGTTGTAGAAGAAGATCGGCTCCAGGTACGAACGCACGCTGGCGGGCACCTCGCCTACGCCATACTCGAGCGCGTCGAGCACCATGATCGTGTCGGTGTGCGTGTTGAGGAACGCCAGCGCGCGCTCCTCCATGGGGCGGCACTCGCCCGATCCGAGCTGCACAAAGTAGAACACGCCGGGCTCGGTAGCCTCGAAAGGACCGTGGAAATACTCGCCGGAGTGGATGTAGCAGCAGTGCTGCCATTGCATCTCCATGAGCGAGCAGATGGCCATGGCGTAGGTCTGGCTAAAGTTGGGACCGGATCCCAAGATGTAGAAGAACTTGTGCTGCTGGCAGAGCTCGGCAAAACGGGCGCCCAGCTCGGCGTTGACCTTCTCGCGCGCGGCGGGCAGCAGCGCGTCCATCTGCTTAAGGCCTTCATACATGTCGGCGAGCGCCTCGTAACCCTCCTGCTGGTCGAGCAACTCGGCGGCGATCAGAGCGCCGATGCCCTGCGGCACCTCGGCCTGTGACACGCCCTCGCCCCACGGATAGACCCAGGTGGTCCACTTGCCGTTATCGATCTTGGAGCTCTCGCAGTCGGTGAGGGCAACGACCTCGGCACCGGCTGCCAGCGCCATCTCGCAGCCGTCAACGACCTCCTGCGTGTTGCCGCTGTGGCTGCAGGCAATAACGAGCGACTTCCCGCCAAGGCTCTTGGGAGCCATCAGGCAAAACTCGCGTGCCGTGTAGACCGTCGAGGTAAACGTGGTGGCCTCGCGCTTGAGCAGCTCGTTGGCCGGCATCAGGTCGATCATCGAACCGCCACAAGCGATCCAAAAGACGTTCTCGACCTTGCCCTTGCGCTCGATGATTTCCTGAACCAGATCATGTGCGTTCATGCTGATGCTCCTCCTTGTGGGGCGGCTTTGAACGACGACAGCTCGTACCTGCTGTCGTTCTATGTTGTCCTATTTATAGCACGTGCAACAACGCCCGTGAAGTCATCTCGGCAAATTTGTTCTATGTTGTTCTATCTGTGGACGTTAGATGTCGAAGACGTAGCGCGAGCCCACGATCTTTTGGCGGCCGAGCAGTAGAGGGCGCCCGCCGGCGTCGGTAAAGTAGGCCTCCATATAGAAGAGCGGCTCGCCGACCGGCACCTCCAGCAGCGGGGCCGTCTGAGCATCGGCAAGCGCAATCTCCACGGTGCAGGGGTCGGACTTGAGCGGCGCGCGACCCGAATGCTCGGCAACGAGCGCAAAGATTGAGTTATCGGTGAGGTCCTCGTCGGCCAGCGTCTGCAGGTAGGGATGGTCGGCGAGCACAAAGGCGTTGTTCTCGAGCATGACGGGGATGCCATCGGCCGTGCGCACGCGCTCGACCACGATAAGCTCGCAGCCGGGCTCCACGCCAAAGAACGCCGCATCCTCGTGCGTCGCCGCGACCACCGTGCGCGACACCAGACGCGCACCCGGCACCATGTCGTTGGCAGCACAACCCTCAGTAAAGCTCTGGACGTCACCCTTCTGGCGAATCTTGCGCTTGAGCTTGGGGGCGCACACAAACGTGCCCCTCCCCTGCTGGCGGTTGAGATACCCCGCGCGCGACAGCTCCTCGATGGCACGGCGCACGGTGATGCGCCCCACGCCGTAGGACTTCGCGAGCTCCATCTCGGCAGGGATGCGCGAGCCGGCGGGGTACACGCCGCGCGCGATCTCGCCCTTTAGGTCGTCCATGACCTGCTGGTACAGCGGCACGGCGGGCACGTCAGTGCGGTCGGTTTTATCGTCGAATGCCATCGTTACACTCCATCCCGCGCATGCTCGGACTCAAATTCTTCAATCGCCGCCATAAACTGCTCGCCAAAGGCGTCGGCTTTTTTCTCGCCAATGCCGTTGACCTGGATCAGCTCCTCGCGCGTCTGCGGACGCAGGCGGCACAGACCGCGCAGGGCCTTGTCGGAAAAGACCATGTACGGCGCCATCTCCAGCTCGGTCGAAATATCCTTGCGCAGGGCACGCAGGCGCTCGAACAGCTCGGCATCGTCACCCACGCGCGGGCGCTGATCCAGCTCGGCCTCCTCGCGCAGCAGATCCACCGCACGGCGGGCGCGGGCCGAGGCCTTGCGCTTGGACGCGCGACGCTTAACGGTAAAGGCAAACGCCTCGTCCTCGACCTCGCCAGCGCGCGGGCCAAGCCCCACGACCGGGTACTGCCCCTGCGAGGTGACCAAATAACCGCGACCGCACAGCTGGCCGATGATGTCCTTGATGCGCCCGACCGATTCACTCGACAGCTCACCGTAGCCGCGGTCCTCGTCCAGATGCATCTGGCGAATGCGCTCGGTGTTACCGCCATGAAGCACGTCGGCGATGAGCGATTTGCCAAAGCGCATGGGGCGCGTGGCCACATAGCGCACGGCGGCGCGAGCCATATCGGTGACGTCCTCGACCTCGAACTGCGTGAGGCAGTTGCTGCAGTTGCCGCAGCCCTCGGCATCGTCCGTGGCGGCACTGCCCGTACCAGCCGCGGCATGCCCGGCCGCGGCCTCGTCGCCAAAGTAGCGCAGCATGTATTCGCGCAGGCAGCCGGTGGTATTGCAGTAGCCCTCCATCTGGCTGAGCAGACGATATCGGTTCTGGAGCGCCCACGCGCGCTGCTCGTCGTCGAGCGCCTCATCGGCAGCATCGCCGCGGTCGATCAGAAAGCGGCGCATACGGAAATCGTTGCCGTTCCACAGCAAATGGCAGCTGGCCGGGTCGCCATCGCGGCCGGCGCGGCCCGCCTCCTGGTAGTAGGCCTCGATGCTCTCGGGCACGTTGTTATGAATCACGTAGCGCACGTTGGGCTTGTCGATGCCCATGCCAAAGGCGTTGGTGGCAACCATCACCTGGATATCGTCGTCGATAAAGGCGCGCTGGCTTTGGCGACGGGCGTCGTTGCCCATGCCGGCATGGTAGCGGCCAACGCGAATGCCGCTGGGGCCCAGCGCCTCGGCAAGCTCGCCCGCCAGCGCGTCGACCGTCTTGCGGGTCGAGCAATACACGATGCCGCTCTCGCTCGAATGCGCAATCACGTAGTCGCGCACCCACGCGGTCTTGGCCTTGTCGCCCATCTCCTCGCAACCAAAGTAGAGGTTCTTGCGATCAAAACCCGTCACCACCGTCGCGGGGTTTTGCAGGCCGAGCATCTGCTGAATATCCGCGCGCACGCGCTCGGTCGCCGTGGCGGTAAACGCCGCCACGATCGGGCGCCGCGGCAACGAATCGATAAACTCGCGAATCTGCAGGTAGGCGGGACGAAAATCCTGGCCCCACTGGCTCACGCAGTGGGCCTCGTCAACAGCCACGAGCGGAACGCCGATGCCGCCTTCGGCCGCAGCTTCCTGCGCAAAGGCCAGAAAGCGCGGCTCGAGCAGACGCTCGGGTGCCACATACATTAGCTGGTAGCGCCCCTCACGAGCACGCTTGAGCACGGTATTTTGCTGAGCCGGCGTAAGGCTGGAGTTGAGATAGCTGGGGCGCGCACCCGCCGCGAGCAGCGCGCGGGTCTGGTCCTCCATAAGCGACAGCAACGGGCTCACCACAAAGGTGATGCCAGGCAGCATAAGCGCAGGCACCTGGTAGCAAATGGACTTGCCGGCGCCCGTGGGCATAACACCCAGTGCATCGCGGCCGGCAAGGATCGCATCGACCATGCGGTCCTGTCCCGGGCGAAACGAGGTGTAGCCAAAATAGGCGCCGAGCGTGTCGAGCGCCATCTGCTGCATGCTATCGGTCATGGTTTCCTAACGTCCAAGTCATCTGCCGCCGATTATACGCCGCCACGAGGACCGATGCCGTGCAGCCGCCAGCCACAGTCAGCGCGATTCGAAGGGAACGAGCGTGGATTTTTGGACGCTCGTTTTTTTGGTGAAGGGTAGCTAATTCAAGGCAACGCCGATGTTTTGGCAATGCCAGCGAGCGCCCGTCATTTGAGCCAAGGTGCCGTGAAATGAAAAGGCGCTGACCTTTTGGTCGCGCCTTTGAAATTGAACGGCAGATTGGCCAAATGCCGGGCGTGCAGCGTCGAGCCGTTACGCGGTTTGGTAAAACCGCGTAACTTACATGACCATAACGTAGCGCGATCCCACGTAGTACTGCTTACCCATCAGGACCGGCTCGCCATTGGGACCCGTGAAGCCGGCACGCAGGTTGAGCAGCGGATCGTGCGGAGCAATGCCCAGCTCGGCCGCCTGCTCGGTATTGGCACGAACGGCCTCGACCGTGCGGTAGCCAACCGAAACAATCGGCGTTCCGCCAACACGCTCGACCTCGGCAAAAATCGACTTGTCCTCAAGATCGGCCGTCAACAGCTCACGGTAGGCATCAAACGGCACAAAGATGTTCTCCTCAAAGATGGGCTCGCCGTCGGCCGTACGCACGCGCTTGATATGCAGCAGCAGCGCATCCTTTTGCAGGCCAAAGAACTCCATCTCGTTTTGACGTGCCGGCACAATCTGGCGATCGACCACATGCGCGCCCGCCTTCATGCCATTATCGGCACACAGCGCGGTAAACGTCTGCAGCGTCGAAGCGTGGAACTGGCGGTTGATGTGCGGCATGGAGACAAAGGTGCCACGGCCCTGCTGCTTAACCAGGTAGCCATCGGAGCACAGCTCCTCGACGGCGCGGCGCACCGTAATGCGGCTCACGTCGTACTGCTCGGCTAGTTCAAGCTCGGACGGAATACGCTCCTTGGGTGCATAAACACCTTTCTCGATCGCATCCTTGATTTCGTCATAAATCTGCTGGTAAAGCGGTGCATTTTTGGGCGCAGGCATATCTGATCACTCTTATCAAAATAGCTAAATTTCTAATACGTATATAACGTCTAGTTTCATGTTACCTCATATTGATAAAACGATACACCCTCCCTACCAAAAAGCGACAGCTTCATTTTGGTAGGTTTTATCTGGGCAAACGAGAGCCCTCGAAAGCAACGGGGCTTTCGGGGGGCTCGTTCGGATGGGTTGCGCAGGACCGGCAAAATGCCAATACCCTACTTGCCGTCGTCCTGCTGCAGGCTGTCCTGTTCGCTGAGGCGCGCCTGCCTGCTGGCCATGCGTGCGGGCTTGTCGGGATCGGGAACGGCCGTGGGCATGGGCTCGTCGACATGACCGCCCCACCAGCCGCCCACAAAGTTGAGCGTGTGGAACACGTTGATCACGGCGCCGGGATCAACGTCGCACACCAACTTGATAATGTCCTGGCTCTCGTAGGTCGAAACAACGGTGTTCAGCAGGTACATCTTTTCGCGGCTGTATCCGCCGACGACCTCGGCGCAGCTAATGCCGTGCTGAAAATGGTTTACGTAGGCAGTCATGACCTCGTCTGCCTTGCGCGTCGTAATCTGCAGCGTCACGCGATCGTAGCGACGATAGAAACTGTCGATGGTCTTGGTCGAAATAAACTGGAACACGATGGAATACGCCGCCTTGTCCCAGCCAAACATAAAGCCAAAGATCGCCAGGATAAAGCAGTTGAAACCAAAGATGACGCCCCAGATAGTCTTGCCTGTGTGGTTGGAGACCCACAGCGCGATAAAGTCGGTGCCGCCGGTGGATGCGCCGGACTTTAGCGCGATGGCAGCGCCCAGACCCGAGACCACGCCGCCAAAAATGATGAGCATAATCTTGTCGCCCAAAAACGGGGCAAAGTGAAAGATGTTGAGGAACAGCGATGAGAGCACGACCTGCATCATCGAGAAGATGACGAAGCGCTTGCTGATGCCGCTCCAGCATAGGAGCGCCACGGGGATGTTGAGCGCAAGCATACCGAGTGAGATGTCGATGTGAACGCCGCCCAGCGAGGTAACGCGATCGAGCAGGACCGCGACGCCGGTAAGACCGCTCGGAAGCAGGTCGGCGGGCTGAATGAATGCCTGGATCAGAAATGTCTGGAGAACGGCAGAAATGGTGACCGCCACGGCGGTGATGGCGCGGCGGACGATGGTGAGACGGCCGAGCACGAGCACGCGGTCCGTGAGCTGATCGATGGCGTTCGCCACGTAGGCTCCCTTCGAAGGCAGATGTAGTTGTGGGGCATGCCCGCGATTTTAGCATGGACCACCACGAAGGTGCCTGTCCCCTTTGTGGTGGTTTTGCTGCTAAATGGCAGGTAGGATGTCGGTCAGATTGTCGATGATAACGTCGGCGGCGGACTGATCTAGGTTGACGCCCTCGTGCGGACGCAGCGCCAGGACGCGGGCGCCGGAGCGCTTGCCGGCCTCGATGCCCAAAGGCGAGTCCTCGATAACCAGGCATTCGGCAGGCTCCACCCCCAGCGCCTCCATGGCACGCAGGTAGATCTCGGGGTCGGGCTTAAACGCACTGCACTCGTGACCGCTGATGGTGTAGTCCAGCACGTCGGCGATACCGGCAATCCCCACCAGCTCGTCAATGAGCTCGCGATAGGACGAACTTGCGATGGCACACTTCACGCCGCGCTCGTGCAGCTTGCGCATCACCGGCTCCGTCTGCTCGTTGAGCAGCTCGGCATACGGAACGGGATGGTCTGGGCTGTAGACCTGCTTGTACTCCACGCGCAGGCGCTCGCGCAGCTCAACATCGTCAGGTACCAGCGACTTCCAAATGGCGGGCTCGTTAGACCCCGAAAGATCGGGGATCTCGTCAAAGTGAAAGCCCTTCTCTTCCATAAACGCCACGCGACGACGGTTGTAGAACCACTCGGTATCGACCAGCACGCCGTCCATGTCAAACAGCACTGCCTTGATCATACGTATCTCCTTTCGATAGCAAAAAAGGGGACGGGGCGCAAACCCCATCCCCTCTCAATCAACCCGTAAGGTCTACTTACTTGTGATTAGTAGGAAAGCTTCCACATGTAGCGACGCATGGTCAGCGGGTGCTGACGAGCCTCGGCGATCTGGTTGCCGTACTCGCGCATAACGGCGAGGTGCAGCAGCGGGTTGAAGTAGGTGACGACGCTCGCGGGCACGGCGTCAGCTAGGCCGTAGTCCTTGGAGTCGATCAGAGCGACCTTGGCGCCCATGCGCTCAAGGAAGGTGAGGGCGCGGGCGTCCATCGGACGGGTAGCGCCATCGGACATGAAGAAGACGTAGGGCTTACCCTCGGTGGAAACCTCGAACGGGCCGTGGAAGTACTCGCCGGTGTTGTAGGCGGCGGCGTCGATCCACTGCATCTCGGTGAACAGGAAGGCGGCGTGAGAGTAAGCCATCTTCTCGGAGGCACCAGAGGCCATGAAGTAAATCATCTTGTCGTCCTTGAAGTCCTCAGCGAACTTCTTGGCGAGCTTCTTGCAGGACTGAGCAGCGTTCTCGCAGAGATCGAAGACGTTGGTGAGGCCGGTGATCATGTCGTCGTACTTGTCATAGCCCTCGGTCTGCTGAAGGATCTCGAGAGCAAGAGCGATGGCATAGCCGGGCTTCTCGCACTTGGCAGCGAAGTTGGCGTGAAAGCCGTGAACGATGACGTGGTCGGCGTCGACGGTCAGAGCGGAGCCAGCCTTGTTGGTGAGGGAGACGACCGGGCAGTTGTGCTTCTTGGCGGTCTTGTTGGCCTCGACGGTCTCGGGCGTGGAGCCACCGAGGGAGCAGGTGATCACGAAGGTGTGCTCGTTGACCCAGGAAGGCGTGTCGTAGTTGAACTCGTTAGCGGTGAAGATCTGAACGTTCAGCTTGTCCGTGTTGTTGGCCAGGAAGTACTTGGCGGGGTACAGGTCGGACATGGAAGCACCGCAGCCGACGAAGGCGACACTGTGGATCTCGTGGTTGGACAGGACGTCAGCGACGATCTGCTTAGGGAGGTTAAGGTCGATCTCGTACATCTGACACATTCCTTTCGATTTTTGCGGCGCCACATTGCCGGGCGCTCGCAGGGTTACCGTGGTTTGGACCGAGTCGCCGGTCCGTTGAGGATGCGACAAGGTGACTGTCCCATTGTCGCATTTTGGGGATGGAAGCCTGCCTGGGGTATGGGATGTCAGGCAGGCCCCCGGGGGAAAGCGGTTAGACGCTTGGTCGCGACTAGGCCAGGATGCCGGCCGCGGAGAGGGCGATGCCGCCCACGATGGCGATCACGAGAAGCCAACCGGTGTTGACGTTCTTCTTGATAAGCCAGTACATAAGGCCGGTGAGGCCGAGGGAGATCATCTGGGGCATCATGCCGTCCAGGATGTCCTGGATCACAACGGTGCCCTCAGCGAACTGCAACGGGGTGGTGGCGCCGATCAGCGTAGCGATCATGCCGCCCACGGACATAAGGCCCACGATGCCGCAGACATACATGAGCTTCTCCATGAGGTCGCCGCCCTGAAGCTTGCTCAGGTACTCGTGGCCGCCCTGATAGCCCATCTTGGCTGCGAACCAAGTGATCAGCACAGAGGGGACGATGGAGATGAGCATGGCCAGGATCGGGCCCATGATGGAGCCCTGCTGAGCCAGCTGAACGCCCAGGCCAAAGGCGATAACGCGGATGGTACCCTGGAAGAAGGAGTCACCGATGCCGGAAAGCGGACCCATGAGGGAGGTCTTGACCGCGTTGATTGAATCGGGATCGAAGTTCTCGGGATCCTTGGCGTACTCCTCCTCCATGGAGGCGGTGAGGCCCAGGATAAAGGCGCTCGTCTGCGGGGTGCAGTTGTAGAACGCCATGTGACGGTGGTAAGCCTCTTTCTTAGCAGCGAGCTGCTTGGGGTCGGACTCGTCCGGATAGAGGCGGTCGAGCGTGGGAACCATGCCGTAGAGGAAGCCCATGTTCATCTGACGCTCGTAGTTCCAAGAGGCCTGGATGGCCCAGGAGCGCCAGAAGAACTGGCTGACCTTCTTGTTCAGGGACACGTCCTTGGTTGCGGTTGCCATAGTGTGTTCCTCCTTAGTCTTCGTCGTCTTCGAGCGGATCGTAGTCGGAATCGACACCGGCGGCTGCATGGGAACCGTTGAACTTGAAGCCCATGAAGACGACAGCCAGGCACACACCGATCAGAGCGACCGCGATGACGGACAGGTTGAGGTAAGCGGCGAGCAGGAAACCGATGAACAGGAACGGAGTCATACCCTTCTTGATCATCATGGTGAGCAGCAGGGCCAAGCCGTAGGCGGTCATGATCTTGGTCGAAACGTTAAGACCAGTGGACAGCCACTCGGGAACCATGTTGACGATGGCCTGAACCAGGTCGGTGCCAACAAAGACGGCGAGGAAGATCGGCAGGAAGTACATGATGGCGTACAGACCGGAGCCGGCGCAGATGTGCATACGGTAGGCGGTCTTGAACTTTCCGTTATCGATCGCGCTATCTGCCACATGGGTGAGGGCGGCGATGATGGAACGGAACACGATGCCGAGGAGCTGACCCAGGACGGCGACCGGGATGGCGATCGTCATGGCGGTCTCGGCGGAAGCATCGGTCAGGCACGCAAAGGCAGCGGCCACGATGCCGCCCAGGACCATATCGGGCGGAACGGCGGCGCCGACCTGCACCAGGCCCATGGACACGAGCTCGACGGCGGCACCGACGGCAAGGCCGGTGGGCACATCGCCCAGCAGCAGACCGACGAGCGTAGCGCCAACGAGGGGCTGCTCGAAGTTAAGACGACCGAGCAGGCGGGAGTCCCACATGCAGAACACGCCGACGAGGCCGACGAGCACCGCACTGATGAACGTATTCATACCCTTCTCCTTTCAGTCAGGCAAAAGCCTGGTTGATTACAGCTTGGCGTCGATGTCGACGCTCTGATACGTAGGGGTCTGCTGGACATAGAGCTTGATGCCCATGTCGAGCAGCTGGTTGACGTCGGCCTTCTGGGTGGCGTCGAGGAAGACGGAGCTGTCCTTGCCGCCGACCTGATCGGCACCGTCGTGGTTGGCGGTGGCGCCCAGGTTGATGGCGTCGAGCTTGTAGCCCTGACAGAACTGCAGCATCTCGGCAGTGTTGCCAAAGACGAACATGACGCGCTCGCCGAGGGTGTTGAGCTTATCCATCTTGGCGAGGGCACGCTCGACGGTGAAGACGTTCAGGCGCACGCCCTGGGGCTTGGCCAGCTTAAGAGCGCCCTTCTTGATGTCATCGTTGGCGGCAGCGTTGTCGACGACGATGATGCGCTCGGCCTGAACCTTGGTGGTCCAAGTAAAGACGACCTGGCCGTGCAGCAGACGGTAGTCAAGACGTGCGAGGACGATCTTGGCGGGACCGGAGCTGTGACGGGACGCCTTGGCCTTCTTGGCGGGAGCCGCGGCGGCCTCGAACGGTGCGTTGGGGTTGGTCAGACCGGTGCGGGCCTCATTGATGAGGGCCGCGAGCTCGGCGCCCTTGACGGGGGCGGGGCTCATAGCAAGCGTGAGCGCCAACGGGATGTTGAAACCGCTGACAACCGTGAACTTCGTGCCGTTCTTGGAAAGCTCGACCATGCTGTTGTTGACCGAGCTGCCGAGCATATCGGTCAGCACATAGACGGTGTCGTCCGCGTTGAACGTGGCGATCATAGCCTCAACCTTATTGGTGATGGGCTCCTTGTCGTCACGAGCAAGCGACACGACGTGGACGTTCGACACGTCGCCGAGAACCATCTCGAGCGTGTCTTTGGCGCCTGCGGCCAGGCCGCCATGAGATGCGAGAATGATCTGATTCATCTTGCCTCCTCCTTTTCGTTATGGTCATTATAACGTCTTATACGTTGCTTATATTGCTAATTAGTATAAAGACCGTTCGCGGGTGAAAATCGACCGTTGACGGGTTTAACGTACTCGAAACGTTGGACTGGGTAGGCCGGCGCTAGCTGGATAACCCCAGGTCAGACCCTGCGCGCAATCCCCTATCGCACGAAGTACCAGGGGCTTTCCTGTACGGTGGGTTCCAGCGCAATGCCGGTGCGTTCCTTAAACAGATCCATGTCCTGAGATTTTTCGGTCCACCACGCGTTGGGCTTAAAGGTCATGCTCTCAATGACATGACCGACAAACACACTGTTGCGCAGCTTGGAGAAGTCGGTGTTCATAATCAGGATGGACGCGAGCACCAACACGATGCCCAGGACTTTAATCGCGCCGGCGGGCTCGGCGTAGACACCAATGCCCACCAGTACGGTGACGACCGTCTCGAAAGACATTACGACGGGAACTTTCGATGTCTCGAGCCCCATGGACAGACCCTGCATATATAAGATGTAAGCAACGGCTGTGGGGATGAGTCCAAAGCCAAGGAACAGCAGCAGCAGCTGTGGCGACATTGCCGCGGCGACATCCGGCCACGGAGCCGCGATAGCTGCCATAACCGCACCGCCAAAAACAAAGCCCCAAAACGTGACAGCCAGCGGGTGGACCGTCTTGGTTGCTATTCGGCTAAACACCGCGAGCGACGCACCACAAAGGCCTGCAATCACGCCCGACGTGACGCCCCAAACCGAAAAATGAAAACCGGAAAGGTCGCCATTGGTCACTGCAAGCACGCAGCCTACGATGTTAAAGACAATGGCAACGAGCTTGTTGGGGGTCACGTCCTCGCGATAAAGCACGCGGCCGAGCATGACGCCAAACACCGGCGAGGTGTAGAGCAGCACCGAGGCCGTGGACATGCCCACCTCGCCCATGCACTCGTAATAACAGGTGTTGGCGGCGGCCAAACCGACGATGCCGACAAGCGCACAGGGAACAAGCTCTTTAGGGCTTGCCTTGAACAGGGCCAGCGGACCCTGAGCCACGGTAGACCCCTCACCCGGACGGCAGCCCATAAACATCAGGACCGGCGCCAAGATAAGCGCTCCGACCAACAAGCGAAAGGCAGCCATGCTCTGGGACGAAACGCCCATGGCCGAGATGCCGTTTACAAAGATTCCGATGCTGCCCCACATAAGCGCGGCGATCAGCACCAGCACATAGCCCAGATTGCTCTTCTTCAACGCAGCCTCCTCGGTATTGTTTCCAATATGTTTCGTACTACGTTATAGTCGTTATATACATTTTTCAAGACACAAATCGCCGAACGGAAAAATCTGCTTCCCCACATACTCATTGGGGACGTTCCCAAATGACTAGTCATTTAAGAACATCCCCAACGTCTAAGGCACCGCTGGTTGAGCATAAGTCAGCGAGCGGGCCGCATTTGAGGCAAGGTGGCGTGAAACGAAAGGGCGCTGACCTTCTGGTCGCGCCCTTGAAGTTGAACGTCAGATTGTCCAAATGCGGTCCGCGCAGCGTCGAGCCGTTACGCGGTTTGGTAAAACCGCGTAACTCTTAGTAGTCCAGCTTCCACATGTAGCGGCGCGTCATGTAGTCCTTGTGGGTGACGGCAGAGAGTGCACGCATGTACACGTTGTTGAGGATCGGGGCAAAGATCAGGTGGTTGAAGTACTCGCTCACGCTGTCCTTGATGTCGTTGAGGCCGAGCTCCTTGGCGTCGAGCTGATAGACGCGCTCGCCACCGTACTGGTTGACGAAGCGGATGCCGCGCTCGTCGTTGCAGCGGCTGCGGCCGACGCTGATGAGCTGGAACAGCGAGGTGCGCTTGTCCAGGATCTCGAAGGGGCCGTGGAAGAAGTCGCAGGTGTTGATGGTGCAGGAGTCGATCTGCAGCATCTCCTGCACGTTGCAGATGCTAAAGACGTAGGCGGCACCAAAAAGCGGGCCCTGAGCCATCACGTTGATGCAGGGCTTGTCGGCGTTCTGCTCGGCCCACTTGGCAGCGAGCGGACGGGTGTACTCGACGGCTTTGCGGTAGATGGGATCGATCAGGTCGAAGGCGGCCATAGCGGTCTCGTACTCGGCATAGCCCTCGGTCTGCTGCGTAAGCTCCATGGCGATCATGGTCACGACGGCGGAGTTGGTACGGCCCATGCAGGACTCGTCGACGGCCAGGCTGTCATACTGGATCTTGTAGTCGCAGACCTCGGTGAGGCCGGACTCGTCGACATAGATAGCGATGGTGCTGGCACCGTGATCCTTGGCGACCTGGGCGGCGACGATGGTCTCCTTGGTGCCGCGCATGGACACGACGACGGCCAGGGTGTTCTCATTGACGTAGGCAGGGGTTGCGTGCACGAACTCGTTGCTGGTGTAGCTGGAGCTCACGACCTGCGTAGCCTCGTGCTCCATAAAGTACTGGGCAGGATAGTTGCCGCCGTTGGATCCGCCGGCGCCAATCCACACGACGCGCTTGATGCCGCCCTTGTCAGCCTTGTCAGCCAAAACCTGGGAGACGACGTCCTTAACCTGTTCCTGAGTAGTCATCGTGCATCAGCCTTTCTTCTCGTTTGATGCTCTCGATGGCATACAAGTTACATACATGTTTTGGCTATGTCGACTAGTTGTATGCTATATTTGTCTTAGAAATTTTGCTGATGCGGTTTTCGATAACTAGCTACCAGCGGTTTTATTGTTGTATTGAATACATGCTTGATTAGGCTCGCATACAAGTTAGATACAGGTTGATTGCATGAACGCTTCGTCTAAAAAGAAACTGGCCCAATACGAGCGCCTGGCGGGCATGCTGCGTGACCGCATCGCCGCCGGCATCTACGCACGCGGAGACAAGCTGCCGTCCGAGATGGAACTCATGGACGAATCGGGGCTTTCGCGCAGCACTGTGCGCCATGCGCTTAAGGTGTTAGTTGACGAGGGCCTGGTGCGCACCGAGCGCGGGCGCGGCGCCTTTGTGGCCGACACACCGGCGCTCCACGAGAACAACCTGGTGTTTTCGAGCTATACGGCGCAGGTACAGGGTCAGGGTATGAAGCCCACCACGCGCACCGTGGACTCGGGCTTTGCCAAGGCGGCCGGCAGCATAGCTAAGTTCTTTGATGCCGCCGTGGGCAGCAAGCTCGTCAAACTTGTCCGCCTGCGTTATCTGGACGATGCGCCGCTGTGCCTGGAGACCACTTACCTGCCGCCAAGCTTCGAGACGCTCATCGATCGCGACCTCAACGGGTCGCTCTACGCGACGCTGCGCCAAGAATTCCATCGCGCGCCAGCACGGGGACATAAGACCTTTGAGGTGTGCTATGCCTCGCAAAACGAGGCGTTTTTGCTCAACGTTAAGCGCGGACAGGCGCTGATCCTGATCACCGACTACGTCTACGACACCGACGGCCGCCCGCTCCATGTCTCCAAGCGCATCCAACGCACCGACCGCGCCAAATACACCGAACCCATCGGCTAACCTGCAAAAATAAACCTGTCCCTAAATGGTAGTTTTGGGGAGGTCGGGGAACCAGGTTGGTTTGGGTTGGTTAGGAACGCGCTCGGCTAGGACCAACTCCATCCAACACATGTCGTACCAGCGACCGAACTTTTGGGCGCAGCGGTCGAAGGCACCCACCAGGCGATACCCCATATGGGCATGGAAGTCCTGGCTGTTGTGCGTCAGGTATTCGTCGTCCTTGTCGTGCGGCACGGCGATGAGCGCGCACATGTTGGTGATGCCCATCGCGATCAGACATTGCTTGAGCGCGTCGTGCAGCTTGCGACCCAGCCCGCCATGGCGCACATCGCGTGCCAGGTAGATCGATGTCTCGACCGACCAGTCGTATGCCTCGCGGCTGTTGAGCGGACTCACATAGGCATAGCCTACCGGACGCCCGTCCAGCTCCATCACCAGATACGGATAGCGCTTGAGCGTGCGCTCGATGCGCCCGGCGAACTCCTCAACGCTCGGTACCTCGTATTCGCAGGTAATCGCCGTCTGGCGCACATACGGCTCATAGATGGCAAGCAACGCCGGCGCATCATCGGGCGTCGCCAGGCGAATCGTCGGCTCGGACATCTCGGTCATACAACCCTTCTCCCCAAAAGCAAAGGCCACCCTGCGCCAAACCCAGCGCAAGGCGGCCCCTCGTCATTACATCAGGCTACAGGACAGCCGCCAGCGCGTCGATGTCCTCCCGCGTCGTGGCCCAGCTGGTGCAAAAGCGCACCACCGTGTGGGTCTCGTCGTACTTTTCCCAGTACTCGATCGAGGCATGCTCGCGAATGCGAGCCATGTCCTCGTTGGGCAGAATCACAAACTGCTGGTTCGTGGGCGTCTCCAAAAAGAACTGGTAACCGCGCTCGTGCAGCACACGACGTAGCGCCCGGGCCGTCTCAATCGCCTGTCGACCAATCTCAAAATACAGGCCATCGGTAAAGAGCGCCTCAAACTGGACGCCCGTCAGGCGGCCCTTGGCAAGCAGTGCGCCGTGCTGCTTAATGCGCGGAATGGGATGCGCCGGAGCGTGCATGCCGCAAAACACCACGGCCTCGCCGCACAGAGCGCCGCACTTGGTGCCACCGATGTAGAACACGTCGCACAGCTGCGCCAGCTCGGGCAGGGTAATGTCGCACTCATCGGCCGTCAGCGCATAGGCCAGGCGGGCACCGTCCACAAACAGCGGAATCTCGCGCTTCTGGCACACTGCATGGATCGCCGCGAGCTCGGCCTTGGAGTACAGCGTGCCGTACTCGGTCGATAGGCTCACGTACACGGCACCCGGGAACACCGTGTGCTCGTAGCTCTCGTTTTCGTAGAACACCTGGATATAGTTCTCGAGGTCCTCGGCGTGCATCTTGCCCTCGTAGCCGGGGATGGTGAGCACCTTGTGGCCGCCAAACTCGATGGCGCCCGCCTCGTGGCAGGCGACGTGGCCAGTCTCGGCAGCAACGACGCCCTCGTAGGGCGCAAGCAGCATGTCAATCACCGTCGCGTTGGCCTGCGTGCCGCCCACCAGAAAAAACACGTCGGCATCGGGGGCCTGGCAGGCCTCGCGAACAAGTTGCTTGGCGCGCTCGGTATGCGCATCGGTACCGTAGCCGGGCTGCGGCTCCATGTTGGTATCGACGAGCGCCTGCAGCACCGCCGGGTGTGCGCCGTGGGAATAATCGTTGTTGAACGCGAGCATGGCAATCCTCTCTTACCGGGTATCGGCCAGATGATTCAAACGGAGCTATTGTACGCCGCTGGGATAGGCAATGCGCGCGGCAAGGCACTCAAGTGCCAGTACCAGAGCAAAACCGCAGCTCACGTCACTCAAAAAATGCGCTCCGATCACGATACGGCCAAAGGCGACGAGCGCCGCGACCGCAGCCGCCGTCCAAAAGGCCACGCGGCGGCGCGACGGTTTTTCCTTAAAGGCCGCCGCGGGAAGCCCAGCGAGCATAAGACCGATCGCCGCGTGCGCCGTGTGTCCGCTCGCAAACGACTTGAAGCCGTCCTTGACTACACCGGCGGCAATATAGGCCCACTTGTCGGGGTTGCCAATCACCCACCACGGCTGAAACTCGAGTCCCTGCGTCACCTCGATCACGCGCATGCGCGGGCGCGACCACAGCGGCTTGACGATCACGTTGAGGATAATGGCCTGAGCAACCCACACGGCAAGTACCATCAACGCCCAGCGCGTGAGCTCGTCGGACTCGGTCGTGCGCGTGAGGCGATAGACGATAAGGTTGGCGGCGATAACCAGCACAAATGTCAGCATCAACTGAGCCGCGATGAGTTTGCCGCCAACCTTCAGGGACGAGACGATCTCGTAGCCGGCCAGGCCAACGTTGACAAGGATGCCGAGCACGGCGAGCCATTTGCTCCCCCTGGAATCGGGACGCACCGCGCGCACGAGCATAACGCCTGCGATGCTCGCCGTCAGCTCAAACGGCAGCTCGCCGGCCGCCTCGACAAAGCGACCGTACATGCTGCCGATGTTGAACAGCGCACTCGAGATTTGATAATCAAAGAAGCTGCCCACGCCCAGACAAAGGCACAGGACAACCGCGATAATGGCGACATCTTTCTTATAGATGTATCCGAACATGCTTTCCTTTCGGTCGGGCGAAGGGCAGTCAACCTGCAATGTGGGTGAGACGAAGATGGCTTTGTCCCGTAAATACCCTTACAGGTTGAGCATAAGTAAGCGAAAACGTTCCATTTGTGGCAAGGTGGCCCGAAGGAGGAGGGAAGCGTACTTGCGTACGCGACCGACGAGTGAGGGTCAGATTGCCCAAATGGGGCGTTTGCAGCGTCGACCCGTTAGTCGTCGTCGCTAGCACCCAACTGCTGCAGCAGCATGAGTGCCGCGGCCACCGGGCCGGTGCCGTCGTTAGCGTCGAGACCGCGACCCAGGCCGCTGCCCGCGCCGGCACCCGCCTTGTAGGGCACCGACAGCTTGCGGCTCTTGGGAAAGTTCACCGCACCGTAGCGAGTCTTAAGCTCAAAGGCCACCTTCTTGGGAACGTCAACCCCCAGGAAGGTAATGCGTCCACCGCTGAGCGTGACGCTCTCGAGCCCCAAGCGCTCGCCGCGAATGCGGATGCGAGCGCGGTTGAACAAGTTGAGCCCCGCCAACGGAAGCTCACCGTGCGCTGCCTCGGTCTCCTCCTGCACCTCGTCGATACTCTCCAGGTCCTCAGCCGCCGCGAGCTTGCGGTACACGAGCACGCGCTGGTCCACCGCCGGCATGTACTCCTCGGACAAGAAGTAGTCGGCCGGCAGGTTGATGCCCACGCTCGCCGCCTCCACGCCGGCATCGTCGTCGCCGCGCGCCTCGGCCACGGCCTGTCCCAGCATCTGCGTAAACAGGTCAAAGCCCACACTCGACAGGTTGCCGTGCTGCTCGGCGCCCATAAGCGAACCGGCGCCGCGGATCTCCAGGTCGCGCATGGCAATGCGCATGCCGCTGCCCAGGTCCTGGAACTCGGAAAGCGCGGTCAGGCGCGCCGTTGCCTCCTCGGTGAGCGGCAGCTCGCCCGGGAACATAAAGTACGCATAGGCCTGCGTCGCAGAACGGCCCACGCGGCCCTTAAGCTGGTAGAGCTGTGCCAGACCCAGACGCTGCGAGTCCTCGATGATGAGCGTGTTGGCGGTCGCGTTGTCGATACCGCTCTCAACGATGGTCGTGGCGATAAGCACGTCAATCTTCTTGGTCGCGAACTCGATCATCACGTCCTCGACCTCGCGCGGGCTCATCTTGCCGTGCGCCACGCCCACGCGTGCCTCGGGCGCGGCCTCGTGCACGCGCGCCACGGCATCGTCGATGGTCTTGACGCGGTTGGACACGTAATACACCTGACCGCCGCGGCCCACCTCCAGGCGAATCGCCGCACTCACCACGTCGGGGTCGTACTCCCCCACGTGCACGATCACGGGACGACGCCCGGTCGGCGGTGTGGTGATCAGGCTCATGTCGCGCACGCCGCTTGTGGCCATCTGCATGGTTCGCGGAATAGGCGTTGCCGAGAGCGTGAGCACGTCGATTTGCTCGCGCAGGTTTTTGAGCTGCTCCTTGTGCTGCACACCAAAGCGCTGCTCTTCGTCGATGATCACCATGCCCAGGTTCTTGGGGTTCACATCGGCAGAAAGCAGACGGTGCGTGCCGATGAGCACATCAATCGTGCCCTCGGCAAACGCCTTAAGCGCGCGCTTTTGCTGCGCCGGAGTACGGAAGCGGCTGAGTACCTCGACCTCCAAGCCAAACGGGGCAAAGCGCTCAAAGAATGTCTCGTAGTGCTGTTGGGCCAGAATGGTCGTGGGGCAGAGCACCATGACCTGGCGGCCGGAGTCCACGCACTTAAAGGCCGCGCGTAGGGCAACCTCGGTCTTACCGAAACCCACGTCGCCGCACAGCAGGCGGTCCATGGGCTTGGGCGCCTCCATGTCGGCCTTGATGTCGGCGATAGCCTCCAGCTGGTCACGCGTCTCGTCGTAGGGGAAGCTCTGCTCCATCTCGATCTGCTCGGGCGTATCGGGCGGACAGGCGATACCGGTAATCGACGAGCGGCGCGTATACAGGTCGACCAGGTCAAACGCCAGCTTTTTGGCATTCTTGCGCGCCTTGTTGGTAGCCCGCGTCCAGTCGGCGGTGTTGAGCCTGGTCAAGCGCGGTTTATCGCCGTCGGGACCAACGTAGCGCGTAATGCGGTCAACCTGCTCCAGCGGCACGTAGAGCTTGTCGCCATCGGCGTATTCCAGCAAAAAGTAGTCGCGTTCCTTGCCGCCCACTTCCTGGCGCGCGATCTCGCTAAAGAGCGCGATGCCGTGGGTAGCGTGCACCACGTAGTCGCCCGGCTTAAACGGGAAGGTAATCTGCGTAATGTCAACCTTGCGGCGGCTGCGCGCGCGGTTGGCATCCATGCGGGCGTTGAGATCGGCGATCGAGAACACGGCCAAATTGGCGTCGGGCACCACCACGCCCTGCGGCAGGGCAGCGTCCACAAAGGTCACGCGCCCGCGCGAGATGGTGGGCACGGCGGCGCCGGCGGCAGCCTGCGCGGCGCCCGCCTCGAGCGAGCGGGCGTTGAGCGCGTCGGCCTTACGCTCGCGAATGGAAGCATGGGCCTCCTGGCGTGCGGCACGGTCGGCGGAATCCGCCGCTGCCACGCGCACGCGCTCGCCGATAACGCCGGCATTTTCGGGCGCCGCGGTCAGCGATTCCTCAAAGGTAATGCCCTCGTCGCCAAAGGTGAGCTCCATCGACTCACGCGCGCCGCGGTCGGGGATAGCAAACACGCAGGCATAGCGCTTGCCCACGACCTCCTGGATGCGCGTCATAAAACGGTTGTCCGAGCCTGCGATGGCAGGCTGCTCAATCTTGAGCTCGGCCGTCACCGCACCGCCGGCACGGATGAGGCTCACATAGTTCAGGCGCTGCTGGGCACCAAAATCGAGCTGTTGGGCGCGCACGTACAGACCGTCCAGGCGGTCAATCCCTGCCTCGCCGGCACGGGCCTCGATATCCTCGTAGGCGCGCAGGCAATCGTCGAACAGCGAGCGCGGCTCGGACAGCACCACGAGCGCCTTGCCGCCCACGTGCGCCAGCGGGCTTACGGTCTGGCCGTACATCACCGGCAAAAAGCGGTCGAGCTCGGGCGTGACAATGCGTGCATCCACCATCTCGAGCAGCGCCGCCAACTTGCTGTCGTCCTGGCTGGCGCGGTAGAGCGCCACATGCATGTTGTGGACGGCCTCGTCGGTAAGCGCCAGCTCACGGCACGGGAAGATCTCGATGCTGTCCTCGTTGCCGATGGTCTGGCCCGTTGAACTCACCATGCGGCGGATGCGATCGATCTCGTCGCCGAAGAACTCAATGCGCACGGGCGCCTTTTCCTGCGCGGGAAACACCTCGACGGTGTCGCCGTGCACACGGAACAGGCCGGGCGCGTCGGCGGCGCCGGCATTGGTGTAGCCCATGCCCACCAGACGCTGCGGCACCTCGTCAAAAGGAATCTCCTCGCCCACCGCGAAGGTCGTGGACTCCCAGTAGTGGCTCTCGACTGGTGGCACGCAACGCAGCAGCGCGCGAGCCGAGGCGACCATGATGCAGTTGTCGCCGCGCACGATGCGCCCGAGCGCCTCGCAGCGCTGGGCTACCACGGCGTCGTCGGGCGCCTGCTCGCGCCAAGGGTAGTCCTTGCGCTCGGGAAAGCGGCACACGTGCGCCAGGCCCACATAGGCGGCCAGACTACGTGCGGCGCGATCGGCTGCATCCTCGCCACTCACGATGTAGACCGTGGGGCGCGGACGACGCGCAAACTGGGCGGCGGCCATAAGCGTTCGGCCCGACTGAGACACGGCCAGCGTCACGTCCTCGCCAGAATCGAGCCCGGCCTCGACGGTCTGCAGTGCCTCGGCAGTATAGAGCTGCGCGGCTATACGGTGAATGAGCATGCTGTTCCTCCGGCATTGCAACGCCAAAAGCCCGCCGAGGCAAGCTCGGCGGGTCGTTCGTCAAATTCGTTGCCTGTCATGGTAGCGCATGGAGAGGACTCCGACTCAAGCGTACGCCCAGCCCCGCAACAAAAACGCCAGATAGAACTGGACTCGCCGGCTTCGCCAAAATCTCCCCGTCACGTCGAACGCCGCAACCACGGAAGGCTCCCCAAGAAACGGCTATTCCTCAAAAAAGCTCGCAACGTTCAAACGGCTCGTCCACTCTCCTATGGTGTTGGCAAAGCCCACACGTGTGTACACGCCCGCAAAACGGCCGCGATACAGATACAAGCCTTCCATATTAGAAGCGGGCGCAAAACCAAGATCATCCACAAGTCCTTTGGGCGCCTCTCCTCGATGCGGCCCATCGACAAGCGTTCCGCGCAAGCAGGGAGTCTGATACTGCTGAGCATACTCCTGTACAATCGCCCCAGCGGCCGCAGCGCGAGCAAGCACCTGAGGCCATTCCCGTTCCGCGACATCCAAACCAGCGACAACGCCAACCGCATTGTAGCCGCCGCACGGTTTGACAATCCACCGATCCTTTTCGGCAAATCGCGACAACTGGGTGCCTTCATCCAGAATCTCGGTATAGGGCACATGCTCCCGTACAAACGATTGCTCCTCCGGGCTCAACAAGGACTGACCGGCCCGAGACCACAAAAACGCAAATACGGTCTTAGTCGCACACGGCCACGTTCTAAATCCGCCGACGACGCATGCGAGCCCTTCTTGGGCAGCCGCAATTAAGGCCGAGCGTCCGTCGCACGGCTTATCCCACAGCTCGCCGGTCACCGCGCGCCGCCAAACGCAATCAATAGGACCGGCGGCATCGCACAGCCGCCTAGCACCGCTCTCGTCTTCGCCAATCCGCAGGTCGCGCACATCCGCAAAGCGCGCCACCACACCCCGTCGCCTCATAAGGTCGACAAAATGAGCCGCATCTTCCAAGTCGATGCTTTCCGAATAGTCGACGATTGCCACCGAAGCGGGATATATCTTTGATTGCGGTGCATAGGACCTCTTGCCAGCGCAAAATCCATCATCCGATCGTGCACTATCCTCGATGCGGAGAGGATGGGTCAGCTCCCACTCTGCATAGGTCTCAAACAATGCATCTATCCAGCCGTCGCACAAATCGTACTGCCGAAAGCCTGGGTGGTCGGATGCAAACTCCTCAAAGGAAGGCGTCATTCGCACTGCCTGACAGACCGCATCGGTCACTACCATTCCGGCACTGCCGTCGGTATTGAGCTCGCAAAACGTATACGAACCGGCATCTTCGTCAAGAAAGATATCAACACGCGCAAGGGGAATTTGGCAATCATAGCCGGCATCCATAGCGCACAGGTCAGCAAAAGCCGGATCCATGCGAAACCACGCACGCACGGAGGCATCGGAACAAAACGCCCGCGTCACCTTGTCCATAATGCCGTACATGCGCTCGGCGGCCTCCTTAAGAATCGCCGTCATATCCTTGTCGAATATCTTTGGCGTCAGAGCCCAGGGCGCAGGATCACCATGGTAGAGCGCATGGGTTTGAGACAAGTATTCGTCGCCTTTGCGACGACCAGGTAGGTCACCTTCGCGCGTGCGTACGATGCGTTCAAAATAATCTTCGAGCTCTCGCGTCTTCAATGTTGCCACGTTACCCTCCATTGCTTGATTTTTTGCTCATGCTACGCCAGCACGCACGACTTCGGCGCGCTTGAATAGGCTTCTAAATTAGCAACACATTTTTGCATGAGGCGGCAGGAGGCGACAAATACTCCAGCTCAAGCGCATGCCCAGCCCCGCAACAAAAACGCCAGACGGACGAGTCGCCTGGCGTTATCAGAGTGAGCTATACGCCGAGTCTAATCGTAGACGCCCATTTTAAGCAGTGTGAAGGTCGGGGCGCCGTCACCCTGTGCGACGCGGACCGTGCAAGTCTCGGTACGGCCCATGGATGCGTCCGCTTGAATTGCGGCGATGAACTGGTTCTTTGGCAGGCCGTAAGTGCTCTCGGGGATGTCGGAAGAAAGTAACATGCCGCCAGCACTGTAGACCTCATAGGTGAGCTCGTAGATGTTGTCGCCAAGGTCAGTCGCGCCCGTAACGATGGCACACGGTGGGTTGTAATTTCCCTGGCCATATTCCTGTTTCAGATACAAGTACCCACCATGTGCTTCGGCCGAATCAGGAATCGCCTGCCCCTCCGGCGTTCTGTCATAAGTCATATCGGCATCGGAAAGCGTCAGACCCGTCAAGCGGTTGAGTTCCCTATTGATCACATCAGTCGCCACACGCTGGCTATTACCGTTGTCATAGTCGCCTTTCTCGATTCGATACGGCGCGTTGTCAATAAAATGGCACCAGATAAACTTAACCAGCTTGTATTTCTCGTCATCAGAAAGGCCGTCAGTCGAATCGAAGCCGCCCGTCTGATACCAGTCCCGATCGAAGTGCTCCTCCGTAAAGTTCGACAGGAACAGATTCGCGGCGGCATAGGTTGCCTAGTCATTGAGGTCGACCTTTACGCTGCTGCCCGTCTGCTCGGGCTCTTCCGGCTCTTCTTGCTCTTCGGCAGGCTTCCCCTTGGCGCTTCCCTTGTCCTTGTGCTCGGCCGAACCCTCGTCGGACCCAAGTACCGTAATCTGCGATGAGTTGCCCTGCCCAAGCGGACCCAGCACGCCGGTCAGCGCCAGAGCGGCACCGCCGGCAACGAGCACGCCCGCCACGCACACGCCGACAATCACTGCGCGCTTATGCGATTTCCTTTGTACGGCACCCTGCACGGGAGGCATCCCTGCCGCCGGCATCGGTGCGGGCTCAGCAGGCGCGGCCGCCGGAGAGGCGGCGCCCATGCGTGCCCCGCAGTTCGTGCAAAAATCGGTTCCGTCGGGCATCTCGGAGCCACACTTGGTGCAAAACATATTCGGGCATCCCCTTACAACAAACGGCATCTGCCGTCATCATATTGAGCCCTCGCGACCCAAATGTGTTGCGCAACATTGGCCAAAGCCTTCGGACGCCGGCAAAACGTGCCGGGCCCTACCCCGTCACGCGCACGCTGGGGCAAAGGTCTGCCAGTGGGCACTCGTCGCACTTAGGTTTGCGGGCGTCGCAGATCTCGCGGCCAAAGGTAATCCACTGGTGGTTGACCGACTCCCAATACTCGTGCGGCAAGATCTTGAGCAGATCCTGCTCGGTCTTGAGCGGCTCTTTGGCGTGCGTCTTGGGACTCAGCATCAGGCGGTGCGCGATGCGGTTGACGTGCGTATCCACCGCGATGCCTTCCACGATGCCGTACCCCACGTTGAGCACGATGTTCGCTGTCTTGCGCCCCACGCCCGGCAGCTTTACAAGCTCCTTCATGTCGGCCGGTACCTCGCCGCCGTAGTCGGCAACGATCATCTGCGCGGCCTCCACGGCATGCTTGGCCTTACTCTTATAAAAGCCGAGTGACTTAATGGTGTCCGCCACGTCGGTCACACTTGCCCCGGCCATGGCCTCGGGCGTGGGCCACTGGGCAAACAGTTGGGGCGTCACCTTGTTGACCTGCGCGTCGGTCGTCTGAGCCGAGAGCAGCACCGCGATGAGCAGCCTAAAGGGATTCTCGTGGTCCAAAAAGCACTCGACCGGGCCATAGCGACGGTTGAGGCGCTCGCACACCTCAACGGCGCGCTCGCGTTTGGCGGCATTGGTCTCGCGTGGCATAACGACTCCTCGGCTTTACGGCACAACAAACCTATGGGCACGATTGTCCCACGTATGGGGTCTTTACGCCTCCAAAAATGCGCCGGTCTGGCGGCCCCACAGGCTTGCGTACTCGCCGCCCGCCTCGACAAGCTGCGCATGCGTACCGTCCTCGACAATCTCGCCGTCCGCCAGCACCACGATGCGGTCGAGCGCCGCCACGGTGGACAGGCGATGTGCCACCACAATGGAGGTGCGGCCGCGCATCAGGTTCTCGAGCGCCTCCTGCACCAGCGCCTCGGACTCGCTGTCCAAGGCAGACGTCGCCTCGTCGAGCACCAGAATCGGCGCATCGGTCAGAATAGCGCGGGCAATGGCCACGCGCTGGCGCTGACCGCCCGAAAGCTTAACGCCACGCTCGCCCACCATGGTGTCAAAGCCACGGGGCAGGCGATCGATAAACTCCAGAGCATTGGCCAGGCGCGCCGCCTCGCGGATCTGCTCGTCGGTGGCGTCGGGGCGGCCGTAGGCGATATTCTCGCGAATGGAGCGATGGAACAGCAGCGCCTCCTGCGGCACATAGGCAACCTGGCGGCGCAGGCTCTGCTGCGTGCAGCGCGAGACGTCCTGGCCGTCCACGAGCACGCGGCCGCCCTGTACGTCGTCCAGGCGCAGCAACAGCTTGGTGAGCGTCGTCTTGCCCGAGCCCGATTTGCCCACCAGCCCCACGCGCTGGCCCGCCGCCACATGGAGCGTCAGGTCGTCGAACACGCTCTCGCCCGCCGCGGCGTCACGGTATGCAAAGCTCAGGTGTTCAAAATCAATCGCGCCCTCGCCCACTTTAAGCTCGGGAGCATTCTCGTCGTCCGCCACCAGACGCGGCTCGTCCAGCACGCGTGTCATCTCGGCCGCATCGCCCAGCGCGCGGTTAATGCGCTGCATCATGGAGCTTACGTAGTTCAAACGCATGGTGAGGTTGTACGTATAGGTAAAGATCATGACGAGCGCGCCGGCAGAGATACCAAACCACGCGTTGCCGCCCGCGACGAACACGCTCACCACGGCCATGGTGATGACGATAAGGCCCGAGGTCGTAAAGTTGCGCTGCATCATGGCGTGCATCGAAACCGTCTCGGCGTCGCGCGCGGCGCGGTCGGCGGTATCGAACAGGTCGCGCTCAAAGTCCTCTCGCCCACAGGTCTTGACGGCCAGGATATTCGTGACCGCGTCGGACAGCACGCCCGACAGCTTGTTCTGCGCGGCGGACGTCGCGGCCGAAAGCGGCATGATGCGCTTATACATAAGCCAGACAAACCCGATGTAGACGACCATAATGCCCACCAGGATCACGGTAAACGTCGGCACCACCGGAGCGAGCGCCGCTACCGTGCAGACAACCGAGGTGATGGTGGGAATGAGCGAATACACCGTTACGTCCACCAGACCCGTGTAGCCGCTCATAAAACGGCTCGTTTGGCTCACAAGCGATCCGCCAAAGCGGCTGGTGTGGAATGTCATGGATTGATTGGAGAGCGTGTCGAAGCACAGGCGCGCCAGGTGGTAGTTGCCCGCAATCTCGAGCTTGTAGACGGTGTAGTCCTGCAGCTTGGAGAGAATTTGGCCCACTAGGTTAACGAGCACGAGCGCCAGAATGTAGGGACCAAAGACCTCAAATACTTGATCGCCCGCCACGGGACCCGCTTGGACGCGGTCGACGATGAGGGCCATCACATAGGTGTTGGCAAACGTGAGCAAAAAGATGTAGCCCGCCGACGAGAACACCGAGAGAAAGACGATTAGCGGCTGTGTGCGCGTGACATCCCAAAAACGCCGCAGCGTGCGGCGCACGGTGGAGCGTTTGAGCGGACTGGTGCTTCTCTGAGACATGGGCTTCCTTTCGCGTCTGATAGGGCGAAACGCCATTGTTGCACACTAAAGCGCACTTCAGGCAAGTGCGACGCGAAAAGCGCCCGCGCCCCGCGCTTGCGCAGGCGCCCCGCCGTCAGATGCAGCTAGTCCTCGTCTTTTTGGTCTGCGAGCAGGCCTGCGGACTCCAAGCCCAAAATCGCGTCGGCCTCCCGCGCGTCTTCCAGTGCGTCGATGTCCTTGAGCTTGCGCTCCATAACGTTGGTGCGCGTGGTGATGATGCCCTCGACCGTTTTACCCGCGGTCTCGATCTGCTGCTGGGCGCGGCGCAGCGCCGCCTGATAGCGCGGCAGCTCGGCCTTGACGGCAGAGAGCACACGCAGCACGTCGTCGGTGCGTTTTTGCAGTCTAAACGTCTGGTAGCTCATCTGCAGACTGTTGAGGATGGCCGCCATGGTGCTGGGGCCGGCAACGTTGACGTGATAGTCGCGGCCCAGGGTCTCGATAAGCCCGGGGCGGCTGACGACCTCGGCGTACAGACCCTCAAACGGCACGAACATAATGCCAAAGTTGGTGGTCGCGGGCACGCTCAGGTACTTTTCGCAGATGTCCTTGGCCTCGCGCTTCACCATGGCGTCGAGTGTCTTGCGCGCGGTGGCCACAGCTTCGGCATCACCCGACTCTTGCGCGTCGAGCAGATGCTCGTACGCGTCTCCCGGGAATTTGGAGTCGATCGGCAGCAGCACGGGATCGCCCTCGTCCACCGGCAGCTTGACGGCAAACTCAACGCGCTCCGAGGCGCCGGGCTTGGTGGCGACATTTTCCAGATACTGGTCGGGCGTAAGGATGTCCGCCAGGATTGCACCCAGCTGCACCTCGCCCAAAATGCCGCGCGCTTTTACATTGCCCAGCACGCGCTTGAGGTCGCCCACGCCGGTGGCAATGGACTGCATATCGCCCAAACCCTTGTACACAGCCTCGAGCTGGTCGCTCACCTGCTTAAACGATGCAGACAGGCGATCGTTGAGCGTGCGGGAGAGTTTCTCGTCCACCGTCGCGCGCATCTGATCGAGCTGCACGTTGTTGTCCTTGCGGATGGCGCCCAGCTGGGCATCGACCGTCTCGCGTACCTTGTCCAAGCGGTGCTCGATGCCCTCGCGGTTGGCACCGAGCTGTTGGGCCGTCTCGCGGCGCAGGTCATCCATACGGTCGCCAGCCTGCGAGAACTCACGCGCGATGGTCAGGTAGCGCTGCTGCTCTACGGCCGCATCGGTCGTCTGCTGCTGTGCGATGGCATTTGCCGTGCGGCGGGTTTCTGCCAACGCGACGTTGAGGGTGTCGAGTGCGTTGTTGGCCTGCTCGAGCGCAGTCAGCATCTCTGCCCCGTCATCGCCACGCTCCTGCAGCTCGGCGCGAAGGCCCTTGAGCTGCAGGGCACAAGCCACAGCAACCCCCACCGCCACCAAGGCGATCACAACAAGCACGATATCAATAGCAGACATAGTCTCCGCCCAACAAACCCAATCGATCGTCAATCAAAACCGCGATCAATCTTACCCCGCCACACGCACCGGGCGCCCGGCCCCTTCTTTGGCGCCGCTCCCCTCCGCATATTCCATAATGCGGCGCGCCGTTTCCCTGCTCACTTTTGAGTCATCACCGGCTAAGTATGCGTAAACGTTTCCCTTATTCAGATTCAAATCGCGGCAGAGACCGTAGCGCGTTACGCCCGATTCCCCTAGCGCTCCCAATGTTCTTTTTCGCATCAGGGCGTTGATCCTTCTGTCCGCCACCGGCTTTTCCTTCACCGCTCTATACGCACGCCAAACGTTGGCATAACGATTAGGGAGTTTGTCCTCGGCGCATAGAGATGCCAGGCTACCCGTTTGGGCGTACAAGGACAAAACGCCTCGGTAACCCTCTTCCATCCACGAACCCTCGGATAAGCCCAGAACGTATTCGGCTTTTCCTTGCGCCAAAGCGAGCAAAAACAGGGGCTCCGCCACGCGCGGCGCAACCGTCGTCGCCTGCTTAACCAGTTTTCTAAAACTGAGCGACTGCTGTCCGGATAGCTCTCGACAATAGCCTTTTAGGAATCCCTCAAAGGTCAGATTCAACCGAGTACCTCCGTTCATTTGGTATTATTATTCATCTTCAATAATACTATTCAGTCGCATGACAGGACCCACAAGATGCAAGGATTCTACTCGTGGCGACAATCCCTACACCCTCGAAGTCCTGATGCGACAAACGCTAACTCTCCCAGCCGGCGCGGATGGTTGTTACGACATCGCCTAGGCGCTGACCGAGAGCTGCCAAGTGCTCAAGCACCTCGCTGGGCGAGGCGCCGTTGAGAATGCATGTGAGGGCATATGAGACCAAGAAGATTGCCGCGAGCCCCAACGGGATCAGCACAATCATCGCCAGCGTACGCAGGCGCTGGGCCCAGCGACGGCGACGCGCACGACGCTTGTCGAACGCAAGCTCCTGCACATATGAATCTTGCTGTACGGAATAGGCCTCTGGAGCCGCCTCGCCCGCAGGTGCGGCGTTTTGCACAGGAGGCTGGACGGCCGCCCCTTGCATTTGCATCTCCATAAGCCGTTGCTGCTGGCGCAACATGCGCTCGGCTTGTTGCTGCGGAGTCTCAAGAAACAGGTCCATGTTGGCCTCCTCAATCGGAGCATTCGACGCTTGCGCTCAGCATCCCGCACCATCGCAGCCGCGGCAACGAAATCCGCAGCAATAGCTGTAAAGATTCTTTTGCCAGAAAACTGTCTAAAAGCTCAACAACTCGCCTACCAGCACTTTCTTTGAGCTTTTTTTCGACAGTAATCTTTTGTCCTTCCGGCCTTGCGCCAACCGACCAAAACCTAACCAAAAGCTTGACGGAAATTGTGAAGACAGGGACCCCACACAAAAAGTGCCGCCCCAAAGGGGGCGGCACACAAACCAATCTATTAGCCAAAACTCGTTGGCAAGCCCGCGTCGTCAGACCCGCGGCGCATGCCTTTGCCTCGCGCGACTCTGCGAAGCCGTGAGCGAGAGGGAAAGGGATGCGCCGCGGGTCTGACGCCCGGAGCGGTGAAACCAGCAGTTGCCCTGCGCTCCGTGGTCGGTGAGGACAGACTATATGCCCGCGAGACCGCGGGCGGCGGTGGCGCACATAAACGCCAAGGCTAGAATCACGAGCGAACCCGCGATGTCTGCCAGCACACCCATTGCACGGCGCTCAAATAGCCAGCTCTCAAAGTGCGGGGCAACGTTGCGCCAAACACGCCACAACAAGATACCCATGCCGATGACGCCGGGAATATTGAGCAGCAAGATCTCGGAGCACAAAAGGCCAATCAGGTTTCCGGCGGCAAAGCCCGCATCGCCCTCGCAGTATTTGCGATAAATCATGTACAGCATGTACGCCACAAACGGCTGCAGGCACGCAGAGATAAACGTAACCACCATCGAGGGGTCCTGAGAAAAGACATCGGTGAGCTTATCCACGCTCGTGGCATCCTTAGAGGCCAGGAACAGGCCAATGACCACCACAGGCACCACGCCCAAGATGACCTCGACCATCGTAAACAGCTTGGCGGTCAGGTCCTCACTCGCCGAATTCAAATGGGGCGCCCACGCAGGATGAGCATGTGCCCCAACCTTCTTGTCCTTCTCGGCACGATCGACCTTTTTGCCCTCGGCAACCCGACGACCAGGATCCTTGCGAGTCCCCACCGTAGCCACCCGAGCCCGAGATTTCTTACCCATACAAAAACACCCCACAACAGGAAATAAACCAAAACGCCACTACCCAGTGTACCCCTCAAACAAAGGCGCTGCCCCAACCCAGAGCAAGCCCCGCCAACCAAGTAACCGAGCCATCAGCCAAACGGCCGCAACCCAATCCCTATACAAAACGTGCCGCCCCAAAAGGGGCGGCACACAAACTTCTAATCAGCTTTTCAGTAACGAGCACGCGACAACCCAAAGCGGGCCGGGAGGGCCGGATTACCTTCCCTCAACGCGACCCTGCGAAGCCGTGAGCGAGGAGGGAAGGTAATCCGGCCCTCCCGGCCCAGCTCACGCCAGCGCCACGCGCTAGTAGTTCACCACCTGCTCCTCAAAGTACGCCTTCGGGTGGTTACACACCGGGCACACCTCGGGCGCCTCGGCGCCCACATGCAGGTGCCCGCAGTTCAGGCACTTCCATACCTTCACGCCCTCGCGCTCAAACACCTCGCCCGACTCAATGCGCTCGACAAGCTTGTTGTAGCGCTCCTCGTGAGCCTGCTCGACAGCACCGACGCCACGGAACTTCTCGGCGATCTCGGCAAAGCCCTCCTCCTCGGCGGTCTTGGCGAACTCGTCGTACATCGTGGTCCACTCGTAGTTCTCGCCCGCGGCGGCGTCACGCAGGTTGTCCAGAGTGCCCGGAACGGCGCCGTCGTGCAGATACTTAAACCACAGCTTGGCGTGCTCGGACTCGTTGCCCGCCGTCTCGGCAAAGATATTCGAGATCTGAACGTAGCCGTCCTTTTTGGCCTTGGATGCATAGTAGCGATACTTGGTGTGTGCCTGGGACTCACCGGCAAAAGCAGTCTCGAGGTTCTTCTTGGTCTGAGAGTTCTCAAAATCCATAGGTGTACTTCCCTTCAACACGTGCCGCCCATAGGCTTTGAGCGACCTTGTCTTTAGGATGCCCTCAAGCCGCGAATTTAAACCTTACAATCCCGTTCTTCAGATTTCCACGGGCTAAATGCTCAGCCAGCGATCGCCCTCGGCTCGGCAAAAGCCCTCACGCTCCAGGTCGGCCAGAATGCCCGCGACAAGCTCGCGCTCGACCGGCCCGCGCCCAGCCGCCGCTTCCATATCGTTAACGCCCACCACGGCATCAGCAAGCGTAATCCCCGCCGGCTGCCCATCGCGCGCTGCCAACAACATACGCACGATATGCGCGCGCTTTTGGCGGCGCGAGCCCTCAAACTTGGACTGACGACTATAGCCCGCCGACCGCCTGGACGGATTGGGCAGTGTCTTTTTAAGATACGCGCCGTAATCCAGCAATGCGTAATACCACGCGCGCGGCGTGTCGGCATCGTCTTGAGGCGCGGCAAAGGGCGCGATCTCGTCCGCCGCCGCGCCGGGGGCCGCCGGACAGGCAGCTTGGATCAGCGGCACCAGTTCGCGATCGGGAACGGCCGGCACATCGGGAAAGAAATGATGCAAAAAGACCGTGCGCACATTGGTCTCCAAATACACGCCCGGAAGATCGAATGCAAACGAACGGATGCCCTGCGCCGTTGCCGGGCCAATGCCGGGCAGAGCGACCAAGTCACGCGTCTCGCGCGGAAACTCCCCATCCCAGTCCTCTACAACGCACTGTGCAGCCCTGTGAAGCGCCAAGGCGCGGCGATTATAGCCCATCCCCTGCCACGCATCCAAGACATCGGAAGGGACAGCCTGAGCGAGCGCCTGCACGGTCGGAAAGCGATCGAGCCACGCCGGCATACGCGTCTCCACGCGTGGCACCTGTGTTTGCTGCAGCATGACCTCGGAAAGCCAAATGATGTACGGGTCACGCGTGCGGCGCCACGGAAGGTCGCGATAACGCAGGACCCCTTCCGAACGAATCATCGAACGAAAGGGGTCCTGAATCATATCTATGCTCCTTATGCGGCGCTATTCCTCCCGGCATGTATACGCACAGGTGGCGTACTCGGGAAACGCTTCGCGGTCGGCGAACTTGGGATCGACGGCCGGGAACTGGCGGTGAGCGACGATGTCGCCGAGCGAAACGGAATCGAGGTAGTCGCGCATCAACGCCTGAGCTCCGGCCCACAGGGGATGATAGCAGCACGTGCCCATGCGCGCACAGTCGCCATCGGGTGCGGTGCAATCATTCATAACCATAGGGCCCTGAACGGCCTCGACGACCTGACGAATGGTAACGTCGTCCGGACTGACCCTGAGACGCATGCCACCGTGGACGCCACGCAGGCTCTCCACAATACCGGCCTGGACCAAACCGTGCTGAATCGAGCGGGCAAACGAATACGGGACATTGACCTCTTCGGCAGCGGTGCGAACAGAAAGCAAACACTCCGGATCCTCGGCAAGCATCGCCAGCATACGAAGGGCGTAATCAGTCTTCCTCGATATGTCCATTTTTCCCCTTTCAAGGAATACGAACAGCTCGAACGAGCTCCGGGGCCGAGCTTGTGTCGAGACGCTAAATGACCGCCAGGACATCCAAATGGTAAATCGGATATCCACTGAGTGCCGCGCTTGGAGCGAAATGCATCAGATGCGGCGCACAGTGCAATTTAGTATAACCTAACCCCCTGTCTCGTTGAACAGGTGTTGCGCAACAAAGCTGCTGTTTAGACAGATATGCTTATTGGATTTTACTTGCGTTCCCGAAGGCGCGGAGATTCTGGGCAAAGATGCCTCAGGGCGATCGTTCTATCGAAACAAAGTGTATCAAACGCAAAAAGCCACGTCCGAAGACGTGGCTTTAATTGCGTTGGCGGGAAGTACGGGGCTCGAACCCGCGACCTCCGACGTGACAGGCCGGCGCTCTAACCAAACTGAGCTAACTCCCCAGGCAGACGTTCGCGTTTGTTTCCGCTCGCGTGCGCTGCGGGGATTAGTATACACAGAAGTCTGTCCGGCGCGCAACAACTTTTTTGAAAAATTTTTTGGGGCCATCCGGGAGGGCTTCCGGGGCTGAGGGCGGGGGTTAAGTTTGCTGCTCTACAGTCCTGCGCAAGACGGAAAGCACATTAAGTGCTTTCCTTTGCGTGCGGAACTCGCGACAAACT
>CABUSH010000022.1 GCA_902494195.1 uncultured Collinsella sp. | reverse complement strand
TCCTCCTTCTTGGCACCCTCGAGAACAGCCTTGGGAGCGCCCTCGACGACCTCCTTGGCCTCCTTCAGGCCAAGGTTGGTGAGCTCACGGACGGCCTTGATGACCTGGATCTTGTTGTCGCCGAAGCCCTCGAGCACGACGTCAAACTCGGTCTTCTCCTCGGCCTCAGCAGCGCCAGCAGCGGGAGCGGCGACAACGGCAGCAGGAGCAACGGCGGAAACGCCGAAGGTGTCCTCGATAGCCTTAACGAGCTCGGAAGCCTCGAGAAGGGTCATTTCCTTAAGAGCATCGATGATCTCATCGGTGGTAAGCTTAGCCATTTCTAAGTCCTTTCGGTTTCCGTGCGGATGCACGGAGATCAGTTAAAACACGGCGCGAATGCGCCAGGGGTGCGGCGTTACCGCCGCGGGTGAAAACAGCGACTAGGCTGCCTTCTGCTCGGAGACCTGCTGGATCGAACGAGCGAGACCAGAGGAAACGCCGTTGACGCAGACAGCGATGTCGCGAGCGAAACCGGAGATGAGACCGGCAATCTGGCCGAGAAGCTGATCCTTGGTGGGCAGCTCGGCGATAGCCTTAACATCATCAGCGGAAACGGCCTTGCCGTCGGAGATACCGCCCTTGATCTCAAGGACGCCCTTGGACTGAGCAGAGAAGTCCTTAAGGGCCTTAGCGGCCTCGACCGGCTCGGACTCGTAGAACACATAAGCGACGGGGCCGGCGAGGATCTCGTCGAGCTCGGGCTGCTCCTGGTTCTTGAGAGCGATCTTGACCAGGTTGTTCTTGTAGACCTTCATCTCGGCGCCGCACTCGCGAAGCTGATGACGCAGCTCCTGAGCCTGCTTAACCGTCAGACCGTTGTAGTTGACGACGAACAGACCGGCGTTCTCGGCGATACGGGACTCGATCTCTGCAACCTTGTCGATTTTGTACTGCTGGGGCATGAATTACACCTCCTCGAATTCTTTCCGGGCACGGTCCGCCACAAGGACGTGACGGGGGCATGTCCAAAAAGAAAGCCCCCGCGCTGCATGAGCGACGGGGGCGAGAAGACATATCTACTCGACCACCTCGGCTGGCGGGAAGTCCCATTAAGCTCGCGGGTAAGACCCGTTTGCGCCGGCTGTCTCTGGCAGCGGATTCGTGCGTGAACCGAAAGTATTATGGCGGGGACCCCGGCGTCGGTCAACGGGCGCGAGGATTCGTACACAAACCCTGCATACGCTCCGGCCCGAGGGGACGGGTCGAGATTTTCGCTCGGTCAAGTCCTGGGCTCGCACGAAGGCCACATTAAGTGGCCTTCGGCTCGTGCGGAATCTACGAAAATTTCGACCCGTCCCCTCGGGCCAGAGCTACGGTATCTTTACTGCGAATCTTCGCGCCCGTTGAGCGACGCGCCCCACGCATACCCTTATGTCGGTGGGCTGATGTGTTGCGTCTCTGAGGACTACAAGGTTGAAACGAAGTTTGACAGGCGGCGGAGACCTTCGTCCAGATTTTTGTCGGAGACGCAGTAGCTTAGGCGGATGTGGCCTTCGGTTCCGAAGCAGTCTCCCGGGACTAGGGCTACGTTTGCTTCTTTGATGGCTTTGATGCAGAAGTCTTCGCTGGTTAGGTCGAACTTTTTGATGCTCGGGAAAGTATAGAAGGCTCCTGCGGGCTCTACTACGTCGAGGCCCATGGCGTTTAAGGCTTCGAGTACGCGCTCGCGGCGGGCTCGGTAGACTTTGAGCATGGGGGTTGGGTCGACGGTGAGGGCTCGGGCTGCGGCGTCCATTTCGAAGGAGACGGCGCTCGATACTAGGTATTGGTGGGCTTTTGCGATCTCGGCGATGACGGGTGTTGCTGCCGCGAGCCAGCCCAAACGCCAGCCGGTCATGGCCCAGGGCTTGGAGAAGCTCTCGATGACGACCGTCTGCTCACGCAGCTCCGGGTGACGCTGGGCAAAGCGCTCGTAGCCATCCACATAAACCAGGCGGTTGTATACGTCGTCGCAGACCACGTAGATGCCCGCCTCCTCCGCCACGCGCGCCACGGCGTCGAGCGACGCCGTGTTGAGGATGCAACCCGTAGGATTGTTGGGCGAGCAGATGACGATGGCCTTGGTCGCCGGCGTCACGCAAGCACGAAGCGCATCCTCATCGATCTGGAATTGCGCGGGCTCCGTATCCAAAAAGACTGCTTTGGCGTGGTTGGCCACGACGATGCTCTCGTACAGGCCAAAGGCCGGCGTGGGGATAATGACCTCGTCGCCGGGGTTGAGCATAGCCATGAATGTTGCCGACAGTGCCTCGGTCGCACCGTCGGTCAGGATGACCTCATCGGCGGAAAACGCCAGGCCCGCGTCATCCATATATTTGGACAGTGCATCACGCAGGGCGGGGCGACCGTTGTTGGGCGGATAGTGCGTGTCACCGCGGTCCAGTGCGGCGGTCACCTCGGCGCTAATCACATCGGGCGTGGGAAAATCGGGCTCGCCGAGCGCGAGCGCGATGCACCCCGGATGCTGGGCGGCGAGCGCGTTAATCCGGCGGATACCGGAGGGCTTGAGCGTGGCAAGCGAGGTATTCATGGACAGACGCATGGCGTTCCTTTCGTAAGGGTTGCACTAGGATAGCGCGGCGGGGCGCCACCAGACGGTGTAACCTAAACGGAAACGAGCCGGAAAGGAGATGGCATGGAGACGACCGCGCGCGGCGATGTACCAAAAACGCTGCAAACCATTGCGTATATCAGCATTCCCAATAGCGCCGATCTTGAGTTTTTGCTCTGGGACCTGCAGGATGCCATCGCCGCCTATGCTCAACTTTCCGGCACCGCACTCCCCCGCCCGGTCGACTTGAAGGCAAATGACGCCGGCAGCGTTGCCGATGGCATCGTGCTGGCCATTGAAGATGTGGCTGACGATGAGACGTTGACAGCCATCGAGCAGGCGCTTGAGCGCTTTGGCGGTACGGGAACGCGCGTCTATGTCGCGATTCGAGCCGCACAAGAGGGCACTGAGCAGGCGCGTGGGACCGCCGTTCGCCTGCACAAGGCATGTGAGCGCCATGGCCAATTGTGGTGTGGCGGCGTTGCCATCTGCGCCGGCAGCGGCATTGCGGCGCTTCGTCGCTCTCCGCGCATGGGACTCTTGCGGCGACCGTTTTCTGAGGCCATGGACAAGCTCGTGGGCGCCGTGCGCATGGGCTGCTCCGTCAAGCATGCACAGCGACTTGGCGGCGGCAATGCCGCCAACGTCGACGCCGACGGCATGGTTTGCGCCGAGCCAGCCGTGCCCGCGCCGATCTGGCGAGGCGTTCTGAAACGTCTGGGCGCCCACGCTCAAACAAAAATCTAAATTAAATTACAGCCCAGTCAACGGCCTCGCGCCAGCGCTCGACAAGGCGTTCCAGGCGCCATGCCGCATTGGCGGGACTTGTCGACGGCAGAACGATGGCCGGCAGCCCGGTGCGCTCTTGTAGATAGCGCTTGTAGAGCCGCCCTGCCGTGCCGCCGTTACAGACAACGACCTCGATAGGAGCTGCGCCGGTAATGCGCTCGACATGCGCCGGAACGACGTTTTTGATGCTGGCGTCACTCGAACCCTTAATGTCGCAGCTCTCGATCACATCCCACAGGGCCACGCCGCCGTTCAGCAGCATGGACCGCTTGGCGGCAATGGAGGCATCAAGCGTCGCGGGCTCACCGCTTGCCAAAGGGTCGCCCTCGTTGGGCGGCACAGGCACACCGAGGCACGCGGCCATCACGCGCCAAAAGCGATTCTGAGGGTTGCCGTAATAAAAGGAATTGGCGCGCGAAAGCACCGAGGGAAACGACCCGAGCACCAAAACGCGCGAGTGCTCGTCAAACACGGGCTCAAACCCATGCTCAATATGTTGATAGCCCTCGTCAGATACGGCCATGGGCTAGGCTCTCAACAGATAGCGCACCTCGTAGGGTGCAAGCTCAAGGGTACCCGTCAGCTCGACCGTGGGCGCATCGTCGGCAAGCAGGTCGACGAAGGACCCGTTGAGCTCGCCGGCGCCAAAGGTGTAAGGCTCACCCACAGCATTCACCGCCACGAGTACCGTCGCGCCGTCACAAGCGCGCTCGAACAGCAGCTGCTTGTTCTGGATCACCACGTTGCGATAGGCACCGTAGTTGAGAGCACGGGCAGCCGCGTCGTCGGCCGAGCGAAGGTGCGCAAGCTGCGTGATGAACGCCGTCAGCTCGTTGGGCGCAGGCTCATTGAGCGCAGGTCGCAGCGCCCAGTCGCCATCGGGGCCACCCTTTTCGCCGGCAATTCCCCACTCGCTGCCATAGTAGACGCACGGGATGCCCGGCATGCCAAAGAGCATGCCGTAGGCGGGACGCAGACACGACTTGTCGGTGAGGATACTTGCCAGGCGCGGCACATCGTGGTTGTCGACAAACGACAGCAGATGTTTGCCGCGGTAGATGCACCACGGATCGCCGCCAAACTGGCGGTGCAGCGAATGGGCGATCTCGAACATGTTGACCGAGTTAAAGCTGGAGTACAGGCCCTTGTAGCACTCGTAGTTGGTGCAGGAGTCGAGCATCTCGTCGTTGACGATTTGGTTGTAGTCGCCGTGGAGCGTCTCGCCGATCAGCACAAAGTCGGGCTTGAGCTCACGGGTAAAGGCGTGCAGGCGGCGCATAAAGTCGCGGTCGAGCATATAGGCAACGTCCAGGCGCAGGCCGTCGACGCCAAAGACCTCGGCCCAGCGGCGCACGGACTCGAGCAGGTAATCGACCACAGCGGGATTTTGCAGGTTGAGCTTCACAAGCTCAAAATGGCCTTCCCAGCCCTCGTACCAAAAGCCATCGCCATAGCAGGAATCGCCGTCAAAGCTAATGTGGAACCAGTCCTTGTACGGCGAGTCCCACTTGCGCTCCTGCACATCGCGGAAGGCCCAAAAACCGCGGCCGACGTGGTTGAAGACGGCATCGAGCACCACGCGGATGCCATGGGCATGCAGCGTGTCGCATACGGCGGCAAAGTCGGCGTCCCCACCCAGGCGACGGTCGATATGGCGCAGGCTGCGTGTATCGTAGCCGTGGCTATCAGATTCGAGCGGTGGGTTGATGAGCACAGCGCCAACGCCGAGTTCCTGCATGTAGTCGGCCCATTGGGCGACCTTCATGATAGGAGCATCGGGGTTGGGCGCGGCGTTGGCAGCCTGGGCGAGCTCACCCTCGGCAACGGGCGCGGCGTTTTCGCGCGGAGCCCCGCAAAAGCCCAGCGGATAGATCTGATAGAACGTCGTCTCGTATGCCCACATAACAGCCTCCCGGTAAGCTCAACACAACGACATCCATTGTATGCCCAGCTTGTATCCTCTCCCCCAAAATAAGTTGCGGTGGAATAGTTCCTGTCTGGGCCTTCAGAAGCCTTAAACAGGAACTATTCCACCGCAACTGATGAGGGGACGTGATTAGGCGACGGGCTTGGCGCGGCGGATGGCCGGAAACAGCACGGTGATGGCGAGGATGACGCCCACGACGGCAATCGCCCCGCCCACAAAGCCGATCCAGGCGATACCGGGACCCGAAACCACGGCTCCGCCGATCGCGGTACCCGTGCCGATACCGAGGTTGAACAGGCCCGAGAAGATCGACATGGCGACGGCCGACGAATCTGCCGGCGTGTGCTTGATGAGCTCGGCCTGAAACGCCACGTTAAAGGCCGTGGCGCAGCAACCCCACAGTGCGCAGACGGCAAGCACTGTCACGAGCGACGATGCGGCCGGCCCCATGAGCAGCAGGGCCACCGGCACGCCGGAGAGCGTGATAGCAAGGAACGGAAAACGGTGCCCGTCGAACAGGCGGCTGAACAGCCAGCTGCCCACCAAGCCGGAACAGCCAAACGCCGTCAGCGTCATGGTGATGGCGCCCGCATCGACGTGCGCGACCTGCGCCAGGAAGGGCTCGATATAGCTGTAGCTTGCGTAATAGCCGGTCGCCATGAAGACCGTGACTGCGTAGAGCGCGATGAGGAGCGGGTTCTTGAGCAGCTCGGGCAGCTGTTTGACGGTAAAGCGCTCACCCGCCGGCATGGCCGGGAACACCGCTGCCTGGTAGACGACCGCGATGGCTGAGAGGCCCCCGACCACGGCAAACGTCATGCGCCAGCCCACGGCCAAGCCAATGGCGCGACCGAGAGGCAGGCCAAAGATCTGCGCGATGGACGAGCCCGTGGCGATCATGCTGATGGCGAGCGCGCCGTGGCGAGTGTCGACCAGGCGCGAGGCCATAATCGAGGCGACTGACCAGAACACGGCATGTGCGCAAGCGACCACCAGGCGCGCGCAGACCAGGATGGGATAGGTCGGCGCCACAGCGGACAGGAACTGACCGAGCGAGAACACGGCAAGCACGCCCAGCAGCATCCGCTTAAACTCGAAACGCGAAGCGAACACCATGAGCGGCAACGACAGCAGCATGACGCCCCAGGCATAGACCGAGATCATGATGCCCGCCTGGGCCTCGGTGAGCGAGAACGACGCGGCGATATCAGTCAAAAGGCCGATGGGCATAAACTCCGACGTGTTGAACACGAACGCACAGCAGGTGAGCCCGACGAGTGGGAGCCACTGCCTGAGCGTGATGCCGTCTTGCCTTGCCTGAGTCATATATAACGTCTCCAATCGTTTTGAGCGGAGGCGATTATATAGCAACGGCCCCGCATCCGTCAGTACAGAAGCGGGGCCGAAAACAATTCGATACACAGAGGTTGCGTCGTCAATTCATAACTAAGCCAACCCCAGCAATATGCCCGCCGAATGCACGACAAACGCCACGATCCAGGCAACGGCGACCTGAAACGCGAATACGGCCACGGCATAGCGCGCGCCCAACTCGCTCTTGACAGCGCCGATAGCGGCCACGCAAGGCGGGTACAGCAGCGTAAAGACCAAGAACACGTAGGCGGTAAACGGCGAAAACATGGTTGACAATGCCGCGGGCGAGGTTGCACCCAAAAGCACCGTGAGTGTCGAGATGACACTCTCCTTGGCGATAAGTCCGGTGACGAGCGCCGTCGAGGCGCGCCAGTCGCCAAAGCCGAGTGGGGCCAACACCGGCGCGATGATGCTACCCAGACCGGCAAGTAGACTCTGCGACTGATCGGCGACCACATTAAAGCGAATGTCGAACGTCTGAAGGAACCAGATGACCACGGTAGCGGCAAAGATAATGGTAAAAGCCTTGGTAATAAAGTCCTTGGCCTTATCCCATGCCAGCATCACCGTCGTCTTGACGCTCGGCAGGCGGTAATTGGGGAGCTCCATGATAAACGGCACCGGGTCGCCCTTAAATGCCGTGCGGTTGAGCACCAAAGCCGCGATGCAGCCGACCACGATACCGATCAGATAGAGCGAGACCATGGCGGGAACCGTCGCCTGCGGGAAAAAAGCCCCGCACAGCAAGCCGTAAACCGGCAGCTTGGCTGAGCAGCTCATAAACGGCGTGAGCATGACCGTCATCTTGCGGTCGTGCTCGGATGGGAGCGTACGGGTCGACATGATAGCCGGCACGGTGCAGCCAAAACCGACGAGCATGGGCACGAAGCTGCGGCCCGACAGGCCAAAGCGACGCAGCACCTTATCCATGACAAAGGCTACGCGTGCCATGTAGCCGGAGTCTTCCAGAATGGAGAGGAACAAGAAGAGCACGACGATAATCGGTAGGAAGGTCAGCACGCTGCCCACACCCGTAAGTACGCCGTCGACAGCCAGTGAGCGCACCACGTCGTTGGTTCCGAATGCCTTGAGGCCCGCATCGGCCGAGGCGATGATGGCAGCGATACCGTCCTCCATGAGTCCCTGCAACGCCGCGCCAATCACGCCAAACGTCAGCCAAAAGACGAGGCCCATGATCACCAGAAACGCCGGAATGGCTGTGTAACGACCTGTCAGGATGCGGTCAATCTTGACGGAGCGCACGTGCTCGCGGCTCTCGTGCGGCTTGACGACGCAACGCCCGCACACGTCGCCGATAAAGCTAAAACGCATATCGGCCAGCGCAGATAGGCGGTCGGTGCCGGCCTCGCCCTCCATCTGGGTAATGATGTGCTCGATAGCGTCGAGCTCGTTGCGATCCAGGTGAAGCGCCTCGGTTACCAGCTCATCGCCCTCGACCAGCTTGGTCGCCGCAAAGCGCACCGGAATGTGCGCCGTCACGGCATGGTCCTCGATCAGGTTAGCAATACCGTGGATGCAGCGATGCAGCGCACCGCCGTCCGGGCCGTCGGGCGCACAAAAGTCCAGGCGACCAGGGCGCTCGCGGAACCGTGCCACGTGCAGGGCGTGGTCCACCAACTCGCCGATGCCCTCGTTGCGGGCAGCGCTAATGGGGACAACGGGCACGCCCAACAGGCTCTCGAGCAGGTTGACGTCCACGGCGCCGCCGTTGGCGGTCACCTCGTCCATCATGTTGAGCGCGATGACCATAGGACGGTCAAGCTCCATGAGCTGCAGTGTCAGGTACAGGTTACGCTCGATGTTGGTGGCGTCAATGATGTCGATGATGGCGTCCGGGCGCTCGTCAAGGATGAACTGACGGCTCACGACCTCTTCGCCTGTGTACGGCGACAGGGAGTAAATGCCGGGCAGGTCGGTAACGCTCGCCTCGGGATGGTTACGGATGGTGCCATCTTTGCGGTCGACCGTCACGCCGGGAAAGTTACCGACGTGCTGGTTGGAGCCCGTCAGCTGGTTGAATAACGTGGTCTTGCCGCAGTTTTGGTTGCCGGCGAGGGCAAAGTGCAGCGGCGCGCCCTCGGGCACGGCCGTCTTTGCCGCACGGGGCGAATACGTCCCCTCGCCCAGGGCCGGATGCTCCGTCGTGCCGATTGCGGCGTTAGCGCGCGGACCCGTATCGGTGTCGTGAATACCCACGAGCTCGATGCGAGCGGCATCGTCCTTGCGCAGCGTCAACTCGTAGCCACGTAGGCGGATCTCGAGCGGGTCACCCATGGGGGCGTACTTCATCATGGTGACTTCGGTGCCCGGCGTTAGACCCATGTCCAAAATATGCTGTCGGAGTGCCTGATCGTCCGATGCCACCGATGCGACAACGGCGTCCTTTCCAATCTCGAGTGTATCGAGCTTCACGTCCGTGCTCCTCCCCCGGCGCCCGCAGGGCGTTGTATTTATGTTCACCATGGCTAACCGTTTGCCATGGCTAACCAATTTTAAGCTTACATGATAGCGTGAACACACAACGACGTTCAATCGACAGATCGGTGCAAGGGGAATTCTGGGCCATTGCTTCCCAGACGGGCCTGTTGCGGAAACCGAATCCCACTCCGGAACACCTAAACGGGACGGGCTTTCCGGTTGAGGCATCTAGCGGAAACTGCAGCCCGGAATCGGCGCTCAGACTGGGATGCGATTTCCCGATCGAGCCCCTCGGGGAAACTGCGACCCGGAATCTGCGCCCAAAACGGGTCACGATTTCCCAAACGGGACGTGGTTTCCCGCGGGAGCAGAAACAGCCGCCCGCTCCCTCGACAAAATGATCCATTTTCCTCCGTCTCCAACAGATCAAAACGAAGTTGCGGTGGAATAGTTCCTGTTTAAAGCCCCGTGACTTTAATTGGAACTATTTCACCGCAAGTTATGAGGGACGGGATGGGGCTGGCCCTCTTACTCTTACAGATGGCGCTCCAGGAAGCGGAAGGCTAGGCGGATCCAGGGACGGACTGCCGCCTGCTTGTCCTCGTTGTCGACCGCGGTGTTGGCGTTGCCGAGCGAAAGGCCGTGACCACCCTGGTCGAAGACGTGCATCTCGCAAGCGACACCCTCCTCGGCCATGCGCTGTGCAAACGGGTAGACCTGCGCGATCGGCGCCGTCTTGTCGTCGGACACGCCCCACACAAAAGTCGGTGGCATCTGACGCGAAACATGCGTGGTGGGGCAGATGTCGGCCAGATGCTCGTCAGTTGCCTCGCCGCCCGTCACCATCGACAGGTAGTCGTTGAGCAAATCGCGCCCCGTCTTGCCGCCCGTCTTGGGCACGCGCAAGTCAATGCGCGGATCGCGCGTCTGCATGTCGCGCACATAGACAAAGTCGAGCAATGGATAGCCCAGCACCACGGCATCGGGACGAATGTCGTCCGCGCGCGCCCCTGCCAGGCCCGCGAAGGGACCAGTCTTCCATTGCGTTGCCAACGAAGCGCAGATCATGCCGCCCGCCGAGAATCCCACGATGCACACGCGCTTAGGATCGACATGCCACTCGTCGGCGTTGGCGCGCACCGTGGCGACCATCTTGGCAAGATCTGCCTGGGGGTGCGGAAAGCTCACGTCACCCGTAGAACTCGTCACATAGTTGAGCACAAAGGCCTGGTAGCCGCGGTCCAAAAACGCAAACGCCACCGGGTCCTGCTCGTGCGGAGCGATATGCGTAAACCCGCCTCCGCCGCAGATGATCACCGCGGGGCGGCGGCCATTTGGTTTATCGGGCAGCGGCTCGGCACCCAGATACGTAAAGGTCGCCGGATAATCCTCGGTCGGCTCCTCGCCCCACAGCGCATGGTTCTCGACAATCATATGTGCTCCCTTCGCGCAAATTATGCGCACTCTTTTTTTCGCATCTAAGCGTACCCCAGTTGGGTGCAGGACGTAGAAACTCTCCGGCAATAAGTTTCCCTCCAACTGATATATCACATAATCCCAGCTCAGAGGTATCGCTGAGCAGCGTAGAATAGGGGGCGTTGACCAAGCCGCGAAACACATATGAAACGTTTCCGGCAAACCAAACGCGCGATATGCGCCTATTTTAAGTTGGAGGCAACTATGGGTCTGCTCGATTCGCTTAAGTCCACCTTCACCTCGACCGGCGAGGCGTCCGTTCCGCCCGCAGCAAGCTTCGCCACCCGCGAAGGCGTCATCTATGCCCCCGTCAACGGCGTGCTCGTCAACCTAAACGAGGTTCCCGACGAGACGATCGCCTCGGGCATGCTTGGCCAGGGCTATGGCATCGAGCCCATTACCGGCACCATCTATGCGCCCGCCAACGGCCGCATCGGCGCCACCACTGTCACCAACCACTCCATTGGCATGATCACCGAGGACGGTCTTCGCGTGTTCATCCATGTTGGCCTGGGCACCGTGGAAATGAACGGCAAGGGTTTTGCCCGCTTTGTCGAGATGGGCGATGTGGTCAAGGCAGGCCAGCCGCTCATCAGCTTCGACCGCGAGGCCATTAAGGCCGCTGGTCACGAGGACATCGTGACCGTCATCGTCTCCGAGCTCGATCGTCTTAAGAGCATCGACCATGTCGGCGAGTCTGGAACGCTTATCGGCGGCAACCCGCTCGTCAAGCTTGGCGACCCGCTGCTGGTAGCCAAGACCAAGTAGCCAGGCCCCGCGCCACACAGCCAAAAGGCACCTCGTCGAGCGCCCGCGACCATTTGGCCGCAGGCGCTTTTCGTTTGAAAAACCATCTCGCCAATGCCTTATCTGTATAGCCCAAATGAGCCGAGCTGCTAGAATATCGAACTGTATGGATAACTATCATTCAACCGTTATGGGAGGATACGTGAACCGCACCAAAATCGCGCAGCTCTATGCCGATGCCGAGTCGCTCGGCGGCCAGACTGTCACCGTCGCCGGCTGGGTTAAGTCCGTCCGCGACATGAAGAACTTTGGCTTTGTTACGCTCAACGACGGCAGCTGCTTCCGCGACCTGCAGGTCGTCATGAACCGCGAGGCACTCGACAACTACGACGAGATCGCCCATCAAAACGTCTCGGCCGCACTCATTTGCACCGGCACCGTCAAGCTGACCCCCGATGCGCCCCAGCCTTTCGAGCTTTCTGCCACCTCCATCGAGGTCGAGGGCACGAGCGCCCCGGATTACCCGCTGCAGAAGAAGCGCGCAACCGTCGAGTTCCTGCGCACCCAGCAGCACCTGCGCCCGCGCACCAACCTGTTCCGCGCCGTGTTCCGCATCCGCTCTGTCGCGGCTGCCGCCATCCACCGCTTCTTCCAGGAGCAGGGCTTTGTCTACGTCAACACCCCCATCATCACCACAAGTGACTGCGAGGGCGCCGGCGAGATGTTCCGCGTGACCACGCTCGACCCCAAAAATCCGCCCCTCACCGAGTCCGGCGAGGTCGACTGGAGCCAGGACTTCTTTGGCAAGCATGCGAGCCTCACCGTGTCCGGCCAGCTCAATGCCGAGAACTTTGCCATGGCCTTTGGCGACGTGTACACCTTTGGCCCCACCTTCCGTGCCGAGAACTCCAACACCACGCGCCACGCCGCCGAGTTTTGGATGATCGAACCCGAGATGGCCTTTGCCGACCTTAACGACTACATGGATAACGCCGAGGCCATGCTCAAGTATGTCCTCAAGGACGTCATGGCAACCTGCCCCGACGAGCTCAATATGCTCAACAAGTTTGTGGACAAGGGCCTGCTCGAGCGCCTGGACCATGTCGCCAACTCCGACTTTGCCCGCGTTACCTACACCGAGGCTGTCGAGATCCTGGAGCAGGCAGTCGCTGCTGGCCACAAGTTTGACTACCCCGTGAGCTGGGGCATCGACCTGCAGACCGAGCACGAGCGCTTCCTGACCGAGGAGCACTTTAAGCGCCCGACCTTCGTAACCGACTACCCGGCCGAGATCAAGGCCTTCTACATGCGCATGAACGAGGACGGCAAGACCGTCGCCGCCGCCGACTGCCTGGTGCCGGGCATCGGCGAGATCATCGGTGGCTCCCAGCGCGAGGAGCGCCTGGATCTGCTCGAGGCCCGCATCAAGGACCTGGGCATGAATCCCGAGCAGTACAAGTACTACCTTGACCTGCGCCGCTACGGTTCCTGCAAGCACGCCGGCTACGGTCTGGGCTTCGAGCGCTTGGTCATGTATCTGACCGGCGTGGGCAACATCCGCGACGTCCTGCCGCACCCGCGCACCGTGGGCAACGCCGACTTCTAATCGTCGGACGCTAGTTCGCGTCGCCACACGCCAACGCCCATCGCATAAGCGTCTCTCGACATCGATCGAGAGACGCTTTTTTCAACAGCATCCGTCAAGCTTCTGGCAAGTTTTTGGTCAGTTGAGCAGGGCTGTTGAAAACTCGACCCGCCGTTTGCCGACGACTACCGACCGCCCAGAGCGCCCTGCGCCCCTGGGAAAGCCCCACGTTCTAGGCTCCATACCGTCGCCACCCAAAACGGAAAGGACGTGGACACCATGACCGAAGCCGCTGTTGAAACCTACGACACCACGACTAGAGGCGCCGCCTCGATGGCAGCCTATCGCGCCGTTCGCATCCTGCAACTATTAAGCGAAAACACCGGCGAGGACAAGGCCATGCTTTCCGATGAGTTGATCCGGCGCCTCGCCCATCCCGACGACCCCGCCCGCATGCCCATTTCGGCGGCGCGGCGCAGCATCTACACCGCCATCTCCGCGCTTCGCCATGCCGGATACGAAATTGAGTACAAACGCGGCGTGGGCTACAAACTTCTTACCCGCCCGCTCACCGATGAAGAGATCATCCGGCTCCACGGTATGGTCATGCGCAACCGCTCCACGCCTATCGCTATCCGCAAGAGCATGGCGCAGCACTTAGTTGCCATGGCGAGCGCCGACGTTCGCGGCTACCTCGATACACCCGAACCCGTTCCAAGCGCAGGCAGCAAGGCCACCAAGGCAACACGCACGCCCATCAAGCGCATCGACACGTGCGAGCTCGTCGAGCAGGCCATCGACCACGGAACCACGGTGAGTTTTGATATTTCGAGCGTCACGACACGTGGCGAAACCGAAGCAGCACGGATGACACTCCGTCCCTTTGCCATCAGGCAGCGCGATGGCATCTCGTATCTGCTGGGAACGGTCTACGACGCCCGAGGCGCCGACGATACGCTGCGCACCGTCGAGATCGCCCGTATGAGAAACGTCAGCACGCGCCTGCTCGACGGCAAGAAGCTCTTCGCCGCCCTGGACGAGGACGACGCCTCCTCCGCCGCATAAGACCCTCCGCCGCCCATTCGACTACCCGTACCGCCCATCCGATTCTGTATTAAAAAACCCGCCAGGCTGTTGTAAAAATGGACATCAGCGCTACTATAGTTCCACTTGCACTTTGTCCCAGTGCAGTGTTTCCAGCCATTTTTATACTGGGGGTAATGATATGAAGGACATCACCATCAGCCGCAGGAGCCTTCTGGTCTCCGCCGGCCTGCTCGCGCTCGCCCCGCTCGCCGGATGCGGCGGCAACTCTGGTTCCGGCTCTGCTGCCGCCGGTTCCGACTACACCATCGGCGTTCTGCAGCTCACCGAGCACTCCGCACTCGATGCCGCCAACGACGGCTTTGTCAAGGCCATCAAGGAGAGCGGCCTTAAGGTCAAGATCGACCAGAAGAACGCCCAGAACGACCAGTCCACGTGTAAGTCCATTGCCGACAAGTTTGTGGGCGACAACGTCAACCTGATTTATGCCATCGCCACACCCGCCGCGCAGGCTGCTGCCGGTGCCACGGCCGATATCCCCATCGTGGGCTGTGCCATCACCGACTACGCCGCCTCCGGCCTGGTACAGGACAACGACAAGCCGGGCACCAACGTCACGGGCGCTTCCGACCTCACCCCGGTCGCCGAGCAGCTCGAGATGATGCAGAAGGTCCTGCCCGACGTAAAGAAGGTCGGCCTGCTCTACTGCACCGCCGAGTCCAACTCCGACGTCCAGATCAAGGCCGCCAAGAAGGAACTCGACAAGCTGGGCCTCGAGTACACTGACTTCACCGTCTCGAGCTCCAACGAGATTCAGTCCGTCGTCGAGTCTGCCGTGGGCAAGGTCGACGCGCTGTACTCCCCCACCGACAACACCATCGCCGCGGGTGCCTCGCAGGTCGGCCAGATCTGCAAGGAGAACAAGCTCCCCTTCGTGACTGGCGAGGAGGGCATGTGTAAGGCCGGCGGCCTGTTCACCCTCTCCATCAACTATGAGGACCTGGGCTACGCCGCGGGCGAGATGGCCGTTAAGATCCTGAAGGGCGAGGCCAAGCCCGAAGACATGCCGATCAAGCACCTCTCGAGCAAGGACCTGGTCGTCGTCAAGAACGACGAGATGGCCGAGGCGCTGGGCATCGACCTTTCCACTCTGGACGAGTAGCGCCATGCGCGGTAACGCGTCTAGGGCCCGCACGCGCGCCACAGCCGCGTTATTCAATATCTGAGTCCTTGGGGCGAACGCTAAAAACCGGCGTTCGCCCTGCTTGTTTCGGATGAGACAAAACATCCGTCCGCAGCTCTTTTATACATTGTTACCGCTATCATGGTGACTCACGTGTCCACTCTATCCTAGGAGGTATAAAGCATGCTCATTGCATTACAGGGCGCCGTTTCGCAGGGCGTCCTCTGGGGCATTATGGTGCTTGGCGTGTTTATCACGTTCCGCCTGCTCGACATTCCCGATATGACCTGCGACGGCAGCTTTGCCCTCGGCGGCTGCGTCTGCGCTGTGCTCATCGTCAATAACAACGTCGACCCGCTGCTCGCCGTGCTGGCCGGTATGTGCGCCGGCGCCATCGCGGGTGCCGTCACGGGCATTTTGACCACCGTCTTTGAGATTCCCGCGATCCTCGCCGGAATCCTCACCCAGATCAGCCTGTGGTCCATCAACCTGCGCATCATGGGCAAGTCCAATACGCCCATTCTTGCCAAGGGCACCGTGTTCTCGGCCGTCAGCAATATGACCGGTCTGCCGCAGTCCACCGTTGCCATCATCTTGGGCATCCTGCTCGCCGTGGCTATCGTTGCCATCCTGTATTGGTTCTTTGGCACCGAGATCGGCTCGGCGCTGCGCGCCACCGGCAACAACGAGTACATGATCCGCGCTCTGGGCGTCAACACCAACTCCACCAAGATGATCGCCCTCGTGCTCTCCAACGCCCTCATCGGCCTTTCGGGCGCGCTCATCTGCCAGAGCCAGAAGTATGCCGACATTGGTATGGGCACCGGTGCCATCGTTATCGGTCTTGCCGCCATTGTTATCGGCGAGGTGCTCGGCCGCCTGCTGCCCGGCGGTCTCACGCAGTTTAGCGTCCGTCTTGCCTCCGCCGTCTTTGGCTCCGTGGTGTACTTCCTTATCCGCGCCATCGTGCTGCAATTGGGCATGGACGCCAACGACATGAAGTTGCTCTCCGCCGTGATCGTCGCCGTGGCCCTGTGCGTACCCGTGGTTTGGGAGCGCTATAAGCTCCGCAGCTCCTACACGAAGGGGGATGAGGCAGATGCTTAAGCTCTCGCACGTCAAGAAGACCTTTAACAAGGGCACCGTCACCGAGAAGCGCGCGCTCACCGGCGTCGACCTCACCCTGAATGACGGCGACTTTGTAACCGTGATCGGCGGCAACGGCGCCGGCAAGTCCACGCTGCTCAACATGATCGCCGGCGTGTACCCGCTCGATTCGGGCGTTATTGAGCTCGACGGCACCGACATCTCGCGCCTGAGCGAGTCGCAGCGCGCCAAGTACCTGGGCCGCGTGTTTCAGGACCCCATGCGCGGTACCGCTGCTGACATGCAGATCGCCGAGAACCTGGCTCTCGCCAAGCGTCGCGGCCAGCGTCGCGGCCTTTCGTGGGGCGTCACCAAGGCCGAGAAAGATGAGTACGTTGAGCTGCTCAAGCGCCTGGACCTTGGTCTGGACACGCGTCTCAACGCCAAGGTCGGCCTGCTCTCGGGCGGCCAGCGCCAGGCGCTCACCCTGCTGATGGCCACACTCACCAGGCCGCGCCTGCTGCTGCTCGACGAGCACACCGCGGCCCTCGACCCCAAGACGGCCTCCAAGGTGCTCAACCTGACCGAGGAGATCGTCGACGAGAACCACCTGACCACGCTCATGGTCACGCACAACATGAACGACGCTATCCGTCTGGGCAACCGTCTGATCATGATGCACGAAGGCCACGTGATCTACGACGTGGCGGGCGATGAGAAGAAGTCGCTCACCGTAGCCGACCTGCTGCAGAAGTTCGAGGAGGTCTCGGGCGGCGAGCTCGCCAACGACCGCATGCTGCTGAGCTAAACCTACCAAAAAGGGACAGGTTTATTTTGGCAGGTTTTACCTGCGCAAACGTCAAAACCGCCGCAAAGGGACAGACGCCCTTGCGGCGGTTTTCGCATATTATGTCGATAATCCGATATTCGACCAGACATTCTGGCTAAGGACTAAGGAAACTGCCATGAAAAGACTCCCCCGCCTTGCGTTAGCCGCCGCGTTGTTTGCCGGCTCGCTCGCAGGCATCCCAAGCCTCGCTTTCGCGGGGAACCTGCCCGCCGCTATTGACGGCTCCGTGGCCGTCATGCACACCAACGACATCCACGGCAGCTACAAGTACAGCTACAACGAAAGCAAGGGCACCGGCACCGTCGGCTTCGACGGACTGGCAGTTCTCTATAGCGCCCAGGGCAACGCCCCCGATCTTTTGCTCGATGCGGGCGACACCTTCCACGGACAGTCCTTCGCCACCATGAGCGAGGGTAAGAGCATCGCCGAGCTCATGGACACCTTCTACGCCGACGGCTACGACGCGACCACGCCAGGCAACCACGACTGGAGCTACGGCGCGGACAAGCTCCGCACCATGACCGGCTACAGCACCACCGGCACGCCCTTCGCCATGCTCTGCGCGAATGCGAAGTCTACGAGCGGCGTATGGAGCTCGAGCATCACGAAGACGCTCGATCGCACCTGGGAGGATAGCGAGGATCACTCCACATTCGACTACAAAATCAAGGTCGGCGTCGTGGGTGCCATGGATGAGTCGCTGGGATCCTCGCTGCGCGCGGACCTGGTCGCGGGCACCAGCTTCTCGAGTGCCGCGAACGCCATCAATGCCGAGGCAGAGCAGCTGCGCAGGGAGGGCTGCGATGTTGTTGTGTGTATCGCGCACACGCTCGACGCAAAGACCTTTGCCACGCGGCTCCGTGACGTCGATGCCCTTATCGCAGGCCACGAGCACATCAACCTTAACGAAAAGGTGACGGGAGCCGACGGCAAGACGATCCACGTTGTCGAGGCAGGCAGCGCCTTTGCCGAGGTGGGGCTGCTTTCCATTCCGTACAGGTACGACACGAATGGCACCGAGACGACCGACGATGACACGGTCACGGTCCCTGCAGACGGCAGCGACGAGAGGCTCTACACCGCCAAGAACGTCAACGACCTTTTGGCAGACCCCGACAAGGGCTCCGACTACCAAAGCCGCCTTGAAGACGTCCGCAACAAGATCAAGCCGCTCGACGAGGCCTTTGAAAACGAATCGAACAAGGTGCTCGGCACATCCGCCACCAACTATTTCTACGGCGAGGACGCCGCAGGCACGCATGGTTGGGAAATGGTGCGCACCACCGATTTCCGCCCCAGCAAGGAGGGCGACACCACCAAGGCCCAGACCATCGGCCACGTGATTTGCGGCTCCTATCTTGCCCTGACGGGCGCGGACCTCGCTATCGAAAACGCTGGCGGCATCCGCGGCGGCATCGCGGCGGGCAACGTGACCGCCGGCAACGTCATCGCCATCTCGCCCTACGGCAACACCGTGGAAACCTGGACCATGACCGGCGCGGACTTCCTCGCAGCACTCGAGCACTCGCTGCAAATCAGCGACGAGTGCAATCACAGCTACGAGCTTCAGCAAGCCTACGTGGCAGCCGGCCATACCGAGCAGGAGGCGCAAGACAAGTACAAGTGGCGCGATGACTCCGGTAGCGTTCTCTCCTTTGGCGGCATCAACGTGACGATTGATTGGACGCAGCCCGAAGGCAAGCGCATTGTGAGTGCCACACTCACCAAGGACGGCAGCACGCTCGACCCCGCCAAGACCTATACCGTCGCAACCAACAACTACATCATTACCAACACGGCCGACTTTCCCACCTTTGCACACGCCACCAAGTACACCGAGTGGGGCACGTGCGAGGCGGCGCTGAGGGCGCTGATTGGGCAGAACGGCTGGGAGAGCAAGATGGCCTCGCTCGCGGGCACCATCAGCTTTGGCTCCGCTGCCGTGGAACCCACGCCCACACCGGCCCTGACGCCTAAGCCCTCGCCTAAGACGGACACGACGACCACGAAGGTCATCACCAAGAAGACGACCGGTAAGCTCGCCGCAACGGGAGACCGCACGCTAGCAGTAGTTGGCGCGTGCCTTATCGGCGGCATCATCGTCATCATGCTCGGCATTATCTGGAAGCGTCGACGCTAAGCTACACCGCCGGGCCTTACAGCCCCGCCGCTTAAACCTTATATCGAGCACAGAAGCCCGTCCGAATTTGATCGGACGGGCTTCTTGGTGGGTATCATGGTTGAACGATCATTAGGAGGTTTTCCCTACATGGAATTGTTTGAGCCGATTCTTCATTTCTTTGAGCAACGGTGGGTCCACAACATCATCTGGGCCGTCATCTTGGCGATAGGCACCGCCGTCGCCGCCAAGGTCGTATCCAAGACCCTGAACCATCTGCTCAACCGAGACGATAACCCGCTTCCGGCATCGAGTATCTTCATCAACATCGCGCGCGCCGTCATTTGGATGATCGGCGGCAGCTTTATCCTCGACAACTGTTTTGGCATTAATGCAAACGCCCTCGTCGCCGCTCTTGGCGTCGGCGGCATCGCTATCTCGCTCGGCTTTCAGGACACGCTGTCAAACCTTATCGGCGGCATGCAGGTGACGTTTATGGGCATCATCAAACCCGGCGACAATATCGAGGTCGGCGGCGTATCCGGCGTGGTCCAAGACATCACTTGGCGCCATACGACCATCGAAGATGCCTGCGGGCAGACCATCATCGTCCCCAACTCCAACATTTCCAAGAACACACTCGTGCATTTGATGCCCTTTGGGCGTGTGGCTGTGCCCGTTGCCGTAAAGGACACGTCCAAGTGGGCCTCGCTCGACGCACTGGCAGACGAGCTGACCAGCGCCACCAAGGCCGCCGTGCTTCCCATCTCGGGCTTTGACAAGGAGCCCTACGTGCTCTTTAGCGAAATCGGCGACTTTGGTATCAAGGGCAAGATCATCTTTATCGTCAGCGACGACAGCACCACTTTCACGGCAGCCGACGCCTGCATCCGCGCCATCGCCCCCATCATCGCCTAAACCACCGCAAAGGGGACAGGCATCTTTGTAGTGGTTTTCATTCGTGGTACCATGGTTCATATCGTTGTTTAAACGACTAAGGGAGTAGACACCATGGAAGAGGCCTATCGTCAAGCACGCAAGCGCGGCGAGCAGGGACGCCGTCGCGCCATCAGCCAAAGCGAGCATCCATACCTTACGGACCTCGATAGCTTGGTTGCTCAGCTCCCCTTAGGTCAGCGAGTGAGCGTCGGCCTGCGGGATATTCCGCTCGAAATGGTCGTCGGCACGGTCACCAAAGGCCGTCAGTCCGCCTTTTCATGCAACTTTATGCCCCTGCTGCCGTTTAACACCGAGTTCGCCCGCAAGTGGTCCAACCTCTACGACATCCAGGTAACCGAGGGCTATCGCGACCCCATCATCGTCACCGAGTTCATGCATCGGTTCTATGTCCAGGAAGGCAACAAACGCGTCAGTGTCCTCAAATTCCTGGACGCTCCAACGGTTTCGGCCAAGGTCACCCGTCTCTACCCCGGCACATGGGATTCCGTCGAAAGCCGCCTGTACGGTGAATTCTGCGCGTTTTGGCGCGTCTGCCCCCTATACGAGATCGAGTTCTCGCGTGAGGGAAGCTACGAGACGCTCGCCAAGATGCTCGGTCAGAACCTTATCGAAAAATGGCCGCAGAAAAAGGTCGATTACCTGCGCCACACCTTCCTGCTCTTTAAGCGCGCCTACCTTCGCGCAGGCGGCGACCACCTGGACATTCCGCCTGCCGACGCCATGCTCGTCTACCTCAACGTGTACAACCAGGACCGCCTGCTGGATACGCCGACGGATATCGTCGTAAACCGCCTGTGCAAGATCTGGCGCGAGCTGGTCATCGCCGGGAAAAGCGACGAGGACAAGGTCGATCTTGTCGAAGCACCGAGCATCGACGAGGAGGAGACGCCCGCCAAGTCCACCTCCGGCGTGCTCAACTTCTTTATGGGCAAGACCGTCTATTCGGCGGCCAACCCCCTGCGCATCGCCTTTATCCATGAGTTCCCCTGTGCGGCGTCGAGCTGGGACAGCCTGCACGACCAAGGGCGTCAGTATCTCGATGAGCACTTTGGCGGTATCGTGCGCACCGAGGCGTTCGAGGACTGTCACGATCCGGACGTGTTCTACGCCGCCGTGGAAACGGCTGTCAAACATGGAGACAACGTCATCTTCTCGACCTCGCACCGCCTGATGGAATACACGCTCAGAGCTGCCGTTGAGTATCCCCAGGTTCGGTTCCTTAACTGCTCTATCGGCCTTCCCCACCAAAGCGTCCGTTCGTACTTTGGCAAGATGTACGAGGCCAAGTTCCTTCTGGGCGCCCTTGCCGCCAGCATGGCGGACAACCATCGCATCGGCTACCACGCGTCGGTCTTCGCATCCGGCGCGCTCAGCGAGATCAATGCCTTTGCCATCGGCGCCTCGCTGCTCGACCCCCGCGCGCAAATTATCCTCACCTGGGGCGATGTGCCCGCCGGCGGTCTTGCCGAGGCCATGTGCCGCGAAGGCGTGAGCGTCATGACCGGCGCTGACATGTCAAAGTCGCTCGAAGACCCTACGGCCTACGGACTCCACCGCCTGGTCGATGGCAAGGTTTCCGGCATCGCCATGCCGGTATGGAACTGGGGCCGTTACTACGAGCTCATCGTGCGAAGCCTACTGCATGGCACCTGGGATGAGACCAGTGACGACAACCAGGTTCGCGCCGTCAACTACTGGTACGGCATGAGCTCGGGCGTTATCGATATCCGTTACGCTCCGGGCCTACCCTACCAGACGCGCAAACTCGTGCAGTTGCTCCGCAACGGCATTGTCGAGGGTTCCATCAACCCCTTTGGCGGCGAGCTCCACAGCCAGAGCGGCGTGGTACAGATCGAAGGCTTCCCTCCGCTGCCGAGCACGCAGATTGTCGAGATGAATTGGCTGGCGGACAACGTGGTAGGCACCATTCCGCAGCTCGACGATGAGCCGGGAGTTACCGCCCTATGAAAATCCTTGCCATAGCCGATACCGAAGAACGATGCCTTTGGGAGTGCTTTCGCAAGGAACGCTTTGAGGGAGTCGACCTGATTTTGTCCGCCGGCGATCTGGACCCGGACTATCTTGAGTTTTTGGTTACGGTCATCAACAAACCGCTCATCTACGTGCGTGGCAATCACGATGACCGCTACGCACGTCATGCACCGGGCGGATGCATCTGCGTAGAAGACAGCGTGTACACGTACCGAGGGATTCGCATTGCGGGCCTTGGCGGGTCCATGCGTTATCGCGACGGCGCTAACATGTACACCGAACGCGAGATGTCCAAGCGCATGCGTAAGCTGTCGCGTAAGGTTAGAATGGTCGGCGGGTGCGACATTCTGCTTACCCATGCGCCCGCCGCCGGTATGGGTGATCTGGACGATCTACCGCATCGAGGGTTTGAGTGCTTTAACACGGCGCTTGAGTCCTGGGGGGCCGACTACATGGTGCATGGGCATGTACACCAAAGCTACGGTTACGATTTTCAGCGCGAGCGGCAGCATGTGTGTGGAACGACGATCATCAACGCCTGCGGCTATACGCAGTTTGAGCTCGACCAGACGCGCTACCCCATCCGTGGCTGGCAGGCAGCCTGGCTCAATTCGCAAACCATGCGCCGCGAGCTCAAACGCCACGATGCCATCGAGTCCTCAACAGCTAGAACACCCTGGTAACCACCACAAAGGAGACACCGTCCCCTTTGTGGTGCTTTTGACGCGATAGCAAGAAACCCGGTCCTGCAAAGGCAGAACCGGGTTTCTTTAGCAATGCTTGCTTTGCTCAGGCAGTAACTAGCAGTTACTCAGCCAGGAAGTCACGCTGGACAGCGGGATCGACCTTGACGCCAGGGCCCATGGTGGAAGACACGGAGATGGACTTGACGTACTTGCCCTTAGCAGAAGAGGGCTTGACGCGCAGGATCTCGGTGTACAGGGCAGCGTAGTTCTCGACGAGCTGCTGCTCAGAGAAGGACTTCTTGCCCAGGGGCACGTGGCAGATGCCGTAGCGGTCGGCGCGGTACTCAACGCGGCCAGCCTTGAGCTCGGAGACCATCTTGGCGACGTCCATGGTCACGGTGCCGAGCTTGGGGTTCGGCATAAGGCCACGGGGACCAAGGATCTTACCGATGCGGCCAACCTTGGCCATCATGTTCGGCGTAGCGATAGCGGCGTCGAAGTTGATCTCGCCCTTCTGGATCTGGGCGACGAGCTCGTCGGAACCGATGATGTCGGCGCCGGCAGCCTCGGCCTCGCGGGCCTTCTCGCCCTCGGCGAAGACGGCAACACGAACGGTCTTGCCGGTGCCGTGGGGCAGGGAGATGGAACCACGGATGTTCTGGTCAGCCTTACGAGTATCGATGCCCAGACGGAAGTGGGCCTCGACGGTCTCGTCGAACTTGGCGGTGTCGAGCTCCTTGATGAGCTTGGCAGCCTGAAGGGGGGTGTAGAGCGTGGCGCGGTCGATCTTCTCGGCAGCGGCGTTATAGCTCTTACCATGCTTAGCCATGTGCATTACCTCCTGTGGTTAAACGGGCGTGAGCCCTCCCACATCGTATCGTGTGCCCTATTGCACACATTTAACGGGCGCCCCGGTCGGAGCACCCGTCGTTACCATAAGAAATCGCTACTCAGCGATGGTGACGCCCATGGAACGGGCGGTACCGGCGATGATCTTCTTGGCGGCGTCAATGTCGTTGGCATTGAGGTCCGGCATCTTGATCTCGGCGATCTTGGTGAGCTGCTCCTGGGAGAGCTGACCAACCTTGTCGGCCTGGGGCTTAGCGGAACCAGACTTGAGGTTCAGCTCCTTCTTGATGAGGTGAGCCGCCGGCGGGGTCTTGGTGATGAAGGAGAAGGACTTATCCTCGTAGACAGAGATCTCAACGGGGATGATGTCGCCCTTCTTGTCCTGCGTCTCGGCGTTAAAGGCCTGGCAGAACTGCATGATGTTCACGCCAGCAGCGCCCAGGGCGGGGCCGACGGGAGGAGCGGGGTTAGCTGCACCAGCAGGAATCTGGAGCTTAATGACGTTGGCAACCTTCTTCTCAGCCATGGTCATTCCTTTCGAATCACGAGTGTGAAGTACTTGCTATATCGTAAGCACGCACGTGTTAGAAGCACTCCTGAGATGAGCAGTCACAGAAGAAGCACGCTCGCGCGAACGGACGAAAACTTAAGCGATGACAGCGACCTGGTTAAAGTCGAGCTCGACCGGCGTCTCGCGGCCAAAGATCATCAGCGTGACCTTGAGCTTGCCAGCCTCGGTGTTAACCTCGGAGACCTTGCCATCAAAGTCGGTAAGCGGGCCATCGGTGACGCGGACGGACGTGCCGACCTGAATATCAACCGAGGTGCGCTTGGGCGAATCGCCCTTACCGGGACGACGAGTCATCTTGTTGTACTCGTCACGGGAAAGCGGAGCGGGCTTGCCGTTGCCGCCTAGGAAACCGGTGACGCCGGGCGTGTTGCGAACACACGTCCAAGCATCGTCATCCATCTCCATGCGGACCAGAACATAACCCGGGAAGATCTTGGAATCCTTGGTCTCGCGCTTGCCACCCTCTTTGATCTCGGTGACGCGCTCCATAGGAATCTCGATATCAAAGATACGGTCCTGCATGCCCATGGTCTCGATACGATGCTCGAGATCGGACTTTACGCGGTTCTCGTATCCGGAGTAAGTGTGAACGACGTACCAACGCTTAGACATGGTTTAGCCCCTCAATCCAGAGAACAGAGCAAGAGCCTCGCCAAAGCCAGCATCGAGCAGAGCGATGACGACGCCGACGACGACCAGAGAAGCGCAAACGACGACCGAGTAGTTCACGAGCTCCTTCTTATCGGGCCACGTGACACGCTTCATCTCGGACTTGACCGAAGCGAAATACTTCTTGGTGCGGGCGAAGAAACCAGGCTTCTCGTTCTTCTTGGACTTCGCAGCCTTCTCGTTCTTCTTGGCAACGGCCTTCTTGGCCTCAACCTTGGAGTTGGCGGCAGCGCTGTTGGCAGGTGCCGGCTGCTGAGCCTTCTTCTTGTTCTTCTTGTTGGCCATTTGGGTTACCTCCGCGCAATGCGCTTATACATGAGTAAACCGTAAGCCCCCAAGTGGGAGCTTACGGAATAATGACTGGCACGCCAGGAAGGACTCGAACCCTCAACACTCGGTTTTGGAGACCGATGCTCTACCAATTGAACTACTGGCGTATGTGACTAGAGACTAGCGAGTCTCTTTGTGCAGCGTGTGGTGACGGCACCAGGGGCAATACTTCTTGATCTCCATACGATCAGGCATGGTCGACTTGTTCTTGGTGGTCGTATAGTTGCGGCGCTTGCACTCAGTGCACGCAAGAGTAACTAGAGTACGCATGTATCCTGAACCTTTCATTTCCGCCCCGTACGGGCACGAGTTGTTACTTTATCAGCTCCACGTAAGTGCTGTCAATGAAAACCTCGAGTCAATTGGTTCTCGGTGGATCCATTCATATTTGGAACACATCAATGAAGCCATCGAGAGCTAATCGACGGTGCATCCAGGACCATTATCGATCCTCTCGACACCAGCAACGGCTCAATATCCATTGCAGAAAAGAACCCGGCACCCATATAAGTGCCGGGTTCTCTAAGTCAGCTATATCAAAGAGCTAATTTACTCAATGATCGTGGAGACGATGCCCGAACCGACGGTGTGGCCACCCTCGCGGATAGCGAAGCGCAGGCCCTCCTCCATGGCGATCGGGTGGATGAGGTCGCCCTCGATGGTGATGTGGTCACCAGGCATAGCCATCTCGGTGCCCTCGGGGAGCTTGACCGTACCGGTAACGTCGGTGGTACGGAAGTAGAACTGAGGACGATAACCATCGAAGAACGGGGTGTGACGGCCGCCCTCCTCCTTGGTCAGAACGTAAATCTCACCGGTGAACTTGGTGTGCGGGGTAACCGAACCGGGCTTGCAGAGAACCTGGCCACGCTCGATGTCCTCGCGCTTGATGCCGCGGAGCAGCAGACCGACGTTGTCGCCAGCCTCGCAGAAGTCCATGGACTTACGGAACATCTCGATACCGGTAACGACGGTGTTCTGGGTATCCTTGATGCCGACGATCTCGACGGGCTCGTTGAGCTTGAGCTCACCGCGCTCGACACGGCCGGTAGCAACGGTACCACGGCCGGAGATGGTCATAACGTCCTCAACGGCCATCAGGAACGGGAGGTCGTTGTTACGAGCAGGCGTCGGGATGTACTCGTCGACGGCGTTCATGAGCTCGCGGATAGCGTCCATCCACTTGGCGTCGCCCTCGAGAGCGCCCAGAGCGGAACCACGGATGACGGGGATGTCGTCGCCGGGGAAATCGTACTCGGAGAGGAGCTCACGGGTCTCCATCTCGACGAGGTCGATGAGCTCGTCATCGTCGACCATGTCGCACTTGTTCAGGAAGACGACGATGTAGGGAACGCCGACCTGACGGGCGAGCAGGATGTGCTCGCGGGTCTGAGCCATGGGGCCGTCGGTAGCGGCGATGACCAGGATAGCGCCGTCCATCTGAGCAGCGCCGGAGATCATGTTCTTGACGTAGTCAGCGTGGCCCGGGCAGTCAACGTGAGCGTAGTGACGGGCAGCAGTCTCGTACTCGACGTGGGAGACGGAGATCGTAATGCCGCGCTCGCGCTCCTCGGGAGCCTTGTCGATGTTCTCGAACGCAGTGAAGTCAGCCTTGCAGCCCTCGGTCTCGGAGAGAACCTTGGTGATGGCAGCGGTCAGCGTGGTCTTGCCGTGGTCGACGTGACCAATGGTGCCGATGTTAACATGCGGCTTAGTGCGCTCAAACTTCTCTTTGGCCATAAAGCCCTCCTCTAAACAGGTCGTCCCCGGACGGGACTTTGCCTTTATACCATAGTGGCCTCTCAACATACTATTGAGAAGCCACCGTGTTACCTATGGTAGCGGTGACTGGATTCGAACCAGTGACGCCACGGGTATGAACCGTGTGCTCTAACCAACTGAGCTACACCGCCGGATGGAGCCTGCAACCAGACTTGAACTGGTGACCTCTTCGTTACCAACGAAGTGCTCTACCGACTGAGCTATACAGGCACTTGACGGGTGGGAGCTATAGGATTCGAACCTATGTAGGCAGAGCCAACGGGTTTACAGCCCGTCCCCATTAACCACTCGGGCAAACTCCCAATCGTTCAAGTATCCGCAGGTTCTTTGGTCTTTTGGACCGCCGCCCCCGCGAACGAAAAAGATAATACGATGCAACCTTGGGGGCTGTCAACGAAAACCTCTAGATACACGGTGCCGGGCGTATCTATATAGCCGTGACCTGCGGTTTTGTTGAGTTTGGATATGAAGGTCGATAGTTTTGGATACTGAGGTGACGTTTCCCGAGGTAACACTTTGGTGTAGTGGAGTACACCTTTAGAATCGAACTTCGATAACGGCTTATTTGCACCTATATATAGGTCGAGATCGGGCTTCCGCGGCAGATTTGAGCGTGGATTATCTCCCGTTTGAAATCGAGCGTGGATAATCTCCCACTTTTGGCGTACCCCCAAGGCCAAAGTGGCAGATTATCCACGCTCATTCACTAAGCGGGAGATTTTCCACGCTCGTACGCCCGATAATCCACGCCCAAGGTGAACGGCTGGGTTCGTTCCCGTCTTTGTCTCAATCTGTAACATTTAGAGAACATTTTCTCCCCTATCTGTTACAGATCGAGATACTACGCGGCGACCCCGGCTTACGTCTCATTCTGTAACAACTAGAACGGTTTTCCGCCCCTTCGTGTTACAGATCGAGACAAAACTGGAGCTTGGTTGGCGCCACACCCGCTGACTTATAGACATAAATAGAAACGGGCCCTGTCCCACAAGGGAACAGAGCCCGAAACTCTCATGGAGCCAGTGACAGGAATCGAACCTGCAACCCACTGATTACAAATCAGTTGCGCTACCGTTGCGCCACACTGGCACACTTGGCGCTTTCGCGCGAAGCCAGTTAAGAATAAAGGAAATGAGGACGGGGCGCAACAGACCCTTCGACCGATCATATCTTAAAACTATTCGCCAGAACGAATAGTTTTATCCGTTCGCCAAAACAAAAAACTATTCGTTTTGGCGGCGGCAAGTCCACAACCCATTGACTACAGGCCAGCGGATTGACCAATCGAGTAACCGGTCTCTATAGATGCTCCCCTACCGTCCGCGCAACGCCTTGAGCTTGGCCAGGGCATCGGGGCTCAGGCGACTGCCCAGAGTCATCTTGATCTGCGGAGCTTCCTCTGCCTCGTGAACGTCGTTATCGATCTGTTTGATCTCGTCCACCAGCATACGGCTCGAGATGCGCGTGACGCCCTTGCCCATGACGACAGCCTGGATCGTGCCGTCACTCGATACCACGGAGCACGCGCGGCCTTCCTCGCGTGCCTCGATGCAGAGCTTCTGCACCACGGTATCGGCAGAGACGCCCGTCGGCGAAAACTCGATGCGCACACCGCGGGCCGGCAGGTTGGGGCGCTCGCTGGAGATATTGCCCGCGCCGTCAAACACGATTACGGCCTCGTAGCGGCCCTGGGCAAACGCCGCCACGTCGTTGATGAGGGCAGTGCGCGCCATATCGTGAACATCGCTGGAATACGGATCGTCGGAATGGTCGTACACGAGCTTTTCGTAGCGCGGCGTACAGTGGATCACGTTGTAGCCGTCGACCACCAGCAGCTCGGGCTTATTGGAGTGCACCGTCGAGACCGGGTCGGCGATGGCCTGCGCAAACGCATTGCCGCCCACGCCATAGGTCGCGGCCGAAACAATCGGCTTGGCCGAGCCCTCGCCAAAGCGCTTGGCCTTGGACTTGGCACGGTTCTTCTTGGACATGCGCTACTCCTCCCCCATGAGCTCGCCGGCATTGCGGCGCAGCCACTCAAAGCACAGCGCGGTGGTCGCCTGGGCAACGTTGAGACTCTCGATCATGCCGCGCTGGGGAAGCTTGGTCAAGAAGTCGCATTTCTCGAGCACCAGGCGCGAGATGCCGTCGCCCTCGGAGCCCATGACGAGCGCCACGCGGCCCTCGAAGGGAGCATCCCAGCAACTGCCTTCGGCGTGCTCGGAGGCACCGCCCACCCAAAAGCCAGCGGCCTTGAGGTCGTCGAGTGCACGGGCGATATTGGGAACCTGCGCGATAGGGAGATGCATGACGGCACCGGCTGAGGTCTTGTAGCTGCCCACCGTTACGCCGGCGGCACGCTTATTGGCAATGACGACGCCCGCCGCACCCACAACCTCGGCAGAGCGCACGATCGCACCAAAGTTGCCATCGTCGGTCACATGGTCGAGCACGACGACGAGCGCCGGTCCGTCACCCGCGCGGTCGAGGATGTCGGCGACATCGGCGTAAGGGAAGTTGCCCACCTCGAGCGCAATGCCCTGGTGTGCGCCGTGGCTCGACAGCGCATCAAGCTGCGCGCGCGGCACATACTTAATGCGGACACCCGCGGCGTTGAGGTCGTCGACCAGGCGCGACAAGGCGGCGTCGCGCTCCCCGCCCTCGGCAATGAGCGCGCACTTGATGGGAAAACCGGTGCGCAGCGCCTCGGCGGCAGCGCGGCGGCCTTCGATAAACTCGCCCTTGGGGACCTGAACGTTGTCGCGGTTGCGATCGCGCTGCGGACGTGCGGCCTGGGCGCGATCGCGCTGGCCCTTGGGAGCGGCAGTGCGGTCATTGCGGCGAATCGGACGCGAGCCAGAAGCAGCCTGCTTGCCTCCACGCGGTGCGCGCTTGCGATTGTCGGCCATAAAACGGCCTCCTTTAAAAAATTTTCAAACAGGACAAAAGAAGCGACCGCTTAAGACGAATAGCTCAAGCGGTCGGTACGGGTTTTCCAAGTGCCCGAGATTGCAGTGAAAGAGGAGCGACGCGTACTTGAGTACGCGAGCGACGGTTTGAACGGCAAGGTCGGGCGCTTGGGAAACCCGCGGGGATTAGAGAGATTTGATACGAGTGCCAGCGGCCGTATCTTCAATCGTCAGGCCCAGGTCCTTGAGCTGGTCGCGGATGGCGTCGGCCAGATCCCAGTTCTTGGCGGCACGGGCCTCGGCGCGGGCCTCGAGAATCTTGGCAGCGGCCTCGTCCACGTCGTCGCCCGTGTAGGCGACCAGACCGGCGGCAACACCCAGCAGACCCAGCGGCAGCTCGACCTTGGGCTCGGGGAGCTCAACACCAAACGTATCGAGCAGCTCGGCCAGCGTGTCGGCGGCGGCAAGCGTGGCGGCCTTGTCGGCAGCGTCGCCCGCCTGCTCCAGGTACTGGTTGCACTCGGTCACAAAGCCAAAGACGGCACCCATGGCGCCGGCGGTGTTAAAGTCGTCGTCCATGCACTCCTTAAAGGTGGCACGGGTCTCGGCGGCCTTGGCGGCAAACGCCTCGGATGCTGCCTCATCGGCATCGGCTGTCGCATGGTTCGCAGCCCAGCGCAGGTTCTCGACCGTACCGGCGATACGCGTGAGAGAGTTCTCGGCACCCTCCAGGCGCTCCCAGGAGAAGTCGAGCGGCGAGCGATAGCTCGTCTGCAGCATCAGCAGGCGCAGGGCGGCAGCGGAGTGCTGCTCGAGCACCTCGGCCAGCGTAAAGAAGTTGCCGAGCGACTTGGACATCTTCTCGCCGTCTACCAGCAGCATGCCCGTGTGCATCCAGGTGTTGGAGAAGCCCTGGTGCCAGGCGCAGGTGGCCTGGGCGCACTCGTTCTCGTGATGCGGGAAGGCAAGGTCGGAGCCACCGCCGTGGATGTCGATCGGAGTGCCCAGGTAGCGATGCACCATGGCGGCGCACTCGGTGTGCCAACCGGGGCGGCCCTCGCCCCAGGGGCTCGGCCAGCTGGGCTCGCCGGGCTTAGCGGCCTTCCACAGGGCAAAGTCGAGCGGGTCGTTCTTGTCCTCGTTCTCCTCGATGCGCGCGCCAACCATCAGGTCGTCGATGTTGCGGCCCGAGACCTGACCATAGTTGGGATCGCTGCGCACGGCAAAGTACACATCGCCGTTATCGGCTGCGTAAGCGTGGCCCTGCTCGATAAGCGTCTTGATCATGGCGATCATGGGGCCGATCTCCTTGGTGGCGCGGGGGCGCACATCGGGATCGAGCACGTTGGCGGCGCGCATGACGCCGATGAACTTGTCCGAGAACTCCGTCGCGACCTCGGCGGCAGTGCGGCCCTGCTCGTTGGCGCGCTTGATGATCTTGTCATCGACATCGGTGAGGTTCTGGGCGAACGTGACCTCGTAGCCGCTCGCGATGAGCCAGCGACGAATCACGTCAAAGCTGATGAACGTGCGGGCATTGCCGATGTGGATGTTGTCGTAGACCGTGGGGCCGCACACGTACATGCGGACCTTGCCGGACTCGATGGGCTGGAACTCTTCCTTTTTATGGGTAGCGCTGTTGTAGATACGCATTCGTTACTCCTTAACGGTTTTCTGTAGCAGGCAGACGGCCCAGGCGCCGATTCCCTCGCCCTGGCCTTCCCAACCGAGCTTTTCGGTCGTAGTGGCGGCGACGCCCACGTTTTCGACGTCAACGCCCAGAGCATGGGCGAGGTTGGCGCGCATGGCATCGCGGTGCGGGGTGATCTTGGGTTGCTGACAGGCAATGGTGCAATCGGCATCGACAAACTCGAAGCCCAGCTCGCGCGCATAGTCCATCACGCGAGCGAGCAGCACCATCGAGTCGGCGCCCTCATAGGCGGGATCGGTGTCGGGGAATAGCTTGCCAATGTCTCCCCCGCGACAGGCGCCCAGAATGGCGTCGGCCAAGGCGTGCGCGAGCACATCGGCATCCGAGTGGCCCAGCAGGCCGCGCTCGTAGGGAATGTCGACACCGCCGATGATACATCGACGCCCCTCCACCAGACGGTGGACGTCGTAGCCATGGCCAATGCGCAGGTTACCGAACATGGGGAAGGTCCTCTCCCTCGGCCATGCGACCGAGCAGAATCGCGGTTACAGGACGCAGGTCCTCGGGCACCGTCACCTTAAGGTTGTCGCGCGGGCTCTGGACGCAGCGGACGCGTCCGCCCATGCGCTCGACCAGTGACGAATCATCCGTGCCGATAAAGCCCTCGGCAATCGCCGCGGCATGGGCGCGCTTCATGGCGTCGACACTAAAGATCTGCGGCGTCTGCGCGGCCCAATAGAGCTCACGCGGCGGCGTCTCGACGATGTTATCGCCGTCAACGATCTTGAGCGTGTCGATCGCGGGTTGTCCACACACGACACCGTCGAGAGCACGGTCGCTCACGAGCACGTCGATAGCGTGGTCGATGGCCTCGGTCGTAATGAGCGGACGAGCGCCATCGTGAATGGCGACATATTCGAAACCCGCCGGCACCGCGTGCACGCCGGCACGGGTGGAATCCTGACGGGTATCGCCGGCATCGGCAAAACTGATGGGCGTGTCATAGTCAAACGGGTCGATGGCCAGGCGGCGCATCTCGGCACGACGCTCGGCAGGGCAAACCACGACGATGTGGCCGACCTTATCGCTACGGTCAAACGCGCGGATGGACCAGCTCATAAGCGGACGGCCCGCTACATTGACGAGCTGCTTGCCACCGGGGTTACCAAAGCGCTGGCCGCTGCCACCGGCAACGACCACGGCGCATACGGGCGCCATTATGCGTTCCCCTGTTTGGTGCCCTTCATGCGGTACAGGGAGTCCGCAAGAATGGCAGGGTTGTTAACGCCAAAGTCGCCCAGGCGCTCCGGATCCTCGCTGATGTCGTCCATGAGCTCCTGCAGCGAGCCGTACTCGTCGACGATCTTCTCGGCCACGCCGTCGCGCACGACGGACACGCGCGAAAGCGTGCGCAGGCCCAGCGGTGTCATGACGGAGTCCTCGTCCAGGTCGTCGTAACCCAGAACCGCCGCCACATGCTGCGGGTCGGACAGGTCCTTGGGCGTCATGCGGCTCAGCTCGGCGCGGATCTTCTCGGCGTTTGCCTCAGAGGAATCGCTTGCGTAGTCGCGGATCATCAAGTCGTATTCGGTATCCATGCTGGAGCCGGCGAGCTGCTCGAGCTGCATCTGCACGAGCTTGCCCTGGTTGCCCAGCTTGACAATGCAATCCTTAAGCTCGGTCTTTGCCTGCTGCATGATCTCGAAGCTCGAGAAAATACCGGTAATGTCGGCGAGCGTGACGTAGTCGTCGAGCTCGAGGGCCGTCAGGCGCAGCAGGGAGCGGTCGAGCGACTGACGGGTAGTCTGGAGCGTGGCGACGAGCTGGTTGACCGAGCTCATGATGGTGGTGACGGGCTGGATCTCGTAACTCTTGCCGTGGACGTACACGTTAACGACGGCGCGACGAGCCGAAACCGAGATCACGATGGCGTCGGTGAGCACCGACATGCGAGCGGCAGTACGGTGACGCATGCCCGTCTCACTCGTGGCGAGCGAGGGATCGGGATTGAGGTGGAAGTTGGCGCGCAGGATCTGGGTGAGGTCGCCATCGATAACGATGGCGCCGTCCATCTTGGAAAGCTCGAACAGGCGGTTCGAGGTAAACGAAATGTTGAGCGGGAAGCCGTCGTTACCGGCGGCGAGCACGTTTTCGGTGTCGCCGACGCAGATAAGGGCACCCAGGTGACCGGCAATGATCATGTCGAGGGCGGTGCGGATCGGCTGACCAGGTGCCGTCAGGCGAATGGCCTGTTCCATACGCTTTTGCAGCTCGTTCTTATCCAAGGCATCGCTCCCATCGTATACGCTCCATAAACGTCAATAAGTTTCTCACGGTTTGCCCCTGTGACGCCCGCAAAATCCGATGCTTACAGAATGAGCGAACACAGCTTAGGTAGCTCATTTGGGACGGGATCTTTTGACCACCCATGTGGTAGCATCGGGTCTCATATAAATGAGGGAGTAGTCGTGTAATCGGGTTCGCCCGCAGAGAGGGAGCCAGACTATGGGACTCGCAGAGCTCGTGTTGCTCGCCGTTGGCCTTTCGATGGACGCCTTTGCCGTTTCCATCTGCAAGGGCCTTGGCATGAAGAGGATCAACCTTAAAGTCGCCGTGGTGCTCGGCCTGTTCTTTGGCGGCTTTCAGGCCGGCATGCCCGTAATCGGATGGGCGTTCGGCAGTCAATTCATGGGCATCATCGGACCCATCGACCATTGGATCGCCTTTATCCTATTGGCCTTTATCGGCGGCAAAATGTTGTGGGAGGCCTTTACCGAGGACGAGGATGAAGGCGACGGCAAGGATGCCGAAAAGATTGACCTGGGCGAGTACCTGATCCTCGCCATCGCCACCTCAATCGACGCCCTGGCCGTGGGCATCTCATTTGCGGCGCTCTCGGTCGACATCGTTCCTGCCGTATCGCTTATCGGCGTCACAACGTTTATCTTCTCCGTCGCCGGCGTAGCGATCGGCCACACCTTTGGCGCGCGCTACGAAAAACCCGCCACCATCGTGGGCGGCGTCGTGCTCATCCTCATCGGGCTTAAGATCTTGCTTGAGCATCTGGGGATTCTCGCACTGTAACGAATAACGGCCGCCCGGCATTACGCCAGGCGGCCGTTTTCATAGCCAGCCGATTTAGAGCGGCTTAACCAAGGCGACCTTTACGCGGCAAGGCGCTTGAGGACGTCGATGAGCAGCTCGTAGAAGCGCTCGGCGGAAGCGAGCTCCATGCTCTCGTCCGGGGTGTGGACATCGGAGAGCGTCGGGCCCACGGCGATGGCGTCCAGGCCGTGCAGGGCCTCGGCAAACAGGCCGCACTCAAGGCCGGCGTGAATGGACTCGATGCGCAGCTCGGAGCCAAAGAGCTCGCGATAGCTCTCGACGAAGACGTCGCGGACCGGCGAATGCTCGGCATAGCTCCAGCCGGGATACTCGAACTCGAACTTGGCGTCGAAGCCCAGGACATCGGCCAGCGTCTGCAGGCGGTCCTTGAACTCGTTCTGCAGCGAGGTGATCGAGGAGCGCGGGGACAGCATGATCTTGACCTGGTCGTCAGAAGTGGCAACCACACCGATGTTGGAGGAAACCTCGACGGAGCCGTCGGTGGCGACGTTGCGGCGAATCACGCCGTTAGGGGCAAGACGCAGGGCGCGGATGAGGGCAAGCGCGGACTTCTCGTCCATGGCCTCGACCTCGGCGTCGTCGGCAATCTCGACGGTGCAGGTAAAGCCAGGGTCGAAGACCTCGAGCTCGGCAGTGACGTCGGCGATGATGCCCTTTGCGATCTGGGCCGCGGCCTCGGCGGCAGCGTGGTCGGCGTAGACCAGAACAGCCTTGCACTCACGGTTGATGGCGTTGTCCTTGGTGCCGCCGTTAAAGCTAACGATGGCGGGCTCGCCGGCGACCATCAGGCGGTCGATGATGCGGGCCATGATGAGGTTGCCATTGCCGCGCTCCAGGTGGATATCGCTGCCGGAGTGACCGCCCAGCAGGCCGGAGATGTCGAGTGTAAGGGTGCTGCCGGTCTTGTGCTCGCGCGCGATCGGGCAGGTGTAGGTAACGACGACGCCGCCGGCGCAGCTGACGGTGGCAACGCCCTCTTCCTCGGAGTCAAGGTTAATCATGGTGCGGGCGCTGATCTGGGACTTGTCGAGCGTCTCGGCGCC